>NZ_JALEIK010000038.1 GCF_022770205.1 Helicobacter sp. | reverse complement strand
AATAAATCATTTAATGATGCACCAGTGCCGCTTTGTTCAATTGTAATACTATTTGCCCCAGAGAATTTAAGTTCAGTATTACCACCACTAAAATCTAAACTACTACCACCACTGCTTCCTGTAACTTTAATGGTGCCTGCAACATTACCTGCGCCATTACTAGTAACATGGAAGCTAACATCCTGCCCTGCAACTGAAACACCTCCTTCACCTGTTACTGAGAAATTCGCATTTCCTGCGGTCGCTAACAGACCCACACACGCTAAAGAGAGTGCGAAACTTTAACATCAATAGTTGCGCCTTTTAGCGTATTAGCTCCACTTGCATTAAAGACAAAAATTAGAAAGTGTGCATTTTGTTAAATTTAAACTTATAATTTCACAATTTTTGCACCAAAGCCACCAGCTTTTGGCGGGGCATCTTGAAATTCTACAACTTTTGGATGGGATTTTAAAAAATCTCTTACCACGCTTGAAAGGCGTCCTGTTCCGATTCCGTGATAAATTAGCACCTCATCAAAACCAGCAATTAGACTCTTTGAAAGAAAGCCTTCTAAGGCTTCTAAGGCAGCTTCTGCACGCATTCCGTGCAAATCTAGCGTGGGGGAGGCGGCTTGTGGGGCTTGAATGTCAATTGTTGTTGTAGGTGTTGGTGTGTTGCCGCTTAACTTTAGCTCTCTAAAGGCTACTTTAACTTTCATTCCATTTTCTAACTCTATTAATGCGCCTTGCTTGTTCGTGCTTAAGATGATTCCACGCATATTGCGGTATTTTATGCGTGCGCCTTTGGTGTAGGAAATGTTGGAATCAGATTTGTTAAGGCTAATGTTGGAATCGGATTTTATGGATTTTGCTTTGTTTATCAAAGTATTTGCGTGGTTTAATGCTCTGTGAATATCACTTGTAGATTTTTCTTTGGCTGCGATTTTAGCGGCGTTTATGGCGTCTTGGTAGGTGGCTTCTAGCCTGCTTTGGAGCTTGTTAAACTTCTCTTGCAAGGCTATTTCTTTACCCTTTAAATGCTGGATTTTCTGCTCTAAAAATGCACTTCTTTCCTGCGCTTGTGTGATTTCATTATTGAGTTGCATTTCAAGCTGGGAAGCATTTTGGATTAAAACATTTAACTTCTCTTTATCCGCACCATAAAGGGTTTTTGCGCTATTAATCAGTGCTTTTGGGATTCCATAGCGCAATGCAGTTTCAAAGGCGTAACTCTTGCCAATTATGCCATCTAAAAAGCTAAAAGTTGGAATCTGATTTGCTTCATCAAAAAGGGCTGCTAGCAGTTGCACACGCTTATCCCCCGCCATTAGTGCTGCTAAGCGTTTATGGTGTGTGGTGATAATGATTTTATTGTGATTTTGCATCAAAGATTCCAATAGCACTTTAAAAAGGCTTGCTGCTTCATCGCTATCTGTGCCTAGCTCAATCTCATCAATGCCAATGATTCCATCGCTTTGTTTTAAAATATGGCTAAACTCTAGCATTCTACCCCCAAAGGTAGAAATATCGTTTTTACTATTTTGCGGATCTTCTAAGATGCAATGCAAATGCTTAAAACTACCCACGCTAGATTTTGTCGCATTAATGGGAAGTGGAATTAAATATTTTGAGAGAAAAACCACGCTTAAAAGGGATTTTAAAAGCATTGTTTTTCCACCAGCATTGACTCCTGTTACCATTAACACTTGCCCTTTAAAATGCAAAGTAATGGGCTTTGGATTCTTTAATGCGGGATGTTTAAAGGAATCTAAAATAATCTCAGTAGAATTTGGCTTAGGAGCTAGAAACTCCAAATTCTTAGCTTTAGCAAAATGTATGCGCGCTTGGTAAGCATCAAAGCGGTCAAACTCTTTATCAATGTATTTTAAAAACAATAGATGCTTCGTGAAAATGCTAGAAATTTCGCGTGTGATTTCAAAAAGTTTTGCTTCTTTTTGATGCGTTAATGTGTTTTGTTTATCTTTTAAATTTACAATGCTTTGGGGAAGAACATAAAAAAACCCTGAGGCAGAGCGGTCTAAAATCTGTCCTTTTAGAATGTGATGGAATCCAGCCTTTAAAAGCAAGCATTCCTCATCATTGACTAGGTGAATTTGCCTATCAACTAGGTAGGGGGTGAGTTTATTTTGGTTTAAGATGCGCAAGAGCTGCTCTGCAATCTCTCTTTTTAAGCGTTCAAGGCTGGCATTAATGGAATCCAATTCTAAATAAATTCCCTCTTTTAGCTTGCCATCTTCTAAAAAAGAATGGATAATGGGGAGAATTTGCTCTGGAATTTGGATTGCTCCAAACCATTCCCCTAAAATCCCCTCACACTTTAAGCTCTTTAAATAAAGAAAATAGCGCATAATTTTCACAAATTCAAAGATTTCATCTAATTTTAAATAGGCAAATTTTTTAAGTAGCGCAAGCTGTGATTGTAAGTTTTTCACTGCTATTGGCGGAGTAAAAAGCAATGTTTCAAGGGCATTAATGTAGCGCAAATGCACCTTTGTATCGCCCTGTAAGTATAAATCTTTAGGGCGTGCTAAAAAGCCTTCAAAGCTTTCATAATATTCTTCTAAATCAAGTGTTTTAAGATTTTCTTGCACTTTTAAGACTCTTTTATAATGCAGGCTTTTAGCGGGATTGTTACGCGCTTATGTTTGCCCCCTTCCTTACCCATTAGCGTAAGCGTGCCACTGATAAAATTAAAGGTTGCATTGCTCACTTCTAAACTCTGTGTGCCAACTTGACACTCTAGCATTTTACCTTGCAGGAAACTTTGCGCAAGCTGCGTCAAATGCGCCTCTGCCCTATCTTGATTAAGCGTAAAAATCCCAATACCCAAAGCAATCACTAGCAATGCAATGCCAATGCTTAAGCGCGCTTTATAACTGATGAAATTATATTTTGCAAGCAGTTGGAGCAGTAAGGCAAGCAAAAGAATAACAAGGATTGCAATCAGAATAAAACGCACCATTAGATTCCTCCTCTTAGAGCATAGGTTAAATTTCCTGCATTAAAACCTACTAAAATTCCTTTTTCTAAACACGCAATTTGCTTGCTATCTTTGAATAAATGTAGCGCATTGCCTGTGCGTTTCACTTCATCAACAAAGATAGGATTATACCGCGCAAAAAGAGCTACAAAATCCATAGCAATCGCATCTTCACCTGCTGCATACACCGGCAAAATTACCAAAGCATCTACACCTTTAAAACAGGCAATAAAACCCTCTAAATTGTCTTTAATGCGCGAGTATTTATGCGGCTGCCAAATAGCAACTAGTTGCTTTGCTCCTGTTAGCTCTTGGTATTTTTTGAGTGCTTTTAGTGTAGCAGTGATTTCTGTGGGGTGGTGGGCGTAATCATCAATAATCACGCACTCACCCTGTGTTAAAATGTCAAATCGCTTTTTGATTCCACAATAATTTTGGATATTTTTTCTAATTTCATTCAAAGGCAGAATCTGTGAAGCTGCCAAGATTGCAAGAGCTGCATCAATAGCGATGTGTTCACCTAAACCATACACGCTAAATGTGCCATAATCCTTATTAGCATTTGTCAAACTAAATTGCGTCTTTGGCATACCATTTTCTACAATGTAACGGATATTTTGCAAATCTTTGCTAGGATAGAAACGCACACAAAGGTTGCCTAAATTTTCTAATCCCCCTAAAAAGGAATCTTCAGCATTAATAATACAAATCTTTGCAAGGCGCAAAAAACTTTCATAAGCTTGATAAAATTGCACTAAATCATATTCATAAGCTTCCATATGCTCAGGCTCTGCATTGGTAACAATCGCACAAGTGGGATTGCATTCTAAAAAGCTTTTATCTGATTCATCCGCTTCAAACACAACGCGATTTCCGTCTAATGCGCGTGTGTTTGACTGAAATTCTTTACTCTCTGCACCAATTAATGCGCTTGCATCTTTTAAAATCGCACTCAAAATTGCTGTTGTCGTGCTTTTGCCGTGCGCACCAGCGACTGCAAAAACTTCTTTATTCCCTAAAATCCTTTTTAACGATTCCTTGCGTGAGAGCACAGGAATATTTTGTGCACGGGCTTCTTGGACTTCAATATTGTCTTCTTTAATGATTGCAGAGTGAATGACTAAATCCTGCCCACAAATGGCTTCCTTAGAATGCGGAATACTAACCTTTATCCCCATTGCCTTTAACTCTTTTGTAAGACTTCCTTCTGCGACATCAGAACCGCTAATCTCCACGCCTTGTGCGCGTAAAAACTTCGCTAACGCAGAGATTCCAATTCCACCAATTCCTATAAAATGGATTCTTTTAATCATATCCATTTTGCAATCCTTAAAAGCGCATCCTTAATCACTGCCTCTTCATACACCAAAGCTAAACGCACAAAGTTACTTCCGGGGTTTTGTCCTTGTGCATCTGTGCGCGATAGAAAACTCCCAGGCAAAACTAAGATATTTTCTTGCTCTAAGAGATTGCGCGTAAAGGCTAAATCATCATCCACAGGAAGCCACACATAAAAGCTGTCTTTTGGAATGGGTAAATTTGGAATCTTTTTGCATAAAATTTCTTGCACTAGCTTTAGATTGCTTGCGTATTCTTTGCGTGAAAACTCTGTGTGTGCTACATCACTCCAAGCAACGCTTGCTGCTTTTTGCAAAGGCAAAGGAGAGGCACAACCCACATAAGTGCGATATTGTGCATAATCTTTTAAGAGAGTAGAATCTCCTGCTATAAAACCACTTCTAAGCCCCGGTGCACTAGAACGCTTAGAGATAGAATTTAAACTTAAGACATTTTTAAATTGCGTATTTCCCACTGCAATGCTTGCTTGTAAAATAGAAGTTGGCTTTTTATCGCTGTAAATTTCACTATAACATTCATCGTTTAAAAGCAAAAAGTCATATTCTAAGGCGTGATTTACCCATTGTGCTAGGGAGTCTAGGGACATTGTAGAGCCTGTGGGATTGTTAGGCGAGTTTAGAATCACTAGATTGCATTCTTGCATTTGTGCTTTAGTTAAACTTGGAGTGAAGTTGTTTTGGGGTGTTAGATTCATATAGATTGTTTTTGCCCTTGTTGCAATGGCTGCCCCTTCATAGATTTGATAAAATGGGTTTGGATGGGCTATCACAGGGGATTTTTTGTCAAATAAATAAAATTGTGGGAAGTTAAATAGCACTTCGCGCGTGCCAAAGGTTGGGATTAGCATTGCGAAATCTAAATCCACACCAAAACGGCATTTTATAAAGCCTAGCATTGCTTGTTTTAAATAATCTTCACCGCCAGTTTTTGGATATTTATTAAGTAAATCCACGCTGTCTTTTAAGGCGTTGCAAATGTTTTTAGGAGTTGGAAACTGCGGTTCTCCAATGGTAAGCGCAATACGCCCTGCCTTGATAGGAATGTCTTTAATGAGTGCTTGGAGTTTCTCAAAAGGATAGGGCTGAAAATCCATTACTTTTTCCTTTTTACGGATTTTTTATTGGAATCTTTTTTGGATTTGTTATTGTTATTGAATTTATTTTTGTAACTATTCTTATCTGATTTTTTATTGCCCTTTTTATGCTTGTCTTCTAATTGAAATTGCAAGGCGTTTAAGTCCTTTTTATTTAAGCCTATTTTGTTTGGTCCTAGCACTTTAGAATCTGCAAGCACCATTGAAAGAAGCTTACAAACAAGCTGTGTCATATCCGCATTCCCACGCACTTGCTCATACACACGCAAGGCATCATCGCTGATTGTGTGCTTTAGGATTTTTTCTAAAATCTTAGCATCCTTTTTGTCCATTGTGTCTTGTATGCTTGGAATCTCATACAATGCAATGCTTGCCTTTGTATTCTCCTTAATGCGACGCAATTCTTTAAACTCCAAAGGTGTTGCAAGTGTGATTGCTACGCCTTTTTTACCCGCCCTGCCAGTTCTTCCGATTCTATGCACATAGGATTCTGGATTTAACGGAATATGAAAGTTAAACACATGGCTAACGCCGCTAATATCAAGCCCTCTTGCAGCAATGTCTGTGGCAACTAAAATATCAACAAGGGAATCCTTAAAGGCTTTAATGGATTTTACGCGCTCTCTTTGCTCCATATCGCCGTGCAATGCACTAGCTTTAAAACCACGTGAAAGCAAGCGTTGGGAGAGCATATCAGCTTCCTTTTTCATTCTTGTGAAAATGATTGCCTTTTGAGGCATTTCACTATCAATAAGACGCACAATTGCATCTTCGCGCTCTTGCTCATTGATGATATAATAACGCTGAATAATGTCTTGATTTGTCGTATCATCTGGAGTTACTTTAATAAATTTTGGATTGCTTAGAATCTTTTGCGCTAAATGCTTAATAGGTGTTGGCATTGTTGCTGAAAAAAGCAAGGTTTGGCGGTCATTGGAAAGATAGGTAAAAATCTCTTCAATATCGTCTAAAAATCCCATATCCAACATTTCATCGGATTCATCAAGCACCACAACGCTAGGATAGAAATTTTTTAAGCGTTCATTGCGCAAATGATCTAATAATCGCCCCGGAGTTGCAATAACCACTTGGGGTTTTTTCTCCAAAAGTTCAATTTGTCGCTTAATAGACTGCCCACCAAAAAGAGAAACGGTTCTAACTCTATTGTATTTACCAAGCTTAAAGATTTCATCGCTCACTTGCATTGTTAATTCTCTTGTTGGCGTAATAATCAAAACTTCAATGCTTCCATCATTTTTCAAATTGTTAATCACTGGTAAGCCAAAAGCAGCGGTTTTTCCTGTGCCTGTTTGTGCTTGCGCAATCACATCAAGTCCATCTAAAATAATTGGAATCGCTTCTTTTTGGATGGGGCTAGGCTCTGTAAAACCTGCCTCCCTAATCCCTCTTAGCACACTTTTTTTAAAACCAAAATCCTCAAAACTTCCCCCTATATTCCATTGATACATATTTGTTTGCTGTTTCATAATTCCCTTTTATTTTAAATTTCATAAGCCCTAATTATAGCATTAAACTTACCCAATTTATTCAGTAAAGCCAAAGCGATTTTCCTTAACAGAGCCCGGTAGAATAGAAAATTTTGTGTTTTCATTTGCTTTTAATGCTTTGATTTCTCTTATAAATTCATTAGGACTTTTCCATACATTTTCTGGATCTATGTAGATGCAATCAAAATGTATCTCATTAACCATTGTAAAATAAATTGTATTTTTATAAGCAGTTTTAACAACATTAAATTTATTTTGCTCTAGTATTTTTAGTTTAATCTCTGTTGCGCGCTTTTCATTTGTGCTAATGACTAAAAAGTATTTTCTATGTTTTTTGCAAACCCTATTCACATAACGATAGACTAAGGCATCTTTTTCATTCAGTCTGTCTTTATTAAGATGCTCCATATACTGCTCTACAAAATAAATGATATTGGGAATGCGATCATTTTCTGGAGTTTTGAAAAAATTTTTAGAAAATGCAACAGATTTTGTAACTTTATGATAAATTTTATTATCTAAAATTGTAATACAAATATCTAATCCGCTTTTAACTTTTTTAAAAATTCGGATATAAATTTTCTGATAAAGTTCAGAAAAAGATTTTAAATAAAAAGCATCAAATTTCTCTTTCATACCCATAAGATGCGTAAAAAGTCCGCCATAATATTTTTCTGCCTTTAACATTTCTTCTAGATCTTTTTTTAACTTATTTAATTTTTGTGTGCTTTTATCTAATTCCACATTAGATTGTATTCTACGCTCAAGCAGCAAAATGTCGCCCTTTAAGGTATTAATGCGCTTTTGCGTTAGATTTTGACTATCTTTTGTATTATTAACAGCCACAACTAAAGCTTGATAATGACACTGCTTTGACAAAAAAGAATCTTGGAAAATTTGTTGCAAATTGGCATTATTATAACGCGAAAAATCAGAAAATGCGGAATCCAAACGCGTCATAACACTTAATTCCTCTATAAAATCATCTTTAGCAATGGTTTTGTCATTAAAAAGTAAATGATCCAACGCCTTCATACCAAAACGCTTTAAATGCGTATAATCAAAGAAGATTTCTTCTTCAAAAACAGGCAAATCATTAAGAAAAGAAATTGCTAAAAACTCCTGATGGAAGTAGTTTTTAATAGTCTCAACAAGCTTAATGGTAAGTGGAATTTCTTTAATTTTAGTGTAATCTGTGCTTTTATAAATCTTTTGCACGATTGCATCACGCGCATTGCTTTGAAGTGTAAGCAACTCTTCATCAGTATCATACCTCCAAAAGTCTGCCTCACTCACCATCGTGTTGCCACCAAACTCTTGGAATTTTGAAACTTTGCAATCTGTAATTTGATGCGCTTCATTACAGCGGAATTCTACATACATTCCAACCATTGGCATTACCTTTTTATCGTGCCAAGTTTCTTTATTAAAATCAAAAAGCATTTTAGAAGCGTTTATCACAACGCCCTTACCATTGCTATTTAGATAACGAACTATTCTGCCGTGCATTGATTCTGCCTTTGATGCATTATGCAATAAACTTCTTGCATCTGTTTTTCTAATTCCTCAAACCATTTTGGATTCTCTGGGGTAAAAGATTCCAAATACTGCACGCTAAATGGCGCATTATCAAACTCTAGCTTTTCAAAGTTAAAGCATTTCCGCGTGCCACAAAACACAACAGGTTGCACCTTTAGCTTAAAATGCTCCACTAAAACCTTTGCTCCACTTTTAAAAGGAAGTAGTTTTTCTCCCCCTTTAGAGCGTGTGCCTTCTGGGAAAATACAGAGCATTCTGCCACTATCTAGCCTATCTTTAGCTTCTTTTAGCAAAAACACAAGCTCTTTTTTGCTCTCACGATTAATTAAAATCATCCTAGGGGCTTTTAGTGCGTGTCCATACAAAAATGCTTCACCAAGCTCTTTTTTAGCAATCCAGCAAAGATTATTAGGATGGATTGCTTCAAAATACATCACATCCATAAAACTTTGATGATTCATAATTAAAATTTGCGCACTTGGATCTAATGCACCCTGTATGTGCGCCTTAACCCTAAAAAGCTTTAAAAAAACTAACGCTATGCTTTGGCGGATTTTGCGATGAAAGGCATTAAAACCATACATTAACACAATGCCAAAAGGTATGACAAGCAAAATATACACCAATGCGCTATAAGCTCTAATCTTGGACATCATCTTTTCTCACCCATCCTATGCGTTCATCTTCTAAGAGCACTTTATAATAATGATTGCGCTCTCCTAAAATCTCTGCTTTTATCGCATTTTGCGTCGTTAAAACAATTGTAGAATTAAATGTCGGCTGGATTCTTAAAACAACATTAGGTTTAAGCGTTACTGTACTCTTTAGTGTTAAAAAATACAACAATAGCCCCAATGCAAAAACAGCAAACACGACAAAAATCACCTTACGCTTATACACATAAAGCCCAAAAAACAAGAGCGCAAAGAATACCATCAAAGAAATTTGGAAAAATTGATAATTATTTTTTGGTCTAATATCACTCTGTGTGCTAACGCGATCTTCAATGGCAATATTAGGAACTTTTAGCGTTTGGTATTTTGCATTTTGTGTATTAAAATAATCAAAGCTAATAACATCAAGTGTCTTTGGCACAATCACATAATAAAATGCTACTGCCTGCCTATCATCTCCGCTTTTACTTTCAATACCTTGCTGTTTATAGGAATCTAAATGAAAATCAAATAAATTTCCCATTGTGCTTTGGAGTTGAAACACTGCCAAGTTTTGCGTTAAATCATAGCTTGTAATCTTAGTGTCTAAAATCTGTAAATCTTGCGCTAAAACTTGGGAATATGCACCCTTGCGTTCTAGTTTAATGGCTCTGCCATTGCTTCCAACAAGACTCTCACTCACCAATCCATCGCTCGTATGCACATCTACTTTAAGACTAGGAATTGCAAATTGTGATTGCTTGATTTTTAAATAAAATGTATTCTTAAGACTAGAATCTTCAACATTTAACACCCAAGGCTGCCTAGGATTCAACACCTCTACACTATCTTTTAATGCGAAATCTTCAAAAATAAATTCTGTGTTAATAGCAGAATACTGCGTAAAAATTAACATTTTAAATTCTAAAGCAATCACTTGATTAACATATAAAATATCCACTAAAGGTGTGCGTGCTTCTAAATAAACATTTTTCACTAAAGAGTTATTAGAAGCTGCCTTAAATAAATCTTTTATCCTTGTATCTTGCTCAAATTCACTAGAAGGATTTTTAGATTCCATATTGCCTTGCGCATCTTCTATCGCAGCATCAGGGAGCGGAGTTTGTGCGTCAATGGCATTCTTTTTAAAATCCGTATTTTGCGCCTCATCGTTGATACTATCAACAAGCAATGGAGCCTCTACATTTCCTAGCGCACTTAAACGGCTTTCTGCCACTCTAAAAACTTCTAAAATGCGTGCTTCCTCTGCAAAAACCACTCCATAAATTCCAAAAACCCAAAAGGCACACAAAAGAGCAAACGCAATTCTCATAAAATTTTCAAAAAACCCTCAAGCATTTTTAACCCAACATCTTCGCCCAACACTTTTTCTACAGCGCGTTCAGGATGAGGCATTAGCCCAAAAACATTTCTTTTAGCATTACAAATTCCTGCAATATTACGCACAGAACCATTGGGATTTTTGACATATTCTAGTAAAATTTGATTGTTTGCTTCAAGTGATTTTAGCCCTTCTTCATCAATATAATAATTCCCATCTGCGTGCGCAATGGGAATTCTAAGCACATCTCCATTTCGAAATTTTTCTAAAAAAATATTAGAATTATTTACAACTTTTAAATCACATTTTTTAGAAATAAAATGTAAATTTACATTGCGCTTCATTGCACCTTGAAGCAAACCACTCTCCAACAAAATTTGGAATCCATTACAAATCCCAAGCACATAACCACCTGCATTTGCAAACCTCACAACTGCCTGCATAATGGGAGAAAATCTAGCAATCGCACCACTGCGCAAATAATCCCCATAACTAAATCCACCCGGAATCACAACTAAACGTGTATTTTTAGGAAGCTCCACTTCTTTATGCCACACAATTTGCGTTTTCACACCAAGTAAAGAAAAGGCATATTCCGTATCGTATTCACAATTTGTGCCTAGAAATTGAAGGATTGCAACCATTACTATATCTTTATTGTGTAGTTTTCAATCACTAAATTTGCAAGCAACACCTCACACATAGATTCCACTTCTTTTTTGACTTCTTCTTTATTATTATTGGCAATCTCTAGCGTAATAACCTTACCTGTTTTCACCCCTTGAATACCTTTAAAACCCAGCGATTCCAATGCGTGATGAACAGCCTTTCCTTGCGGATCTAAAACCCCTTCTTTCAACCCAATAATCACTTCTACTTGCATCATTTACCTTAGTTTAGGATTCTTTTTAAAATCTCTGCATACGCCATTTTGACATTGCCTAAATCCTGCCTAAAGCGATCTTTATCTAACTTTTCCTTCGTGTCTTTATCCCAAAATCTACAAGAATCTGGTGTGATTTCATCAGCAAGTAAGATATTCCTATCTTTATCCACTCCAAATTCTAATTTAAAATCCACTAAAATGAGATTCTTTTTATCAAAAAAGTCACGTAAAACATCATTAACTTCACGCCCAATTTTACGCAATTTATCCAAAGCTTCCACAGATTTTACACAATTTAAAAGGAGTGCGTGTTCATCATTAATTAAAGGATCGCCTAACGCATCATCTTTATAATAAAATTCCACAAGAGCAAAGGGCAGTGCCTCCCCCTCTTGAATCCCTAAACGCTTACTTAAAGAACCTGTTGCAACATTACGCACAACCACTTCAATGGGAATAATCTTTACAAGCTTACAAAGCATCAAGTTATCCGCCAAAATCTCCACATAATGCGTTTGGATTCCATTTTTTTCTAAAAGTTTAAAAATCTCGGTAGAAATTTTGCAATTTAAAACACCTTTACCCTGCTCGCTCCCCCTTTTTTCAGCATTAAATGCCGTTAAATCATCTTTAAACTCAGAAATCACAAGATTCTCATCATCGGTTTTATAAAGCTTTTTCCCTTTACCTTCATAAAGGAGTTCTTTTTGTGTAGCTTGCACTTTTTGCCCCTTATAAGACTTTAAAGACTTTCAAAACATCAATGGCACTTTTTAATTGAATGTCTTGTAAAATTTGCTTTTGCGTGATTGTGGTTTTAGGATCACTTTGTTTTCTCTCTTTTTTATCCACTTTTGCTAGCTCACTTTCTAAATGTTTTTGTAAATCTGCTTCCTTAATGCTAAAACCATTGTTTTCATCGGGCACTGCACCTGGGGCAACTTCAATATCTGGCGTTACTCCCACAGCCTGAATTGTTCGCCCACTTGGCAAATAATAACGCGCAATAGTTAAACGCAATGCTTCCTTTTTCTCTGTTGGCAAAATAACTTGCACACTTCCCTTACCAAATGTTCCCTCACCCACTAGCACTCCACGCTTATTATCTTGAATCGCACCTGCAACAATCTCACTTGCACTCGCACTTCCATTATTAATTAAAACAACAAGCGGAATCGTAGCATAAGGCGTATTACCTGTTGCGCGATACACAATATTTTCATCCTTAATTCTCCCTTTTTGAGACACAATAATGCCATCTTTGATGAATAAATCACTAAGTCCAACTGCTTGATTTAAAAGTCCTCCCGGATTATTACGCAAATCAAGCACAATTCCATCAATTTTTTTGTATTTTTTTAGCTCTTCACCAACGCGTTGTGTAATGTTTTTATCAAAAGAAGTTATACGCAAATACACATAATCTGTATCTATGATTTGCTTAGAATACACCGATTCCACTTTAATATTATCGCGCACAATTTCAAACACTAAGGGTTTTGGTTCATTTTTACGCACAATGGTTAGAGTAACCTTTGTTTTTGGCGCACCACGCATTTTATTAACCGCATCATCAATCCCCATACTAAGCGTGCTTTCATCATCTATTTTTAGAATAATATCCCCACTTTTTAACCCCGCCTTATCGCCCGGAGTGCCTTCAATAGGCGCAACGATTGTTAGCGCATTATCCTTTAGGGAAATTGTGATTCCAATGCCGCCAAATTGCCCATCAGTTTGAATCTTTAAATCTTCAAACTTCTTTTCGTCTAAATACGCTGAGTGTGCATCAAGATTGGAAAGCATTCCATCAATTGCCTTATCCACAATCTCATTGAGTGTTAGCTCATCAACATAATACTTCTCCACCGTTCCAATAACTTTGCGCAATTTATTATACGCATCAAGCCGTGACTCATCTTGCGCAAAAAGAGCACTTTGCACACCAATTAAAGCCACACTAACAAGCAAAAACATCTTATTGAAGCCTAGTTTATTCATTGTTACAACCTAAGTTTAAAATTTTTAGATTTTAGCGCAATCTTAATAAAATAAAGATTATTTTTTATGGTGCAAATGGATATACAATTGCAAAACTTCCAAACTAGCAGGCGTTACACCGCTAATCTCACTTGCTTCAAATAAACTTTTAGGATTAAATTTTTTAAGTTTTTCAACCACTTCTAAACTTAACCCCGGAAGTCCATCAAATACAAAATCTTGCGGAATCTCAATGCTTAACATCTCATCCATATTATCAATCATATCTTGTTGTTTTTGGATATAGTTACAATACTTTGCTTCGACTAAAATCTCCTCTAATGCACGCTCTGAATAGTTTGCAAAGGGGCAATTCTCCACTTCTTGAATCTTTAAAAGTTTAGACACATCAAAACTACGGCGACCAACAATCGTTCCCCAATGTGTTTTATCGCTAATTCTATCCTCACCAATAGCATTTAAAAATTTCAACACCAAAGCACTTGGCGTTACAGATGTGTGCTTTAGCCATTTTAAACCTTCTTTAATAGCTATCTTATCTTTTTGCAACTCTTTATACTCCTCTTCCTCCATTAATCCTAAAGAATACGCAAGCTCACCAAGCCTAAAAATCGCATTTCCTTCACGCAAAAGCAAGCGGTATTCCGCACGCGAGCTAAACATTCTATAAGGCTCTTTTGTGCCTTTTGTAACCAAATCATCTATCATTACACCAAGATAGGCTTCGTTGCGCTTTAATACAACCTCCTCATTACCTTGCGCACTCAAAGCCGCATTAATTCCGGCAATTATCCCCTGTGCGCCGGCTTCTTCATAGCCTGTTGTGCCATTAATTTGCCCTGCACAATAAAGATTCCGTATTTTCTTAGTTTCTAGCGTGTGTTTTAATGCTGTGGGATTAATATAATCATACTCAATGGCATAACCATAACGCACAATCTCTGCATTTTCTAAACCCTCAATGCTATGAATCATCGCTTCTTGCACATCAAAGGGCAAGGAAGTTGTTAAACCATTAATGTAATACTCATTTGCTTCTAGCGTTTGTGGCTCTAAAAACAGCTGATGCCGCTCTTTATCACTAAAGCGATTCACCTTATCTTCAATGCTAGGACAATATCTAGGACCTATCCCTTCAATTTGCCCCGTAAACATTGGCGCGCGATGAAAATTTTCTCTAATAATTGCGTGTGTTTTTGCATTTGTGTAAGTTACATAACAAGGGAGTTGCACGGGATTAAAGGGATTTTCTCCAAGTTCTTTTTGGGTTTTTTTGCTAAAAAATGGAGCAGGCGTATCACCATAGTGCTTCTCTAAAATCTCAAAATTAATGCTGCTTGCCTTAATACGCGCGCAAGTGCCTGTTTTTAATCTCCCAACATCAAGCCCTAATTCCCTTAAATTCTCTCCTAGCTCCATTGCTGGTGGCTCCCCTGCGCGTCCATTGCTAGAAGTGTTTTCTCCAATGTGGATTTTCCCGCGCAAAAATGTGCCTGTTGTTAGCACCACTTTTTTTGCGCGATAAACCTTGCCAATGGCTGTTTTTACGCCAATTATGGAATCTTTTTCTAACACTAGCGATTCCACAATTTGCTGGGATATTTCTAGGTTTTTTGTGCGGTAGCAAATATCCCTAGCAAGAATTTTGTATCTGTCCATATCAATTTGCGCACGCGTTCCACGCACAGCAGGACCTTTTGAAGCATTAAGGGTTCTAAATTGGATTCCGCTTTTATCTGTAATGTAACCCATAACTCCACCAAGTGCGTCAATTTCTTTGACCAAATGCCCTTTGCCAAGCCCACCAACAGCGGGATTACAACTTGCTGCTCCAATTTGCTCTACAAGCATTGTTAAAAGCAAGGTTTTACAATCCATTTTTGCCGCCACAATAGAAGCTTCAATCCCTGCGTGTCCGCCACCAATGACAATTACATCATATTCCATCTTAACCCTTAAAGATTCCAAATTTTATGCAATTATAATCAAAAGATTTTTAACGCACAAGATTGCTAATGTATTTAGCAAATTCTGCGTTTCCCTTTGGTGTTAGGTGGATAAAATCCATAAAAAGTGTTTCTTTGGATTCCTTTATCGCTGCATTTCCATCATAAAGAGTAAAATCTCTTGGCATTGCTTTAAAAGCTTCAATCAAAGAGATTTCCCGCTTTGTATCCTCGTATGCAATGTTTTTAAAGTCTTTTAATGTTGCAGAATAATTTTCTTTCTCTTCTCTACTCCATTCTTTTTTGCAAGCAAGCAAAGGCGTAATAATAGGATAAAACTTCCCTCCATAACTTTTCACCATTGCATTAAATTGCTCTAAGCGCGTTTGTAGGGCTTCTAAAATTGCTGTATCAGTATTTAGCGTAGGCTTTTCCCCTGCTTGTAAAAGTTGATATTTCATTGGAAGAATACTTTGCGTTAAATCCCTATAATCTTTTTCCAACAAACCTCCTCCATAAAAGATTGCGTGCTGCTCCAATAATTTTTCACAACTTATCCTGCCTGAAAAAATATCCACCCCAAAGAAAACTGCTATAACAATTTCAGGCTTTAAGGGATAAATCAAAGAGGTATAAAGCATAAATTGTTCATAAAGTGTATAGCCACTAATTCCAAAATTTAAAAGGATTCTAGGATTTTTATGCGCTTTTTGTAATGCTTGCAATTTAAAAACTAATGTATCACTCTCATTATCCACATAACTTTCTTGCATTGTGCTTGGACCAAAAAGCGCAACGATTTGCTTTTGCGACTCTCTTTGTTGCAAAGCTTTAAACTCCACTGGATGCTTAAAGAAAAAATTTTTGTCCTGTTTAGTTAAATCAATCGGCAAAGCAATTCCGGGATAATACATTAGAGCACTATTGCGCGTGCCATATTTAAAAAGTTTTGCAAAAATGGTTAAATCCTTACATTGCTCTTCCACACTTTTATGTGTTTGCATATCCTGCAATAGTCTTTCTTGCTTCCTTTGCCTATATTCTTTTAAAATCTGCTCCCAAACAAACTCTTTTGCTAACAAACTTCCAATAAAGGTTTTTGGATTCCTATATTTTTCTTTAATAATCATTAAATATTTTTCATAATATCCGTTTAATGCTTTTTCACAAATTAAGTTTTCTACAATATTCCCCCCCCCCCCCGCACAATAGTAGCTTATTTTTAATCTTTTGTGTGATTGCAGGCTTCCCACTCACTGCTATCCAATACACATCAAAGGAATCTCCAGCAACGATTTTATCCTCCAACATTGCATAAGTCATAAATCTTTCATCATCAAGCATTATAGAATCCAACGCATCATCTATAACCCTACAAACACAGCCCATATTCTCACATAAATCTAAAATCGCTTTTCCACTCCAACCAAATCCATAAATTAAAACTTTCATTCTCTCTCCTTAGAAATCTAACTCTTGTGTTAGGTTTTTAAACTTAATATCCTCTAGTTGTTTTTTAATGTGTTTATTTTCCTCTCTCAAAGAATCAATTTGCGCTTGTAGCTGAATAATGTTACGGCTTGCATAATAGATATTATTACGCATATAAATCTTAGGGATAAAAAGCACCAAAACAAACGCCATCAAACAAAATGTAACCACCACCATTTTAAAAGGAATCTCTTTTGTGTTTAAATCCATACCCTTTAATATCGCCTCACGCTCCTCCACATTTAAGCCTGTATGGATTAACATTTGCGCATTTTCCTCCTGTAAAGATGTCTGCAAATGTCTGCTATTTTTGTTAATATCTTGGAGTGGATTTTGCAATGTGGAATCGCTTTGTTGATAACGCTCTTCTAAAAAATCTAAATTCTGCTCTGAGATACGATTATCTCTTTTAAGCAAACGCTCAAAAAAGCTAAGTTTTAGAATCTTATCCTTTTTTTCTAAGCGCAAATCCTCATAAGATTCCATTGATTATTCCCCAAACTCAAAACTTCTTAGCTTTGCACTGCGTGAGCGTGGATTCCTTTTTAGCTCACTTGTATCAGCACACAAGGGCTTTTTATAAAGTTTTTTTCCCTTCCTATGCCCACCACCACAGATGCAACGCATCACATTACAATCACACACACAATCCCTCTCCCACTCTCTAAAAGCTCGCTTAACTAGCCTATCTTCAAGCGAATGAAAAGTAACAATACTAACCCTAGCACCTTGACTTAAAGGAATCTTTCCTAAAACCCTTAAAAATCGCTCTAGCTCACCCAACTCATCATTAACTGCAATTCTTAAGGCTTGAAAAGCTTGTGTTGCAGGATGAATTTTAGGGTGCTTAAAATGCTTTGCAATGAACACGCTCAAATCTTTTGCACTAGTAAATTTAGCATTTTTTCTTTTCTCTACAATCAAATGCGCCAACTTCTTATACTCTCTAATCTCTCCAAACTCCCAAAAAATCTGCTCTAACTCCCATAAAGTATAACCATTTATAATCTCTTTAGCACTTAATTGCTGCTCCCTATCCATACGCATATCAAGATTTGGCGCATCAAAGCAAAACCCCCGCTCTTTATTATCAAATTGCACAGAAGACACTCCGATATCCGCTAGGATTCCAACTATTTTTGCTTGCAACTCTTGCTGACTTAATAACTCACGCACAACCACGCTATAACGCCCCTTTTGATAAGAAAAACGCCCACCAAAAGCACTTAAACGCTTTTTGGCAAAGGCTAGCGCATCGCTATCTTGATCAATCCCTATAATCTCTAAGTTTGGATAAGCTTCTAAGAGTGCCTGCGTATGCCCACCAAAACCTAGTGTGCAATCAAGCAGGATTCCACCTTTTGCAATCCTAGCTGCATTAAAGGAATCCAAAACCTGCTCTAGCAACACAGGAATATGCGGAATATCCATTACTTCCTATGCTCCCTACTCTTTTGCACGCACAATATTTGCGCCAAGTTTTGTAAGCTTGTCTTCTAAAACTTCATAACCGCGATCTAAATGATAAATGCGATGGATTCTACTCTCCCCTTTTGCAACAAGGGCTGCAAGCACCAAAGCACTAGAAGCGCGCAAATCTGTTGCCATCACATCTGCACCAATTAGCGCACTTGCACCATTAATTGTTGCTGTGTTTCCGCGCAAGCTAATGTTTGCACCCATTCTTTGTAGTTCATTTACATGCATAAAACGATTTTCAAACAAACGCTCTTGGATGATACTGCTCCCCTCACATTGTGTTGCCAATGCCATAAATTGCGCTTGCATATCTGTTGGAAAGCCCGGATATTCTGTTGTTGATAGAGAAAAGGCATTGCGTTTTTTAGCAGGGTAAATGGTAATGGAATCTTGACTATAAGTGAGTTTAAATCCAATTTCCTCCAATCTTGCAATCACG
This sequence comes from Helicobacter sp., assembly GCF_022770205.1. GTDB lineage: Bacteria > Campylobacterota > Campylobacteria > Campylobacterales > Helicobacteraceae > Helicobacter_D. The sequence goes on along the minus strand of NZ_JALEIK010000038.1, from coordinate 285,583 downwards.
GCACTCAAATGGCTTGCATTTACTCCGTGTAGCGTGATTTGTGAATTTGTAATCGCTCCAGCACACAAATAAGTCCCCGCTTCAATCCTATCAGCAATCACATCAATCACACTTGGCAATACCAAGCCCTCCCTATCTGTCCCAAAAATCTCAATCCTATCACTTCCAATGCCACTAATCTCTACACCACTATCACGCAGCACCTCACAGAGTTGCACAACTTCAGGCTCTTTTGCAGCATTCATAAGCGTAGTCCTACCCTTTGCCATTGCCGCTGCCATTAGGATATTTTCCGTGCCAGTTACGGTAATCTTATCAAAATTAATCACTGCTCCCTTTAACCCATCTTTTGCACTTGCAACAATATATCCACCTTCAATATGGATTGTAGCACCCATTTTTTCTAAGGCTTTAATGTGTAAATCCACAGGTCTAGCTCCAATAGCACAACCCCCGGGCAAGCTTACTGCACAATGCCCAAATCTTCCAAGCAATGGACCTAACACTAAAATAGAAGCACGCATTTTACGCACAATATCATAAGTAGCTTTTGTGCTGTTGCGTCCTGCTACATCAACACTAACAATATGCTTATCAAAACGCTCTACACAACATCCTAACATTCTTAAAAGCGTAAAAAAAGTTTCAGTATCTACCACATCAGGAAGATTCTGCAAACTGACTTTATTTTTTGAAAGCAGTGTTAGGGCAATCAGTGGCAATGCAGAATTTTTTGCTCCGGCAATAGTAATCGCACCATTTAGACGCACACCACCTTGTAATGCTAGATAATCCACCTTTGCTCCTTTTAATTCTTTTCTTAGCGTCTATCACTTTTTTAACATTATTTTTTCGCTTTATCCTCACGATTCTTAAGTGCTGAACCAATAACTGTTTCAATTTCTTTCTTATAATTTGGATTTTCCTTGACAAAAATCTCTCTGTGGCGCACAACATCATCAATGTGCATATTGGCACACTTTGAAAACGCAGCAATAAAATCAATGCAACCTTGATACTCCTTGCTATCTTTACTCGCACTACCAAAACGCATAAAATGCTCATTAAAGGCATTTAGTGCCTCCTCTAACAAACTAGAATCAGATTTTTCATCCTGAAAGATTGCGATTAAATAATCAATGTTTTTAAACTTTTGCTCTCGCCCTTTAAGTTCTTCTAAATAAGCTTGAATACGCGCATAAACAACAAACACAATTGTGAGTAAAAAAAAAGGGAGCATTAAAAGGCTAATGAACAAAAAAACAAAAAGATGGAAGGTAAGATCATACATTAGTGCATTTCACCTTTTAAGAATTTTTCATAAAAAACATTTGTTGCTTGCACAAAACCATCTACACTTCCACAATCATAACGCTTGCCTATAAATTTATAAGCGAGCACCATTCCTTTTTTGCATTGCTCTAAAAGTGCATCTGTAATTTGAATCTCGCCATTTTTGCCCGGTGCTGTATGGTGCAAAATTTCAAAAATATCCGGCGTTAAAATATAACGCCCAATAATTGCTAAATTACTTGGAGCTTTGTCTTGTGAGGGCTTTTCAATCATATTATCCACCATAAAAACATTCTTATCAATCACACGCCCAGCAATCACACCATATTTACTCACCTCCTCCCTCTCCACTTCCTCTACTGCCACAATAGAACAGCGGTATTTTTCATAGATTTTACACATCTGACTTAACACACCAAGTTCTGTATTTTCACACAAATCATCACTTAAAACCACCGCAAAAGGCTCATTGCCAATGAGTGTTTCCCCACATAAAATTGCGTGCCCTAAGCCTTTCATCTCCATTTGGCGCGTGTAAGAGAAACTACAAGCCTCTAAAATATGGCGAATATCCTTTAAATAGCTTTCTTTATTTGTGCCTTTAATTTGACTCTCTAGCTCATAGCTAATATCAAAATGATCCTCCAAAGCCCTTTTTCCACGCCCTGTAACAATTGCCATCTTATAAATTCCCGCCTCCATTGCTTCCTCTACACCATATTGGATGAGCGGTTTATTGACAATGGGCAGCATTTCCTTTGGCATTGCCTTTGTTGCTGGCAAAAAGCGCGTCCCATAACCTGCTGCGGGAAATAAACATTTTTTAATCATTTGCATTCCTTATAATAATTCCCACAAATTGCTTTGATACAATGCGTAAAAATGCGCTGCTGTGCGCGGATTGCGTGAGCCTTTTTGCGTGGCATATTGTGTCGCTTTTTGACAAATTCTCTCCCAATTTTTAGGCAATTGTTCAGCATTAAAATAACCCTTTAGCACTTCTAAATATTCCTTACTCCCTTGCGCATAAAAGCCAATACACAAGGGAAATCTATCGCTTAAGGCAATCTTATCTTCATTGCCTTCATAACCAAAAATTTCATTTTCATCATTAAATTCTGGGAGCAAATGCCTTCTATTGCTTGTTGCATAGATTCTAATGTTTTTGGGTAATTCCTCTAAACTGCCTTCTAATACACTTTTTAAACCCTTATAGTTTTCATTGATTTCAAAACTCAAATCATCGCAAAAAATAATGAACTTATAAGGCTTTTCCCTTAAAGCATCAAACACTTCTGGTAAAATCTCCAAATCCTCTTTATCCACTTGCAAAAGCCTTAATCCCTTAGCAGCATACCTTAAAAGTAAGGCTTTAACAAGTGAGCTTTTTCCACTTCCTCTAGCCCCCCATAATAAAACATTAACCCCTAAACTCTGCACCAAAAAAGATTCCGTATTAGCGCACAATAACTGAATTTCTTTTTGCACACCCACAAAGGCATCTAAACTTTTTGCTTCCACTTCTTTAATTCCGTGGATATATCCGCTTTTACGATACACTCCAGCGATGCAACTCTCCATATCCCATTGTAAATTTGGATTCCAACTTTTAGGCATTTTTAGCCTTTTTTGGCTTTTTTGTAGTGCTAGGTTTGATTTTAGATTCCAACTTTTTTGGCAAAAATTTATGCGTTAATTTCTCTTTAACGCAAGCAAACTGCACTGCTCCCCCCTTACTTAACTCCCCAAAAAGCATTGCATCACTCAAAGCATTTTTAATCTCTTTTTGAATCACTAATCCAAGCGGACGCGCCCCAAGTTCTAAATCAAATCCAACTTTTGCTAAATATTCTTTTGCACTTTTTTCTAAAATAACTTCCACACCTTTTTCTACAATTTGTGCATTTAAATCTGCAATATTTTTATCCACAATTTTTAGAATCTCTTTGTGTGAGAGCGGATTAAAAGCAATGATTGCATCAAGGCGATTCCTAAATTCTGGAGAAAAATAATCCTTAATCGCACTAGAAAAGCGTAAATTTGCATCTTGTTTAAACCCAAGCACAGGGGCTTCCTTAGAACCCACATTAGAAGTTAGAATCAAAACCACCGATGAAAAATCCACACTCTCCCCATTATTATCCGTAAGCTTTCCATAATCCATCACTTGCAAAAACACATTGAACACATCAGGATGCGCCTTTTCTACCTCATCTAAAAGCAGTAAAGTGTATGGATTTTTCTTAATCATCTCTGTTAGGATTCCACCTTTTTCATAGCCTACATATCCTGCTGCTGCACCGATTAATTGTGAGCTTGAAATGCGCTCCATATACTCACTCATATCAAGGCGTTCAAAGTTAATGTTCAATGCCTTTGCAAGCTCTTTTGCAAGCTCTGTTTTCCCAACTCCACTAGGACCACTAAAGAGAAAAGAACCAATAGGCTTATTTGGAGTGCCAAGCCCCGCTTTATTGCGTTTTAATGCACTCACAACCTCAACAATTGCACTATCTTGCCCAAAGATTCTACTTTTTAAACGCTTCTGAAGATTTTTAAGCAAATTTTTGTCATCTTTTGTGGCTTCAATTTCTGGAATCCTAGCCATTGTTGCTATCATTTTTTTAATGCTTTGCAAACTAACCTTGCCGCTTTTACCCTCTAATTTATAACTCGCACCCACTTCATCTAAGACATCAATTGCCTTATCTGGCAAAAATCTATCGTGTAAATGGCGTATGGATAAATCCACAATAGTTTGAATCGCTTCGCTAGAATAACTCACATTATGGTGTTTTTCATAATGTTTTTTTATCCCTTCTAAAATTAAAATGCTCTCCTCTCTGCTAGGCTCTTTGACTTCAATCTTTGCAAAACGGCGCGAGAGTGCCTTATCCTTATCCAAAAAGGAACGATACTCTGCATAAGTGCTAGCACCAATACAACGCAACTTCCCATTCCCAAGCATCGGCTTTAATAAATTGCTAGCATCCATACTGCCGCTATTTGTAGCACCTGCACCAATTAACATATGGATCTCATCAATAAATAAAATCACATTCCCAAGCTCTAACACCTCATCTGTGAGTGCCTTTATGCGCTTTTCAAAATCTCCTCTGTATTTTGTCCCAGCAACAAGCGCACCCATATTTAGCATATACATTTCTGTCTTTTCTAAAGGGCTAGCAATTATTTGCAAGGCTAACCCTTCAGCAACAGCCGTTTTTCCAACTCCGGGTTCTCCTACTAAAAGGGGATTATTTTTCTTTTTTCTAAGCAACACTTCAAAGCAACGGCGAATCTCCACTTCCCTACCCACAACCGGATCAATCTTCCCTTCTCTTGCCATTTGCGTAAGGTTTGTGCAATAATTTTCTAATGCGGATTCCTTTTTCTCTCCGCTTTCCTTTGTTGCATCTTTTACACCCTTATAAGGCTCGCCATTAAAATTCTCTTGATTTTCAGTAATGTATTCTAAAACATTTAGGCGTGTGATGCCTTGTGCGCTTAAAATCTGTGCGCAAAACGCCTTTTCTTCTTCTAAAATTGCCGCTAGCAAATCACTCACTTGTGCTTGTCTGCGCTGTGAGCCTTTCACATGCCCTATCATTATTTCAATCACACGCGTAACAGCTAGCGTTTCTTGAGGCATAAAACCCTCTTTTTGACGCTCAGGATAGGACTGCAAAAACTGCTTTAAATACCGCTCCACTTGCTTTTTCATAATCTCTACATTACCTCCACACTCCTGCAAGACTTTGGTAATCTTTTTATTTTCTAAAAGCGCATAGAAAATATGTTCTAGCGTTAAATATTCGTGTCCTTTATTTTTTGCTTCTTTTTGCGCATTTTGTAAAACAACATTTAATTCTTTACTAATTTCAAACATTCTAATTCTCTTATATTTTTTCTAAAATTGCACGCAAGGGATATTGTTTCTCTTTTGCCATCTTACGCACTTGGGCTGCCTTAATCTCTGCAATATCATAAGGATAGATTCCGCAAATGCCCTGTCCATTGTGGTGAATTTGTAGCATTAAATTGAGCGATTCTTCAAAATTTTTATGAAAAATAATCTGCAACACTTCCATCACAAATTCTTGCGTCGTATAATTATCATTTAATAAAATCACGCGGTAGCGGATAGGTTCTTGAATTTTCTCTAGTATTTCTGTGGTTGGATCAAATTGTGCATCTCTTGGCAAGGTATTCCTTGAAATGTTAAGATAGCGCAAATTATAGCATTTTTTGACAACTTTTCTTTTAATTAAAAATAAATTAACCAAACATCTTACTTTTAAAACCCTAGCTTAAATTAATATAAAATATAAAGAGAACTTAGCGCACTAATGCTTGCGACTTGACACGCAAAATTGCTTCTTTAATTGCATTAACATAACTTTTAGATTCCGCCTTATTTTTATAAGCAATATCAAAAGCCGTGCCGTGATCTACTGAAGTGCGAATAATAGGGAGATTAAGTGTAATATTAATACTCTCTTTAAAATACAAAGTTTTTAGCGGAATCAATCCTTGGTCGTGATACATCGCCACATAATAGCGCAAATGCTTACCAATAAAAGCAGTATCAGGCACAAGTGGTCCAATAAAGACTTCCTTGCCCAAACTTGCATTAGCAAGCTTTATTGCTTCTTTAATCACAACATCTTCATCACCCAAAACGCCAAAATCCCCAGCGTGTGGATTTAACCCAAGCACTCCACAAGGTGTTTTTAAAATATGTGGAGCAAGATTTAATAAAAACTCCTTTAGGGATTCTAAGTTAATGAGCAACGGCACTTCTTTTAAGGGAATATGATCGCTAAAGAGCGCAATATAAAGCTTTGGAGAACCTAACATCATAATGGCTTTTTGACTTTGGAATCTCTTTTTGGATTCCAACTTTTTAGATTCTAATTTGTCAAATTTACAAACTTCTCTTAAAGCTTCTGTATGCCCAACATAGGAAATCCCAGCAAGTTGCCACGCTTTTTTGTGAATGGGCAAAGTTACCAATGCTTTCGTTTTCCCTTCCAATGTTAAATTTAAAGCCTGTAAAAAACTCGCATAAGCATACGCCCCACTTTCCTTATTAATGTCTCCCGGGACAATCTTAGGAATCCTTCTTTCAAGAGAAATACATTTTAAATCTTTTGGAAGTTTAAGGTTTAAAATCCTAGCTGCCCTTTTTAGCAAACCCTTATCCACACAATACACAGGATTACAAAATTTACAGATTTTTTTATGGCTTTTTAATAAAATCTCTAAACCCACACCATTTGGATCACCAATGCTGATTGCAATTTTCATTTTAATAACACGCACCCTTTGTGTTTAAATCAAAATTCAATGCAGGATTAGGCGAGGGAATGACAAACTTAAAATCCATAGATTCTTGCTTTTTTAAAGGAGTTTTATAAATCTCTGTGTGTAAATATCTAGGTTTTATTTTGTATTTTATGCGTTGGAGCTGTTTTAAACCCTTTGGAATGAAATTTACTTCCACCACACAGCCCCTAAAGTCTAAATACCCTAGATTTTTAAGGCTACCTTCCACAAAATACACAGCATCATATTGCAAGCTCGCATTGTGTGTAAGAGTAAATTCTATTTTCTTCAAATACGATTCCATAATCCATTGATAGATAAAAGGCGACACAAGAATCAATCCCCCACTAGACAAAAACAATATCACAAAGGGAATAGCATATTTGCGTAATGCAATGCTTAATAAAAACATTAAAAGAATGATTAAAAAAAGGCTTATTAATACCAAATAATCTGTGAGCGCAAAAAAACGCTCAACATCTAGGAGTCTTAATAAATATCCTTTTAATCCGTCCATTTCTGCGCTTACTCTTCTCTTGCATTCTTCTCATCAATGCCACTTAACCCAAAACGCCTTAAAATCTCTTGCTTAATCAAATCTGGAGATATGTCCTTATAAGCTAAACCCACAAGAGAGTGATAAAGCAAATCCGCTGCTTCATAGATTATCTCTTCGCGCACACCATCCTTGATAGCAAATCCTAATTCAGAAGCTTCTTCTACAATTTTTTTCGCAATGGTATTCTCACCTTTTTGATAAAGCTTTGCTGTGTAAGAAGTCTTAGGATCACTGCATTTACGCTCTAGTAAGGTATGATATAGCACATCTACTGCCCCATAAATCGCACGCATATCCCTTTTAGATTCCATATTAGAATCCAATTTACCTTCTTTTATGTTGATTGTATTAAAAAAGCAACTCTTTTTCCCTGTGTGGCAAGCCACGCCAATTTGCTCTATACCGATTAAAATGGAATCCTTATCGCAATCAAGTGCAATTGTATGGATTTTTTGCGTGTGTCCGCTTTGCTCACCCTTCTTCCAAATGCGCCCTTTAGAGCGCGAAAAATAATGCACAAAACCACTCTTTAAACTTAACTCTAAAGCTTCTTTATCCATAAAGCCTAGCATTAAAACTTCTTGCGTTTGGTAATCCTGCGCAATAGCTGGAATCAATCCCCCGCATTTCTCCCATAAAATCTGCTCTAAAATTGCTTGCACTACAATCCTTAATTTTGGATGGAACTTGCACGCTGAGCATCTTTAGAATCCAACCAAATATTAGGAGTCGCACCACCGGGTGTTAAGAATATCTTAGCATCGCGATTATTTTGTAAGGCTTCATTAAATTTGCCTTGCACTTCAATTTGACGCAATTGCAGCAAGGGACTATTTAAACTTTGGCTAATTAGTCGGTTAGCCTTTGCTTGCGCATCTGCCTCAATAATTGTTGCATCAGCAACCCCTTTTGCAAGGGCTGCTTTTTTCTCCGCCTCTTGCTTAGCACGCTCCACTTCATATCTTGCTCGTTCTGCCTCTTGGCGTGCTACTTGCACGCGCTCAATTTGCTCTTTTATCGCAAGGGGCAAAACAATCTCTGTTAACTGAATAGATACAAGCTCCACAGGACGATTTTCAAGACCATTAATGTTTTCTCTAAAACGCTCATCAATTAAAGTTGCAATTTCATTGCGCTTAGTTGGCAACTCTTCAGCTGGAAAGCTTCCTACAACATTGCGCACAATCTCTCTAATTACAGGAGTAATAATCCTCTCTTCCCAATTCTGTCCCCAAGTTGCAATGGTTTGTGGGACACTTAAAGGATCTAGGCGATACTGCACTGCAAGCTCCACAGACACAGACAAACCTCTAGAATCAAGCACACTAATGGCTTGATTTCTCAAGCTCCCCTCATCACGAGCACGCAAATTCAATGTCTCACCGCTAGTAAATTCAGCAATCCTAACCTTTGTATTCACAGCAATGATTTTTTGGATTCCGGGAATAAAAAAATGGATTCCAGGCTGCAAAGGTATCGGATCAAACTCCCCTGTTGTAATTTTAACCCCTACTTCACCACTATTAATGATTGTAAAGGGCTTAAGCAAGAAAAATAAAACAGCCAAAATAATAACAACATAAACTCCAGCCATTTTCTTGCCACTTGGCATTGTAAAATTTGGCATTTTAGGGGATTGAAACCCGCGATTTGGATTTGGGTTAGGATTGCCATTGTTTCTATTTTCATCAGGAGTATAACCTTTATTCTTGCGTCTTAAATGTTCGTTTAAATCAATTGGCATAAAAGATTCCTTTTAATTAATATAAGTTAGCCAGTGTGCATACTTTGGATTCCGTCCTTGCACAACATCAAAATAAGCATTTTGTAATTGATGCGTAATTTCTCCACGCTTACCATTTCCAATAACACGCGCATCAAGCTCTCTAATAGGTGTAACCTCTGCGGCAGTTCCTGTAAAAAACGCTTCATCAGCAATATACACTTCATCGCGCGTGATATTACGCCGCTCCACTTGGTAACCAAGATCTTTTGCAATGGTGATTACAGAATGCTGCGTAATCGACTCTAGTGCACTATCACTTGGGGGCGTTATAATCACACCATCACGCACAATAAAAAAGCACTCCCCACTTCCCTCTGCTACCATTCCACTATCATCTAAAAGCAAGGCTTCTTCATATCCGCATTCAATCGCTTCAAATTTTGCCATTTGCGAGTTTAAATAATTCCCAGTAGCCTTTGCTTTACCAAAAAGAGATTTTGTAGAATTTCTAACAAAAGAAGAAGTCTTAACGCAAATCCCTTTTTCCAAGCCTTCATCACCTAAATATGCACCCCATTCCCAAGCAGCAATGGCTACATTAACCGGAGCTTTTTTGTGATACACGCCCATCACACCATAGCCTAGATAAATTAAAGGACGCAAATAAGCATTGCTACTAAAAGCATTATCCCTTAAAACTTCAATTTGCGCCTTTTCTAATTCCTCTTGCGTATAAGGCACATCAATCGCTACAATTTTTGCAGAATTTAAAAGTCGCTTTGTATGCTCTTTTAAGCGAAAAATTGCCATTCCCTTACCTGTCTTATAAGCTCTAGCGCCTTCAAAAACGCCATTTCCATAATGTAAGGTATGGGTTAAAATATGCACCTTTGCTTCCCTCCAAGGAATCAATTTTCCATCCATCCAAATTGATTTTGCTTCATTCATAATAAATCTCCATTCCATAGACGCACTTTCTAGGGATAAACCACTAAAATTTAGCGCAAAAACGCAGAAATATAACAAAAACTTTCTTAAAAGGTTATTTATACCTTTAGGACTTGGCAACCTAAAGCCAATGATATTAGCTTATTAAATTGTAAGTTAGTAAGTGTTAATGGTCGGAGTAGCGGGATTTGAACCCACGACCTCACCCACCCCAAGGGTGTGCGCTAGCCAGACTGCGCTATACTCCGCACAATAAGAATATAAGAATTGCAAAATGACAAAATAAAATTGCAATGCTATTCTATACAAAAAAAGATAAAAAGAAAATACTAAAAATATTAATATTTTATTTTTGTAAAATGTTTAAAAAAATTATAAAGAAATAATAATATAATTGCCTAACTGAATCGTGTTTTTACACAAGATAAATAAACTTAATCTTTACAAGGATTTCAAATGGACAAAGCAACAGAAAAGAAAATTTTAAGCTATTTAGAAAAAAAATCACTCAACAAAAGTGAACTGCACCAATACACTGAACAAATTAGTTATATGTTAAAGCTAGGGACTTCTTTAAGAAATATTTATGGATTTTTACAAGAAGAATACAACATAAAGACAAGTTACAGCAACTTTCACAATTTTGCAAAAAAGAACTTTAACTTTAGTAAGCACAAGAAAAAAATGGAATCTTAATCCAAAAAGACTCTAAGTTTTTACTAGGATAATCCTAGTAAATCCCTCCATTAAAACTTCCAGTTTTGCACTTTTTGTAGAATCCTCTCTGCCCCTTGCTTTAAAAAAGATTTTGCTAAACCCATTCCAATGTCTTCACAATCTTTAACATCAGACACCTTAGCCTCTAAATGCTCACGCAAGACTTCGCTCCCATCGGGCAATCCTAAAATTGCACGCACCTTTAAATTTCCATTTTCAAATTGCGCATTAACCCCAATAGGAACTTGGCAGCCACCATTTAATGCGCGCACAAAAGCCCTTTCACAATGTGTTTCAAACACTGCATTTTTATCATTTAAAAAACTTAAAAATCCTACACACTCACTATCCCGTCTGCATTCAATCCCAAGTGCCGCCTGCCCCATTGCTGGAATCATAAAATCAAGCGGAGTGATATAAGGAATCCCTTTTAATTCCAAGCGATTCACTCCTGCTTGCGCTAGGATAATCGCATCAAATTCTCCATTTTCAAGGCGTTGCAAGCGTGTTTGGACATTTCCACGCAAACTTTGACAATCCAAATCATTCCTTAAAACATTAATCTGCATTGCACGCCTAAGCGAAGTTGTGCCAACTCTAGCCCCCTTTGGCAAAGATTCCAAACTTGCATATTGAAAACTTAAAAAACTATCGCGCACATCTTCGCGCCTTGTCATTGCTACAAGCTCAAGTCCTTCTACAAGCTCCACAGGGACATCCTTTAAGCTATGCACTGCTACATCTATGCTTCCATTTAACAATAGCATTTCAAGTTCTTTTGTAAAAAGCCCCTTGCCACCAATCTTAGCTAAGGGAACATCTAAAATCTTATCCCCCTTTGTTTTAACAATTCGTAACTCCACTTCAAGTTTTGGATACTGCGCTTTTAAAAGGCTTTTGATATGATTTGCCTGCCAAAGTGCAAGCACACTTCCACGCGTGCCAATGGTGAGTTTTTGCATTATTTTTTATCCTTTTCAACCACTTCCACATCTATAATTTCACTTCTCCTAAACTCTTGATTGCTTGAAGCATTGGATTCCATTGTTCTAACAAAAGGCTTAACAAATAAAAAACCAATTGCGCTAAACTGCATTAAGATTCCAATAATATCTGTCAAAGCTCCGGGCAAAATTAATAAAATTGCCCCTAAAATTCTAAAAAGATTTGAACCCACAAAGGCTTCATAACTTAACTGCCTATCTCTAACACGCATTAGAGCATCGCCTAAAAATAAACGAAAATTGACCAAAATAAAGAATCCAAAAAACGCTGTAACAATAATCTCTAGCACAAAACCTAAAACGCCAATAATTCCAATAACCTCATAGCTTGCAAGCACTTCTAAGAAAAGATATAAAAAGCCTAGAATTAATGGCATTTGCTAATCCATTCTTTAAGCCCTGCAATAAGTGCCCTAAAATCTGAAACCTTTAGCACTTGCTTACTTAAATCCTTACGCCTTACAAACTCAATCTCACCTTTTTCAAGTCCTTTTCCAACAATAATTCCAAAAGGCAAGCCGATTAATTCAAAGTCTGCAATCTTTGCCCCATAGCGTTCCCCCCTATCATCAAGCAAGCATTCAATCCCTTCTGCACTTAGGGCTGTATAAATTTTTTCACCCATTTCTAATTGCGCGGAATCTTTAATATTTGATACCATAATATCCACGCTAAAAGGCGTTGTTGCTTGCGTCCAAAGCATTCCCTTTTCATCGTGATGCTGTTCAATGATAGCCGAGAGAAGCCTTGAGATTCCAATCCCATAACAGCCCATAACAAAGGGTTGCGCCTTACCCATTTCATCTAAAAATGTTGCGTCCATCACACTAGAATACTTTGTACCTAGCTGAAAAATATGCCCCACCTCAATGCCTTTAGTAAAATACAACTCCCCCCCCTTACTCACTCCGCACACAGGGCATAAATCCCCCACTTGCACTTCTATTAAATCTTTATACTCCAAGCCTTCAAAAGTGCTTAAATCCACACCCACAAAGTGATAATCTAACGCATTTGCTCCACAAATCAGACTCTTTGCATCTTGCAATTCTTTATCAAAGTAAATGTAAGGACTATTTGTGAGATTCCGCAACGCAAAAGGACCAATAAAGCCCGGAATCAATCCCACTTCCTTAATCTCTTCTTGGCTAGCTTCTACCAATTCATTTGCTCCTACAATGGCATTTAGAGCCTTTATTGGGTTTAGCACATCACTTCCACGCAAGAAAAAATACACCAATGCACTTCTTCCTTCATCAAAAATCGCTCTTTTTACCACTGCCTTTAATGTCCAAAACGGAGTGATTTTAAAAAAATCTGCTAGAGCTTCTATACTTGTAATGCCCGGTGTATGAAACTTAGCAAATTCTGCTTGTGGCGCATCAGTGCTTGGCATCACTTGCTTGCGCGTTGCTGCTTCTAAATTTGCTCCATATTGACAAGTATCACACACGCAAATCGTATCCTCGCCACTCTTTGCAAGCACCATAAATTCTTTGCTTCCACTTCCACCAATGGCACCACTATCTGCAAACACAGCACGAAAATCTAATCCAAGCCTTGAAAAAATCTTGCTATAAGTTTGTTCCATCAAATCAAATTCACGCTTTAAATCTTCAAAACTAGAATGAAAACTATATCCATCTTTCATAATAAACTCACGCGCACGCATAAGCCCAAAGCGTGGGCGCATTTCATCACGGAATTTAATATTCATTTGATAGAGATGCAAGGGCAATTGCTTGTAACTCTTAACATTTGCTCTAACAAGCTCTGTAACGGATTCTTCGTGCGTTGGACCTAGCACAAAGGCATTATCTTTTCTGTCATTAAAGCGCAATAATTCCTTGCCATAACGCTGATAGCGCCCACTCTTTTGCCAAAGGCTAGCAGGCGTTACAAAGCCTAAAGCCACTTCATTTGCTCCAGCTTTGTCCATTTCCTCTTTCACAATGCTTTTAATTTTATCCAAAACGCGCTTTCCAAGCGGCAAAAAATGATAAATCCCACTTCCAATTTGCTGAATAAATCCACCACGCACTAAATATTCGTGGCTTTTTAACACCACATCTTTTGGGGCTTCTTTAAAGGTGGGAATAAAGATTTTTGAAAATCGCATAGTTTTCCTTAAGCTTAAGATAGGGCTTTATCTTGTGCGTATTCGCATTTATAGGATTCTAACATTTTATCTTCAGAATCCCAACCAAATAAAAAACGCAAACTCTCAACAACACTATCAGCCTTTGGAGTGTTTGCCACAGATTTTAAATTCAATGTTAAATCGTGCAAAAACACATTAAAAGCATTATGCAAAGTCTTTTCAATATTCTTTTCATAATCTTTTGGCAAATAACCCTTAGTGATTCCTTTTTGCAACTCTTTTAAAGCGGAATCTTTTGCTAGAGTGCGGATAGTTTTAATAAGCGGCTCCACATTTAGTGTTTGCAACCAACTAAAAAACTCTTGCGTAGAACGCCCTACAATTCCATAAGCAATGCGTGCCTGCTCCTCTCTTAAGGCTAGATTTTTGCGCACAATATCTTCTAAATCATCCACAGCAAAAATTTGCACATTCCTATGCTCTTTAGCAATATTAGGCGCAATATCACGCGGCATTGCTAAATCAAACCAATAACGCTTGGAATCTTTTTGCTCCACCATATCTGCAGTGATAATTGTGTGGGGAGCACCTGTGGCACTAAAGAGAAGCGAAATCGTATTGATGTATTTGCCCACATCTTTAAAACTCTCCGCCCTAATCTTAGCATACGGATTGACTTCAAGCACACTCTTGCAAACATTTTCTGCATTTTGCAAATCACGATTCATTAAAACCACTGCACAATTTGCGCTCACTAGATGTTTTGCACAAATCGCACTCATCTCCCCAGCCCCAATCACTAATGCTTCTTTACCATCAAGACTGCCTAAAATAGCCTTTGCCTTTGCTACTGCTGTGCTTGCCACAGACACAGAATTTTGTGAAATGCTTGTAGAATTTCTCACACTTGCAGCACACCGAAAAGCATAATGCATCGCACGCGAAAGATACAACCCGCAACAGCCAATTTCATAAGAAAATTTAAACGCATTTTTAAGCTGCCCTGCAATTTGTGTTTCTCCTACAACTAGACTATCCAATGAACTTGCCACACTAAAGAGATGATGGATAGCACTTAGATTTTCATAGCTATCTGCGCGCTTCTTTAAGCTCTCTATTGCAATCCCAGATAAAACACTTAACTTCTCTAATAAAAATGCTTCTGCTTGTTGCGTATTTTGGACATTTAAAATAAATTCTATGCGATTACAAGTGGATAAAATCACTGCTTCTGTAATGCACTTATTTTCCACTAAATCTTTTAAAAACTTTGCAGTTTTTGGGTTTTTTGTATCTAAACTCAACTTCTCACGCGTGCTAATATCCGTATTTTTATGAGAATAACTTAAAAGATAATATTCCATACTTCCGCCTAACAATCTTACTAAAAATCTCGCTCTATCATTGCGTGCATAATTTCAATGAGTGTATCACAAGATTGATTAGCAATTGCTTCAACACCCATTTTGCCAAAATGCCTTGCAAGCTCTAGACTCTTTTGAACCGCACCACTTGCTTGCAATTGCGTCAAAATCCACTCTTGTTCCTCTTTTTCTAAATCTTTACCAAAGGCATTGCATAAGCGTGCCTTTCCTACTTCATCTAAGGTAGGATACAAATACAAATAAGGTAGCGTTGTTTTTCCCTCTTTAAAATCACTTAAGGTTGGCTTTCCTAGTGTTTTAGAATCTGAAACAATATCTAGCACATCATCAATAATTTGAAACGCAACCCCAAGACTTCGTCCATAAACTTGGAATCCTTTTGCGTCTTTTTTATCTTTGCCTGCTAAAAATGCCGCCGCATAGGCTGTGGCTTCAATAAGGGCTGCGGTTTTGTGTTCTATCATTGTTAAATATTTTCCCTCATCAAAATTAAATGCACTTGTTAATGCCACATCTTCCATCTCACCTATTGCAAGCGTAGTGACTGCATTTGCTACAATGCGTGGGATTTGTGGATAATCCTTTGCAAAATAAGTGAGTTCGCTAAATGCTTTAGAATACAGCACATCGCCCAACATAATCGCATTTTTATTACCAAAAAGCGCATTGATAGAGGGTTTATTACGCCTTGTGGTTGCGCCATCAATCACATCATCGTGCAGCAAACTTGCACTTTGTATCATCTCAATAATCGCACACAATCGCACACTCTCTTCACTCTCCCCAGCAATGTTTAAAGCAAGTTTTGAGCGGAGCATTTTACCCCTTTGGAGATGCTTGCTAAGATTTAAAACCAAAGGAGAATCTAGTTCTTTTAAAAACTCTTGCACCTTTGCTTCAATATGTGTTAAAGCCACCATTTAACACCTTCCTTTCATTTATAATCTTAAAATCCCTGCTTCCTTCATAAATATAAAACTTCAGCGTTGCAATCTTTTTTGCACGATGATAATCCTTAAAACACAGCATAAAAAACGGCTCTCTTGTGTAATAACGCTGCTCTGCCTTCCATAAAGGAATCTCATAGCAAGCACGCTGATAATCTTGATAAAGAATGAATTGATGGGGAAAAGAATCGTAATTTAAATGCACCACTAAACCTTTATTTTTTAACAAAGTCCAGCGAAAAAACAATGTCTTTTGTGTAGCATCTGCTTGAAGTGTTAAGACATAAAACTCATCTTTTTTAAGCTCAATAAACTTTTGCGCCTTCCACTCAGGCGGTGCAAAAAGCAATGCGATTCCACAAATTGCGCTAAAAAATGAAGTAAAAATTAGCGTAACAATAATGCGCATACTACTCGTTTTGCGTCAAAATATCTTGCATAGAAATAATGGCTAAATCCTGTGTTTTGCGATGGATTTCCTCAGAGCATTCTTCACTCTTTTGGAGATATGCAAGTTCCTCTTCCCACATTTCCCCTAAGCGCTTTTCTAGCAACACCTCCATCGCTGCTTGTTTTTCTAGCATTTTTGTAAGCTCCCTTGTTGCAAGCCCACGCGAAGCATTGAAAATAATATCTATCCATTTTTCTTGCGGCAAACCTTCTAAAAGATGATCCATTTTTATTCCTTGTTGTTTAAATTTAATCGCACTAAGACTGCATTTTTATGCGCATCTAACCCTTCTGTATGAGCTAGGATTCCACATTCTCTGCCTAATTGTGTGATGCCAAGTTTTGAAAAAGAAATGATAGAACTCTTTTTCATAAAATGCTCTGTGGATAGCGGAGAGAAAAACTTCGCACTGCCACCTGTTGGCAAAGTATGATTTGGTCCTGCAATATAATCCCCTATGGGTTCAGGCGTGTTTTCGCCGATGAAAATTGCCCCTGCGTGCTTAATCTTTGGCAAAATCTCTAAAGGATTCTCCACAAGCACTTCTAAATGCTCTGGGGCGATTTTATTCATTAATTCCACTGCCTCCTCTAAGTCTTTGGCGATGATAATTGCACCACGCTCCTTAATGGATTTTTCTGCAATGTCTTTGCGTGGCAAGTCTTTTAAAAGCTCATCAATACGCTTTGCAACAGCATTTGCAAACTCTGCATTTGTAGTGATTAAAAGCGAGCTTGCCATCTCATCGTGTTCAGCTTGTGAGAGCAAGTCCCACGCAACATAATCCACATTTCCCCCCTTACTATGCAAGATTCCAATCTCACTTGGTCCTGCAATCATATCAATATTAACTTCTCCAAACACAAGTTTTTTTGCAGTCGCCACATAGATATTCCCTGGTCCTGTAATCACATCTACTTTTTGGATTCCATCTTTTCCACTAACTCCATAAGCAAGCGTGCCTATCGCACTTGCCCCGCCGATTTTATACGCTTCTTTAATCCCACAAAGATACATTGCTGCAAGCAAAAGTGTATTGGGCTTATTCTCTGGGGTTGGCGTGCAAACAACGATTTCTTTAACTCCTGCTACAAGTGCTGGAATGGCATTCATTAAAAGCGAGCTAGGATAAGCCGCTTTTCCACCGGGGATATAAAGCCCTGCACGCTCCACTGGAGTAACTTTTTGCCCTAAAATGTTACCATTTTCTTCAAAGTCTAGCCAAGTTTTTGGCTTTTGCTTTGCGTGGAAGGCGTAAATGCGCTGGTATGCAAGCTCTAATGCGTGCTTTAAGTTGGAATCTAAATGATGGTACGCACATTCCATTTCTTGTTGCGTCATTTTAAGCTCCAAAAAGCTTTTTGGATTCCAATTATCAAAGCGTTCCACTTGCGCAATCACTGCTTTACTCCCTTGCGTTTTAATCGCATTAAGCAATTCTTTAACACGCCCTTCTACATTGCTAATATCCATTGCGCCACGCATTAAAAGTCTTTCAAAACTTTTTGCAAAATCACTATCATTACTCTTTAATAGGGCAATCATTTTAAATCCTTTAGGCTGTGTATTTTATCGCTTTAATGTTTAATTTAATTTTATAAGCAAATGTTACTAAATTTAAATTTTGCTATACTTTAGACTTTATTTTTGCAAAAAAGAGAAATGATGAAAATCTATGATAGCCACAAAAAAGAAAAGGTAGAATTTAAATCTATAATTCCCAATGAAGTGCGGATTTATGTGTGCGGACCAACCGTGTATGATGACTCCCATTTAGGACACGCAAGAAGTGCGATTGTCTTTGATTTGCTCCGCCGTGTGTTAAGAGAAAATGGTTATAAAGTTATTTTTGCAAAAAATTTCACTGATATTGATGATAAAATCATTAATAAAGCCACACAAAGCAATTGCTCCCTTGAAGAAATCACGCAAACTTACACCAAGCGTTATTTAGATGAAATGCAAGCACTTGGCGTAATGCGCGCTGATATTGAACCAAAAGCAACAGAGAATCTTACAGCAATGTTTGCAATGATTCAAAACTTGTTAGACAAGAAAATCGCCTACCAAACGCCAAATGGCGATGTGTATCTCTCTGTTAGCAAAGATAGAGAATATGGCAATTTAAGCGGCAGAATTGCAGAGTTAGAATCCCAAAGTCGCGTGCAAAATAGCGAACAAAAACAAGATGGCAAAGACTTTGCACTTTGGAAAAGCTACAAAGGAATCGGTGATATAGGCTATGATTCCCCTTTTGGCAAGGGGCGTCCGGGCTGGCACATAGAATGCAGTGCGATGATTAAAGAGCATTTAGCACTTAAAGGGGATTATGCTATTGATATTCACGGAGGGGGGGCGGATTTACTCTTTCCCCATCACGAAAATGAAGCCTGTCAAACGCGCTGTGCAGAGAATCAAACACTAGCAAAATATTGGATGCACAATGGCTTTGTTACCATCAATGGCGAAAAAATGGCAAAATCTTTGGGCAATAGCTTTTTTATTAAAGACGCTCTTGCAAATTATGACGGAGAAGTTTTGCGATTCTACCTTTTAAGCACGCATTATAGGGCTGGATTAAACTTTGCTGAAGAGGATTTGCTAGCGTCTAAAAAGCGGCTTGACCGCTTGTATCGCTTAAAAAAACGCCTTGCTATGCTTTCTTTAAAAAAGATTCCAACTTCCTTAGATAATGCGTTTAAAACAGCGTTTTTGGTGGCGTTAAACGATGATTTAAATATTTCAAAAGCCCTAAGCGTGCTAGATGATTTTATAACAAGTGCTAATGAGCAATTAGATTCTAAGCAAAAGGATAAGATTCCACAAATCTATGGGAATTTAGAGCTTGTAAGAAGGGTGCTAGGAATCGGGCTTAAAGATTGCTTTGAATATTTTAAACTTGGTGTAAGTGAGGACTTAAAAACAGAGATTGAAAAATTAATTGAAAAAAGATTAGAATTTAAAAAAGCAAAAGATTTTCAAAATGCAGATAAAATCAGAGAAGAACTACGCAACAAAGGAATTGCCATAATGGATACACCAAAGGGCTGTGTGTGGGAAAAAATATAGAATCTAATTTGAGAAATTAAGGAAAATATGCAACATTTAGATTTAATTGGACTTTTTATGATTGCCCTTTTAGGGGGTTTTGGACATTGCATTGGAATGTGTGGCGGAATCGTGTTAGCCTATAGCAGCAAGCTAACAAACCATAGCATTATAAAAAAGGGGCAACTCATCGCTTACCACACACTTTATAGCCTAGGGCGGATTACTACTTATGTGCTTTTAGGGGCAATTGTTGGAGCGTTAGGCAATATGTTTAATCTTAATGCCACACTACAAGGAGTGCTTTTTATAACTGCTGGGGTTGCGACAATTCTAGCTGGGCTATCCTTGCTTGGAAGAATTACATTTTTAAAGCATTGGGAACATTCCCTGCAAAACTCTAAATGGTATCAAAATAGATTCCAAAAAGCCCTAAGCCTTAAAACGCCTTTTAGCTTGTATTTACTAGGAGTGTTAAATGGCTTACTCCCTTGTGGCTTTGTATATACCTTCCTTTTTAGCACAATCGGATTTGCTAGCATTCCAAAAGCAATGCTAATTATGCTAGTTTTTGGGCTTGGCACATTGCCATCTGTGTTTCTTTTTGGCTTACTTGCAAACACAGCGTTTTATAAGCCAAAGTTTAGAAAAATCTTAATGAATCTTGCTGCCCTTGCAATCATCGTGTTTGGGATATTAATGATACAAATGGGCATAGAAGTTCTGCAAAACCCTCAAATAGCTAATAAAGCACATATGGAAATTGACGCAACTCATCCTAGCCATAACCACTCTAATATGCACCACCACCATTAAGGACAAAATATGGAATCTAAAATAGAGCTTTTTAGAATTTATGCGTAAAAGTCTGTTATTTAAGCCAAAATTGCTTATCATTGCACCTAGTTTAGCTTGGGAGTTATTATGAATCTTAGCAGGCTTATCCGCCCACTTTTTTCAACCGTGATTGTTGGCATTGCAATTGATCATAAAACCTGCAATGTTGCAACACATTTCTACAAAAGCGGAAGACTCATCTCTAGCCAACGCAAAGAGTTTCGCACAAGCCCCGGCGAGCTTCCTATGCAGGCAGTGCGCTTTATCCAAAAAATCCGCGCAAAAAATCCCTTTACCTACACCTCTGTCCTTCCTTGCTCTATCATACAAGGGGTTTTAAGCACTGATAAGGAAAGTGAGTTTAAAAACTTTGGTGTAAATTGCTCTGAAATTACTTATAAACGCTTTGACAATAACTGGTCTGTCTTTATTGCTAATGAAGGAATCGCAGAAACTAAAAAGCGTTTTTTAAAACTAGGAGCAGATTTTATCATCTCACCTTTTTTGCTCCTTTATCGTCTTGCTAAAGATACTTTTCAAGAGAATTGCAAACTTTATGTGCTCTTCCAACACTCTAATATCACAATGCTAATCACTAAAAAAAATTGTGGTGCATTATTTGGTGGGTATTATGTCCTTGAAAGCGAAATTGACGCAGAGCTTGCAGTTGTTAGGAATTCCCTAAGCGAAGATGTTGATGATATCCAACAAGAAGATATTACAAAAGACTTGCAAGAAGAGTTAAGCGACATTGAAGAGGTAGATTTAAACAATGATGCAAATGATGAAAAGCTCATTGAAATGCTCAAAGGCGATAGTGAAGATGATGGCATAAAACTACACACAGAAACCGAGAACAATGAAGATTTAGATGATTTCTCACGCGTGAATACAACTGCAAAATTTATACAATCTGCACTCAATGAATTTTACAGCAATCCCTTATACAATAGTGAGTTTATCAGTGAGATAGTGATTTTTAATCCGCACAACATCAGACAAGAAACTTTGCAACAAATTGAACAAATCACAATGCTTGAAATTAGTATTTTTAATTGTGATATTGCACAAGAGCTAGCAAATCTAGGTTATGACTCCTATGAAGTGTTTGAAAGTAGAGGGGAAGTATGAATTATAGCTTTACCCAGCCCGGAAAAAAAACATTTCTAAGAAAAGTTTCACGCATTTGGTGGGGCTATATCCTATTAACACTCTTTATTTTTACAGGATTTGTGGCAATTTTAAAAGTGCAAGGGCATTATATGCAAAAAAATGCAGAAACTGCATCCCAAATGCAAAAAATCCTATTAGAAGAGATCAAAGGATTCCAAGAACAATTAATAGTTGAGCAAGAAAAGGTGCAATTTACAGAGTACATCACACACCAAAATATGCTCTTAAAAGAAAGTGTGGAAAATCTCTTTGATTTAATCCCAGAGCAAATCACACTTAATAAAATCCAAATGGAGCAATACCAACTCATTCTTTATGGCACAACACCCTCTAAGCAAATCTACACTTTCTTACTAGAAGTTCCCTTGCGTTCAATTTTTCACCAAAGTCGCGCAGATTTTTATATGCTACCTAATGGCTGGTATAATTTCGTTTCTGTCAGCAAACTTGAGGAAACTGAGCAATGAAAGCATTTTTCGCACAAATTGATTGGATTCGCAACACTTTTTTCTTTGTTTTTTACTTCTTCTTAATAATTATTATTTTCTTAAGCGTCATCCAGCCCGCTCTGGATACTTTTCGCAAAACCAATGCAAAATACCGCAAAGAAATTTATGTCCAAAAACAAATCCAAGCGCAAAGAGATGCAGAGCTTAAAAACCTCCAAGACTATCAAGAGCAAAACGCACAAAGCCTAGAGCATTTTAAACACAAAATTACACAAAATGAAATTGAAGAAAAACTTAAAATCATCTTTGAGAATGCCGGCGTTGTTCCTGATGGAAGCCCCATACAAGAAGGAAAGTATTTCAAACAACGCTACATTATTAGCGGAAAACTAGAAAACATTGCCAAGCTTAAAGATGCTCTTATTTTAACCAAAACATTGCCCGGAATTGCACGCTTTAATTTTCCTATTCACATTGAAAGAGAAAAGGATAACATCATCTTTTCCTTCCGCTTAGATGCATATTTTAGCTAAGAAATAACGCAATCTCATCCCCTAAAAAATAATCCTTTGCAAACACACGCTCATCTTTTTGGAATAGGATTCCCTCTTGTAAAAGAATCTCTAAATGCTTTTGGTTTAGAATCTTTTTTCTCTCCACACCCACACAGGAACGAAACCCTAAAAATAAATGCTCTAACTCTCTGTCCTCTTGCGTTAAAATCTCTTTTTGCTCACTAAAGCCTTCTAAAAATCTCTCAATACTCTTTGGCATACTTGTGCGCACACCCCCAATGCAACCTACCGCTCCAGCACCAATTCCAATATAATCTCCCCCCTTCCAATAATGCAAATTGTGTGTAGAAATTTTTCCATAATTACTCACTTCATAATGTAAAAATTTCTCTAAATGCGCCTTTATAAAATGCCCAATGCTTAAAAACCCACCAAACTCCCCTTCAAAACGCTTTTGGGATTCCACATACACTTGCTCCTTTTGCCTATAAAAACGACTGCCCGGATCTAAACTTAAATGGTATGCAGAAATGTGCGATAAAGGAAGTTCTAAGGCAGTTTTTAACTCTTGCTCTAAAAGTGCTTCATCGCACAAAGGTGTGCCATAGATTAAATCCATACTTAAATTCTCAAATCCTGCTTTTTGTGCATAATCAATGGCTAAAAATGTGTTTTCATTCCTATGTTCTCGCTCCAAAAAAGCAAGCTTTTGTCTATTAAAGCTTTGCACACCAAGGCTTAAGCGATTCACGCCAAAAGCTCGCATTGCACGCAACCAATCTAGGCTTAAATGGTTCGGATTGGCTTCAATGCTAATCTCTGCCCCATTTTCTAAAAAAGGCAAAAACTCCTTAAAAACATCTGCATACAAATGCGATTCCACAACACTTGGCGTCCCCCCACCAATATACACTGAAGCAATTTGCACCTTACACTTTTGTTGTAAATTCTTTAACTTATCGCGCAAATACACAGCTAACTTTTGCATATAAATGGACTGCAAATGATTCTTATTAATCTTAGAATTAAAAGCACAATATCCACATTTACTATCACAAAAAGGAATGTGCAAATATAAACTTAAATTCTCACTTTGCATTTTTTACTTGCTTAACTTCCTCTAAACGCTTCTTTAAGCTATCAAACCATTGCTTATACTGATGCAACTGCTCCTTTTCCCAATCATTTGGCTGATTTAAAATAAAAAGCATCCGATAGCTCCTTTGAAACTCCTCTACCATCCATTCTAATCGCAAAAATTCTTCTGGGCTTAAACTTCCATCTTTTAAAACTTTAAATGCACTTTCTTGATTTTCTTTGGAATCTGTTAAGAATTTTTGGATGTTTAAACGCTGTTTTGCTTGACTCTCAACTCCATAAGCTAGACGATTATAAGGATCTTTTTGCAAGGCTTGTGTTGCAAGACTATGCGCCTCTTTAAAATTCCCCCTTTCTAGCTCCCTATTTGCTTCTCTCCCTAGCTTATAAGAAGGTGAGAAAAAAACGATTCCAACTAGCACGCATAAAAGAATAATCCCAACCGCTAAAAAACGCATTTATCCTCTTCCATTTTCTCTTTAACCAATGCCTTAGCAGCTTCTAATTCTAGTGTTTCTAAAAAAAATGGATCTTTTAACACAAACACCACCTTACTAAAGGGCTTTGGGATTCTAAATCTATCCCAACTTTTAAGCTCCCACGCATTGCTATAAAAAACCCTAGACACCACCACAGGAACACCCGCCTTTTGCGCTAAAAGCACCACACCATCAGCAACACTATGATAAGGACCACGCGGACCATCAGGGGTTATTACAACATATTCTTTACTTTCTATTTTTTTAATCGCTTGATACAACGCCCTAATTCCACCCTTTGAACTTGAACCCCTTAATGCGCCAATGCCAAAATAACGCACAACGCTACTGATAATCTCCCCATCAAAATGCTTACTAATTAGCACCCAAAACTTCTTTTTATCCCCATATTTTTGAACCAAAAAGGGTTGAAGGAACAACTCCCCGTGCCAAAACGCAACCAAAAAAGGCTCATTATTGCTAACCTTTTGTAGTGCCTTTTGAGATACCCTAAACTCAAAACGCAAAAAGGTAGCCAAAGCACGAAGGATTCCAATAAGAAGAAAGGGTAAAATTCTTGCTAAAACCTTGTGTTTAAGCCCCCTAAAATTTTCTCTCACTTTAGCCTAACTTATCACGCTAATTCGCCCATTAGTTGCGCGCCTTTAACTTCTGTGATTCTTACATCACACAGCTCACCTACAAGATCCCTACCCGCTCTTATGCGCACAAGTTTATTGGTATCACTGCGTCCCTCTAACCACAGATTTTGTGCGTCATAACTCTCTACTAAAACCTTATGGGTTTTTCCAATTTGCATTGCATTATCTTGTGCTAAAATCTCTTTATGCCTATCTTTTAGACGCATTAATCGCTCTTTTGCAATCTCTTCATCCACCAAATGCACTTGCTCTTCTTCTAACCAATGGTGTGCTTCAGTATGCGGACGACTAGAATAAATAAAACTATACAGCGTATCAAAACGCACCTTTTCTAGCACATCTAAAGTGTCCAAAAAATTCTCTTCACTCTCTGTTGGAAAGCCCACAATAATATCCGTGCCAATGCTAAGTTCAGGGATTAAATGGCGCATTTTTTCCACGCGATTTAAAAACCATTCCTTGCTATATCCCCGCTTCATTTTGCGCAAAATTTCAGTAGAACCGCTTTGTAAGGGCATATGGATAGCCTTACAAATTTTTGGATTCCGTACAAATTCTAAGATAAACTCATCGTCCATATGCAAAGGGTGTGGCGAAGTAAAGCGGATTCTCTCTAACCCATTAATTTGAGAAATCTCATTAAGGAGTTGCGTGAAGTTTATCGCACGATGTGTGCTTGAAAAACGCCTACCATAATTATTGACATTTTGTCCAAGTAGCAAAATCTCTTTTGTGCCATTATCTACCAAACGCCTTGCTTCTTTTAAAATTAAGTCTGTTGGGATTGAAATCTCACTTCCACGTGTGTGTGGCACAATGCAATAGGTGCATTTCTTATCACAGCCAATGGAAATATTAATCATTCCTTTGAGTGTAGAATGTTGATTTTGACTAAACACATAGGTGCTATCATCATAATCAATATCCACCCAAGCCACACGCTTTTGGTGGATAATTTGTGAAATCTTTGACACATTGCGTGCGCCTAATACAAAATCCACTGCAGGAGAACGCTTTAAAATCTTATCCCCCAAATGGCTTGCTGTGCAACCACACACGCCAATTTTTGCACTTTGCTTTTTAATCTTTGCATACTGCCCTATCTCTGAAAAAAGCTTTTTTTCAGGCTTTTCACGCACAGAGCAAGTGTTAATTAAAATCAAATCCGCTTCTTGTGGATTTTCTGTTAGATGATAGGATTCCTTTTCTTCAAGCTCTGCAATAATATGCGCACTATCACGCGCATTCATTGCACAGCCTAGTGTTTCAATATAAAGCTTTTTTGTCATATTCATAAAATATGGATTTCATACATATAATCGCCCTCATCCAATCCGTAGCGCACTTCTCTGAAATATGCACGCCTACCCTTTTTTTCAAAATATTCTAACAAGGCTTGCATATCTTTGTGGGAGTTTTCTTTGTCGCAATAAAAAATGTCAAATTTCTTTTCCTCTAGCATCTCTTCTAACTTTTTTGCTGTGATTTTTACTGGTTTTTCATTAATGTGTGTGCGTGCTAATTTAATATCCATTTTTTACCTTTAACTTTAGAAAAATGGGCTATTATAAAGACTTTTTGCTTAAAAAATAATTTCAACATCCCATTGTTTTAGATTGCGTAATTTTTAAAAGAGAATGCCATTAAGTAAGCCCTTATAAAGAAAATTTCAATTAGAATGCGCAAAGCATTACTAAAGATTCTTCACCCACAAAATTTTTAAGGATATATTTTGGAAAAAATACTAGATATTATTGAAGGAATCGCTTATGAAAAAGGGCTTCCTATTGAAAGTGTAGCAGATACAGTTAAAAATGCGGTGATAAAAGTCGCCAAAGAAAGTTTAGATTCTGCAATCCATTATGATGTTGAAATTGATAAAAAAAATAAAACCCTACATCTCTACCAAGTTATCAGCGTTTGTGAAGACTCTAATGCACTAGATACGAAAAATACAATCCCCCTAAGTGAAGCTAAAAAACACGATAATGACATTAAAGTGGGAGATGAATTGCGCTATGAGTTAAGTTTGGAGGATATGAGCAGAAGTGCAGTTAATGCGCTGTTTAAAGAACTAGAATTTAAAATCCAACGCCTCATTGAAACACAACTTTTTGATAAATACAAATCCCAAGTTGGAAAAATTGTTAGCGGCAATGTTGTGCGCACAGATAATTTAGGCAATACCTACATTGAAATTGATGAAATCCGTGCAATTTTATCTAAAAAGAATCGCATCAAAGGGGAAGAATTTAATGTAGGACAAATTGTTTCAGCAGTGTTAAAGCATGTTGGGATTGACCGCCAAAATGGCATTATGATTGAGCTTAGTCGCACTACACCAAAAATGCTTGAAGAACTTTTAAAACTAGAAGTTCCAGAGATTAAAGATGGTGATGTTACAATTGTAAATTCTGCTAGAATCCCAGGAGAGAGAGCAAAAGTTGCCCTAAAAACAGATTCCACAAA
The DNA here is from genome assembly GCF_022770205.1 of Helicobacter sp. Taxonomy (GTDB): domain Bacteria; phylum Campylobacterota; class Campylobacteria; order Campylobacterales; family Helicobacteraceae; genus Helicobacter_D. The sequence continues at coordinate 258,394 of NZ_JALEIK010000038.1, read as the reverse complement.
AATTGATCCAGTAGGTGCAACCGTAGGCGTAAAAGGCGTTAGAATTAATGCAGTTTCCAAAGAATTAAAAAATGAAAGCATTGATTGCATAGAATACTCTACCCAACCTGAAATTTACATTGCACGCGCTTTATCTCCTGCGCTTGTCATTAGCGTTGCCCTAGAAGACAAAAAAGCAATTGTTAGCATCACAAGTGAACAAAAACCAAAAGCCATTGGCAAAAGCGGAATCAACATCCGACTAGCATCAATGCTAACAGGCTATGAAATCACATTAAAAGAAATTAACCACGGAGCGCAACAAAGCCCAAACCACAACGCACAGGAAGCACCAAAAAACAATATAGACATTCTCTCATCGCTTTTTAAAGAATAAGAAGTCAAAAATTTACCGCTTTTAAAGGTTTTTTGAGTAGAATCGCAAACATTTTTAGGTGTTGTGTTGGAGATATTTAGGATTCTGGAGTTTTAAATGATTGGTTTTATGCAAAAACACAAAAAATATTTAATGGTTGTCGTTTGGATTAGTTCCTTTGCATTTTTAGCTGCTGGATTTGTTGGCTGGGGAACTTATAGCTTCTCAAGCGCAAGTGGTGCAGCAGCAGTTGTTGGTGATCGCCAAATTAGTATTGATAGACTACAACGCGAATATGCAAGACTTTATAATGTGTATAATCAACTTTTTAATGGAACTTTAGATGATGAACAAGCTAAAAAACTAGGCATTGAAGAACAAGCATTAAACACCTTAATCTCACGCGCTTTGATGCTAAATTATGCACACGATGTAGGTTTACGCGTTAGTCAAGAAGAAATTATCCACACACTAACTGCAATGGATACTTTTCAAAGCAATGGAAAATTTGATGAAACTATTTATAAACGCTTGCTAGCAGATAATCAAATGCACCCAAAAGACTTTGAAGAAGAACTAAGCGAAGGAATTTTGCTCCAAAAGCTTGATGCACTGCTAGAAATTCCACTTACCCCTTTGGAAATTCAAACTATCAGTAATGCTATATTCAGCAAAGACCATCTAAAAATTCAAATTCTAAACCAATCTACAATCACCTTTAACCCTACAGAAGAAGAAGTGAAAAAATACTGGGAAGAAAATAAAGACATTTACCAAACAGAGCGTGGCTATGAGCTTTTAAAAGTTTCTGTTAATTCCGATTCTATCTCTGTCCATACAGAAGCATTAAGAAAACATTATGAAGATTTTAAAAACCAATTCTTAGACGAAAGCGGACAATTGCTGCCTTTTAGCAAAGCAAAAGATAAGGTTATCACGCATTATAAATCTTCTCAAGCTGAAAAGGAATCTTTAAAGGAATACATTTCCTTGCGCAAAGGAGAGAATAAAAAGGCGGAATCCCTAACAATCTATGAAGGGGATTCCAACTATGACACAGAATTTTTCAATCTCCTAAGCCAAGCTAAAGAGCAAGAAACCCTAAAACCCATTAAAACAGAAGAAGGATTTATCACTCTTAAAATCCAAAAAATTATCCCAAGTGAAACCAAAAACTATGAAGATGCTAAAAACGATGCCACAGAAGATTTTATAGCTTTTAAAAAAACTCAACTACTGCAAGAGCAAGCAACCACACTGCTTGCGGATTTTAAAGGCACAGATGTTGGCTATATTTCACGCGAAAACAAAGCAACACTAAGCGGATTAAACACGCAAGAAAGTCAAGATTTTATTGCACAACTCTTTAACAAAACCGAAGCAAAAGGCTACATTTTATTAAAAGATAAAGCAATTTTATACGAAATCCTTGACCAAAGATTAGAAAATTCTGATATAATGACACAAAATTTGGACTTCATAAAACGCAATGGAATGCAGGTTAAATCAAGACTGAATGAAATTATCTTTATGGAACATTTATTAAATCTTTATAAAGTTGTTAGAAAAATCTAAGGTGCGGGAGAATATGGAAGAAAATTATAAAAGGGGTAAGAGTTTGGAACAAACCATCTTAGGCATTGACATCGGTTCTACAAAAATTTGTGCAATCATTGCAAATTGCAAAGATGGGACTCCGCACATCATTGGGACAGGATTTCACAAATCATCAGGTTTAAAGAAAGGCTCTATTACAAATATTGAACAAGCCAGTCGCGCCATCAAAGATGCGCTCAATGACGCAAGGCGTGTAGCTGGGACAAATGTCAATAGAGCAGTGATTTCAATCTCTGGAGCTTATACAAAAAGCACTGATAGCTCGGGGATTGTCAATATTCCTAATAACGAAATTGGAATCAAAGAAATTAACCGAGTCATCCAAACTGCGTTATATAACGCTTCAATCCCAAGCGAATACGAAGTTATCCATATTTTACCTTATAACTTTAAGCTTGATGACCAAGATTTCATTGATGATCCTATGGGAATGAGTGGCAGTCGCTTAGAAGTTTCTGTGCGTATCATCACTGCACAGAAATCAAGTCTAGGCAATCTTAAAAAAGCCATTAAGAGTGCAGGCATTGAGATAGAAAACATTGTGCTAGCTTCTTATGCGTCTTCCATTGCCGTGTTAAGCGAAGATGAAAAAAATCTAGGAGTGGCCTGCATTGATATGGGTGGAAGCACTTGTGAACTAATGATTCATGTAGGAAATTCTTTGCGTTACAATGACTTTTTAGGCGTTGGATCAAACCATATTACAAATGATTTAGCAATGGCTTTGCACACGCCACAAGGAATCGCTGAACAAGTCAAGGTTAAATACGGAGGCTTTCCAAAAACTTTTGAAGACACAGAAAATCTCATTGAGATTCCAAGCATTGGCGGAGAAGATAGCGGCAAACATCAAGTTGCATTGGCAACCGTGTATAATGTAGTTTATGCACGCGTAGAAGAAACTCTAATGATTTTAGCAAAATCGTTAGAACGCAGTGGATTAAGAGAGCAATTAGGCAGTGGGGTGGTGCTAACAGGAGGAATGGTGCAACTTGATGGTATCAGAGATTTAGCAGCAGCACTCTTTAATATGCCTGTGCGCCTTGCAAAACCCATAGAAGTTGGTGGATTATTCACAGATTTAAAAGGACCAGATTGCTCAACTGGAATCGGGCTTATTCTTTATGCTTCTGGAAGATACACAAATTACGAGATTGATTCTGAAAAAAGAATCCGTTATTGCAACGAAAGATTAGAAGATGAGACCTTGCACTTTCACAAAAATATCCCCTTAATGAACCCTCTACAAGATAAATCACCAACTCTTACAAGTCCGGTTAATAGCGTTCCAAAAAGTGCAGCAGACATTAAACAAGATTTAAGCAATATCACAGAGATTAAGAAAATCCCCGTGCAAAATGATAATGTCCTTAGACAATTATGGAATAAACTCACCCAAATGTTTTAAAGATTAAATTTTAGAAGGAGCAAAGGTAATGTTAAACATTCAAGAAGCAAATTTAAGTGCTGGAGCAAAGATTAAAGTCATAGGCGTTGGTGGTGGTGGAAGTAATATGATTGAACACCTAATCCAAACAGGAACACACGAGGGAATTTCTCTTGCAGTTGCAAATACAGACGCACAAGCAATCAGCACTTCAAGTGCGCCTGTTAGAATCCAACTTGGAGCAAGGCTAACAAAGGGGCTTGGCGCAGGAATGCGTCCTCAAGTAGGAAAAGATGCGGCGCTTGAAAGCTATGAAGAATTAAAGCAATTTTTAGAGAATACAGATATTGTGTTTATTTCTGCAGGGCTTGGTGGCGGAACAGGAACAGGAGCTGCACCAGTGATTGCAAAAGCCGCAAAAGAAGTTGGTGCGCTAACGGTATCTATTGTAACAAAGCCCTTCCGTTGGGAAGGCGGAAAACGCGCTAAACTTGCTGAAGAAGGTTATAGAGAGCTTAAAGCAGAAAGCGATTCCATTGTTGTGATTCCCAATGAAAAGCTCCTTGCTATTATTGATAAAAATCTAGGCATAAAAGATAGCTTTAGAATTGTAGATGATGTCCTTGTTTCTGCCGTTAATGGAATGAGTGGCGTGATTTTATCCTGCGGAGAAAACGATATTAATGTTGATTTTGCCGATGTCAAAACAGCAATGAGCCATAAAGGAATGGCATTAATGGGAATTGGAGAATCCACAGGGGCTGATGCTGCTAAAGAGGCTATTAAAATGGCAATTGAGTCTCCGCTTTTTGATAATATGTCTATCCACGGCGCAAAAGGTGTGCTTGTGCATTTCTACACTAGTCCAGAATATCCTCTTAGCAGTCTTTCTGACGCAATGGATATTATTCACGAAAATGTTGATGAAGATGCTGATGTTATCTTCGGCACAACAACAGATGTGGGAATAGAACGCGATAGAGTAAGAGTTACAATCATAGCCACAGGCTTTGATCGCACTCCCGCAGAATCAACTTTAACGCAAACACAAAACAATAACGATTCCACATTAAAGCTTGTTAATCCCAAAGATATGAGTCAAAGAATCAACCAACAAGAAACTCTAAGTGCTGCTAGAAAAAAAGTTAGTGGCGGAGAATTTACAAACGACGAAGTTTTAGATATTCCTGCGTTTTTGCGTCGTCAAATGGACTAACATAAGCGCATTGCGCCTATGCGTGCAGGGAGTTCATATAAAAATCAACAGAATTAATCCCTTCTTTTTTTGCCCATTCTAATGATTTTGAAACAAATTCCCAATTAATGTGGTTAAAGAATTTTTCCAAATATGCCGGGCGCGCATTTCTATGATCAATATAATAAGCGTGTTCCCACACATCTACAACAAGTAATGGAATCGCACCTTCTGTTACAGGGGTTTGCGCATTGCTTGTTTGCTTGATTTCTAATTTGCCATTGTGATACACAAGCCAGCACCAGCCAGAACCAAATAAAGTTGTTGCAGCATTTAAAAACGCTTCTTTAAACTTCTCTAAACTTCCAAATGTCGCATTGATTGCTTCATCTAACTCCACACTTCTAGCAGTTGCACTAGGACTTACACAATCCCAATAAAAATCGTGGTTATACACTTGAGCAGCATTGTTAAATAGCCCACCTTGCGCCTTTGTTACAATCTCAAAAAGGCTTTTATTTTCAAATTCTGTTCCTTTAATAAGATTATTAAGATTATTCACATAGGTTTGATGATGCTTTCCATAATGAAACTCACAGGTTTCTTTGCTAATCAATCCCGCTATTTCTGTAAATGGCAATGTGCGTAATTTAAACATTGTAATCCTTTTAAATTTAATCCAAAACTTAAGAGTTTTGTAAAAAGATTCTAACGCACAAAGACAAAATTTACACTTTAAATATCTAAAACAACCTGTAAAATCCATTTTGCCATACTAATTTGCAACATTCATTTTACAATTCTAAGATTTGTTGCATTTTCTCTAAAATCCCCTTTTTGCTATTTAAATCATTAGGATTTGACACAAACAAATGCGCATTTTCTCCATAAAACTTAGCCTTTGGTGCTTCATACAAGCCAAAGCGCCAATCAAATCTAGGTTGTAAAATTATCAGCGTTGGGATTCCACAAAGCAAAGCTAAATGCGCAGGAGAGCTATCAATCCCAACCACACAATCCAAGCCTTCCATCGCCTTGTAAGTATCAAGCCAGCCTTTAAAGTCTCTCCCCACATTTTCCACATTCTTTGGAAGCTCAAACTCCCCCACCTGCAAAGACACAAGCTCCACATTTTTTAATTCCAATAAAAAGTTTAAGAAAAATTCCAAGCTAAAATTACGCGTATTATCTTCTTTAAGTGCAAAATTGGTATGCCAGAAAAATCCAATCCTCTTTACTATATTTTTTGATTTCTTTTTTCTAATTGCAAGGGGAGTTTTTAAGTTAATCATTTTTTCAAGGCTATCAAGCCCTAAAAAGTAAGGCAAAGAAGTTAAAGGTAATGCAAAATCAAAATGCGTTGGAATCGTGTCTAAAATCTCTAAATTTTTAAAACAATCCTCTTGGGATAGCCTTGTCTTAAACAAAGAATACAGTGCACTTTGTGGAGCGAAATATACCCTCTTTGCCACCGCACAAAGGGCTTCTAAAGTGCGACAAAACATTAAAGTATCCCCAAACCCCTGCTCGCAATACACGAAAATTTCTTTATCCTTAAAAGCATTAGAATCTTTGTAAAAAGCCTCTGTAACTAAATTATAATGCAAGATTGAGAAAGTCGCACTCCCTGCAAAATGCAAGCGGTATTCATAGGACTCTAGGGCTTCACTAAAGCGATTTTGGCGCATTAGCAAATACGCCAACCAAAATTTTGCCATATGCAAAGAACGCTCTGGAATATTTGGAATGGCAAAAACCTTTTTGTAAGCCTGCTCCGCTTGTGCATAATATCCTGTGTATTCTAAAGCACGCGCAAAAAATATCCAAAACCTTCCATTATTTGCATTTTGTTCTTGTAAAGGCAAAAGAATCTCTAACGCCCTTTGCGCCTCCTGCATAGGATTTTCAAAAATTTGCAAAAAACTTTGCGCAATTCTTACTTCTAATGTTGTGTGTAAAAAAGCTTTTAAATGCGTAATCTCTGGATTTTCTTTCACTTGCTTGGGAGTTTTTAAAGCATTTAATCTCTCTGTAAGTGAGTTTGGCTCAAAAGTTTGTGGAATCTCTACAAAGGGCGCATTGCTTTGAAGCTCACTTAGCGTTTCTTTAGCGATTTTATGGCACGCACCATAAATTTCTAACGCTTTTTTTGGGGCAGCATCAAAATACATATCACCACATTCTAGCCACTTCTGCCAATCTTTAGGCGTGTTTTGCAATAAAACCCGATACACACTCTCTGCATTTTCTAGCAAGTTTTGGGCTTTATACACTTCTAAAAGCAACTGCAAACACTCTAACTGCAAGGAATGTTGCGCGTTGATTAAGGCTTCTAAAAGCCTTGTAGCTTCTTGGTAATTTTTAGCTAAAAACAAGGCTTTTGCTAAATTTAGCGCATAAAATACAGAATCTTGATGGTAATTGTAGCTTTGCGCGCAGAATTCTAAAGCCTCAGAAATCCCTAGCTTTAGTGCACTTAAAGCAGCGAGCTCTATGAGTTTATTTTTAGATTCCAACTTGTTAATCTCTTGCTTGTCTAAATCTTGCAAAGCCTGCACGCACACATTAAAGCTTGTTTGATAATCCCCATTAAAATAACACATTTGCGCCTTATCTAGCATATTAACCCCTATTTTAAAGATGCAATTTTTTGCGCATAATCCCCGCTAAAAACATAGCTTCCAGCCACTACAATATCCACTCCTGCTTCTCTTAAAAGCTCAATATTTGTGCCACTTACACCCCCATCAACTTCAATTAAACATTTTGGATTCCGCCTTTGTATCCTCTCTTTTAAGCGTTTGATTTTTTCAATCACATTTGGGATAAACTTCTGCCCGCCAAAGCCAGGATTTACACTCATCACAAGCACCATATCAATGCACTCTAGCAAGTATTCAATGCTCTCAATCCCTGTGTGTGGATTCAACACAACAGCAGGCTTAATCCCTAAATCCCTAATCTTTTGCGCTAGGCGGTTTGCGTGCTTTTCTTCTTCAATGTGAAAGGATAAAAACTCTGGCTTAAAAGGCGCAAATAAATCCACAAAAAAGGAATTGTTTTGCACCATTAAATGAATGTCAAGAGGTTTTGTAGCAGCCTTTGCCACAGCTTCTAAAACAATAGGACCAAAAGTAAAATTGGGCACAAAATGTCCATCCATCACATCAATATGCACAAAATCACAATCTGCCTCACAAATTGCCTGCACTTCTTTTTCTAACCTTCCAAAGTCTGCTGAGAGAATACTAGGAGCCACTAGCATTTAGATTCCTTTCACAATGAAAATTAAGCAGAAATTCTAGCAAAATAACACTAATATTGCCCTAAATAGCATTATTTAGTATATAATTAAAAAATTTTTCTTAAGGGAGTTATGCGTGCAAACAAACGCCAATCTAGCAAAAGATTTGGATTCCATTTTAACAAGTATCAAGCAAGCAAGTTTAGCAATCTACACCATCTTACAAAAAAACTTAGGCGAATACACACAAAGCACCAACGCCACAGGCGATACACAATTACAAGCTGATGTGCAAGCAGATTTAATCGTGCAAAATGCGTTTAAAACACTCTCTTGCGTGAAGCAAATTTGTAGCGAAGAGCAAGAAAATGCGATTCCACTTTGCGAAAATGGGCTTTATTCTATCGCTTATGATCCCCTTGATGGCTCATCTTTAATGGGAGCAAATTTAAGTGTGGGAAGTATTTTTGGAATCTATCAGGGCGATTTTCTCCCACAAAACTTAGTTGCAAGTGCGTATGTCGTGTATGGAATGGTAGTTGGAATTGGATTTGCTTCACTTTTAAAAGAAGGTGTGAATTACTTCACTTATGATGGAGAGAAATTTGGCTTACAAAAATGCTTAAAACTCGCAAGCAAGGGCAAGCTAAACGCCACAGGTGGCACACAAAAAAACTGGAGCAAAGCGCATAAAGCAAAGATGGAATCGCTTTTTGATGCAGGCTACCGCTTGCGTTATAGTGGCGCAATGGTGCCAGATTTGCACCACATTTTAGTTAAAGGCGGTGGCTTATTTTCCTATCCTGCAACAAGTGATGCACCAAAGGGAAAGCTTAGAATGCTTTTTGAGGTCTTTCCCTTTGCTTTTATCTTTGAAAGAGCCGGTGGCAAAGCGGTTTTTGTTGATGAGGCAGTTTTAATTGATGCGTTGGAATCCAAAACCACGCCCCTTTTAAAATTGCAACCTAAACATTTGCACGATACCACACCTTGTCATTTTGGAAGCATTTGGGAGATAGATTTTGTTAGCCGATAGAGTTGAAATTGAAAGCGCATTAAAAGCCTTAAAAGAATGCCAACAGCGTGAAGGTGTAGCCAATTGTATTTTATGCAAGCACGCACAAACTTGCAACCAAAAAAAAGACTTTGCCAATAAAACACAAGAAAATCTAAACCAAAAGCAAGAAACACTCAAAGCCTGCCAAGAATCTAAGGGCTTAAAGAGTTGTTTAAATTGCACAGAAATCCTAGAATGCGATACTAGAAACAACTATGTTAGTGCTGTGTATTTAAGTATGAATAAAGGAAACGGAGGCAATTTTGAATTCTAAATTTTATATCACATCGCCAATTTATTATGTGAATGATATTCCACACATTGGACACGCCTATACAACAATCATCGTTGATACCCTTGCAAGATTCCACCGCTTAAAAGACAAGAGCGTGTTTTGCCTAACAGGCACAGACGAACACGGGCAAAAGATTGAACAAAGTGCGCAAAAAAAAGGGCAGAATCCAAAAGACTATGTAGATACGATTGCGGAGCGTTTTAAAAGCCTTTGGGACGCATTTGGAATAAACTATGATTATTTTATCCGCACCACAGATTCCACACACCAACAAAGTGCGCAATATGTGTTTTTAAAAATGTATAAAAAGGGGGATATTTATAAGGGAGAATACGAGGGAAATTATTGCATATCTTGTGAATCCTTTTTTGCAAAATCCCAATTAGCAGGCGAAAAGAGTTGCCCAGATTGCAGCAAAGAAACAATACTTCTTAAAGAAGAGAGTTATTTTTTCAAACTCAGTGCATACACAGATAAACTTTTAAAATTTTATGATGAAAATCCAAATTTTATCCTACCAAAATCAAGACGCAATGAAGTGATAAACTTTGTAAAAAGTGGATTAGAAGACTTATCCATCACACGCACAAGCTTTAATTGGGGAATTAAACTTCCTAAAGAACTTTTAGAAAATCATCCAAGCAATCAAAAACATGTGATGTATGTGTGGCTTGATGCACTTGTTAATTATCTAAGTGCGCTTGGATTCCATAATGATTTAGAAAATAAAATGGACTTTTGGCCTGCAAATTATCACATTGTAGGCAAAGACATTTTACGCTTCCACGCCATCTATTGGATTGCCTTTTTAATGAGCCTTGATTTACCGCTTCCAAAACACATTGCCGCACACGGCTGGTGGACAAAAGATGGGGCTAAAATGAGTAAGAGTGTCGGCAATGTTGTCAATCCTAAAGAAGTGGTAGATGCGTATGGGCTTGATGCATTTAGATATTTTGTCTTACGCGAAGTGCCTTTTGGACAGGATGGGGATTTCTCACAAAACGCATTAATTGAACGCATTAATGCAGATTTAGGCAATGATTTAGGAAACTTACTCAACCGCCTTTTGGGAATGGGAGCAAAGTATTTTAACAACACACTAAAAGCGGATTTATCAGAGTTAAAAACTACATATTGTGAGGAACTTGCACAAATCCAAGCACTCTTAAACAGCCTAGAATCCTATATGAACGAAGTGCAAACCCACCGCTATTTAGAAGAGCTTTGGAAGCTCTTTAGTCTAGGCAATGCAACCATTGCAAAAAAAGAGCCGTGGCAACTGATAAAGGCAAATAAACACGCAGAAGTGGCACAATTGTTGCTGTTAATTACCAATATCTTGCTAAAAGCCGCACTTTTCTTATCGCCTTGTATGCCAAAAAGTGCTAATAAGATTCTAAAAGTTTTTGGTTTGAGTGCAAATGCGGAGAATTTTAAGCGTTTCATCACGCAAGGGGAGATTTTGGATTCCATAATTTTAGAGCCAACTCCGGCACTTTTTCCGCGCATTGAAGAGAAGTTATTGCAAGATATAAAGATAGAATGCACAAAACTTGAGCCTTTAGAGATAACAAATCCTATTAGCAAAGAGGATTTTACAAAGATTGATTTGCGCATAGGCACGATTATAAATGCAGAAGTTTTGCCTAAGAGTGAAAAGCTCTTAAAACTTCAAGTGGATTTAGGTGAAGCACGCCCACGCCAAATTTTAGCTGGGATTAAAGCACACTACACACCGCAAGATTTGCTAGGCAAGCAAGTTTGTGTGCTAGCAAATTTAAAGCCTGCAAAGCTTATAGGAGAGATAAGCGAGGGAATGCTTTTAGTAACAAGTGATAATGAAGGACTAAGCTTTATCACACCACAAAATAAAAGGAAAAATGGAAGCAAAATTAGCTAAAGGAATAGTATGAAGGGAATACAAATTGGTGTTAATGAAATTGTAGAAATTACTTTTGGAACACTACTTAACAAGCCTAGCATTTCTTTTTTTTATCAAATTTGCGACCAAAGTAGTAGCGTGCGTAAAGGCGATTTATTTGTCGTTACCAATAAAAATAATATGCAAGCCCAAAAAGACATAGAAGAAGCTGTCCAAAAAGGTGCATTTGGAATCCTTTTTAGCGGAAACATCGCAATGAACGATAAAGAAGTAGCTTGGATTAGCGTAGAAGATTTGGAGCAATCTTTAATGCGGATTCTACGCCATTATCTACTAATAAAAAATAAGATTTTATTTTTACTCAACAAAGAAGAATATGAAATTGCCACACAAATTGCCACACACAAAAAAACACTAGGTCATTTTTGCGGAAGCATAAGCGGACTTATCCATAATATTATTGAAAGTGATGCAGGGTTTTTTTTATATTGTAACACAAGCCTAGACTTAAGTACATTACCAAAAAATCAACAAGAAATTAAAATACTTTTACAAGAAAAAATCCAAGATAATAAACTTCCCTTTGCATTAAATTCTTATTCCCTTTTTGGAATAAAACTCTTTTACAAAAGCACAGATTATGAGATACCACTTCCTAAACTCTTTTTGCAACCGCTAGCTCGCGTGTTGCAATTCTGCGAAGACTATTCCATCAATGTTCAACTAGAGAATTTTTCCACTTTAACCAACTTTAAGCCACTCTATTTAGATGAACGCGGAGTGATTGCAAAGCCCGGCACAACAAATAAAGTCCTACTAACCTGCCAAGATTCCAAATTGTATGAGCAATATTTAGCTTATTTTAGAATGTATGCAAAATGGGCGCATTTAATGCTTTTTGTTCCAAAAGTTTACCAAGAGCTTTATGCGCCCTATGCAAAGGCTATTCCCTATACAGATAATGCGATACTTTTTACAGCACTTATAAAAGAGAAATATAACTTTGCACTCATTTTAGGAATAGATACACATACGCTAGAGACACGATTTACAAACCAAACCACAGAAGCAAATTTATTTGACTACACAAAGGAATACTTATGAAAATTGCAATCCCTGTTTTTGATGAAAGCTTAAAAGTGTTTAACAACACCGGACACACTCCATTTTTTGCCATTTTTGAACAAAGTGGAAACGGAATGTTTAAAAAAATTGATTACATTGAATTGCGCAAAAACCCACGCGGCGATGAAAATGCTAATAGGGGTTGCGCACATAAAGATGAGCAAATGAGCGAAGAAGAGCAAATCGCGCATAAAAATGAACACAATGTGCTAGGTGAGATTATCCACGATTGCGCCGTAGTGCTTGTTAAAAAGGCTTGTCAAAATACAGCAAAAGTCTTTAATGAAAGAGGTATAAAGGTGTGCAAAATGGATAGGAATTGCCAAAGTGCAAAAGATGCACTAAAATACATTAAATTCTAAGCAAAGATTATCTCTCTGCTAGAATTTGCATTTTAGAATCTTTCAACTCCACATAAAGTTCCTTTGCGCCACTGAATTTATAACTTGGAGCTTTGTAATCTTCATAAAAAGAGATTCTAAATAAATCCTTATTTGCATCATTGGGATAAGGGGAGATATTAATTTTAGAGAACAGAATTTCTTTTGTTTCCTTTTTAGAAAAGATTCTGCGTTTATTTTTCTCAAACTCATCGTATCGCATTCCATCAAAACGGATAAAATCTTTACTATAAAATTCCAAATATTTATCCGCATTGCTCTCTTTCCAAGCATCTCTCCATACATATAAATCTGCTAACAGAATGCCTAAATCTTCTTTTTTGACTTCCTTGACACCTTTTTCATAAGTGATCAATAAAGACTTCCTATAATCCACTATTGCATCTACATTTCTTAACTTATCGTTTTCAATGGCAATGCAGCCACGCGTATTAAGATCTTCACGATTCCCATCTAAAGGCATTCCGTGAATCCAGATTCCATATCCCGTGCGCTTTTGTAAGCGATCATAAAGATTTGGATAATTTGTAGTAAATGCAAGCGGTCCGTAAAATTGATCCAAATTAACCAAACGCGCATTTAGAGCATAAACGCCAATAGGAGTTGCTAAATCTCCCTCTTTTTCTTTATGCCCACCCTTTGAACCAACTATACTCTCCACATTTAATCTTTCATCCCATTTGCCATCATTTAGGGCATAAAGCCTTAGAGTTGGCGCATCTTTAGTTGCTATAAAAAGATATTCTAGCTCCTCATAATATCCAAAACGCGTGTCTTGTGTCTTTAATGCCGCATCCCAAAAATCGCGCGTTTGCATCATAGAATCTATTTTTTGCTCAATGGCACTTACGCCGCCTTTTTTATAAAGCTCCACCCATTCTAAATCGCTTGCATTTGCAAAACTCAAAACTAAACACAAACTAACAACTTTAAAAATATTCATACATTTCCTTATTTTAATTTTCAAAATTATACCCCATTTTCTTAAGGTTTTCACGCTCTTTACTCCAACTTGGCATAACTTTTACAAAAAGTTCTAAAAAAACCTTTTGACGCACAAAGTTTTCAATACTCACTCTTGCTTCCTTACCAATGCGCTTTAAAGTCGCACCACCCTTGCCTATTACCATTCCCTTTTGACTCTCTTTATGCACAACAATTGTCGCTTTAATGGAATGCAAATTTGGCTTTTCTCTATACTGCGTGATTTGCACATCGCTTTCATAGGGCAACTCCTCGCTTAGATTTTCAAACACAGCCTCACGGATTAACTCTTTTGCAATCTCTTTTGTTGTGTTTGGACTCAAAATCTCAGGATCATAATAATAATAGGGGCTTTGTGGCATAAGCTGAGAGAGCACTTCAACCACACGCTTTAAGCTTCCTAAATCCTTAATAGAAACAGGAATTAAGGCTTCATAATAATCCTTAAACTTCTCATATTTACGCATTGCTTCAAACAGCATTTCCTTAGAGACGGAATCTATTTTGGTTAAAAGCAAAATGTGTGTTTTATCTTGCGCCATTTCTAAAAACTCTTCATAAAAACTTACTGCATCCGTTACAGGTGCTAAAAACAGCAACACATCGCAATCTTGCAAGGCTTGCATTGCTTCTTTTAGCATATATTGATTGAGTAATTTCTCTTGTCTGTGAATGCCCGGAGTATCCACAAAGACGATTTGTGTTTCACCTTCCATTAAGATAACATTCATTCTTTTACGCGTTGCATTTGCTTTGTGCGAAACAAGGGCTAGCTTTTGCCCTAAAAGCGTGTTTAAAAAGGTGCTTTTTCCAGCATTTGGACGCCCTAAAACCGCAACAAATCCAGCCTTCTTGTCCAAATCTTTACCTATAAAATATAACGCGCAATGTCAGCATCCGCCACTAAGGATTCCAACTTTTCCTTCACAAGTGCCTCTGTGATTTCCACATCCTTGCCCTTATAATTCTCCGCTTCAAAGCTAATCTCTTCAATCACTTGCTCCACAACCGTGTGCAAACGCCTAGCTCCTATATCCTCTGTCTTTTCATTTGCCATTTGCGAATAATGCGCTAAGGCACGAATTGCTCCCTCGCTAAAGGATAAGCGCACATCTTCAACGCCAAGTAATGCTTCATATTGGCGCAAAATGGAATTTTTAGTTTGGGTTAGAATCTTATACAATGCCTCTTCATCTAAACTATCAAGCTCCACACGCAAGGGGAATCTTCCTTGCAACTCGGCAATTAAATCACTAGGTTTGCTTAGGCTAAATGCACCTGCTGCGATAAATAAAATATGGTCTGTCTTAATGCTGCCGTATTTTGTATTGACCACACTGCCTTCCACAATGGGTAGCAAATCCCTTTGCACGCCCTCTTTGCTAGGGTCTTGACGCTGCCCTCCATTGCCACTAACTGCTACCTTATCAATCTCATCAATAAAAATGATTCCGCTACTCTCAGCGCGCTTTAAGCCTTCGTGCTTAATTGCATCTAAGTCTAACAACGCCTCACTTGCTTCAATCTTTAAAAGCTCTTTAGCCTCTTTAATCGTTACTTCTTTCTTAGGACTATCTTTTGGGGAGGCAATGAAGACTTTTGCGATGGTTTCTTGCACCTTTGCAAACTCCGCTGGCATATTTCCATCTTCAATTTCAAAGGTTTTTTTTGGCACTTCCACTTCAATTTTTAAATGATCCATTTCGCCATTTAGCACCTTTTGGCGCATTTTGCTTGCTGCCTTTTCATATTCTTCAATTTTCTGCTCACTTGCACCCTTTGGCAAAGGTGGAATCAACTTTTCTATGATTTTATCTAACACATATTTTTCAATATCTTGCGTGCTTTTACTTCTATGCTCCTCTTTGACTAAATTAATAGAAGCCACTACTAAATCCCTAACCATAGATTCCACATCTCTCCCTACAAAGCCCACTTCTGTATATTTGCTAGCTTCAACCTTAACAAAAGGTAGCCCCATAATCTTTGCCATTCTTCTTGCAATTTCCGTTTTTCCAACGCCTGTTGAGCCAATCATTAAAATATTTTTTGGCACCACCTCATCTTGAATTTCTTTGGGCAACTGCAATCTGCGATAACGATTGCGCAAAGCAATTGCTACAATCCTTTTAGCATCCTTTTGTCCAACAATATATTCGTCTAAATAACTTACAATCTCTTTTGGTGTCATTGCAAATAGTTTTTCCACATTCTTTCCTAAAGTTCTAAAATTTTAATATTTTGGTTTGTGTAAATGCAAAGCTCTCCGGCAATTTTTAAAGATTCTAGCACTAAATCTTTTGGCTCTAAATTACTGCCAAATCTATCCATTGCTCTTGCCGCTGAGAGCGCATAATTCCCACCACTTCCAATAGCAGCAATCTTCCCATCTTCTGGTTCTACCACATCACCTGTGCCGCTTAAAATAAAAATATGCTCCCTATCAAGCACTATCATCATCGCTTCTAATCGCCTTAAATACTTATCCTTACGCCACTCCTTAGAAAACTCCATCACAGACTTTAATAAATCCCCTTTTTTATTTTCCAAAATCCTCTCAAACATATCAAAAAGACTAAACGCATCTGCCGTGCTTCCTGCAAATCCACTTAAGACTTTGCCGTGGTAGAGTGTGCGGATTTTTGTCGCATTACCCTTAAACACACAATTTCCAAAAGTAACTTGCCCATCACCACCAATGACTGCACCCTTTTCACTCTTATAAGCTAAAATCGTTGTTGCGTGAAACATTATTGCGCCTCCACATCCACTTTTAAAGTTGCATAGATTCCGTGTCCTAGCTTAATTTCCACTTCATAAATGCCTGTGGATTTAATAGGATTTTTCAGTGCAATGGTTTTTTTATCAATCTCTATGCGATGCTCTTTTGCTAAAGTCTCTGCAATATCCTCTTTAGTAATTGCGCCATATAAAGAGCCATTTGCACCCACTTGCTGCACAATTTTTAGAGTAACTTCTTCAATCTTTTTTGCTGCCATTTCCATTAGTGCTTTTTCTTCAGCCGCTAACTCAGCAATCTTTTTTTGCTCCGCTTTGTAGCGGTTAATCACAGCATTTGTCGCAAAATCCGCCAATCCTTTTGCGATTAAAAAATTTTTTCCATAGCCGTCTTTAACTTCACAAATGTCGCCCTTTTTGCCTAAACCTTTGACATCTTGTAGCAATAAAACTTTCATCATCTCTCCAAAATATTCACAAATCTCAATAACAAAATGCGGATTCTATCTACTTTTTATTCAATTTGAGTTTAAATCACGCACAATAAGTAAAAATCTTTATAAATTATCTTAATACATTGTGTATTTTTAATTTTTTGTGATATAATTTTGCAATGTAATTTTTCACAAAGGAGAATAATGAGTATCAGCATTTTAGGATTTCCACGCATCGGAGAGCACAGAGAATTGAAGTTTGCACTAGAAAGCTACTGGGCAAAAGAATCTAGCCTTAAAGAGTTAGAATCCCTAGCACAGACTTTGCGCAAAAAACACTGGGAAGTGCAAAAAGATTTAGATTATGTCTGCGTGAATGACTTTAGCTATTATGATAATATGCTAGATTTAGCTTACGCACTAGGCATTAAACCACAAAGATTCCAAAATTTAGAAGGCTTAGAACTCTATTTTGCGATGGCTAGAGGACATAAAAATGGTGTTGCTTGCGCAATGACAAAATGGTTTAACACAAATTACCACTTCGTTGTCCCTGAACTTGATAAAAATAACAAATACATATTGAATACTGATTTTATCATCAAACAATACAAAGAAGCTGTGCAATTAGGCTACACACCAAAAATTGCCCTGATAGGATTTTTTACATTTTTTGCCCTCAGCCACATTACAAACGGAGATGCAAAAGAAATTTTCAAACAAGTGCAAACCGCTTATTTAGAACTCATAGATGCACTTGTTGGCACATTGGGAAATGGAATCCTTATCGAATTTAGTGAGCCAATTTTTGCAAAAGGCTTAGAAGCAGAATCTCTTTATAGCAATACAGAAACAATCCAAGACTTCTACAATACAATCGTAAAAAAAGGTGTTAAAACCATTGTTAGCACATTTTTTGAACAGAGTTGCGAATTAACAGAAATTCTTGTAAAAACAGACATTTATGGAATCGGGCTAGATTTTGTCTATGGAAATAAAAATTTAGCAAGTTTAGATACACTTGCAAAAAGCGGCAAAGTTTTGTTTGCAGGAATTATTGATGGAAGAAACATTTGGATTGCAAATTTAGAAGAGAAACTAACATTAATCCAAAACATCACAAAAAAGATTCCACAAAATAAACTCACGCTTACAACTTCTTGTTCCCTACTCCACACGCCTTATTCTAAAAATACGGAATCTAAAATGGATAGCGAGATTCTCTCTTGGCTATCTTTTAGCGTAGAAAAAATTGAAGAGCTTAAACTTTTAAACAATGTCTTAAAAGATGGAATCCAAAACCACAAAACACAATGGGAGCGTTACATTGCGCTCAATCAAGTGCGCAAAAACTCTTTAAAAATCCACAATCAAGAAGTCCAAGCACGCGCAAATGCAACACAAGAAGCAAAACGCACACCAAGCTTTAAAGACAGAATCAAAATCCAACAACAACACTTCAATCTCCCCTTGCTCCCTACCACAACAATTGGCTCTTTCCCACAAACCAAAGAGCTAAGAAACACAAGAAAAGAGTATAAAAGCGGTAAAATCGCAGAAGAAGCCTACACAGAGCATATCCAAAACTACATTAAAGATTGCGTGCGATTCCAAGAAGAAATAGGGCTTGATGTGCTAGTCCACGGAGAACCTGAACGCAATGATATGGTGGAGTATTTTGGTGAGCAATTAAGCGGATTTGTCTTTAGTCAAAATGGATGGGTGCAAAGCTATGGTAGCCGCTGCGTGAAGCCCCCCATCATTTTTGGCGATGTTGCAAGGTTACAGCCAATGACAATTCAATGGAGCGTTTATGCGCAGAGTCTTACGCAAAAAATTATGAAAGGAATGCTAACAGGACCTGTTACGATTCTAAATTGGAGTTTTGTGCGCGATGATATTCCAAGAAGTAGCGTGTGCAAGCAAATCGCACTAGGGATTGCTGATGAGATTAACGACTTACAAAACGCTGGAATCCGCATTATTCAAGTTGATGAAGCAGCATTTAAAGAGGGCTATCCTTTACGCAAGGAAAACATTAAAGAATACGAGCAGTGGGCGTTATATTGCTTTAGGCTTGCCACTTCCCTAGCCTTGCCACAAACACAAATCCACACACATATGTGTTATAGCGCATTTAATGATATTATTAAAACCATTGAAGCAATGGACGCTGATGTCATCACCATTGAAACTGCGCGCAATGGTAACAAACTCTTACACATCTTCCAGCAAGTGGGCTATGATAAGCAAATAGGACCAGGCGTTTATGATATTCACAGCCCTAGAATCCCAAGCGTTGCAGAGATAAAAGAACAAATTCAAGCAATCTTAGAAGTCTTACCCAAAGAGCAAGTATGGATTAACCCAGATTGCGGATTAAAAACACGCAAATACGAAGAAGTTAAGCCAAGTCTAAAAAATATGGTAGAGGCAACAAAAGAGATTCTAAAGGATTTATAATCCCTTTGTGCTAGCATCTGCAAGGACAAATGCGTGCAAAACTTGCGCACCATTTGTTTCTAAGCATTCCTTAGCTTGCTGAAGCGTTAAACCACTTGTTATAACATCATCTACTAAAATAATTTTCTTATCCCTAACCTCACGCTTTATCATAAAATCCCTAGGATTCCTTTGTCTAAAGGCTAAATCTTTCCCTGCATAACTTATAGGATTTCTAGCGTGTAGCGTTTGATAGAGAGGTTGCAAGCCTAGCTGCTTCAAATGGCGCAATAAAATCGCATTATGCGCATAGCCGTGTCTAATCTTATCATCTACTCCCACTCCACACACACCATATAAGCTAACATTCCGTTTTTTTAAACTCTGCACAATAGCTTGTGCTAGCAAACAATAAATCCTATTACCAAGCTTAGAATATTTAGCATACAAAAGAGGCGCAATATTCGCATACTCAAAAAAGCTTATAACCCTAAAATCCCCCATTTCCCTAACCAAAGGAGCAACAATAATAAACTCTAAATAGCAATCCCTACACACACTCTTCAATGAGAATTTTCCGCACAATAAACAACGCATTAATTTTGGATAAACTCCATAATTTGCTTTGTTATGGAATCTTGTGGCAAGCTTGCATTAATCACAAGTGATTCTATCTTTAAAAACTCCATTGTTTCTTTTAATCTCTCTTGTAATTCTAAAAGATAGGTAATTCCCCTTTGCTCAATCCTATCTTTACCCTTTTGATTTAGGCGATATTCTAGCGTTTGCTTATCAAGTTCTAGTAAAATTGCTTTATTGGGCAGGATATTTTCCATTACAAAGGCATTAAAAGATTCCAATATTTTAAAATCAAAATCCTTCGCATACGCAATTCCAGAGATTAAACTCCTATCGCTAAGAATGAGTTTATCTAAATTTGGCGCAATCACACTTGCAAAATGCTCCGCCCTGTCAGCTAAAAATAATAGCATTTCTGCTTTAAGACTCAAGACTTCAGTGTTTAATAAAATCTCTCTTATGCGTTTTCCAAGCGGTGTAGCACCGGGCTCAAAGGTAAAAATCGCATCCTTCAATACTTCTTTTAGCCTTGCAATTTGCGTGCTTTTTCCTGCTGTATCAATCCCTTCTAATGCGATATACACGATAACTACTCCAAACCCAAACTTATAACATACTCTTTCACGCTCTTTGGCACAAGATGCGCAATCTCCCCCTTATGCGCAAGGATGGAACGCACCACCGTGGAGCTAATAAAGGCGTTTTGCAAAGATGGCATTAAATAAATTGTTTCAAGCTCTTTATTTAACGAAGCGTTTGCATATCCCATTTGCAATTCATATTCAAAATCACTCACCGCCCTAAGCCCACGCACAAGGATTTTTGCATTCTTTTCTTTAGCAAATTCTGCAATAAGATTTTCAAAAGGATACACATCAATTTTTAAAGCAATATTTTGCGATTCCATAAGGGCAAGATGGACCATTTTCACGCGCTCTTCTAGGCTAAACAAAGGATTTTTACCACTAGATTTTGCCACAGCAATAATTAGCCCATCAAAAAGCTTACAGGCTCTCTCAATAATATCCAAATGCCCATTTGTAATAGGATCAAAAGTTCCAGGATAAATGGCGATTTTTGCCATTATACATAGCTCCAAGAAAGTGTTTTGCCAGCAAAAAGCGGCACAATTCCATCAAATTCTTGTGGAATCTGCGTGGATTTTTTGATTAATTTTACAATTTTTGCAGTTTTTGGCAAACCATAAATGCGCCTAGCATTATCACTCACAAAGCTTTGGAGATTTTCTAGCTTGTTATACTTTTCAAACAACTCCGCAAGCCCAAGGAGTGCTAATGGCGCACTAAAGATTCCCGCCGCCCCTTGAGAGCATTCTTTGTTTTCTTTTAAATGTGGTGCAGAATCACTTCCAAAAGAGAATTTACAATGCGCATTTAGTGCCACTTCAAGCAGTGCATCCCTATCCCTTGGTGTTTTTAAAATCGGCTTGCAAAAATAATGCGGATTTAACCCCCAACCTAGCACATCATCTAAACTTAACGCAATATGGTGCAAAGTTAGTGTGGCAAAAAGATTATCATATTTTTCAACAAGCGCAACAGAGCGCGCATCGCTTAAATGTTCAAAAATAATCTTTAAGTGCGGAAAAGATTCTGCAAGCTCCCTAAAAACAGGGTGAAACTCTACTTCTCTCTCTAGCGAAAAGCCATTACTCTCCCCGTGAATGCTAAGGATAAATCCAAGCTTTTCT
The DNA here is from genome assembly GCF_022770205.1 of Helicobacter sp. Classification (GTDB taxonomy): domain Bacteria; phylum Campylobacterota; class Campylobacteria; order Campylobacterales; family Helicobacteraceae; genus Helicobacter_D. The sequence continues at coordinate 236,944 of NZ_JALEIK010000038.1, read as the reverse complement.
GCCACTTCTAAAATCTCTAGCACCTGCCTATCTAACACAGCACTCACTCCACTCTCACTCCCTGTTGTAGCACCCTTTGGATAAAGTTTTAGAAACACGATTCCAACTTCCTTAGCCTTCTCTAGCACGCTTCTATCAAGCCCTTCTGTAAGATAGAGCGACATTAAGGGATTAAAGGCGCAATCCCCACAAGCATTTTGGATTCTCTCTTTATAGCCTAAAGCAAGTTCTATGCTAGTAATAGGTGGTGTTAAATTTGGCATAACAAGCGCACCGCTAAAGTATTTAGCCGTGTATTTTGCTACATTTTGTAACATATCTCCATCGCGTAAATGCAAATGCATATCATAAGGAGATTGTAATTGTATCATTTAAGCTTCCTTCAAGTTTTCTAATAATTCTAGCAGGGCGTTTTGGTATGCCTCACACAACCCCTTGCTTTTTGCCTCAAAGCGCGTCACAAGCACAGGCGTGGTGTTGCTAGCGCGAACTAACCCCCAGCCTTTTTCAAAAACCACCCTCACCCCATCAATGGTGATAATCTCTATAATTTTAGGGAAATTAGCAGGCAAGCTAGAGCCACTTAAAGCTTGCTTTAAGCTTTCAATAATCTTAAACTTCCTCTCCTCCGTGGTTTTAATCTTAATCTCATCAGTGGAATAAAGCTTAGGCAGCCCTTCTAAAATCATATCAAACTCCAAGCCTTTAGAATGCACAAGCTCAAGCACACGCAACGCCGCATAAGTGGCATCATCAAAGCCAAAGTAGCGGTCATTAAAGAAAATATGCCCACTCACTTCAAACGCCATATGCGCATTCGTTTCCCTTAATTTTACCTTAAGATTGCTATGCCCCGTCTTATACATTATCGCCCTGCCGATTTTATCAATGCTTTCATACATATTAAGCGAGCATTTCACCTCGCCAATTACCACAGGATTTGGAATCGTGTTTGCAAAAATAATCGCTAGCTCATCACCCTTATACACCTTATTCCCGTCTTTCGTGTATTTCACCACCGCTAGCCTATCCCCATCGCCATCAAAAGCAAATCCGATTCCACCTTTTTGACAGATTTCTTTGTGCAAAAAGCTTAGATTTTTCTCCTCACTTGGATCTGGGTGATGGTTTGGGAAATTCCCATCAGGCTCTAAAAACAGCCCATTATACGCAATCTCTAACCTATCTAAAATTTTTGTAATCCCAACCCCAGCAATCCCATTCCCACAATCCAAACTTAAAGGAATCTTAAATCCACTTAAATGCGCAAATTCCTTGCAAAGATACTCCACATACAAATCTAGCGCATTGAGCGTCTTAATCTTAATATTAGATGGAATCTTTTGTGCAACAAAGTCCCAATCAAGTGCGTAAAAATCCTTCTCAAGTGCGTAAATTTGCTCCCCAAAAAAGGGCTCTTTAAAAAGTGTAATCTTAAAGCCATTATACTCTGGCGGATTATGTGATCCTGTAATCATTACACTTCCATCTAATTGCAAATTCTTTTCAAACTCACAATACAAAGCAAAATACGCAACAGGCGTTGGAATCTCCCCTAAATCATAAGGCGTAATTCCGCTAGCTAGCACACCCTCACAAAACCAAAGAAAAATCTCCCTAGAGTGCAAGCGCGCATCAAAGCCAACTCCCAAAGTAGCACCACTGCGCTTATGCAACTCCTGCCCCACCAAATAGCCAATACGCACAACATTTTCCCTAACCAAATCCTGCCCATAAATCCCACGAATATCATATTCTCTAAAAATTGCTAGCATTGACTTCCTTTATTATTGCTTCCTTCGCATTTTGGATTCCAACTTTTAGCCTTTTTTAAGGCTTGTTGCAACACTTCCACACCATCAATAAACAATCTATGCGCCTCTTTTGCATATAAAATTAAATGTTGGGCTAAAAACTCTCCACTTTTAAACGCACTTTCAGGCAATTTAAACACCGCAAAATCTGCGAAATTCCCCGCCTTTAATTCGCCTAACAAAAAGTTGGAATCCAAAAACGCATTGCGTGTTACACTTAGTAACAACTCCCTTGCCAAAGGCTCTAAAGGCATATCCGCATAAGCAAAAAGCGCAACTCTTAACTCCTCTAAAAGCAATAAGGAATCATTAGAACTCTTACCATCTGTGCCAAGACAAAGCGGAATCCTAGCCTTTTGCACCGCCTGTAAATCCAAATATTTTCCATTGAGCAAGCGATTAGACTTAGGACAGCTAATAATCTTGCCCTTTTGTGCTTGAATTTGCTCTAAAATCTCCGCATTTGCTTCCAAACAATGCGTAAAATACACATTCTCCAAGCCCTTAAATGAGTTTAAAAAATCCTTAGCATTATAAAAAGATTCCATTGTTTTTTTAAAAAATCTCTCATAAAATCCCTTAAAATACCCTCCACTTGACTCTAACCACTCTCTCTCAACCCTTGATTCTAAGAAATGCGCACTCAAAGGCAACTTTTCTTTTTTTGCCACTTCTAGCAATTTTTCTAGCAATTTTGGATGCACAGAATAAGGCGAATGCACCGCCACTGCTGGAATAAACCGCTCACTTTGCTTCGTTTGAGAGTCCTTTAAGCGTGCTAAGAAATTTTGGTATAAAAAATCTATTGCCTCTATGCTTAAACCAATTGCTTCATTAAAATACAGCACGCGCAAAGGAGAGTTTGCTAAAATCTCTAAATCCGCCCCGTGGCTAGAAATCGCCCCCACAAAGCCCACGCCACTTTTTAGACACTCCAAAATCCCTTCTTGCATCGCATCTTGCAAGCCATCACCCATTAAAAATTCCCTGTTTAGCAAAACACTATCTAACCACTCCCCAAAATCCCCAAACTTCAACTCCCCTTCATTTTTGCTAAACTCCAAATGCAAATGCAAATTTGCCAAAGCTGGCGTAATCACACAGGAGCAAAAATACTCACTCCTAGCTTGATACTTAGCACACAACTCGCTAAAATCGCCAACTTCTAAGATTCTCTGTGCTTCAAAAAGGATTCCACCTTTTTTAATCACACTAAACTTTTCATCGCATACAACGATAAAATCCGCACCAATAATTTGCACACTTACCCCTTTAAAGGTGCATTTAAGTTAATATCAAGCTTATTATAAGGAATCTCAATCCCCTCCGCATCAAAGCGCATTTTTACCTTTTGGAGCAAGTCTAATTTCGCATTAAGCACTTCACCACTATTTACCCAAAAGCGCACCATAAAATCCACACTACTTGCATTGAGCACATCTACGCCAATTAAAGGCTTAGGCTCTTTTAAGACAATCTCTTGCCCATTAAAAATCTCTTCTAAAATGCGCTTTGCCTTCTCTAAATCGCTTGTGTAAGACACGCTAAAAATTAAGTCCAAACGCCGTGTGGGATTTGCATTAACATTAATAATTGGTGCTGAGATAATCATAGAATTTGGCAAAATCACAAGCTGATTGTCTAAAGTTGTGATTTTTGTTTGGAACAAATTCACTTCCCTAACACGCCCTGTAATGGAATTTAGCGTAACAATATCGCCTTTTCTAAATTGCTTTAAGACCACAATTAAAATTCCACTTGCAAGATTTGACAAAGAATCCTTAAGCGATAAGCCAATCGCCAAGCCAGCTGTCCCAAGCACAGCAATGATAGATGTTGTTTTTACGCCAAGATTTGTTAATGCTGTGATAATCACTAGCACCAATATGCCCACAAACACGACATTCTTCAAAAATCCACTCAGTGTTTCGTCTTTTGTTGCTTTAATGATTAACTTTGCAACATATTTTGAAAAAACCCTTGCAACATAATAGCCAATAATAAGAATAAAAAAAGCACTCACAACATTTGGCAAAAACCCAAAAAACCAAACAATAAACCTCTCCCAAATCAGTAGCAATTTTTCTTCCATTTTAGCCCCTTGATTTTCTAAAATATAATCTCTTTACCACCCACAAACACACGCTTAACTTGCCCGTGGATAATAGAATCATAATAAGGCGATTCTATATCATCTACCACAGATGTTGCCTTTGGATTAAACAGCACCAAATCTGCATCATAACCTTGTGCAATAAGCCCCTTATTTGCAAGCCCTAACACATTTGCTGGATTAAAACTTAAGATTTTACTAAACTCACTTAAAGTTAAACGCTCCATTTTTACCAAAAGCGTATAACACAGCCCCATAAAATACTCAATCATATCCACGCCAAACGCCGCTTCTTCAAAGGCTAAATCCTTTTGTGCTAGGGATTTTTCCGCTTGTAAGGAAGTAAGCAATGCGATTTCCCCCTTTTTCACGCTTTTAACCAACGCCTTGCGTGTGGATTCTGACTTTAAGGGGGGCTTGATTTTAGCAGCAGTGTTGTAGTTGCTACAAAGATTTTCTGTAAGCAATAAATGATGAATGGAAGTTTGTAAAAACGGCTCTTGTTGTTGCTCCTTTTGTTTTGAAGTCGCCTTTAATTGCTGAATTATCTCCACACTTCTTTGTGTGCTAAGGGCTAAAAACACCGCCTTAACGCCCATAAAACGCGCCACTTCAGCCATTTGCGCCACTTCTTTTGTCTCACTTAATGTTGGAATCGCAGGCAGTCCTAAAGCCGATGAAAGTTCGCCATCATTCATCACGCCATTTGCGCTTAAAGACTCATCCTCACAGGCAAAAAACATCGGCACATCAAACATCAAGGCAAACTCACACGCACGCCTTAGCAAATTCCCATCCGTGCTTGATTTTACAAAAATCCCCTTCGCCCCCTTTTTATAAAGCATCGCAAGCTCATTTAAAGCGTTTTTGGATTCCGTATTCACCGCTTCAGTAATCCCTATAATCTCAGCCTTTAGCTCATCTTTAATCGCATTTAGCAACTCCAAGCCTAGCTCACTGCTTAAAGTTGGCTTACAATCAGGCATTAAAACCGCCTGTGTGATTCCACCTTTTGCGGCTTTTTGCGAGAGTTTTAGCAGATTTTCCTTGCTTAAGATTCCATTACTCACACGCACATTTAAGTCAATCGCACCGGGCAATAAAACAAGATTTTCCGCTTCTATAATCTCTTCATTCTCTTTTGGTAAAATGCTACGACTCACCTGCGCAATCTTACCCCCCTCCACACGCACATCGCCCCGCTGCTCACCATTTGCATCACAAACCATCGCCCCTTTAATAATCATACGCACCCTTGAAAGAAATAAATTTAGAAATTATTACAAATTCCAAGCTAAAATTTAATAAATTTTTGGAATAATGCAGAATTTTATTAAAATCTTTAAAAGCAATCAAACCAAAACCCAAAAAAGAACACAATGGCAAAGCAAAAAGTAATAGCAACTAAAGCAACTAAAAATCCCCCCCCCCCCCCGCACAGAAAAAGTCCACAAAAAGTCGCAGTTGCAATTCTAATCTATAACATCTCCACAAAATACCTTAAAGAATGCGTAGATAGTGTCCTTAATCAAACCAATCAAAATTTTGAAATCCTATTAGTAGATAATGGAAGCACAGATTTAGCCTGCAAAGAAATGGCAAAAGACTATGTTTGTAGCGATTCTCGCATCACTCTTTTACACAAAAGAATCAATGAAGGGGCAACCACAGGCAGAGAACTAGTAATCAGTTATTTTAAAGGCGAAATCCAAGCAAAACACACCAAAAAAGAAAATGAGCTTTCCATTTTTGAAATTACCACAGAAAATATCTATAACATTGACTTCATCCATAAAAACACAGAAGAAAAATCCCTAGCTAAACCCGATGCAGACTACATCACCTTTTTGGATTCTGATGATGTATGACATCCAAGCCTTTTAGAAGAATGTCTTTTAAAACACCAAAACTCTGATATTATTTGGTATGATGTAGATAAAATTGTAGAAGGAAACATAGAAGTTAATCACACAACACTGCACGAAATACTAGGTTACAACACCGCACAAATCATCACCCCAAAGCAATGGCTAGAAAGCATTAAAACAGCTCAACACAATTTATTCCATTGTAGTGTGAATATGCTAATTTCTTTAAAATTTTTAAAATCTATTTATTTAAAGTTTGTGCCCAATATTGTCTATGAAGATGGAATCCTAGGAATGCTACTATTCTTACAAGCAAAGACAATCTATGTTTTGCCCAAAAAGCTCTATCGCTACAGATACCGCGAAGGCTCTTGGTCTGTGCATAACGATAAAGATCCTACTCCGATTATCCCTAAAGTCTTTCAGGGGGTAGTGAAATCTCTAAAGAATCCCTATTTAGCAAGACAAGTTCATAATACTATGTCTTGGATGACAATCTGCTGGATTCTTAAAGACTTTATGGAGAAAAAGCCAAATTTTCCCAATCTTGATCTTTTCAAAGAAACACTAATGCCGTTTTTTTACAATTACCTAAACTTCATCTATTTTCTACAATCTTTTCAAACAGACATTGGCATAGAGGAATATTTTACCATTTGCTTCAATGTAGTTTTTGAGATTTTAAAAAAAATTCCCAATAAAGGCATTTTTGATGATCTACAAAACCCAAGCGTTATTAAATCAAAAGAGCGCGCAAGACAAATCCAATTTGTAAAAGATTTATTGTATTTAGAAAACTCCCACATCGTGCGTCTAAACCAAGAAAACCAAGCACTCCAAAACGCCCTAACTCAAGCACAAGAGAGAATCAAAATGTTGGAATCCAAATTCAATTTTCCACGCTAAAAGCTAAAATTTAATAAATTTTTGGAATAATTTCGCGCTAAAGGAACAAAATGTCAAGGCAGAAAAATCAAAAAATAATAGCAACTAAAAATCCCCCCCCCCCCCGCATACAGAAAAAACAGACAAACCACTTTTGACAATTATGATGGCTTTATACAACAAAGAAAATTATCTAAAAGACGCGCTAGATTCCATCTTAATGCAGGAGACCACTTATAAATATCAAATTTTAATCTCTGATAATGCTTCCACTAATAACAGCCTAAAAATCGCAAAGGAATATCAAGCCCAAGCATCCAAATCTAATTAAAGTCCTAGAATCACCACAAAATGAAGGCGTAATCAATAATTACCTAAAACTCTACTCCCACACACAAACAGACTATTTTTGCGCCTTAGACCCTGATGATTATTGGACTAGTAAAACAAAAATACAAGATGCCCTAGATTTTCTACAATCCCATACAGACTACACAAGCTATCAAGGTAAAACATAGTTAAACACCCTGATAAAGAAACCATTTATGTGGACTATCTAGTCGATCATACTTGTGATTTTCAAAGCCTTTGTCAAGGAAAGGGCGCGACTATGGGAAGCGTAGCTAGCGCGATTTTTAGAAACACACTTTTTAAAAAAGGACTCCCAAGTAAAATTAAAAGCCCTAAAACACAAGGCATTAGAAAAATCGTATGCGGAGATAGCTTTAGAAACTTCGCCTCCTTACACGATGGAAAAGCCTACCATAGCACGAAAATTGACTGCATATATCGCCATCACGGCGGAGGTGAGTGGTCCTCACTAGGCGCCACAGGACAAGCCCTAAGCAACGCACTTTTATGGGGAAGTATGTGGGAATATTTTGATAAAAAATATATGATATTTTTATTAGTTTCTTGTCAATTATACATCTCAAATAAAGAAAAAATCATTGAATATCTACACTCTATCAAAGAAGATGAAAAGTTGCGCAAAGCAATCAATGAGTTTAAAGATTTAGAAGATGCTTTTAACACAAATATGCAAAAGCTTGTAGAGTTTCAAAACACTTTACAAGCAAATCAATAAGGAATCACATTGAAAGTCTTAATTTTAGCAGGTGGGCTTGGCACACGATTATCTGAATAAACAGGGCTTAGACCAAAACCTATGGTAGAAATCGGGGGACGCCCTATTTTGTGGCATATTATGAAAATTTATAGCCATTATGGTTTTAATGAATTTATTATCCTTACAGGCTATAAAGGGCATATCATCAAGGACTACTTCCTAAACTACTACACGCAATACAGCGATATTAGCGTGGATATGGCTAGCAATCGCGTAGAAGCGCATACCAATCGCCACGAGCCTTGGAAGGTTACAATGCTCTATACCGGACAAGATTCCCAGACAGGTGGCAGAATCCTACACGCTAAACCCTATATCCAAGATGAAACCTTTATGCTAACCTATGGCAATGGATTAAGCAATATCAATCTCCAAGCACTTTTAAACTTCCACAAATCTCACAAAAAAGCAATCACAATGACTTCTATATTGCCTGAAGGGCGTTTTGGCGCACTAGAAATTGACACACAATCTAAATGCGTAAAATCCTTTACTGAAAAACCTAAAGGCGATTCTAGCGGGCAACATAGTGGTTGGATTAATGGGGGATTTTTCGTGTGTGAGCCAAGAGTTTTTGACTACATCACACAAGGGGATACTACAATTTTTGAACAAGAACCGCTAAGAAATCTAGCCAAAGATGGACAGCTTTATACCTACCAACACAACGGCTTTTGGAAGTGTATGGACACCTTAAAAGACAAAAACGACTTAACGCAAATGTGGCTAAGTGGCAATGCCCCGTGGAAAATATGGGAATGAGAAAATCAAAAGAAAGGAATCCTAATGGAAATTTTACGCGCAAAAACAAAAGAACTTTTTAAATCTACCCTAACTCAAGCACGGCAAGAGAACTCCGCACTAAACTTAAAAGAAATTGAAGACGGAGCAACTCTGCTAAAATCCTACCCAAGACGCATAATCTTAGAAATGACTAGTGCTTGTAACATTAAATGCGTGTTTTGCGGTAGAGATGAGGCGGAGTTTAACCAAACTTATCTCCCACTTAGCGTGCTTGACAAGCTAGAAAATGTCCTACAAAAATGCGAGGAAGTTACCTTTTTGGTTGGGGAGAACCAACCATTAATCCAAACTTTAGCAAATTTTTAGAACGCTTAGATAAAACGCCTGTGAGAAAATATTTTGTAACAAATGGCACAAGGCTAGATAAATTTATAGATGATATTTTTAAATACAATGTTGATATTATAGCAATCAGCCTAGATGGCGCAAATTCCGCCGTTAATGACGCTATCCGCGTGGGTTCTAGCTTTGATAAAATCATTGAAAATATCAATAAAATTCAAGCTAAAAAAGCAGAACTTAAAGTTGATTTTCCATATATGAACTTCGTCTTTGTCGCAATGGAATCCAACATTAGAGAATTACCAAAAATGGTAGAATTAGCTCACAAAGTAGGCTTACAAGAAGTTAAAGTCGTCTTTTTAACAGCCTTTAGTCAAGAAATGCTCCAAGAATCCCTTTACAACAAGCAACCACTAATCAAACAAATCTTTGAAGACACCATACAGCTTGCTAAAACCCTAAACATAAAAATCAAACTCCCCTATGTCCAAGGCGAGGATGTCGCAGGCACGAAATACCATAAAGATCGCTTTGTTGGATGGAGAGATTTTTTCATAGGAAGCGATGATTCCATTCGCCCCTGCCAAAGCACAAGCCTAAAAATAGGGAAATTTAGCAGTTTTACAACCTTTGAAGAAGCGTGGAACTCACAAGCATTTCAAGATTTTAGAAAAGTCGTTAATTGCAACGATGCAACACAAGGTGAAATGCCAATCCAATGCAAACTATGCTACCAAAGCTCACACGCAAATTGGAACAACAAGGCAAGCTTCATTCAAGTAGTCCAAGCATTTGCGCCACAATGGGATAAAAAGGTTAAAAAGGAATCCTTATGGGCAGATTTAATTTTACAAAAACATTCTTAGAAGGCGTTTTTACCATAGAACCTAAGCCCATCCACGATGAAAGGGGCTATTTTGAGCGTTATTTTTGCGCGCAAGATTTTAAAGAAATTGGAATCCAAAAAGCCATCACACAAATGAACCACTCTAAAACCATAGGAAAAGGCTCTATACGCGGAATCCACTACCAAACACCACCCTTTTGCGAAACAAAAATCGTGCGTTGCTTAAAAGGCGCAATTTATGATGTCGCCATAGATTTAAGAGCAGATTCTAAAACCTTCTTACAGCATTTTAGCGTAGAACTAAGCGAAGAAAACGCAAAATATCTAGTAATACCAGATGGCTTTGGACACGCCTTTCAAACCTTAAGCGAGGAAGTAGAAGTGCTATATCTAGTAACCGAGCCTTTTAACCCGCAAGCTGACAACGCCCTAAATCCGCTAGACCCAGCCATAAACATAAAATGGAAGCTAGAAATTAACAATCTCTCACAAAAGGACAAAAACGCCCCCTTCACCGACACATTCAAGGGGCTAAAAATCAAAGGAGACAAATGAAAAGCGCGATTATTTTTGGAGCAACAGGCTACATCGGCACAGCACTAACGCAAAATCTTTTAGAAAATTTAATAAAAGTCCTATCAATTGGTAGAAAAAATCAAAAAGATTTTAATACTAAATTCAAGCAAAATAGCAATATTACCTATCTACAAATCAATCAAAATTTTGAATCATTTTTTAATAAAATATCAATCACAGACTACGCAGGCAGTGTTTTATACCATCTCGCTTGGTCTGGGCTAGATAGGCTAACAAATGGCGGGATAAGAGAGCAGATTAAAAACATAAGCATAACTTCTCAAGTCCTATCCTTTGCTAGCAAAATTGGTTGTGCGAAATTCATAAACCTTAGCTCCCAAGAAGAAGCGATTTTTAAGCATCATATAAAAAGCCATCAATGGAAAAATAGCAAATACGCATCTAGCCCCCTTTATTACGCAGCATCAAAGCTAGCAAACGCCGAGCTTGTGCGACTTCTATCATATTTACAAAAAATTGACTACATCAACATAAGATTTTCCATAGCACTTGATACACAATTAAATTCCCCAAGTTTTGTCGCACAAACTTTTAAGAAAATCAAAAATAAAGAGGCAATCCCGCAAGTCACAAACAAAGAGCCTTGCGAAATCGTGCTTTTAGAAGAACTAGTAGAAGCGTGTTATAAGATTGTTACACGGCAGACACAGGGGGGATTATTATCTAGGCAAGGGCGACATAGACACTCTAACAAACTATTTTACAAGGTTTAGCAATCTTTTATATCAACAAGAAACATATCAAAAAGAAGCGCAACGCCCCTTACAAAACAACTTTAGCAAAGAAATTTTAGAACTCTACAGCCCCTTAAGCCTAAAGCAAGATACACAATTTGTTTTTCACAAAGATTTTACACATTTAGCCACACAACAAAAGGACATTTAATGAAAAAAGCAATCATCACAGGAGCGACAGGATTTATAGGCTCTGCCCTTACAAGACTTTTGCTAAAAGAAGGCATAGAAGTGCTAGCGCTTGGAAGAAAAACTTTAGCAGAAATTGATCCTCTACGCTTACAAGAACATCCAAATCTTACTTACATAAAGCTTGATATGGCAGAAATCTCTAAGCTACCTGAAATTTTAAAGGATAAAAACTTACACTTTAAAGACGTAAGCTTTTTTCACTTCGCTTGGGGAGGTAAAAGCGCATTATCCAACCTAAATGTAGAAGAGCAATATAACAACATCGCCTATTCCATAGAAGCATTTTTAGTAGCTGATAAATTACAATGTAAAAACTTCATCCATGTAGGCACGATGGAAGAAGCCTTCGTAGAACCCTACTTAAGCCTAGACTACCACGCACACAGCCATTATAATCGCCATGTAATTTATGCCCTTGCTAAAAAATCTGCTAGAGATTGTTTAAAAGCCATCTCCACAGAAATTAAAACTAATTTAATCCTAGCCACAAAATCCCATGTCATAGGAGCTAATGACTCCAAAGACAGCTTTTTACTTGTAACCTTACAAAAAATTCTAAACGATGAAAAAATACAAATGACTTCAGGGGAGCAAACCTTTGACACCATCTCCATTAGGGATTGCGTGAAAGCCTTTAAGCGCATAGGAGAATCAGGCAAGAGAAACGCAGAATATTGGATAGGTTCTAGCAACCCTAGATCATTAAAAGAATACATAGAAATTATGACAACAATCTATCCACCAAAACACCCCATAGAGTTTGGTAAAGTCGCCTATAGCGATGTAAAATTAGACAAAGCAGTGTTTTCCACAAAAACGCTAGAAGAAGATTTAAATTTCAAATGCCAAATTAGCTATGAAGAATCCCTAAAAGAACTTTATGGGTGGCTAAAACACAAAACAATTCAAGATGCGTGAAAAGCAAGCGTGAAACAAGGACGCTTGAAACATTGATGCAAACATTACTTTTGGGGTTACACTTATACAAACTGCTATCAAGCACAACATTCTTTTTTTATCAACACTTCTACTTGTGTTAGCTACTGCAACTCTCTATCCTATCGCCCTTCTTCGTTGTATGCCGCTACTAAAAAGGCTTTTGAAGACATTATGCTCTACTACTCTCTTACTTCTCAAACCCTTTTTACAAGCCTATTAATTTACAATTCCTATGGACCAAATGATACGAAATATCTATTCTCTTTACTCCAAAAAATCTCAAACACAAATGAAGAATTACTAATGAGCAATGGCAGTCAAATTGTAGATTACAGCCACGCTTTTGATATTGTCAGTGGATTTGATTGTTTAATAGAACTTATCCAAAAAGAGCCAGAGTTTTGTAAAAATAAAATCTTTTCTCTAAAAGGCAAGGAAAGACAAACACTAAAAGAAGTGGTAATGCTTTATGAAAAAGTCTTAGGTAAAAGGCTAAACATCAAATGGGGCGCTAGACCTTTGCGTGAGTTAGAAATTATGATTCCTTGGGAAGGGGGAGAACCCTTACCAAATTGGAATCCAAAAATCACATTACAAGAAGGATTTAAAATGTTAATCAAGAAGAACAAATGAAAAAAATCGCAGTTTTAGGCGCAGGAATCTCTGGAATCTCAGCAGCATTCCACGCACAAAAGAAACACAAAGACACACAAATTACCCTTTATGAAAAATTAAATGAATGGGGCGGTTTATGTGGCGGATTTTATGTAAATTCTAGCAAGGGTAAATTTTGGTTTGATAACGCCGTGCATTTATCGCTTGCCACAGATGAATATGTCAAGCAAACATTTGAAAACTTCAGCACACCCTACAAATACACTCCAAATATGATAAATTACTATCAAGGCTACTGGGTAAAACACCCCGCACAAAACAATCTCTTCGGTCTCCCCACAGACATAAAGGTTAAAGCCCTAAAAGATATGATAGAAAACACGAACAAAAAAGAAGATTTACAAAACTTCGAAGAATGGCTAAAGGCGCAATATGGGACCTTTTTCGCCGAAAATTTTCCAATGAAATACACGCGCAAATACTGGACACTAGAAGCAAAAGAGTTAAATGTCAATAAAGACTGGGTAGGACCTAGATTCTACCGCCCAAACCTTGAAGAAATCCTACAAGGCGCAATGACAGATGACACTCCTGTAACCTACTACGCACAAGAACAAAGATACCCAAAAGAAGGAAAATACAAATCCTTCCTAAAAAACCTAGTAAAAGAACTCAACATCGCTTGCAATAAAGAAGTGATAAACATAGACACAAAAAATAAGATTCTAACCTTCTCTAACAAAGAGCAATCCCCCTACGACACGCTAATCTCCACAATCCCCATCCCTGAAATGGCAAATCTCATTCCAACCACACCACAAGAAGTAAAACACGCCGCCCAACAACTTCACGCCACAAAGGTAGCCATCATCTCACTAGGATTTAACAAACCTAATATTATGAAAAATCTATGGTTTTATGTCTATGATGAAGAAATTTTCTTCGCAAGAGTGTATAGCCCCTCTGAAAAATCCCCCGCAAATGTCCCACAAGGCTGCTCATCCTTACAAGCTGAAATTTACTTCTCCGCCTTTAAAAGCTTAGAAAACATCGCTAAAAAGGATTCCAACCTGCCCCAATATTTCATCAATCACACAAAAGAACAGCTCATTAAAATGGAGATTTGCAAGGAAGAATATATTATCTGTGAGGACTTCCGCATACTTCCCTATGGAAATGTAATGTTCACACACGGAATCGAAAAAATCGCAAAATCGTGCTAGACTTCTTAAGTGAAAATGGAATCATCTCGTGTGGAAGATTTGGAGAATGGGATTATTTCTCTAGCGATAAAAGCTTCTTAAGTGGTATGAAGGCAGTAGAGAAAATCATCTAAACACCTTCAAATTTTGATGAAAATCATTTTGTAAAGTTTTAAGATAAAGTTCAGAGTTTTCTTCTTCTAAAGCTTTGATTCTCTCTTCTAATTCTTTAATGATTTTATTTCTTCCTAATACAATATTATTTTCATACAATACCACATCATATAAAAGTTGCGTTACTCCTTTTTGCTTTTTATCATCTACACAAAATGCTTTTTCAAGATTATCAAAAGGACGGAATCTTTTGTAGTTTTCACTTAAAAATAAGATTAAATTAAAGCAATTTATCAAATAGTAATCTGTATCTAAATCAGATTCTTTATACAAAAAATTCAAATAAATCTCTCTAAATCTCTTTGTCAAATGTGCATCTAAAATTCCGATTCCATATTTACTAGCATTCTCTTTAACAAAATCCTGCGTGTGTAGCTTCATCACATAACAACTCATACACACCCACACCTCACGCGTTAATGCCCTATTCCCATAAAACTTCTCACACAACCCTTCTAAAAAACTTGGAATCCCAACATTTTTTCTCTCTCTTGTGTGATTTGTCTCACTATTTTTACGGACTCTATAATAAATCAACTTTTGCGGAAGCGTATAAATTCTATCCGCCTGATACAACAGCAACGCCCCATAAAGATTATCTTCCATAAAGCATTGATTAGCAAACTTAAGCCCAATGTGCGACAAGTATCTAAAGTCAATCAACACACGCCACACAAATGTCATACTCTTTTCAATATCATCACTCTGTGCCACAAAATCAATCCAATCCCTTCCACTAATCACGCCCTCTTTATCTAAAAGCTGAGATTCACCAAGTGCTTTATAGGCAATATGAGAAGCCTCAATTTCATAAATTGGCAAATGATTAAACCACACCACATCTACGCCATTAGCGCGCTTCAAGCACTCCCAAACAAGATTTTCCTTCCACACATCATCAGAGTCTAAAAACAAAATATAATCAATCTTTGGCGCAATAAAGCCCCCCCCCCCGAACTCAAAAGCCCCTTTAGCAAAAGCCTTTTTACTCTTATGCAGCCTTGTGATTTTATAAGGATTCTCCCCCTTTACCCTAAAGCCATACAACGCCTCCCTAGTGCTTGGATTCTCCACTTCGCAAGCATAACTCCCAGCAAACCACTCCACCCCCACATTACGACACTCGCTTATTCCGCCATTGTATTCTTTATGGATCACACTCACACGCACATCAGCCCTAGCAAACTTCTTTAACAGCTCCAAGCATTCCTTATCCGTGCTTCCATCATTCACAAGACAAATCTCAATCTCGCGATAGCTTTGCTTAAGCACACTCTCCACACATTCCCTAACAAGTGCGCTATCTGTGTTAAACACAGGAATCACAACGCCAACTCTTTTAGATTCCATCTAATCCTCCAAATAATATTCTATTGTAGAAACCACACGCACATTTTTAATATGCGCTGTGTTCTTATCCCTATTTGTGATACTAAATTGCCCTTGTGTAGCCCTTTTTATCTTGCCTAGCTGACTTTTAATCCTTAGCAAACTTCATCGCCGCTTCCCTTGCATTAAGCGTTGCCTCTTCAATCATCTGTGGCTTAATCGCATTTAAGCCCGTGTAAATATACTCCACTTCATAATCATCAATCTTAATCACAACGCCATCCATTCCAAGCTTTGAAATCCCCTCTAACGCCTTTTTGCCAATTGCCACTTCTTTAGTGTAAAGCAACACACTTCCAACGCCGCGATAAGTTACATTTTGATTGCCCCCATACAAATCCCCAAGCCTATCATTTTATCCAATCCAATTTGCTCCAAAACGCCAACAAAACCCTTTGCGCATCAGCTTCTAAATCCTTATACAAGGCGTTTAAATCATTATTTGCGCGCGTAAATTTAATCGGAAGTATCATCACATCAGCTTGCACTTCCTTTTCACTTAGCCCCTTAACAACAACGCTCCGCTCCCCCGCTTTAAAGTTTTTTACCGCCCTATCCACACTAAAGCCCAACACAACGCTACTAACAACCAAGGCTAATCCTAAAAACATCACACTAATCTTATCCATCATCACCCTTTATAAATTTGGATTCCAACTTTTTAAGCGTGTATTCTACCGATAAAAACCTAACTTAAACTTGAGAATTTTATTTTATGCTATAATCCACGGACTTTTTATTAGGCTATATTTGATGAGCAAAAAAGACAAAATTAAATTAGAAGTTGATTTTTTAAAAGCCTTGCTGTTAGCTTTCCTTACCGCCATATTTGGTATTTTTGGCTATTCAGTGATTAACTACAATGAAATTGATTTAATAAGAGGTATATTTATCACGCTAGGGATTGTTTTAACTTGTGTTGCAATCTCTCTGCTTTTAAAAAGAGTTTATAAAATTTTAAAAGAAATTGAGGAACTAAAATGATAGGAATTTTCTGTGCAACACTAGCTTTAATCGCATTTTTTGTGGCTTCTATTATGGTTATCAAAACATTTGAAAAAGCCTAAACAAGGTAGCCATAGGCTTAAAGTGGTATCCCCGACGCGATTTGAACGCATGACCTCACGATTAGGAATCGTGTGCTCTATCCAGCTGAGCTACGAGGACATTGATAAAAAGAAATGCTAATGCTCCGCGAAGGGAGCGAAGAAAGAATTATTTTTTGCCTTTTTTAGTAGCAGCAACTGCGTCTTTAAGACCTTTTCCAGCTTTGAATTTAGGAACAAACTTATCTTGAGTTTTGTATTTTTTAGTAGTTCCAGGAACCATTCCTTCCTTGCCTTTTTGAAGGATTGTTTCAAATTTTCCAAAACCTACAAGCTCAATGCTCTCTTTTTGCGAAAGTGCTTTTTCAACAGCAGCCGTGAAAGCAATAATCGCTTTTTCTGCATCTTTTTTTGTTTCAAATTCCCCGACTTCTTTGACTAAGTCAACAAACTCTGATTTGTTCATTTTGAACCTCCGATTTGGATTTTAGTTTAAAAACTCGCTATTTTAGCATACTATTTAGGATTTTCAAGGCTTTTATTGCGAAAAATTCTTAAATTTATTGTTTTTGTAAGGAATTTTTAATTAGCATTTGCGCGCATTTTAAATCTTAAAGGAGAAAAGATGGGATTAAAAGTTGCAGTCAATGGGACAGGAAGGATTGGCTTATGCGTAAGTAAAATCTTAAGCGAACGCAAGGATTTAGAGCTTGTCGCAATTAACACAACAATGCCCATTGACACGCTAACGCATTTGCTAAAATACGATTCCGTGCAAAAAAAGAGCGCAGTTGAAAAACTCAGTGAAAACACAATTAGAATCGGAAGTCAAGAAAATATCCAAATCCTAAGCACACGCGAAATTACACAAACGCATTTTGGAAAATATGGCGCAGAACTTGTGGTAGAATGCACAGGTGCTTTTAATGCCCTTGAGAAAGCAAGCGCGCATCTTTATGGTGGCATCAAGCGTGTCATCATCTCCGCCCCTGCAACAGACACCC
The DNA here is from genome assembly GCF_022770205.1 of Helicobacter sp. Taxonomy (GTDB): domain Bacteria; phylum Campylobacterota; class Campylobacteria; order Campylobacterales; family Helicobacteraceae; genus Helicobacter_D. The sequence goes on along the minus strand of NZ_JALEIK010000038.1, from coordinate 219,310 downwards.
CAACTTTTGTCTATGGCGTGAATCACAAGCAATATCAAGGCGAAGCTGTGATTTCAAATGCAAGTTGCACCACAAACGCTCTAGCACCCATTGCTAAAGTCTTGCACGAAAATTTCACCATCCAAAGTGGCTTAATGACAACAATCCATAGCTACACAAATGATCAAAACTTACTAGACTCTAAGCACAAGGATTTGCGCCGTGCAAGAGCCGCTGCGCTTAATATGATTCCAACAACAACCGGTGCAGCAAAAGCAATGGGGCTTGTAATGCCTGAGCTTAAAGGCAGATTAAATGGCTTTGCAATCCGTGTGCCAACGCCAGATGTGAGCGTGGTAGATTTAACCTGTATCACGCAAAAAGAAGTGGATAAGGATTCCATTAATGCCGCATTTGAGCAGGCAAGCAAAACCAACTTTAAAGATTTAATTTTAGTGGATAATGAAAAGCGTGTTTCAGGGGATTTTATCGGTAGCACTTATAGTAGCATTTTTGTGCCAGATTGCACTTTAGTTGTGCATAATCATCAATGCAAAGTTGTTGCGTGGTATGATAATGAATGGGGCTATTCTACACGCTTAGTGGATATGGCAAGCTACATAGGACAAAACTTTTAATACTCCTGCTTGCAATCATCTAAGAGAAAATTTTACACACTTTGAAACTTTTTTACACTTTTTTACTATTTTATACACTGCTTTCTATTAAAAAATCTTACAATTAATGTAATTTTAAACACAAAGGCTAACTTTTATGGATTTTATTCAAAGCATTAAAGAGAAAGCAAAAAAGCATTTAAAAACCATTGTTCTCCCAGAAACAGAAGATTTGCGCACATTAGAAGCTGCGCATATCGCGCTAAAAGAAGGAATCGCAAAGATTATTTTAATTGGAGACGAACAAGCAATAAAAGAGCGCAGCAAGGGGTTTGACTTAAATAAAGCAATTTTTATTAATCCAAAAAGTTACAATGCATTAGAATCTTGTGTAGAGCTTTTTGTAAAACTCCGTGCGCACAAAGGCTTAAACGCATCTTCAGCGCGCACACTTCTGCTAGAAAATCCTCTATATTTTGGTGTGGCACTTGTTAAATTAAAAGTTGCTGATGGAATGGTAGCAGGTGCTATTAATTCCACTGCTGATGTGTTGCGCTCTTCTTTACAAATTCTAGGGACGAAAAAGGATTCCAAACTTGTCTCAGCCTTTTTCTTAATGGTTGTTCCAAATTGTAACTATGGCGAAAATGGAATCTTTATTTTTGCCGATAGTGGTTTGGTGCAAAACCCAAATCCCCAAGAGCTAGCTTCTATTGCGATGGATTCTGCAAAAAGCTTTGAATCCCTTGTAGGAAGGAAAGCAATTGTAGCAATGCTTTCACACTCCACAAAAGGAAGTGCAAAACACCCCGATGTGGATAAAGTCCTTGAAGCCACGCAAATTGCAAAAGCACAAGCCCCAGACATTGCCCTTGATGGAGAGTTTCAATTAGATGCAGCAATTGTGCCAAGCATTGGTAAATCTAAAGCCCCAGATAGCAAAATTGCAGGAAGGGCAAATGTGCTTGTCTTCCCAGATTTAGACGCAGGAAATATCGGCTACAAACTTGTCCAAAGACTTGCTAATGCAGAAGCTTATGGACCAATCACACAAGGGATTGCAGGAGCAGTAAATGATTTATCGCGTGGTTGTAGCAGCAATGATATTGTAGGCGTGATTGCCATCACAGCCTTACAAGCACAAAATAACTAAGCACACCAAAATTAAGGAGAAAAAATGGACATTTTAGTCATTAATTGTGGAAGCTCATCACTTAAATACCAGCTTATTAACACAGACACAGAAGAAGCGTTAGCTTCAGGAATATGCGATAGAATCGGAATTGCAGGTGGGCAGTTTAGTTACAAGCCAAAGGGGGGGGAGAAAATCGCACAAGATGTGGATATGCCAGACCATAAAGTAGCCATAAAACTCGTACTAGATGCTCTAATAAGCCCAAAAGATGGAATCCTAAAATCCCTAGATAGCATTAAAGCAATAGGACATAGAGTTGTGCACGGCGGAGAGCATTTTACGCAATCTACTCTTATCAACACTGCAGTGATTCAACAGATTCAAGAGTGTGCAGACTTAGCTCCGCTTCACAATCCAGCGCATTTGCTTGGAATCCGCGCCTGTGAGCATTTAATGCCCAATAAACCTATGGTTGCAGTCTTTGATACAGCATTCCACCAAACAATGCCACCGCGTGCGTATATGTATGGAATCCCTAATACATATTATGAAAAATACAAAATCCGCCGCTATGGATTCCACGGCACAAGCCATAGCTATGTTTCTAAACGCACAGCAGAATTTTTAGGGATTCCTTTAGAAAATTCTAAAATCATCACTTGCCACTTAGGCAATGGTTCAAGCATTTGCGCTGTTGAAAATGGCAAAAGCGTGGATACAAGTATGGGATTAACCCCGCTTGAAGGACTTGTAATGGGAACAAGAAGCGGAGATTTAGATCCTGCAATCATTGATTACATCACACAAAAAGAAAATCTAAGCACAAAAGAAGTGCTAAACATACTCAATAAAAAATCAGGAGTTCTTGGAATCTCTGAACTATCTAGTGATTTTAGAGATTTACTCATTGCTGATGAAGAAGGAAATTTAAAAGCGCGTTTTGCAAGAGAAGTTTTTGCCTATCGTGTCGCAAAATACATCGGTGCTTACACAGCAGCATTAACAGGCGTTGATGCCATCGCATTTTGTGCAGGAGTGGGTGAAAATGCAAAACACATTCGCGGGAAAATTGTTTCACATTTACAATTCCTAGGTATCACACTTGATGCACAAGCAAACTTAAATGCAATAGGCAAAGAAGGGATTATCTCCACAAAAGATTCTAAAGTTAAGGTTTGCGTGATTCCAACTAATGAAGAGTTAATGATTGCACGCGACACGCACGCCATAGTTTCAGAAAAAAATCTTTAATGCAAACAATTTTTTTCAATTTCCTTTACTTTTTTAGAATTTTTAACTACAATGCCTATTCTACAAAATTTAAAACTAAGGAAAAATATGAATAAATTACTAGCTACAACATTTGGATCACTGCTTTTATCTAGCGCGCTTTTTGCAAATACTTTAGATAAAGATAGCATAAAAATTAGCTTTGAAGGCTATAAAGCTCCTCAAATGGTAGGCGTAAAAGGTAAATTTACAACATCAAAAGTTGAATTTAAAGATAATTCAAGCTTTGCAAAACAAATCGTAGGCGCAAGCATTACGCTATCACCTAACGATATTGATATGAGCAATCCTGTGATTACTAACAACATCATCAATGCTTTCTTTAACACTTTAAACAATAAAGGCGATGTTAAAGTAGAGTTGGTTAGCCTCATTGAAGGTAAAGATGTAGGAACAATCACTGCAAAAGTAACAATCAATAATCAAAGCACAACTATGCCTTTAGTTTATAAAATCCAAAATGGAGATATGGGCAAAAAAGAATTTACAGCAGAAGGTAGAATTGATTTAGCTCCTTTCTCTAATACAACAAAAGCATTAAAAGCACTTAGCGACGCTGCTCCTGGACATTTAAAAATTAGCTGGAATGTTGTTGATATTTTCGTTACTGGAACACTTAAATAGTAAGGAATCCCTTTTGGGATTCTTAAATTAAAATTCTTTCTCTTTTTTCTGACCATAAGTAAAAAATAAACTCTTACTTGTTACAATGCTCCCCTTATATCTTTTCTAAAGAGGATTAATATGCGCTTAATGATTCTATTCTTTGCCTGCATTGCACAAAGTTTCGCACTTACTGATTTTCAATTGCACAATACGCAAAAGGCACACGAAGGAGGAATCACGGGGAAAAATATTGCAATAGGAATTGTTGATGACGCATTTAATACTAATCATATCAATTTACAAAATAAGGATTTAGGAATTATTTATCCTAATGATTTTACTAATCCAAACTTTCAACAAGCCACACATGGTAGCCATGTTGCAGGAATCGCACTTGGTGCAAAGCTAGATACTACAAAGCCTTATGGTGTAGCCTATGATGCAAAATTTTTTGGTGTGGGTGGTGTTAATTATTCTCAGAATATTCCAAACTTATATGACTTTTATTCTAATAAAAATATTAAAGTTATCAATAATAGCTGGGGGGTTAATATTTATCCCTTGCAAGGCTTAGAATCACATCAAGGTGAATTAAAAAAATCTACAACTTATACTCCAGAATACTCTCTGCTCTATCTTACAAAAGGAGATCCTACCTCCTCTCAACTTTATCAACTAGCAAAGGAGAAGCAAATTTTAAGTGTATTTGCAGCTGGCAATGAAGGAATGCTCTCCCCTTCTTTGCAAGCTTCCCTCCCAAGCCTTGATGAGAGTGTGCAATCTTGGCTTGCTGTGGGAGCATTAGACTCTAGCAATATTCAAAGAGAAGGCGATAAACTCATCGTTTCCCCTAGAGGAGTGGTAGATTTTAGCAACGGATTTAAAGACGCCATCAATTACGGAATCACAGCAGCAGGCTATGATGTCAATAATGTAGATTCTAGCAAAAAGGATGGCTACTCCAAAAAAAGTGGAACTTCTATGGCAGCTCCTGTTGTCAGTGGTGCTGCGGCACTTGTAGCAGAGAAATATCCCTTTTTAAATGGCAAGCAAATTGCTGATGTGCTTTTAAGCACAGCCAATAGAGACTACAAAGCTCCAAAAATGATTGTGCGCAGTGTATCACAAGGCAAGCCGAATAACTTTAAATATCTCCTTGTTTATCTTGATACTTCTGTTCCAACAACAGACGAAGAAAAAAAGGCAGATTTAAAAGAATATTATAAAGATTTAAAAGATGCAGATAAAAGCGTGCAAGAAGTGCTTGATAATTTAGACACCATACAAGATAATGATGGAACACAAGATGGCGCAATAATGGTCAAAAAGGAAGAGATTTTTGGGCGTGGAATTTTAGATATAGAAAAAGCATTACAAGGACTAAGCGAACTTGACGCAAACCGATTAAATGATAGCGATGTCCAAACTTACCAAAGCGAGCAAGAAACTGCTTATTATTCATTGGACACACAAGGAAATGATGCAGAATTTAGCAATTCCATACAACAGCGCAAATGGGATGCTAGCACACATAGAAACGACGCTGCTAATAAACCACAAAAATTAGATGGACTTAATGTTGGCTTTATCAAAATAGGGGATGGCATATTAACACTTAGCGGAGAGAACAGCTACAAAGGCGCGACGATTATTAAGAAGGGAGGCATTAGACTTATCAAGCGCAATGATAGCGGAGGAAAACTCTCTAGTAATGTTTATGTAGAACAGAGTGGGACATTAAAGGGCAATGGAGAAATCACAGGGGATTTACACAATGAAGGAATCGTGCACGCAGGGGATAATGATTTAAAAGATTTAAGGGTTATTGGAAAATACACCCAAAAACAAAATGGCACTTTAGAGCTTGAATTTGGTGATTTTAAAAATTCAAAACTTATAGCCAATGCTTATCTAATAGAAGGTGGAAAACTTACCTATGTTCCTTTAGTGGCTTATTATACCCCAGGGAAAGAAGTAAAGATTGATTTAGGAGATTTAGGAAACTATTTAGGAAGTTTCAGTGAAGTTGTTATTGCAAATACACAAAGCTTAGTTTTTATACTTGATGGTGATAATTTAACAATTAATAAACAAATAAAACCAGACTCCAACCAAAGCATAATCGTAACTCCACAGTTAAAACCAAATGCTTATGAAGTCCCAAATTCCACAATGGGAAATACTTTGCGCACAATAAGAACAACCTCTCATCTCTCTCCACAATACGAAGCTTTCTTTTCGGAGTTAGATACGAGCTCTGCACAAAATGCTAAAGAGATTTTAAACAGCATTGAACAAAATGCTTATTTAAAATCCACTGAAAATATTATCTCACAGCAAACACACGCATTACAAAATAACACTTTGATGGCTCTAAATCCAGTCCATACGACTGCTTCTAATGCACTGCATATTGCAAGTTTAGAGAGCGATGCCTATTATACCTTTATGCAAGATATTGAAAATCAAGATAAGTTTTTTTACATTGCACCCGGATTTAAAAAACACCTTGGCAAGGATTATGATGGTCAAGCTTATGGATTAAACATCTCCTTTGGAGAAACTGCAAATTCAAAAGATGCGTTAAGCCTACATCTTCAGCTCCAAGATTCCACAATGCAATTTTCTCAAGCCGATATAAAAACCAAAAATGTATCTTTAGGGCTAAATTATCTCTACAATATGACGCCTTTTAATCTAATAAGCGGAATCACTCTAAGCAGAGGCAATAACACAATCAATAGACAAATTATCAATGCCCAAGAGATTTCTGCAAACTACAATAACTATCTTGCAAGCGCACAATTAGGAATCTCAAAAGACTTTTTTAACACTTCTTTTACTTTAACCCCTATTGCATATCTTTCTTACCATTACACATATCAGGACAGCTTTAGTGAAAATGGGGGATTGTTTGCAAAATCCTATGATGCAATCACGCATAACTCAACAACAATCACCGCAGGACTAACTTTAGACTACACACACCAAAACACAAGCAAACTTTCTGGATTTTTACTCTATGATTATCGCTTAAGCGGAAAAGAAATTTTAAACTCTGTGTCTTTTAATGACTTTGTAAATCTTCCCTTTTTACAAAAACATCATTTAGATTCTTATTCTATTACCCTTGGTGCAACGGGAGAGATTAATTTAAAATCAATATTTGTGCGACTAAGCCTAATTAACGAATTTACAAAAAACCAATATAATCTCTCTACCATTGGCACATTGGGCTGGAGATTCTAAACATTAGCAATTGCATAAAGTTGCACAACCCCCACATAAGAATCCCCTTGCATCACAACAAGTTCTTTAATTTTATGCTCTAGCATAATAGATTCCGCTTCTGTTGCCATAGCATTTATAGCAATGGTTTTTGGATGCTGTGTCATAATCTCATAGGCTTCAGCATTAAACTTATCTGCATTTAAAGCACGCCGTAAATCGCCATCTGTAATGATTCCTAAAAGCTTATTTTTTTCACACACTAAGCACATTCCAAGCTTTTTAGAAGTCATTTCAGCAATTAAAGCTTTAAAGCTAGAGCGGGGCGCAACAATGGGCAAATTCTCTCTTATCATAATATCTTTAACGCGCGTTAAAAGTTTGCGCCCTAAGCTCCCACCCGGATGAAAAAGCGCAAAATCTTCTGGCTTAAAATCCCTTGCACGCATTAGAGCAATAGCAATTGCATCACCCATTGCTAAGGTTGCTGTAGTAGAGCTTGTAGGGGCAAGTTGCAAAGGGCAAGCTTCTTTTTTAACACTTACATTTAAAAAATAATCGCTTTCTTTTACTAAAGTGGAATCGCTTTTACCACTGAGTGCAATTAAAGGAATCTTACGCACTTTAACAGAAGGGATTAAGCGCAAAATCTCCTCACTCTCACCAGAATTTGAAATGGCAAGCAACGCATCTTCTTCCCTTAACATTCCTAAATCTCCGTGCAGTGCTTCAGCAGGATGCAAAAAAAAGCTAGGCGTTCCTGTGCTTGCTAATGTTGCAGCAATTTTTGCACCAATATGCCCAGATTTTCCCATACCGCTTAGGATTAATCTCCCTTTTAGCTCTAAAATGCAAGCAATCACTGCATTAAAATTGGAATCCATTTGTCCTTTTAAACCCAAAATGGATTCCGCTTCCAAGTTAAAAACTTCCTTAGCAATTGGAATAAAATCGCGCATACAAGCCCCTTATAAATCGCACCCGCAGTGCGAAATGATTAGCGGGTATTATACATTATTAAAATAGTATTGTAAAAAAAGCTTAGAGATAATTCACTAAAGAGAGTTGTGTGATTTTTCCAATGCTAGATAGCATCGCTTGGTATCCAATAGAGAGTGTAGAAAACTGCAAATATGCTTCTGCAAAATCCGTATCAATGGTATCAGAGCGCAATGTTTTTGCCTGCACGATTAACACCTCTGTGCGCTCTATGGAATACTTAAATGCATTGCCTTGCGCACCATTTTTAGTGTGCACCTTATTGATATGGTCTGCTAAATGATCAAAGACTAACATTGCATTTTGCACGCCTGGATTACGCATTGCATCACCATAAACACTCACTCCACCTGCACGATAAGAACCCACCTCTAAGGCTTCTATCATTACATCAATTTGCTCAAAGAAATTAATGTGCGGATCATCGGCAATAATAGCACTATTGGATTGAAAAGTTAGAGCAGGCTTTTTTTCATCAATCCTACCTTGCGCATTAAGCGTAAAATCACTAATCTTACTATCAAAGAGTGAAAATTCCATTTTTGTTGGCGTTTTGTGTAAATCTTTAATTTGCAATGCACCATTCGCATCAAGGGTAATGTTTAAATTATTCTTTGCATTGCTAAGCATTGCTTCATAGGACGCTTTATTGCCAGGAGTATTAAAATTTGCATTAGCTTGAAAGACATTTGTTAAATCTTGCGGATTAGAATTGCTAAGATTTAACACCATCCCTAAAATGTCTGCTAATTGCTGATAGGTTACATCATTAGCAGGCGTTGGATTGCCAGAGACTTGTGGGGGATTTCCATTTGCTTGTAAAATTGGCACTTGCACATTGTTAGGAATATTAATACCATTCACATTTGCAGGGCTTGTGATAGTCATAGAGCTACCATTATTATTTGTAAGATCAATCCTTCCTGTGATTTCTAAGCCATTGACATCCTTAACTTTAAAGTTATAAGTATGCCCATTTAAATCCGTGCCTGCAACTTCTGAAAGCTTTGTTTCAAGCGTGGCGTATTCGTTAGTCGCACGCACAATTTGAGAAACATTAGATTTTAGCGTTGCGCCATTGCGTGAAAAATTCACTCTGTCAAAATCTACTCCATAATCACTACGGAATCCATTAACATTTTGTCCACCTTGCCCGTTTTGTGCTGTAAGTGTGATAGACAAGGAGCTAGCTCCTGTGTAGGGTAAATCTTTATCATCTTGATCTGCTGGAGTTTTCTTAGACACATTATTATCCACAACAATAATCTTACCATCGGAGAATTGCACATCAATATTACCTCCACCAACACTATATTCCTGCTTAATCCTATCCATTAAATCTTGGATTGTTGAAGTTTGCGTGATAGTAAAATTTTGGGCTTGTATTTGAGCGCCGGGAGTATCAGGAGCAGTATTTGCTGCATTTCCACTAAGTTGCAATGCAGTTACCCCTGCTGGAAAAACATCTCTTAAAAGCGTTGTTGTTTTAGCGATTTCATTGGTAGGTGTTCTAAATGTTGTTGGAAGCGTATGGATTCTATGGTCATTATAATCCTCCACAGAAGCAATGCTAACATTTGAAAAATCACCTAAAAATGGACTTTGCACATAAGTATTGACTTTAACTCCCGTGCTTAAAAGCTGATCAATATTGCGTATTCCGATTCCATCTGTTGGAGGATTCGCATTTGGATTTACTTGTGCATTTGCGGGATCTTTATAAGAACTTGAAATCATAGAAAATTCTATGTTGGAACGCCCACTGGTTAAATCTTTAATCTCAATTTGCCCCCAAGCATTCAGCGTAACATCTACAACTTTACTCACTTCTGTATTCCCAAACTCACGCCCAATTTTATCTAGCAAATCCTGCACTTTTGGGGCTTGTTTTTCATTAGTATAAGAAACTTGCATTTCAAACTTTGTTTTAAATGCTGTCCCATCGGGCTTTCTTCCGGTGATATAAAACACTTCTGAAGGATCATTATCTGTTTTATTATCGCTATCCCCCACCAAATCCCTTAAAGGATCGCTAGCTTTTAAATAAACTTCCTCGCCTTGTCCTGTTTTGTGCAAGGGATCCATAATTTCTGGATGCAATTTGCTTTGATTAAATTTTGGAATATTTGTAGAAATCACACGATTTGTATCCCTATCAGAACCAAAAAACAATTCTGCACCTGTAACATTATAAGAAACTAGATTATTTGATCCTAGCAAAGCACTTAGAGAATCGCTATTTCCATTATAACTTCCATTAGCATTAAAAGGTTGTTTAGTTGTCGCAGTCCCTCCAAAAATAAATTCTCCACCAATAGAAGTATTTGCAACAGATAAAAAATGATCGCGCAATGCTTTTAAATCCTTTGCAATGGCTAAACGCGAAGTTTCACTATGGATATCATTTGCCCCTTGCACAAGTTTTTGTTTAAAATTATCCATAGTTTGCGCAAGATCCTTTAATGCTGTATCTGTGTGCTGAGTAAAGGTAAAGGCATTATTTGCTAACTCTTTACTTTGCGTTAGAGTGTTAATATTAAAATCAAGCGATAGCGTTTTATTAAAAACTGAAGCATCTTGATAGCCATATTGGATTTTTAATCCATTCATTTGCGCCAAAACGCCATCTAAACTATTTTGCGTCTTATTCTGATGATACTGCATCATTGTGTATCTGGAGTTAGTGCCTATGCGCATTGTTAATCCTTCAAAATTTTGTTTGCAACAATAAAGCAATTTTTATTCCAAAATTGTAGAATAAAGGCGCATTTTGGATTCCATATTTAAACTTTACAAAAACTTTACAATGCACACTTTTTATTTTTACATTGCTTTCTTATACTTTTACATCTTTAAAATTATAGGAGAATCGTATGAAAAAATACGCATTAGGCTTATTAGCAGGATTATTACTTGGCACAAGCGCAATGGCTCAAAACATTTACCCTATCTCCAGAGAAATGGGTTCAGGGACACGCGGAGCATTTGTAGAGATTTTTGAAATCCAAAAGAAACTCAATAACAAAAAAGTTGATGCAACAACACAAAAGGCTGAAGTTACTAACTCTACAGGGGTTATGATTACAACAGTTGCTGGTTCTAAAAATTCTATTGGCTACATTTCTCTTGGTGCTTTAAACAACACTGTAAAAGCATTAAAAATTGATGGTGTTGCACCAAGTGTAGAAAACATCAATAATAAAAGCTATAAAATTTCTCGCCCCTTTAATGTGGTAACGAAAACAACAAATCCGCTTATGGAAGACTTTTTAAAATATAGTGCTTCAGCAGAAGCAAAAGGAATCGTGGAAAAGGCAGGCTATATAGCAGTAGCGCAAACAAACTTCACAAGCACACAGCCAAGAGGTAAATTAGTGATTGCAGGTTCAAGCTCTGTAACGCCTTTAATGGAAAAGCTAACAGAAGCGTATGCGAAGATTAATCCTAACGCAACCATTGAAATCCAACAAAGCGATTCTACAACAGGTGTAAATAGCGTTGTTGAAGGCATTGCAGACATTGGAATGGTAAGTCGCGAAGTCAAAGATAGCGAAATCCAAAAGGGTGTAACACCTATTGTTTTAGCAATTGATGGTTTAGCGGTGATTGTAAATAAAAGTAACAAAATAGAAAATCTCTCTAAAGATTCTGTAAAGAAAATCTTTATGGGTGAAATCACAAAATGGCAGGACGCTAAATAAATTACAATTTAAAGAAAGCTTACTTATGCAAGAAAAAATTTTCAAGGGCATTTTTGCCCTTTGCGCATTACTCTCCATTTTCGCTGTTTTAATGATTTGTTTCTTTTTATTTGTTAATGCGATTCCAACAATCAGTCAAATAGGACCTTTTGATTTTCTTTTTGGAATGGATTGGTATCCCATAGAAAGAATTTTTGGAATCTTTCCTATGATTATAGGGAGCTTTTATGTAACAGCTCTTGCAATTCTTATAGGAGTGCCACTTGGTGTATTAAGTGCAATTTATCTCTCGCGTTTTGCAAGCAAAAAGGAAAAAAAATACATTTTGCCAGCAATTGAACTTCTTGGCGCAATTCCCTCTGTTGTGTATGGATTTTTTGGGCTTGTTGTAATCGTTCCCCTGCTTGCAACAATTTTTAGCGGAATCCCCGGAAAAAGTGTGCTAGCAGCAGCTTTAATCTTAAGCATTATGATTTTACCAACAATTATTTTGGTTTCAAAAGCTGCCATTGATGCCTTGCCTGAGAGCTATTATGAAGGCGCATTAGCACTTGGAGCTAGCAAAGAACGCAGTGTATTTTTTGCCCTCATTCCAGCAGCAAAAAGTGGAATCCTAGCCTCAGTGATACTTGGTGTTGGGCGTGCAATCGGAGAAGCAATGGCAGTGATTATGGTTGCAGGTAACCAAGTGCAACTTCCAACAAGCGTGTTAGAAGGCGTTAGAACGCTAACAACAAATATCGTGCTTGAAATGGGGTATGCACAAGATTTACACAGAGAAGTGTTAATTGCTAATGCAGTGGTGCTTTTTGTTTTTATTCTCATCATCAACACTTGTTTTAATGCACTGAAAAAGGAAGCAAAATGAAACGCGCAAAAACAGATAATCTAACACTCACTTTAGCTCTTTTAATACGTGTTTCTATGGTTTTAGTACTATTAGTTTTTTTAGTGCTGATTGGTTTTATTTTCATAAAAGGGATTGCGTATTTAAACCTAGAAATGTTTTCTTGGGAATACAATAGTCAAAATATTTCAATGACGCCGGCAATTATTAACACCTTAAATATGGTGTTTTTCGCACTAATTTTAGCAATGCCACTTGGAATCTTTGGGGCAATTTACCTTAGCGAATATGGCAGTCAAAAAAGCAGAATCTTAAATGTAGTTAGAATCGCATCTGAAACGCTTGTTGGGATTCCAAGCATTGTGTATGGCTTGTTTGGATATTTAGCCTTTGTCATCTATTTTGGCTTTAAAACAAGCTTTATTGCTGGGGGTTTAACGCTTGCTGTTATGATTCTACCTTTAATTTTAAGAAGTGCTGAAGAAGCCTTAAAATCCGTCCCGCTTAGTTTTAGAGAAGCAAGCTTTGCATTAGGAGCTGGCAAGCTTAGGACAATTTTTATCATCATTTTGCCCGCTGCAATTCCTGGGATTTTAGCGGGAGTGATTTTAAGCATAGGAAGAATTGTAGGAGAATCTGCCGCACTGCTTTATACTTCAGGAAGCGTTGCAAAGGTTGCTGGGCTTATGGACTCTGGAAGAACTTTAAGCGTGCATATGTATGCAATCTCTAGCGAAGGACAACACATTAATGAAGCATATAGCACAGCAATGATTCTTATTATAATTGTCTTTCTAATTAATCTTGGTTCAAACTACATTGCTAAGAAATTTGTTAAAGCATAGGGAGTCAAATGAAAAATTGTTTTGAAATTAAAAAAATGTCTTTAAATTACGGAGACTTTCTTGCCTTGAAAGATATTAATATGGACATCAAAAAAGGCAAGGTTACTGCATTTATTGGACCTAGTGGTTGTGGAAAATCTACTTTTATTAAAAGCTTAAATCGTATGAATGATTTAATAGAAGATTGTAAAATTAAAGGAAAAATTCTCTTTGATGGTAAGAATATTTATAAAGATTATGATGTCAATGTGCTACGCAAAAAAGTTGGAATGGTTTTCCAAAAGCCAAATCCCTTTCCTATGAGCATTTATGATAACATTACTTTTGGACCAAAAACACACGGCATTAAGAAAAAATCAAAGCTTGATGAAATTGTGGAATCCTCCTTAAAGGATGCAGCTCTTTGGGACGATTTAAAAGACAGGCTAGATAAATCTGCGCTTGGATTAAGTGGGGGGCAACAGCAAAGACTTTGCATTGCAAGAACACTTGCTGTTAATCCTGAAGTGATTTTAATGGATGAACCCACAAGTGCGCTTGATCCTATTTCTACGCTTAAAATTGAAGAACTGATTTTACGCCTTAAAAAAGAATACACCATTGTCATTGTAACGCATAATATGCAACAAGCCGCTAGAATCTCTGACCAAACTGCCTTTTTCCTGCTAGGAGAGGTGATTGAATTTGACGACACAACGAAAATTTTCAACAATCCAAAAGATAAAAAAACACAAGATTATGTTAATGGGAGATTTGGTTAAATATCCTTTTTGTTTTACAAAGGATTTTTATGGTTTTTGTTTTAGAAGATGATACAAATATTTTAGAGCTTGTCTTATATGCACTAAAGAGTCAAAACATACAATCGCAAGGTTTTTTAGATACAGAAGCATTTCAAGAAGCATTAAAAACCACACTTCCACAAATTTTAGTGCTTGATGTGATGCTTCCTAATGCTAGTGGATTTGAAATTTTAAAAGCCATTAAAACCAATCCTGCCACACGAGATATTCCTGTATTGATGCTAACTGCCTTAAACAATGAGATTGATAAGGTTAAGGGACTAGATTTAGGTGCTGATGATTACATTACAAAACCTTTTAGCATTATGGAATTTCTAGCAAGAGTGCGCGCAATTTTAAGACGCAATAAAGAAGTGAATACTATTTGCTATGGAATCTTAGAACTCTCTTATACCACGCGTAGCGTGAAAGTTTCTGGAGAACCTATTGCATTAACCCCAAAAGAATTTGAACTTTTAGGATTCCTTTTAAAAAACCAAAACAGAGCCTTTAGCCGTGATGAATTGCTAGAAATTCTTTGGGGATATAGTTATAGCGGTGAGAATCGTACCATTGATATCCATATCAAAACCTTACGCAAAAAACTTGGAAACGCCAATAAGTATATTAAAACAATCCGTGGTGTTGGCTACAAAATCTCTAAAGATTCCTAATGCAAAAAAAAATTTTTTTTATTGTTCTTGGTACAATTTTAAGCTTTGTGCTTATTATAAATACGCCTTTAGTCTTAATGACAAAACCATTTAGCCAACAAACATTACTTTGGCTTCTCCCATATCTTACAATAGGATTCTGCTTGATTGTTTTATGCAGTGGTTTATTAGCAAAATTCCTATCACGCATTCTTTTGAAACCACTCCAAACCATCAACTTTGAAAATCCAGAAAGCTTCCCATATCCTGAACTTAACGCATTAATTGAAAAAATCAACTCCCAAAATAAAGCTGTAAAAACACAATTCAAACACCTAAAACAAAAAAAGCAAGAATTGCAATCTTTAACACAAAATATGAATGATGGATTAATTTTTATTAATCGCACAGGAAAAATTTTAAGTGAGAATGTAAGCGCAGAGAAATATTTCACTAATCTAAAAAACATTAACAATATACTAGAGCTTGATAATGCGCAATTTTTAAAGCTACTTTTACAATACCTTAAAGACTTCAAAAAAGGTAAATTAAAAAATGACATCAGAGAGAATTTTACCTTTCATTACCCAAGCAATTTAGAATGTGAAATAGTGTTTTCCCCTATTTTTTCACAAAAATCCAAATTTAAAGGTATGCTAATTGCCCTTTGTGATATTACAGAGTTTAAAAAAGCACAAAATTTACGCAAAGAATTTAGCGCAAATGTTACTCACGAGTTAAAAACTCCGCTAACTTCCATTTTAGCAAGCTCTGAAATGATAAGGAATGGACTTGTTGCGCAAGAAGATTTGCCAAACTTTGTGGATAAAATTTATTTAGAATCCAAACGCCTTTTAGAGATGATTAATGAGATTTTAAAAATTTCTTTTTTAGATGAAACACAAACCCTTCCCCTTAACACCCTTAATTTAAAAGAAATTATCCAACGCGTCCATAAGCGTTTAGAATTGCTCGCAAACAACTATTCCGTAGCACTTGAACTAGACTTACAAGACGCATACATTTTAGGAGCAGATGAACTTTTAGAAAATTTAATTTTTAATCTTTGTGATAATGCGATCAAATATAACCACAAAGGAGGTTTTGTAAAAGTAAAACTAAGGACAGCAGGTAAAATCGTAGAGCTATCGGTTAAAGACAATGGGATTGGAATACCAAAAGAACTCCAAGAACGCGTCTTTGAACGCTTTTTTTGTGTGGATAAAAGTCGCAGTAAAAAAGTTGGAGGAAGCGGACTTGGACTCTCTATTGTTAAATCAGGCTTAAAACTGCATAATGCCACCATAAACCTAAAAAGCGATATTGGTAAGGGAAGTGAATTTAGCGTGTATTTTACATCCGCCAAAATTCCCCAAAATCACTAAGGATTAATTAAAACCGCATCACGAAAGGAGGATTGATTAAAAAAGATTATCTAAATCCACTGAAAAAAGGCTATCTACATCGCAAGAACGGATTCCTATCCCTCTTCCTCTTGGAAGTTGTGGATTATTAAAGATTGTCATACATTCATCTTTTTTCAACACAAAGGAGCGGATTTGCACTGCTGGAGTAGTTGTTGGAATGATTGTATAGAGCGTTTCATACTTTTTAAGTTGTAAATCCTGCATACAAGATTTACGCGTAAATAATCCACTCTCATCAATTGCCAAACAAGAATCCTTAGTCCCCGCCTGCACAAACTGCACTGCCCCTAAATTAAAACTCCTAAAAGGGTCATCTCTTAGCATATCATCTGTTAGCATAATGTCGCGTATCACCCAATTTCTAGCCGCTCCAAATCCTACAATATCTCCTGTCAATGCACTTCTTATGGAAATCTGTGTTGTGAATTCTTCTAAATCGGGAGTATCAAGCGCAACGCCATAATTTACAATAAATAATACAAACATCAAAATTTTTTTCATTCTCTCCCCTTTAATCTCTAAAATTTACCAAAGCGCACAGGAAAATGGTCTGAAGACAAGTGCGAACGCACGCTAGCAGCCATCAATAATGCTGTAATTGCAGGCAAGGCAAGTTGCGTTGTCTGCTCATTTGAACTTCTACCAACAATTGCATAATCTAAAATCCTATTTGCACCTGTTCTACTAAAATGCGTGGCAGTATTCTGTGAAACAACACGCGTATGGTTTGTAATCCTTCTATCAAGCCCTGCTATTAAATTTGCAGGATCACGATTAAAATCTCCAGCAATTAACCAATTAATATCTGGACGATCAAGAAAATTATCGTGCACAGCCGTTACTAAAGCTGTCGCATCTCCTCCACCACTTGCAAGAGCGTGGATATTAAAGAAGGCATCATTGCCAATTCTTATCCCAATGGCAGGGCGAGAAACATTAGGGGCAATGATTGTTTGGGGAATAACAAACACCTCATCAACTTGCCTTCCGCTAACAATAGCTAAATTTACCCTTCTAGCACCCACATCAATATCCGCATAATAAATGAAAACCATTCTTGGTCTTGAGCGCGTGCCCAAATCCCAAACATATTCTTGAATAGGTGTTCCACCGGGCTGAATCATTCTACCAGTTAATCTAGCACTTGCAGGCACTCTCCCTGCTTCTTGCACCATCAAAATATCCACAGGATTATCTCCTGTAATAAGCTGTCTAACACTAACATTCCATTTATTTTCCGTGCTTGCAGAAGAACCTTGCAAATTCCAAGTCCCAACAACATAATCTTCAATTTTTCCCAAAAGCAAAGTAAAACTTAAAAACATTAAAACAATCATTCTCATTGTAGCATCCCTTTTCCTTTAATCTTTATCTATGCTAAAAACAACCCCCCGCATTAATAGGCGGAGCGATAATAAACCACTGCTGATCACTATTTGGCTTACTCCCTTGCACGCAACCTGTTAAAAAAATGCTAAAAAATGTAGTTGCTTGATTTGTTGGTGTTTGTAAGCATTGCTTTGTGGCTACATTTTGAATTTGTATAGCTTGATTATCAAAAAAATTAAACTTCCACAGCTGTGTAGGATCATCCATATCACAATAAGAATGGATTACACCATTTCTATATGCAGTTAAACAAGTGCCTTCTTTTGCATTTTGAATCGCAGCACTACCATCTGCTTTTGTAAAGATTCTCCAAATCCTTGCCGCACCAAAAGATTGGCTATCAAACAATGTGTATCCCCAAACCCAATTTCCAACATTTAATGCCCAAAGCGTTAAAACGCCACCTTCTGGACTCATAATAGACAATAAGTCTGAAGTGTAAGTCCTAGAATCTCCAATGCTTGATAGTAAAGGCGATTCTGTATGCCTTGTAGGCGTGTGATACCCTTTTGCATCTGTGCTTGGGCGCATAAGCTTCTCTGATAAATTGAGCCCTTGCACTAAAACAGCTTGCTTTTTAGAATCAGCAGGTGGAGTTGGCGATTTACCAATCCCTAAATCATTTCCCTTAGAAACACAACCTACAAAAAAATAAAAATATTGTCAAAAAAATGAAAACCCCTCGCATAACAACTCCAAATATTTTTTTAAAGATTATAATTTTAAAAACACTCTGTATTAATTAAAGTTGAAAATCATTTTTATCTTACTCTTTATATAGTGCTTTTTTGGTATTATTCTGTCTTTATGGAATCTTTTAAGGAGTTTAATGGAAAAGCATCTCATCACACAAAAACATCTACAAGAGCGTTTTAAAGAATGCTTTGAAAAACATTTTAAAGAAATCACTCCGCTAGGGAATTTACATCTTTTAGAACAAGACAATGCAAGTGAAATTTTAGCAATCCTTCTTAGCCTTGATGCGCAAGGTTTTAATGCATTTTATCGCAGTGAAACACTCCAATATCTTTGCGAGAAATACTGCAAAACTTTAAGCTTTAAAGGCATTATGCAAGTGCAATACACCTTACTTTTAAATTTGCAAAAGGCTTTTTTTAAAAACCCTAAAACCACCCAAACACTTTTATTAGCAACACTTTCAAATCTTAAAATCCTGCAAGATGAAAATCTAACCACAAGCAAACTTTTAGATTCCATTCATTCCTACTTTGAAACACTAATCAACACTGAAATTTCACAAAATTATGAAAAAGATTCCACATTTTCAACCCCAAAAGAACTCTTAGAAGACTTTTTAAACACGAGCTTAAAAACATTCCAAACCCAACAAACACATCTAAAAGAGCGCATAGCAAAAGACTTTACACATTTACTTTCAAATCTCATTCCCTTAGAATCACTCCTACAAAAGGCACAAAATCAACATTTCTCACTTGGAATCACAGGCGTTTTAAGTTCTGGAAAAAGCACACTTTTAAATGCACTCTTGGGCAAAGAAATCCTAGGAAGTTCCACAATTCCAGAAACAGCAAGCCTTACACTTCTAAAATATTCCAAAACCCCTAGTGCGTGTGTGCGTTTTTGGAATGCAAAAGAATGGCAAGACTTACAATCCACATTAGATGAAAACACATTAAACGCACTCTTTAGCAATGAGGAGTTTAGCGAGTGTTTCAAAACCTTTGTGCAGGATTCCACACAAAGCCTTGAGATTGACATTAATCTGCTTCCAAAATACACTTCTGCAAACCACCCAAGCAAGATTTGCAACCTTGTTAAAGAAACCACACTCTTTACTCCCTTAGAATTTTTACAAAACAATGTAGAAATTGTGGATACTCCGGGGCTTGATGATCCTATTGTGCAGCGTGAGGAAATCACTAAAGATTATTTAACAAAATGCGATTTACTCATCCACGCGATGAATGCCGCACAAAGTGCTACGCAAATTGACAGAGATTTTATCATACAAAGCCTACACAACGCTAATCTCTCAAGGATTCTAATTGTATTAACCCACGCAGATTTACTAGAAAAAAACGAGCTTGAAGCCGCCTTAAATTACACAAAAGAAAGCCTAAAACATAGCATTAAAACTGCTTTACAAACCACACAAAATGCGCAAAATTTAGAGCTGCTTTTTGCACGCCTTGATTTTATTGCACTTGCTAGCTATCCAGCCCTACTTTGCCAAATAGACGCCAAAAAGGCTAATGCGCTAGGCTATAACTTAGAGGATTCCAACTTTAACGCATTGCTTAAATATTTAAACCAGACACTTTTAGGTAAAAATAGCACCAAAACAAAAGACATCATTTATCTTTGCGCACAAGGCTTTAAACGCACACTTCAAAACATTTTAGA
This sequence comes from Helicobacter sp., assembly GCF_022770205.1. Taxonomy (GTDB): domain Bacteria; phylum Campylobacterota; class Campylobacteria; order Campylobacterales; family Helicobacteraceae; genus Helicobacter_D. The sequence goes on along the minus strand of NZ_JALEIK010000038.1, from coordinate 199,427 downwards.
TTCCATAAGATTAGAACAAAACTTATTATTTTCCCAAGAAGATGCAGTAAAAGCACAAATCACAAAGGCAAAGCAAGAAAAAGAACAGAGCAAAAATGCACTAGATGTTGCAAAAAATGCACTAGATGTTGCAAAGGCACAATTAAAAGATTTTTCTGCCACATTACAAAACCAGTTGCATCAAAAACTCCAAGATGCACAACAAGTCTTAGTTCAACGCTTGTTTGCCGACATCATCTACGAATACGAAAGGGGCAAAGTCCCAAGCACGCAACGCCTAGAATATCTTCTTGATTTAGGACTAAAAGACTCGCTTAGTGAAATTTTACGCTTTAGCACACAAAGTTTAGAAAAAAAAATTTCCCAGCTTACTTTGCAATCCCAAACCCATTTGGAGAATATTGGATACAGCGATAATCACACAACTTTACAAAAGAAAAATTTCAATCTCCACTTAAATCCCACTCTACTGCAAAAAACCAAACTTAAAATTCTAAATAAGACAATACAAAGCACTCAAGCATTTAACAAAAACAAACAAGAAGCCCTAAAGAATGCTATTCAAAGAGATTTCAAAGAAGGATTTTTAGAATTTATCACTGCAATCATTGCCAAGAGTAATGCCCTTGAAAATCAATACATCGCACATTTTACGAATCTTTTAGATTCCGCACAACAACAGCTAGAGTGGGATTTACACTCTAAAGAAGGTGTTTTGCAAAATGCTTTAAATCACTTAAACGCAAGCACAGCCCAAAAACAACAAAGAGAAAAAATCCTAACAGAAACTGCAAAACTTTTAAATGCACAAATCCAAGAATGTGAAACACTACAAGACTATGCAACAAGGGAACAAAATGCTTAAATCCTACATTCAAGACTGCAAAATCTTACAAGAAAAATTCCGTCAAAAAACCCCCACACAAAAACTCATAGCAAATTGCCAAAACACTCTAAATCCAAACGATTGCACGCTTAGTTTTTTTGAAAACTTAGCACAACAAAGCACAGAACCTATGCAAATTGCTATCATTGGACAATTTTCAAGCGGCAAAAGCACCTTTTTAAATGCGCTTTTAGGGCAGGACATTTTGCCAACAGGCATCACACCTATCACTTCTAAGATTTGTAAAATCTGCTACGGAGAGGATTATATTTTAGAGATTCTTTACAAAGATGGCAAAAAAGTGTTGCAAAATGTAGAATTTTTGCACAAACTCTCACGAGAAAACTCTAAAACCATTGACCATTTCTGTCTTTATGCGCCCATCTTGTTTTTAAAAGACATAAATTTTCTAGACACTCCCGGTTTTAACTCCCAAAATTCTGAGGACACAAATGCAACACTAAAAATCCTAGAGCAAGTTGATGGAATCATTTGGCTAACACTAATTGATAATGCAGGAAAAAACAGCGAAAAGGAACTTTTAAAAGGATTTAGCACGCATTTTGCACAAAAAAGCCTATGCGTGCTCAACCAAAAAGACCGCTTAAAAAATGAGAGAGAAATACAAACTAGTGTAGAATACGCAAAAAAGGCATTTGAAGGGATTTTTGCAGAAGTGATTCCCATCTCTGCAAAACTTGCTCTAAAAGCGCGCTTAAACACCACAGAAAAATTCCTAGAAACCACTCTTTTAGACTTAGCGCATAGCATCCAAAACATTGCACTAAGGCGCACAGACTCTACCTTATCTCTTAAAGAATCTTCGCAAAAGCTTCAAGCACTCTACACAAGCACACAAGAAAAAATTAACTCCCAAAGCTTAGATAAAAACGACTTTGAAGCTTTAATGCAGAATTCTAATATGCCTTTAGTGTTTGCATTTTTAAACCAGACTATTAAGCCAAAAGCAAAATTTGCAAAATCTCATAGCGCATTAAAACGCCTAAAAGAAAGGCTTATTCGCCTGCATTTACAATACCATAAAATCAACCAAAGCTATAAAAATCTCCAAAAGATTCTACTCCAAAGCATTCCAGAATTTACACAAAACTGCGCCACTTCTAAGGCAAAAGAGCAAAAAATTTTTAATGCGCTTTATTGGGATTTAGATGTTTTACTTGACAATCTTGCCCAAAAAATTTTTAATGCACTGCAAAATCAAAGCATTGCTTTTCATAAAAACACAAAAACTCTGCTAGGGACAAAGCTTAAAATACACGAAAAGGAAGTTACGATTCTACCTTTAGAAAAAATCAAAATTGCTTTACAAAACCAAGATACACAGCTCGTTAAGGACTATAAGGCAATCAGTATGAAGATTAAAAACTTCTTAGATTTATTTATGGATTCCATCCACAAAAACATAAATGCACTTTCTGAAAAAATCTTGCATTGGCAGGACATTACACCAAAATCCTTAGAACTCTATCTTATTGCGCCCCAAAGCCAAGCCTTGCAAGATTTACACCATTTTACCCAGCATTGCTATGCAAACATTTTGACAGATTACAATAAAAATGCTCTTGTTGCCACTTCTTTTTTGCGTAGCGAACTTAGTGTTCTTAGCAATTTTTTATCACTCAACTACAATAATGCTATTGATTTAACACTCACAAAACTTGATTTAAAAATTAAAAATGCCATCGCTAAACACCAAGAAAATCAAGAAGAATTTGCGCTCTTTCATCCAACACTTGAAAATGTGCGTGAAATCCTTAATGAAGCATTTTGTTTTGAACAATTTCAAGCACACCTTTTTGGTCCTATGAACTCTCTAAACAAAGCTTATGCACAATTTTTAGAGCAGAACGAGCAAACCACAGAGTCAAAAACCAAACTTATTGCACAAATCTCTTTTGCTCTTAAGAAAGAAATGGATAAAATACAACAAAATCTAAAGGCAATCCGCACACAAATCCTAACACTTTAAAATGGAACTAAAATTGCTTTGAAAGCTTGAAAACGCAAAAAATAGGAATTTTAGAGACAAAGGAAGGTAATGAAAGTAGAGCTCCTAGAGCCATACATTCAAATCAGTATTGAAAGAGAATCACGATTTTTAAAACGCGCTGTGGATTTTGCTTACAAACATTTTTCCAAAGCCTATCGTCTCTCAAGCTCTGTGCTTATCTTAGATGATGGTGAGCGTTACAAAAAAGATTATTTTCTCAATTGGGCATACCATGTAGCAATGCAAGATGAAGCTAAAAAAGGAAACCCCTATTTTCAAAGCATTATTGATAGCAGTTATCTTCCTATCCGCATAAAAATGGTGGAAAATCGCGCTATGCTAGAGCATATCATTGTTTCTTTGCAGATTATTCACAGCTCTTTTGGAAATGCTCAAGTTTGTCTGAAGCTAAATCGCCCAAACCGCCTTGCTAGACGCTACTTAAGCTCACTTTTTCAAGACTTTTTACTCAGCTACACAAAACAAGAAATCTTTTTAGACTCTTCTAGTCCTTATTTTTGGGAAAAATTAATTAGTATGCTCTCACAAAAAATTATCCACAATATCGTTTTAGACTTTGATTATGCAACCTTTAAAACACACAATACTTTTGAATGCTTTGAAGAATATTTAACAAAAGAAGAAAAATTGCTTAAGAAGAGTTATAAAATTTTAGGTTGTGGATATAATGATGATTTTGAATGCGTGAAAAATCGCTACATTGAGCTTGCTAAAACTTATCATCCTGATAATGTCTATGGACAGGATAAAAAAATCATTGATGGTTATGCAGAAAAATTCCGACTCATTAATGAAGCCTATGAAAATATTAAATCCAACTTTAAGCGCGTTGCATAAGGAGTGAAAATGTCTCAATCAAACCAAGCCCTACAGAATATGGAATTTAAAACCGCAGATTCCGCCAAAGAAATGACACCACAAGAACCAAGAAATAGTGGCTTCTTGCCCATTTTAGCACTTGTTGTTGTGTTAATTGCATTAATTTTGGGAGGGGGATATTATTTTTTAAGCCAACCTAGCGGACAAGCATTATTAAACAAAGCCCAAAGTGCCTTAGGGATTGCAAAAAAGCCCATTTCAGATTCCAACCCTATTTTAGATTCTGAAAGCCAGACTTACACAAAAGATGAAGAAATCAGACAACTACAAGATGCGCTCTATCAAAAAGAGCGTGAGATAGAAAACCTAGCACACTCACTTAATGGACTCAATGCTTCTCTTGAAACAATCCAAAACTCCAAACAAAACACAATGCAAAAGTTACGCTACACTCTTAAACCAAAACAACAAATCATTACAGAATGTTTTTCTATGGAAATTGGCAAATGGGAAATTCCTAAAAACTGCTTGTTATCCATTGCTACAAAAATTGACAAAGCATTGCAAAACGACAATCGTGTAGTCGCCTTTGAAGTGCAAGGAATCGTAGATACAAGCCCCTATCGCGGGCTCTCTCCAGAGCTCAAACAAGAAGGCTTAGCAAGCTTTAGAGCTTGGAATGCAATCCGTGCAATTCACACAAAAATCCCAAATGCCACTATTTTTGAAGGTCCAAGCCTGCAACTTCCAGACAAACGCGGTTATAGCATTAAAGCATATTTTGTTGATTAATAATGCAGACTTTAAAACACCAAAACACAGCAATCAAAACTCTAGGCGTTTTTTTGCGCCCTTCCACACCCGAGCTTAAAGACTATTTTTTAGAATTTCAAACACAAGCAGTGCAATTAGGATTCCGTGTGATTTTAGATTCCATTAGTGCTAGAATGATTGGAATGTGTGGCTTAAACTTTGAAGAACTTTGTGCTAAATCTGATGCATTAATCTCAATTGGGGGCGATGGCACACTCATTTCTACTGCAAGGCGTTCTATTACCTATAAAAAGCCTATTTTGGGTATCAATATGGGGCATTTAGGATTCCTTACAGATTTACAAAAACACGAAGTGGAATCCTTTTTGCCCAACCTAAAAAGCGGAAACTACACCATAGCACACCACACAATGTTGGAGGGCAAAGTCATTAAAAACAATCAAAAAAACACAGCCCAAACCAATACGAGCTTTTTTGCCTTAAATGATATTATTCTTACGCGCTTAAATGATGCAAGCATGATTCATCTAAAAGCATACATTGCAGGAGAATATTTTAATACCTACTATGGAGATGGCTTAATCCTAGCCACCCCCACAGGCTCTACTGCATATAACATCAGCGCAGGAGGTGCTGTGGTTTATCCCTTTTCTAAAAACATTCTTTTAACGCCTATTTGTCCGCATTCTTTAACCCAACGCCCACTCATTTTGCCAGATTCCTTTGAAGTTAGCATTGCACTAGGCAAAGCTGGGCGTTGCAACATCGTTATTGACGGACAAGAAAGCAAGCCGCTAAAATTTGGCGAAAAAATCACTATTTATGCCAAAAATGAAGGCGTGTATCTTATCCACAGCCCACAATGGAACTACTTTAAGATTTTAAAAGAAAAATTTCACTGGGGGGACTTTGAATAATGCAAAAACTCTGTATCCAAAAAATCACCATTAAAAATTCTCCAGCCTTTAAAGAGGCAAGTTTTTACCCAAGCTTGCATTTTAATGTCTTTAGCGGTGCAAGTGGTGCGGGAAAATCTGTGCTTATGGAATCCGTTTTAGCCCTTTTTGGACTTAGAGAAACAAATGCCACATTCCTTGAAGCAACACTAGATTTACAGGGGATTCCACAAGAATTTGAAGGCTTAATTGATGAAGGGGAAGTTGTGCTAACCCTTAGCAAAAAGGATAAAATCCGCTACTTTCTAAACGCCCAAAATATCCCAAAAAAGAAAATCCAAGAACTTTTTACACCCTTTTTAAAACATCTTAGCACTAAATCCTATGATGCAGCAAACGAGCAGAATCTGTTTCTTACACTTGATGGTTTTATACAATCCAAAAACCAAGCATACCAACAAATTTTACAAAACTACAAGGAATCTTTTTTGCATTTTAGTGAAGCTAAAAATACACTAAAAACCTTACAAGAGGAAGCATTAAAAGTTGCAGAACTCAAAGAATTTGTGCGCTTTGAAATCCAAAAACTAGAAACGCTTAATCCCAAAAAGGGAGAATACGAAGAGCTTTTAGTGCTTAAAAAAGAAATCTCCAAAAAAGAAAAAATTAATGAAAGCTTACAGAATGTGCGTGAGTTTTTAAACCAAAGCCACAAAGTTTCAGAATTTTTAAATCTAATCAATAGCGATGAAAGCGATTCCATTTTAAACGCACTAAATTTACTTGAAAGCCTATGCGAGCAAGAAGGCGAACGCTTAGAAACATTAGAGATGCGCAACATAGAAGAAATTTTAAACCGCATTGAAGCCCTAAGCGCGCTAAAACACCGCTATGGCGGAGTAGATGAAGCTTTAGAATATTTAGAGAACAAAAAGCAAGAATTACAAAAATACGAAAATTTAGATTCCATCTTAAAAGATGCACAACACTCTTATAACCGCGCAAAAGACACACTTCAAGCCAGAGCAAAAGTGCTAACAGAGGCAAGAGAGAAACATTTAAGTGATTTTGAAAATGCACTCAACTTAGCACTCACTTCACTCAAAATGCCAAAGGCTAAAGTTGTTCTAAAAACACTTTTAGAAGTGGAATCTTATACTCTCTTAGGTGCACAAAATCTTGCAATCACACTCAACACAGCCTTAAAGAACCTAAGCTCAGGGGAATTTAACCGCTTCCGTCTTGCCTTATTGCTTGCACAAAGCGCACAAACAAACCACCAAGCCATAATCATCTTAGACGAAATGGATGCAAATCTAAGCGGAGAAGAATCTCAAGGCGTTGCAAATGCCCTAAAAGCACTTTCAACTTCCTATCAAATCTTTGCAATCTCCCACCAACCGCATATACCAAGCCTTGCTAACACGCATTTTCTCATCCAAAAACAGCCCAATGGCTCTACCATCACACCATTAGACAAACAAGGCAGAATCCAAGAAATTGCAAGAATGATAAGTGGCGATTCCATCACAAAAGAAGCCCTAGAATTTGCCACTAAACAACTAAGCACGCTCCAATGCAACTAAGCACGCTCCAAAAATTTGCCAACTACCTAACCCAAACTCCCCCCTTAAAATTCCGTCTAATCCGTAGAATCGGGGATAATCTCTTTAAACTTGACTTAAATGGCAGGCTTTTTTTCATAGATTTAACGCGCCAAAAATCCACAATTTTTATCACAGATGAATCGCTAATTGCACCAAAAATCTACCAAGCCCCCTTTGATAAAAGCCTAGAGAAACATTGCTTTAACACAGAAATTCTAAATGCAAAACTTGATGGCAACAATAGAATCCTACAATTGCTTTTACAAACCAAAAATAGTTACAAAACTACACAAATCACACTACAAATGGAATTTACAGGACGCAACACAAATCTTATCCTTTTAGATTCCAACAACATTGTCCTAGACGCATTGCGCCACATCACAAAAGAACAATCCTTTAGAGAAGTTAGAATCCAAAAACCACTCCTACCCCTACCCCAACCCAAAATTCCCCCAAAAATGCACGATGAAGGCGAACTCTTTAGTGTTTTAAGAGAGAATTTTAAAACCCTACAACAAAAAAAGTTAGAGCAAAAAATCCAAAAATCCACAACTGCACTCTTACAAAAAATCGCTCAAATCAAACATTTTTTAAACCATTTAGAAAACAAAGCATTGCTAGAATCTAGCGCGAAAAAAGAAGCGCATTTAGGACAACTCATTGTGCAAAATCTCTATTTATATCCAAACTTCAAAGGCACTTCTATTACGCTAAATTCCACACAAATCACACTTCCTAATAAAGCACATTCCCTAAGCCACGCAGCGCAAATCTTCTTTGAAAACTCCAAAAAACTTGCCAAAAAAGCAAAAAACATTCATCTCCAAGCCCAAAATCTAAACGAAAAACTAAGCTTTTATGAAAATTTACTAAAAATGATACAAAATGTAACAAATATTAATGATTTACAAATTTTAAACTCTAATTTTCAAAAAGATTCCACACTCAAAGATTCCAAACAAAAACATCAAAACAAGCAATTTGAAAGCTTTTTTATTGAAGGGGTTAAGGTATCTATTGGCAAAAATGAGCGCGAAAACATTGCACTCTTAAAAGAAGCACACGCCGATGATATTTGGATGCACATTCGCAATCTCCCAAGCTCCCATTGCATTATCCATTGTGGAAAATCCAAAATTTCCGATATAATCCTATGCAAAGCCGCAAAAATTTTAATCGGGCTTACAAAAAGTTTTAGCGGAAATTACAATGTAGATTACACAAGGCGTAAATTTGTGAAAATCACGCAAGGTGCAAATGTTGTCTATGCAAAAGAGCAAACGCTCCAGCTAAAAAAGGATTGAAAATGGCTGTAACTCCTGTTAGCAATATGACTTATATCAACCAAAATGCGCAAGTTGGCTCTGTGCAACAAGCCAATGCACAAGTTAAACTTGATTTTCAAGCAATGGTAAATCTCCAAAGTATGCAAGAAAAACAAGAAGAAATCCAAGAAGTTCGTCCCACTGAAGAAACACTTGAAGTTAAAGATGAGAGAGAGGGGAATGGCAAGCAAGAAAAAGATGATGAAAAAGACAAAAATAATGAAAAAGACGATTCTAATAATCCACAAACTTCTAACCAAACAGACACCATCCAAACAAACACTGATGGCACAATCGCACATTTAAACATCTCTGTATGATTAAAAGTTGGAATCCTTTTTGCTATTCCTTTTAAAAACAAGCAAAAGGATTGCTTATGCACACTTTTTTAAAGACATATTCTTATCCCTTCTTTTTCTCTCCACTCTTAGCTTTGCGTGGCAACTAAGTAATCCAAACCCCCATTATTCCCAAAGTGATGAACACCCCCTTTACACCAAGCGTAAAAAGCGTTTGCTAGGCGTTTATGGCACTTATAATAAGGCAAAATCTGACGCCACACTTAGCATTAGTGGCTTTGAAGCACAAAAGCATAATTTAAGCGAAAAGCAGTTTGGAGTTGGAATCCAAATTGGCTATTTGCTAGATTCCAATAACAGAGTTTTAGCAAGCCTTGAGCACCACTCCAAACAAAATGGATTCTCTTATCAACTTTTAACACTTGGCTATGCCTTCACTCCACAACTTCCAAATAACACAAATTGGCGATTACTCTTAGGTGTGAATGCAGGAGTTACGCTAGGAAAATTTGATAGCGGTAGCTTTGTGATTAATGAGAGCGCACTAGAGAAGCTCTCTTACATAGGCTTAACCTATGGTGTCAAAGGAGGGCTTATTCGCACATTTCATAGCGGAGAGTTAGAGTTTGGAGTGCAGACAAGACGCCTAGACTTTGGCGAAGAAAATAGTCATTTAGAAGTTAATGGTAATCCTAGTTCAGCGCATTTAGACCTTAGCAAAACATCTAGCTTAGGCGTTTATCTAGGTTACAATTTCTTATTTTGAAAGGATAAAAATGTGGATTTTATTTTCACCTAGCGAGAAAAAATGCTTCACGCATAAAAATGCTATCCCCTCCACAAACACTTACTTTTATAAAGATTTTATTTGTAAAAACTTACAAGAAATCCTAGAATCCTACACACAATATTTACAACACGCAAGCGATGCACAACTCCAAAAACTCTTTGGAGCAAAAACCATTTCTCTTAATGCGCTCTCCTTAGCACAGAATCTTTTCAACTCTCCTCTTTTAGATTCCATTAAACGCTACGATGGAGTTGCTTTTAATGCCTTAGATTATGAAAATTTAGACAAAAATGCTCAAGATTATCTAGCGCAAAATCTTTTAATCTTTTCTAATCTCTTTGGAGTGCTTAAAACAACAGATAAGATTCCTTATTATGATTTAAAACAAGGTGAGGGTTTTAGTTTTAAAAGCTTAAATTTCACCACTAAACAATTTTATGCGGATAATTTTGCAAATATTTGTAAGTTTTTAGAAACCACAAAGGCAGAATCGCTAGAGTTTTTAGACTTGCGTGCAAGCTTTTATCAAAAATGCTTCCCTTTGCATAAAATTCCAAACTCCTTATCCCACAAAAATGCACACATTTTAACGCCAAATTTTATAAAAAACGGCAAGATTGTAAGCCATTATGCAAAATTTTATCGCGGAATCCTTTTGCAAACTTGTGCTAAAAAGGGAGTTTCAAGCTTAGAAAAACTCCTTCACACAGAGATTACAGGACTAACCTTAAGGGACAAAAACACCACACACAAGGACAACACCACCCAAACAACCCTAACTTACACGATTGCCTAAATTTTTAGTATAATTGCGCCTTTATTGAATGCTATAAAGGAATCTTATGGAATTTTGTGGAAAAAATGTTTTAATCACAGGTGCTAGCAAAGGAATTGGCGCAGAAATCGCCAAAGTCTTAGCAAAAGAGGGCTTAAAAGTGTGGATTAACTACCGCTCTAAACCCGAACTTGCAGACGCTCTAAAAGCAGAAATAGAAGCAAAGGGCGGAAATGCTGCTGTTGTGTGCTTTGATGCAACAGATGAAGAAGCCTTTCTTAAAGGACTCAATGCAATCACAAGCAGTGAGGGAGAATTAGCATTTTTAGTCAATAATGCAGGTATCACAAACGATAAACTCTCTATGCGTATGCAGACAAAGGACTTCACTTCCGTGCTTGAGGTAAATCTCACTTCAAGTTTTATCGGCTGTCGCGAAGCCTTAAAAATTATGCGCAAACAAGGCTATGGAGCAGTGGTTAATATTGCTTCTATTGTTGGAGAGATTGGGAATCTTGGACAATGCAATTATGCAGCAAGCAAGGGCGGAATGATTGCAATGACAAAATCTTTTGCCAAAGAAGGTGGCAGTAAAGGAATCCGCTTTAATTGCATCACACCGGGCTTTATTGAAAGCGATATGACAAAAAACCTTAAAGAAGACATTAAAAAATCTTATGTGCAAAGCATTCCTCTAGGACGCTTAGGGATTGGAGAAGAAGTTGCAGGAGCTGTTGCATTTCTACTCTCAAATTATGCAAATTACATCACAGGAGAAACCTTAAAGGTAAATGGCGGACTCTATATGTAACGCATAAAAATTTTTAAGAAAAACTTAGCTAAAATACAAACTTATTGAAATTTTTTAAGGAGAATTGCAATGGCAATATTTAATGATGTAAAGGCAGTTGTTGTAGAACAGCTCAATGTAAATGAGGGTGAAGTAAAACCAGAATCTAAATTTGTAGATGATTTGGGTGCGGATTCTTTAGATGTTGTTGAGCTTGTAATGGCACTAGAAGAAAAATTTGAAATTGAAATTCCAGATGAAGAAGCGGAAAAAATCCAAACCGTTGGAGATGTTGTCGCTTATATTGAAAAGACAAAAGCTTAATTTACACTCTTTTGTATGCCTTAGGGCATACTAACATTTTAATAATCAAGGAAGAAATATGAGACGCATAGTGGTTACTGGACTTGGAATGATTAATGCTCTTGGATTAAACAGAGAGGATTCTTTTAAAGCTATTATAGATGGAAGATGCGGAGTTAAAACAATCTCCTCTTTTGACATTTCAGAATTTCCCGTAAAAATTGCCGCTGAAATCACAGACTTTGACCCAAATAGCGTAATGGATGCAAAAGAAGTGAAAAAAGCAGACCGCTTTATCCAACTAGGAATCAAAGCCGCAAAAGAAGCAATGGAAGATAGTGGCTTGCTCAATACTGAAGGCAAACTGCAAGATTCTATTAATACTGAACGCTTTGGGATTAGCTCTGCTTCAGGGATTGGCGGACTAGGAAATATTGAAAAAAACTCTGTGATAAATTTTGAACGCGGACCTAAACGCATTTCACCCTTCTTTATTCCCTCCGCACTTGTCAATATGCTTGGTGGATTTATTTCCATTGATTACTCCCTTAAAGGTCCAAATGTCGCAAGCGTAACAGCTTGTGCTGCAGGAACACACAGCATTATTGAAGCAACAAAAACCATAATGCTAAATTGTGCAGATAGAATGCTTGTAGTTGCCGCAGAATCCGCAATTTGTGGCGTAGGAATCGGCGGCTTTGCCGCGATGAAAGCATTATCTGATAGAAACGATGAACCACAGCTTGCAAGTCGCCCCTTTGATAATGGGCGCAACGGCTTTGTAATGGGAGAGGGTGCAGCTGCCTTAGTGCTTGAAGAGTATGAGATAGCAAAGGCAAGGGGGGCTACAATTTATGCAGAGTTAATAGGCTTTGGCGAGAGTGGCGATGCAAACCACATCACAGCTCCTGCTCCAGAGGGTGAGGGCGCATACCGCGCAATGAAAGTAGCACTTGCTATGGCAAACACACAAATTGATTATGTCAATGCACACGGCACTAGCACAAAATACAACGACTTATACGAAACACTTGCACTTAAAAAAGTCTTTAATGGGAGCGTCCCTCCTGTTAGCTCCACAAAAGGACAAATTGGACATTGCTTAGGTGCTGCAGGGGGAATTGAAGCAGTCATTTCTATTTTAGCAATGCAAAAAGGAATCCTTCCCCCAACAATTAACCAAATCCAAAAAGATCCAGAATGCGACTTAGACTACATTCCAAACACCGCAAGAGAAGCAAAAATCAATGTTGTAATGAGCAACTCTTTTGGTTTTGGTGGAACAAATGGTGTTGTGATTTTCAAAAAAGTGTAAATCGTGGCAACTTATTTAGATTTTGAAGTAAAAATCAAAACAATCCAAGAAAACATCGCCACAGCAAAACTAAAAAACGATGCACACGCAATTGCGATTTTGCAAAAGGATTTAGACAAAGAGGTTTCAAAGGTTTATTCTAATCTTTCTGATTACCAAAAATTACAGCTTGCAAGACATCCCGACCGCCCTTACACCCTAGATTATATTGCCCTGCTTTTAGATGAACCTTTAGAAATCCACGGAGATAGACATTTTAGCGATGACCACTCCATTGTTTGCTATCTTGGAAAAATTGCAGGCGAAAAAGTAATTGTCATTGGCGAGGAAAAAGGTAGGGGAACAAAAAATAAACTTTATCGTAACTTTGGAATGCCAAATCCAGAGGGCTATCGCAAAGCATTGCGTGTGGCAAAAATGGCAGAAAAATTTAAGATTCCCCTTTTAATGTTCATTGACACGCCCGGCGCATATCCCGGAGTTGGAGCAGAAGAGCGCGGACAAAGTGAGGCTATTGCAAAAAACTTACAAGAATTTAGCACACTTAAGATTCCTACCATTTCCATTGTCATTGGCGAAGGTGGAAGCGGTGGTGCACTTGCAATTGGCGTGGCAGATAAATTAGCAATGATGCAGTATTCTGTCTTTAGTGTGATTTCTCCAGAAGGCTGTGCAGCAATTTTATGGAATGACCCAAGTAAAATTGAAAGTGCTACACAAGCACTAAAAATCACACCCGAAGACTTAAAAGAATCCAATCTCATAGATGCAATCATCACAGAACCGGGCATTGGCGCACACAGAGATAAAGAAGGTGCAGCAGAAGCAATTAAAACTTACTTCCTAGAATCTTTAGATTCTATTCGCCAAGATCCAGATTATTTAAACAAACGCTTCAATAAGCTGATGAACTACGGAAGCTTTCAAGCATAGATTTGCACAAATAGATTCCAACAATCCCTAAAAGAATGCAATGCAAAAAGTCGCAATCATCGGTGGAGGCGCAAGCGGAATCTTTTGTGCAATGCTGCTCTCCTTACACAATATTCCAATTACACTTTTTGAAAAAAATAAAATCTTAGGCAAAAAACTTCTTGCTACAGGCAATGGGCGTTGCAATATCCACAATACACACACAAATTCCACGCATTTTCAAAGCACAAGCTTTTTGCAAAAAGACTTACAAAACATCTTACAAAACTACCCTTTTAACGCCTTTGCAAAAACTTGTCAAACTCTAGGACTTCACCTTCACACACAAGAAAATGGAAAAGCCTATCCCCTATCAAACTCTGCAAAATCAGTTTTGGAAATTTTTACGCACACTCTAAATGCAAATCCCAACTTACAAATCCATCTAAACACAGAAATCACCGCCATCACAAAAAGCGATTCCAACTTTTTACTCCACAGCCACAATCATACCACAAGCTTTAAAACGCTAATCCTAGCTTGTGGCAGTCAAGCAGCACCAAAATTAGGGGGCAGCAACAAGGGAGAAATTCTAGCTAAGCAACTTAATCTAAAGCACCACCAAGCCTACCCCGCCCTTGTGCCAATTCGTTTAGATTCCACATTTGATTGCTTAAGCGGTGTTAAAATCAAAGCTCAACTAACTTTAAAAGAAAACACACAAATCTTAGCCCAAACCCTAGATGATGTGCTTTTTACAAACTATGGAATCTCAGGCTTTGGTGCACTTGATATCTCCAGCTTTATACAAATGCGCAAAAACCTCACTCTACTTCTTAATTTTTTACCCAATCTCACACCAAAAACCCTAGAAAACGCTTTACAAAACACACTTAAAAATCATTCTAAAATCCCCCTAGAAACCTTACTTGGTGGCTTTTTGCACCCAAAAATTGCTCAAATGTTTGCAGGGCATTTTAACTTTAATCCTAACAACACAAAACAACGCAAACAATTTATTTTTACCCTTCAAAACTTTCCTTGCAAAAATCCTCATTTCAAAGACTTTGAAAGTGCTGAAGTCTGTGGCGGTGGCATAAGCGGAATGGAAATTAACCCAAATACAATGGAATCCAAAAAACACAAAAGGCTTTATATCATCGGTGAAATGCTAGACATTGTTGGCAATCGCGGTGGCTACAATCTTGCCTTTGCTTGGGCAAGCGCATACATCTGCGCTAAAGCGGTGCTTGGCAAACTTAACAATTTCATATCTTGCTAACATAGCTTCCTAAAATCTCTCTTATAAGTCCTCCAAAATTGATTTTCAGCTTAACTTCTTTGCCAATTTTGCTAACCTCTAGGATTCTGCCTGCACCAAAGATTTTATACATCACACAATCCCCTTTTTTAAAACCCATATTAGAATCTCTTATTGCTTCCTCTTTAAAAGGCATCCTAGTCTCACACACACCACTTTCATTTAAAAATCTTGAAGGAAGCAAACTTGCACGATTCCCACGATAAAACCTAGAATCCACATAACTTAAAAACAACTCCTTTTTCGCACGCGTAAAAGCCACATACCCAAGTCTGCGCTCCTCTTCTACATTGCTATCCTCACGCACAAGCGGAAAAAAACCCTCTTCAAGCCCGATAATAAACACATAATCAAATTCTAATCCCTTACTAGAATGCACACTCATACAAGACACGCCCTCCACTCCCTTGCTTTGCGTGCGCATTTCTACATCCTCTTGATCACTCCGCAAGGCTAAATCATTTAAAAAATCCTCTAGCTCCATTAACGGATTTTGCTTAACATACTCCCTATACACGCCATAAAATTCCTCCACATTACTCACCCTATCAATTGCATCATTGCTTTGACTTAACGCCTCACAAAATCCGATTTTCTCTTCAAATGCTTCAATAAAACTTAGACTAGATTGCTTCAAACTCTCTTGCAAGCTTAACATTGTAGAAAAAAACGCTTGGAAACTCTCATAGGTTTTTTTACTCATTGCTCCCTTTAAGATTCCATCTTTTAAAGAATCCTTAAACAGCCCATACACACTACTTTTATGCTCTTGTGCAAGGCGCAAAACTTTCTCTAGCGTCGTCTTACCAATCCCACGCTTTGGCTTATTAATAATGCGTGCTAGCGAAAAATCATCTTCTAAATTTACAAGCACACGCAAATAACTTAGCACATCCTTAATCTCACTTCTTTCATAAAAACGGATTGCGCCAACTAGAACATAAGGAATCTTAGCGCGATTAAAGCCCTCCTCTAAAGAGCGAGAGAGCGCATTTAAGCGGAATAAAATTGCAATATCTTTAGGGCTAACATTGGAATCTAAAAGCCTGCGGATTGCCTTTGTGATGTTTTGCACCTCTTCTTGCTCATCGCTAGAGTGAAAAATCTCTATGTTTTTCCCCTCTCCTAAAGTGCTAATTAGCGTTTTCCCAAGCCTTTGTTTGTTATGCGCAATTAACGCATTTGCCGCTTGTAAAATGGTGTGCGTGGAGCGGTAATTTTCTTGGAGTTTAATCACCTTAGCACCCTTAAAATGCTCACTAAATTGCAAAATATTTTGGATATTTGCCCCCCGCCAACTATAAATGCTTTGGTCATCATCCCCCACAACACAAAGGTTTTGATGTGCAGAACACAGACATTTAAGCAACAAATATTGCAAATGATTAGTGTCTTGGTATTCATCTACCATTATGTATTGGTATTTTTCACTCACTTCCCTAGCAATTTCTTTATTTTGTTGCATAATTTCTAATGGAAGTAAAAGTAAATCATCAAAATCTACCATATTTTTTTGCAGTAAAAATTCTTGATATTTTCCATATACTTTTGCAATGTGTTTATAGGTATCATTATGCGCAAATTTCAAAGCTTCATCTATAGAGATTTGAGAGTTTTTATAGCGTGAAATTTCACTAAGGATTAGTGGAAGTGGTGCTAAATCTCCGTTTAGTTCTTTAACAATGCGCTTAGTGTCCTCACTATCTGCTAAGATAAAATTAACTTTGCGCCCTAAATGCGTGATATAAAACTTTAAAAACAGTAATCCAAACTTATGAAAAGTGCATAACAAGGGCGGATGTATCGTGGTGCTTTGAATCATATTTAAAGCCCGCTTTTGCATTTCACTTGCTGCTTTATTTGTGAAGGTTAGGGTTAGGGTATTACTAGGGGGAATCCCAACTGCATCAATCAAATAAGCAAGACGGGTGGTGATGGTTTTTGTCTTGCCACTGCCTGCCCCTGCTAAAATCAAAAGTGCACCATCAATAGTTGTCGCTGCTTCACGCTGAGTAAGATTTAAGTCTGCTAAAAAATCTTGCATTCTCCACCTTTAAAAGCACAAATTATATCTAATAAATCCGATACATCACACGAATGCGGATTTTTGTCTTTTCACTAGGATAAGGATAATCTTTATAAGCGATTCTAATAGTGCGCAAAGAATTATCATCAAGTAGCCTATAACCGCTTGCGTGTAGAAGTTTTAAATCCGTAATGTCTCCGTTAGGATGCAAATAAAACTCCACAACATTATCACCCTCTTGCCCCACTCTACCAGCAATTGCAGGGTATTTTAAATAACGCTGTGTGATTTTTCCAATTGCATCAAGATGATTCTTAATAAATTCCTGCTCTTTTGGGCTTAAAGTGCCAAATTCAGCACCATATAAATCCTGAATCTGTTGCGTTTGCTCACTTGTGCCAAAATCATAAATTGAAGGCGATGATGGGCTTTTTTCTAATGCACTAAAATGTGAAACTTCAGAAGCCTTTGATTCTTGTGATGCTTTGGATTGTTTTAAAAGCTTGGAATCTTTTGTTTGCGGAGTAGGGGGTTTATCAATGCTAGCCTTTTGCATTTGTTGTGGAACTTCTTTAAAAGATTCTTTTAGAATTTCTTTAGAGACTTCTTGTATTTTTGTTTCTTGCATTTTGGATTCCACATTCTTCTTAAATTCCAAACTTGCTAGCGACTCTATGCTTGATTCTGATTCCGCGCTTGCTTTAGAATCATTTGTGTTTTTGGATTCCATATTTTGTGGCGCATTGCTCCCTTGTTGGAATCTAAAATGTTTCAAGCTCACACGCTCACCCTGCTCACTTCCCATAGGTGGAGGATTATAGACATTTTCAAGCTTGGCTTCAAAACGCAAAAAGAACAGCAAAAAAAGAATGCAGTGAATTAAAAGAGAGAGAAAAAGGGCAACTAGGTTATTTCGCATTCTTCTGACTATCTTGCTCTAACATATCCTTAAACATACTTTTTGTTTCATAAGAATCAATTAGCATTGTGCCATTGGGATTTAAAACCACCAAATATCGCTTATTGTATGCTTCAAAAATAACCAATTTACTCTGCGCACCAAGCGTTGTTACAGACTGCACTTCAACCCTCCCATCACCCTCTTTAGTTTCCTTGCTAAAAAATCTCAAAGGGCTTTGATGAGCCTTCATTTTAGGAGAGTTTAAGCGATTTTTCACAGACCACAAAAAGGCAAGCAACCCCAATAAAACTAAAATCACACCAAAATATTGGAATCCGCTAATGTTATCAAGCGGAGATTTTCCCGTTTCAAAAGGAAACATATTATGAGATTCTGTATCCTCTAAAGAAGGCAAAACCAATGCATCCTTAGATGCAGTTGCATCATTTGCAACAGCACTTTTAGCACCAATCTCCCCAAAAGCAAAAATCCCAAAAAACAAAAATAAAAGAATAGCTTTCATACCGTGCTTATACTCTCGCGTGTTAAATAATAAATAATCGCATTGGAATCTAAAATCTCATTCACACGGATTGCTAGGTTTTTTTCATACACCATCACCTCACCCTTGCCAATAATCCGCCCATTAATGAAAATCTCCACACTCTCACCTGCTGGCTTTTGCAAATCAATAATGGAACCTTTTTCAAACTGCAAAATTTCTAAGAGTGGAACTTTTGTAGAACCAAGCTCGGAGCGGAACACAACTTCCATATCCAAAAGCCCACCATAATTATTCATAATCCCTTCTAAATAGCGGGCTAAATCCTCTTGTTTTGGAGCTTGAATCCTAGCAAGTGTAAATTCATCTGCTGGCATATTTTTCCTTTATGTGTGCATAAATAATGAACAAGGTGCGCCATCTAAGGCAAAATTTAAGCAACGGCATTGCGCATCTTGAAACTCACCAAAGCCAAAAGCACGCGGTATTGCGGCATTAAATTGCATCTCTTCTTTCACAGCCAACACCTTTGCTAAACCAACGGTTAAATTGACTAACTCTTGGGACAAATCGCGCAATTCTAAATCCTCAGAAATATTCTCTCCTAATAAACCATAGGCTAAGGTTCCTAGAAACTCTTTAGAGCTTACAAATGTAATAGCACTACGCATCCCATCTTCAAATGTAATGTCCGTGCTTGAGAGATACCCTTCTAAAAGCTTGCTTTCAATGCGCAATGGAATGACACCTAAAGTATCTTGCATCACCTGTATAAACGCCTTTTCAAAAATGGACTCCATAAACACCCCTCGTTCTTGTAAATTTCTAAATTATAGCTAAAATTTATTAAGCTTTTTTAAGAGAGAAAATCTTTAGGATTATTTTACAAAAATTCCACTTTGTTGCATTTTTTAATCTTAATTTAGCTAGAATAAAGCTTTCATTATTTTTAGGAGAAAAAATGGCTTTAGATGAAAATAAGCAAAAAGCAATTGAGCTTGCCCTTAAACAAATTGATAAAGCCTTTGGTAAAGGTGCGCTTATAAGGCTTGGCGATAAGCCAGCAGAAAAAATTGATTCCATTAGCACAGGCTCTTTAGGACTAGACATTGCATTAGGGATTGGTGGGGTTCCAAAAGGCAGAATCGTTGAAGTGTATGGACCTGAAAGCTCTGGAAAAACAACACTTGCTTTACAAGTTGTTGCAGAATGCCAAAAAGCAGGCGGAATTTGTGCATTTATTGACGCAGAACACGCCCTTGATGTAACCTATGCAAAACGCTTAGGCGTGGATGTGGA
Organism: Helicobacter sp.; assembly: GCF_022770205.1. Classification (GTDB taxonomy): domain Bacteria; phylum Campylobacterota; class Campylobacteria; order Campylobacterales; family Helicobacteraceae; genus Helicobacter_D. The sequence continues at coordinate 179,852 of NZ_JALEIK010000038.1, read as the reverse complement.
AAACCTACTTGTTTCCCAACCAGACTTTGGAGAGCAAGCCTTAGAAATTTTAGAAACACTCATAAGAAGCGGTGGTGTGGATTTAATCGTGATTGACTCTGTGGCAGCACTCACTCCAAAAAGCGAGATTGAAGGCGATATGGGAAATCAACATGTGGGGCTTCAAGCGCGTTTAATGAGCCAAGCGTTGCGTAAGGTTACGGGTGTTATTTACAAAATGAACACCACTGTGATTTTCATTAACCAAATCCGTATGAAAATCGGCGTTCCAGGCTATGGAAGCCCAGAAACAACAACAGGAGGAAATGCACTGAAATTTTATGCGAGCGTGCGCATTGATGTGCGCAGAATCGCTGCTTTAAAACAAGGCGAACAAAACATTGGAAATCGCGTCAAAGCAAAGGTTGTAAAAAACAAAGTTGCACCGCCCTTTAGGGGAGCAGAATTTGACATTATGTTTGGAGAAGGAATTAGCAAAGAAGGCGAACTCATTGATTATGGAGTCAAACTTGATATTGTAGATAAAAGCGGAGCGTGGTTAAGCTATGGAGATAAAAAGCTTGGACAAGGCAAGGAGAATGCTAAAATCTTTTTGAAAGAAAACCCAGAAATTGCCCAAGAAATTGAGGAAAAAATTAAAGTTTCCATCTCCATCACTGATGATTTATCCAATAATGATGACATTGAAGTAAAGGCGGAGAATTAAAATGGTTTATATTGATGATATTAACGCACAAGAAGTGCTAGATAGTCGCGGCAACCCAACCATTAAAGCAACCATTCTTTTAAGCGATGGCAGTGTTGCAAGCGCAATTGTCCCAAGTGGTGCAAGCACGGGAAAAAGAGAAGCATTAGAACTAAGAGATGGGGATGAGCGATTTTTAGGGAAAGGCGTTTTAAAGGCGTGTGAAAATATCCAAACAAAAATCGCCGAGGAAATCATTGGCTTAAGCCCTTATGATCAAGTTGCAATTGATAATCTTTTAATCGCTTTAGATGGCACAGAAAATTTTTCAAATCTAGGTGCAAATGCTACACTAGGCGTCTCAATGGCAGTTGCAAGAGTTGCAGCGCAAAGCTTAAAAATTCCTTTGTATCGCTATTTAGGCGGGGTAAATGCTTTAACACTGCCTGTACCTATGCTAAATATCATCAATGGTGGAAGCCACGCAGATAACACGGTGGATTTTCAAGAGTATATGATTATGCCAATGGGCTTTGATAGCTTTAGTGAAGCAATGCGCGCAAGTGCAGAGATTTACCAACATCTTAAGAAAATCCTAAAGGATTCCAAACATATCACAAGTATTGGTGATGAAGGAGGATTTGCCCCCAATCTTAACAATAATGAAGAGCCTATCCAAATCATTTTAGAAGCGGTTAAAAAGGCAGGATACAAGGAAGGAGAGCAAATTGCAATCGCACTTGATGTTGCAAGCAGTGAATTTGTCAATGACAAAGGAATCTATTGCCTAAAGGGAGAAAATAGAGAATTAAGCGCAGAAGAGCTTATTGCATATTATGAAAAGCTCGTTGCAAAATACCCTATTGTATCCATTGAAGATGGATTAAGCGAAGATGATTGGAGTGGCTGGGAGAAGCTAACGCAAAAACTTGGGCATAAAGTGCAGCTTGTAGGCGATGATTTGTTTGTTACAAATGCAAAGATTCTAGCACAAGGCATTGATAAAAATATAGCAAATGCTGTGCTCATTAAACCAAATCAAATCGGAACAATCAGTCAAACAATGCAAACAATCCGCCTAGCGCAACGCAATGGTTACTCTTGCATTATGAGCCACAGAAGCGGAGAAAGCGAAGATAGTTTTATCGCTGATTTTGCTGTTGGTTTAAATACAGGTGAGATTAAAACAGGTTCTACGGCAAGGAGTGAAAGAATGGCAAAATACAATCGCTTATTAGCTATTGAGAATGAACTTAGCACACCTATATATTTAGGAAAACAACTTTTTAAATAATGGAATCGCTAGAGTTTAAAAGGGGAGGATTTTACAAATTATTGCCCTTTTTTAGCTTTATTTTGTTAGTTTGTATTGTGGGCGTGTATATTGGTAATTTACTTTTTGGAGATAATTCCTTTAGCGTATTACTTAAAATCAATCAAAAAAAAGCACAAATGCGCCAAGAGGTGAATCGCCTAATGCACGAAAATGCAACCTTACAAAAGGAACTTTTTGAATTAAAAGGATTGGAACCAAAATGAAATTTTTAACACTAATGCTAACCCTTACTTTAACGCTTTTAAACGCACAGACTGCACTTCCTGAAATCCCAGCATTAAACATTGATGCAAGCAAGCAAACGCCAAAGCCAATAGCAGAAACTTCCATAGAACCCACAGGAATTATGGAAAATCTAGCCCCAAAAGAGCCTACCAACACACAAGAAAATAACACAACAAAAAAAGTGCGCGATCCTTTCACACCTGTTATCACACCAAAAGATAGTGGACAAATCACAAATGCACCCCAACTTGATTTATTCACAAAAACCGAACTCATCTTACCTTCCACTGCTAGAAAAATTAAAAAAATTACTTTGGAATACCAAAATCTAAATGGCTCTATCACAACGCTAGAAAAAGAATTAGAAGGCGATATTGATTGGCATTTTCCCTTAATTTTAAGCCAAGAAGTGCAACCTAAAACTCTCAATATCCCAGAAAAAGAAAATTTCGCATTAGAAGAATATTTCAACTTTGAAGTCACTAAAAATAGTGTCTTTTTAAACACGCATTTAACGCTTATTAGAGATTTCACCCTTGCATCTCCTACACGCTTAATTTTAGACTTTAAAGCTCCCAGTAAAAAACCACTCAAAGCATCTTTTGCTCCAAAGATTCCAACAATTCCACAAGTTAGCCTAGACACACATCTAGACTTTTATCGCATCACACTAGATTTAGATGGACAATACAAATACAATCTTACAAAAGACACAAAAATGGGAAATTACAGCATTGAACTCTACTAATTGCGTGCTAATTGGCTTTATGGGAAGTGGCAAAAGCACGATTGCTAGAACGCTCCATAAGAAAAGTGGGGCATTAGCAATGGATAGCGATTTGCTCATTACTTACCAAGAAAATCTGAGCATTCCAGAAATTTTTGCAACAAAGGGTGAAAGATATTTCAGAAAATTGGAATCTAATTTTTGTGAGTTTTGCGCAAACCACATCACACATACAATCATCGCCACAGGAGGTGGAATGCCAATGTTTTGCAATGTCAAAAAAATGGGAAAGGTGTTTTTTTTACACCTTGATTTTGAAATGATTTTTATGCGCTTAAATGAAAAAGAAATCGCCAAACGCCCCCTTTTTCAGGAAAAGGATTCCGCATTTAAGCTTTACAAAGAACGCTTAGAAACCTACCAAAACTCCGCACATTATTGCATTAACGCAAACCAAACCCCACAAAACATCGCACAAGAAATCCTAAGCTTATTGTGAAGATTTTAATTAGACTCCCAAATTGGCTAGGCGACGCCATAATGGCAACTTATGCGCTTGAAATTTTATGCACAAACTTTAAGGAAGCGCATTTTTATCTTGTTGGCTCTGAAGCTAGCATAGCACCTTTTACGCATTATCCAAATGTTACAGCCCTACAAGACACTAGCAAAAGGAGTAAATTTAGAATCCTAAATCTCTACAAGCTTGCAAAAAAGATTCCAACTTGCAAGCTTGGTATAACCTTTCAAAATAACTTCCTCTCCGCCCTATTCCTTACCTTTAATGGCGCAAAATTTCGCATTGGTTTTTCTAAAGAATTACGGAGTTTCTTACTACATCTCCACCCAAAAAAGCCTAAAAACACGCACGAAGCGATGTGCTTTGCTTTGCTTGCTACCCAAACATTACAACATTTTAAAAACCAAACAGAAATTATCACAATTCCTAAAAAACTCTATCTAAAACCAAAACCCATCAACATCACACTTCCAAATGCTTTTTTAGATTCCAAAATTGCAGGCATTAACGCAGGGGCTGCCTTTGGGGCAGCAAAACGCTGGAGGGAAGATTATTTTGCAAAATGTATAGAATATTTACTACAAAGAAATTACAACATTTTGCTTTTTGGCGTAGAAAATGAAAATCCAATCAACGCATCTATTCTAGCGCATTTGCCACAACATTTACAGCACAGCAATTCCCTATTAAATCTCAGTGGAAAAACCACTATTCCAAGCCTTATTGCGTATTTCTCACATTTAGATTTTTTGCTCACAAATGATAGCGGTCCTATGCACATAGCAGCAGCATTAGGGATTCCAACTTTAGCACTTTTTGGTCCCACAAACGCCAAAGAAACCGCCCCATTTAACGCTCCAAAAGCACGCATTATCTCTTTAGAAACGCTGGGCGAAAAACTCCCTTGTATGCCTTGTATGCAACGCACTTGCCCACTCCCAAAAGATTCCAAAGACTACCACAAATGTATGTGTGCGCTCACACCAAACCTAGTTATTAAGGCGATTCAATCCCTTATAAGTTAATTTGAAATAAAATCCCACAAAAGGAGCAAAGATGCGCGTGTTACAAATAGGACACTCCCCTGATGCTGATGATTTATTTATGTATTATGCCATCGCATTTGGTTGGGTTAGCCACGAAAACATTGCATTCCACAATCTAGCACTTGACATCCAAACGCTTAATCAAAAGGCACTACAAGGCACTCTTGATATCTCTGCTATCTCTTTTAGCGTCTATCCCCTTTTATTCCAAGAACAATGCTTACTAAGAACGGGCGTTAGCTTTGGTAAAGGTTATGGTCCAAAACTCATTAAAAAAAAGGGCAAAAGTCTAAAGCGCAATTTCAAAGTTGCCCTAAGTGGCGCACACACAACAAATGCAATGCTTTTTAAAATTGCCTATCCCAATGCTAGAATCGTGTATAAAAATTTCTTAGACATTGAAAACGCTGTGTTAAGCGGTGAAGTGGATGCAGGAGTGTTAATCCACGAATCCATTTTGCAATACGATGAAAATTTAGAAATAGAAAGAGAGATTTGGGAGATTTGGTGCGCGCTAAATAAGCAAGATTTGCCCTTGCCGCTTGGTGGAATGTGCATCCGTCGCTCTTTACCATTAAGTGTTGCAATCATTTGTGAGCAAATGCTAACAAAAGCTGTAAAAATTGCCTTAGAAAATAAATCACTTTTATCCAAAATGCTAGAGGAGCGCAATCTTATCCGCGTAGATTCCAACCAACTTGAAACCTATTTAAATCTTTATGCAAATGAAGACTCCATCTCCCTTAGCCAAACACAGCTAAACGCCATCAATGCACTCTTTAAAATCGGTTATGATTATAAAATTTACACACAAATCTTAAGTGTAGAAGACTGCTTAATCCCCCTAGAATACGCAGATTTTCGTAACTCTTAACCCTCCACTTGCATTTTATAGAGTTTTTTGCGCTCACTAGAGCTTGCAATATTAAGCTGTAAGCGATATTTTGCGATTGTTCGGCGCACCATTGTAACTTTAAATTTCTCTGCTGCAAGCTTTAAAATTTTGCTATCACTTAGCGGTTTTTGCTTGTTTTCATTACGAATTAGCTCTGCTACAAAGTCCTTAATAGTAGCGTTTGAAGTGTCTTCATCAATGGCAGTTGCAAAAAAGTTTTTAAGTGGAAAGATTCCGCGTGCGCATTCTAAATATTTATTAGAAATTGCCCTTGAAATCGTGCTTGGAGCGTGTCCAAACTCTTCTGCTAAATCCTTTAGTGTCATCGGCTTTATCTCACCACCTTTAAAAAACTCATATTGATACTCCACAAGCATTAGCCCAATTTTATACAAAGTCGCCTTACGCATCTCAAGCGCATCAACAAGATCACGCGCTTCTTTAATCTTAGTTTTAATAAAGGCGTCTTGTATGCTATTTTTATTGGCTTTTTCTTGCTTTTGGATAAGAATACTAGGATAATATCTATCATTAATCTGCACTTGGATATTATTATTGTCTTCTAAAACCAAAATATCCGGTATCACAGCGGCTTCTTTTTGAAAAAAATCTAAGGCTGGAGGGTTTTTAAAGCTTTGAATCACACGCATTGCCTTAGGATATAAAGGATTTTTTTTAAATTTTGTATGCTCTTGTAAATTTTCTAAAATCTCCATACACATCCCATACACATCACTTGGCACATCCAAATCATCTAATTGGAATCTAAAAGATTCCATTACATTTAAAGCACCAATCCCGGGTGGTTCTAAATACGCAAAACGCAAGCGGATTTTCTCCACCTCACTTGCACTAATTTCTGCTTCTAATGCTTTAGAACAAGCCTGAGCAATCATTGCACAATCACCATCAAAATACCCTTCATTGTCTAAATTTTCAATGATTTTTTTAGCAATCTTTTGGGAGTTTTTTGTAGGAAACAAAGGCGGTTCAATTTGACGCAATAGCATAACCTCTAAGCTTTCTTCTTGGATACAAAACTGCTCAATGCCATCATTTTCAGCACTCCCGCCCTTTGCACCGCGCATTTTTTCCTTGCATTGCTTTTTATGCACTGCACTTTGCGCACTAAGTGAATCTGTGATTCCAGATTTCACTTCAAAATACGGATTTTCTAGTCCAAAGCCATTAAGTGTCTCTTCTAAATCACCTATTCCACTTTGCAAAATTGGCAACCAACTCTTTAGCGTTGAGGAGAGTTTCGCCTTTAGGGTTGCGGAGGTTTGCGTGCGGAGTTTCATACTTTAAAATGCTCACCTAAATAATGCCTGCGCACAAGCTCATTTTGATAAATCATTCTTGCATCACCGCTTGCAAGCAAAGAGCCTTTATTAATGACATACGCCCTATCGCATACACTAAGAGTTTCACGCACATTATGGTCTGTGATTAACACGCCAATCCCAAAACCCAACAACTTTTTAATAATCTTTTGAATATCAAGCACAGCAATAGGATCTACGCCCGCAAAAGGCTCATCTAGCAAAATAAACTTGGGCTTTTTAACCAATGCACGTGCAATCTCAACTCTACGCCTCTCTCCTCCACTTAGATTGACTCCCTTGCGACTACGGATTGGTTCAATATTAAACTCCTCTAATAACTCCTCAATGCGTTTTTCTTGCGCCTTCTCTCCTTCAAAGCACACCTCAGCAGCAATGCGTAAATTCTCCTCCACACTCAAATCTTTAAACACACTAGATTCTTGGGGCAAGTAACCAATCCCAAGCTGCGCGCGCTTGTGCAAGCTAAGCTTAGTAATGTCTTGCCCATCAAAGCTCACACTCCCACCACTTGCTTCTAAAAGCCCACAAATGATATAAAAAGTCGTTGTTTTTCCCGCACCATTTGGACCTAAAAGCCCCACAACTTCGCCACTTTGCACACAAATAGAAATGTCTTTAATAATCTCCATTTTTTTAATGGTTTTACTCAAATGCCTAGCTTCTAATGTGTGCATCAATATTCCCCTAGAGTGTATTTGCGCTTGTTACCTTCTTGCGTTATGGTAATACGCCAAAAGGGCAAGCCAATGTCTTTTAGAATTTTAGCTAAATTTTCATCGCCCCACTCTATAAAATGCCAACCTTCTTTTTCAAGTTCTTCTAAAAAACCAAGCGCAAAAAGCGTGTTTAAATCCCTTTGATAAATATCATAATGATAAATTCCTTTTCCATATTCTAAGGCTGTTAAATAGGTGGGCGAAGTAACATTTGCCACAACACCTAAAGCCTTTACCATTGCTTGAACAAGCGTTGTTTTGCCGCTTGCTAAGTTTCCACTAAGCAAATAGATTCCACGATTTTTAGGCAACTCTAGCACTTTTAGTAATTGTGGAATCTCATTTTGTGCTAAAACTAATTCCATCTTATTTCCTAATAAGATTCCACACGAAGGGGACGCACTTTGACTTGCTTAATGTCTAATAATTCTTGTGCGCTTTGCAAAAGGGGGGATTGTAAAGCCTGTGCAACTTCTCTTTGGGCTTGTTGTTGCGGTGTCAAGTTGGAATCTAAAATGTTGGAATCTGAATTTTTGGATTCCAATTTTTGTGGCTCTTGTATTTGTGGCGTTTGTTTTAATTCTTTCTCCTGTGGTTGTTGTATTTCTTTTTGTGGTACGCTAATGTTTTTAATCTGTGTTTGCATTCCAAAAACTTCTAGCACATAGTTTTTAATAATGCTATATGCCTTAATTAATCGCTCTCTATCCCTATCCACAGCAAGCGTTTCCCAAGTTAGCACGGAATCTTGAAAGCTAATTAAGCGCACATTTTTGGCAAAAATCTCCCCTAAATCATAATTATGCGCAGAAATCTTTTGCTTCAAAAGTGCAAAAAAGGCTTTTGCGTGATCTTGTGTGGAATCATTAAGAGAAGCTTTGGAATCCAAAATGTTGGAATCTAAATTTTTAGATTCCGTATTTTGCAGTGCTTGTGTAGGCTCTAAACTCTCTAAAACTTCTTGTGTCTGTGGAATCTGTGTTTTGGATTCCAACTTTTGTGCTGTGCTTTGCGTGTTTTCAAACTTTGGCAAACTCTCAAAAAGCCCTTTCTCTAAATGCGCAATTGCAAGATCAATACTCTCTACCTTCAATGCTTCTAACATCTTAAAGGCACTAAGTGTTAAAACAAATTCATTCTCAGAACCTAAAAATAAAAGCTCCTTAGCCTGTGTGATAATCCTAAAAAAGCGATCCACAAGCAAGCTAGAATAGCGCAAATCCTCACCTTTTAAAAGCTTCTCTTTTAGAAAAATGCTCATCTCATCTAAAAGCATTCCGCATTCGTATTCAAAAAAACCTTCAAGCATCTTAAGTAGCGCATCTCTATCTTGCGCGAAAATGCATTCAAAAAGTGCGTTTAAACTCTCTGTATTGATAAGTCCTAGCATATTTGCACACACTGCAGAAGTTACATTATAGCTAGAATAAATAATGGCTTGATCAAGCAAGGTTAGCGTATCGCGCAAAGAACCAGCCCCACTTCTTATAAGCATTCTAAGTGCTTCTTCTTGATAGGAGATTTGCTCATTTTTTAGAATCTTTTTTAAGTGTTCAAAAATCTGTTTGTCAGAAATGCGCTTAAAACGAAAATGTTGCGTTCTACTTAAAATGGTAGCAGGCAATTTCAAAGGATCTGTTGTTGCTAGGATAAACTTCACATATTCAGGTGGCTCCTCTAGTGTTTTTAAGAGCGCATTGAAGGCTTCACGCGTTAGCATATGCACTTCATCAATGATAAAAATCTTAAACCGCCCCATATTAGGATGGTATTTTATTTGCTCAATCAAATCTCTAATGTCATCAATCTTACGATTTGACGCACCATCAAGCTCCATAATATCAATGTGGCTCATTTTATGCGGATTTGCAGCAAGACAATTTGCGCAAGTGCCACAAGGCTTAGACTTAGGACCACTCTCACATTGCAAGGCTCTAGCAAAAATCCTAGCACTAGAAGTTTTTCCACTCCCACGCAACCCAGAAAATAAATAAGCGTGCGATAAGCGTTTGCTATCAAGTGCTAAAGAGAGTGTGCGACTAACCGCTTCTTGTCCTACAAGCGCATCAAAGTCCATTGGGCGGTATTTTAAAGCTAATGCTTGTTGTTCCATTTTCCTTCCTAAGTTAAAAGCACAATTCTACATTAACTATATTTTAATCACTCTTTATACTGCGCAATATCAGACCGAAATTTGTAAATTTTATTTTTTAAACGCACAAGCAATCCTGTATCAATCAGCTGACGAAATGTCTTGACCACCGTAGGCTTACTCACGCCCACTTCTTGCACAATGTCTTCATAAGAACCATAAAAAATATTTTCATCATCGCTATGCTCTATTAAATACCTAATAATTTCTATTTTCTTGCCCCCTACAAAAATAGAAATCGCATTTAATAGCACATTTTGCATTTTAATTTCACTGGCTTGAAACTTTGGCAAAACCGCACGCAAAATCGTTTTTAAGAGCTCCTCTACATCAATAGGTTTTAAAATATATCCATCAACACGCAATGCAATACAATCTAACAAATAATGCGTTTCTGCGTGTGCAGTAACCACAATAATCGCAACTTCTAAAAGGGGATTTTTACGCATCTCTTTAATTAAATCAATCCCATTTAATTTTGGCATTAAAATATCAGTAATGACTAAATCAATGCTTTCTTGCTTTAAAATCTCTAAAGCTTTCTTACCATTATGCGCAATAAAAAGCTTATCCACATAGTCTTCAAGCACCATTGCGGCAAATTTTAAAATATCTTCTTCATCTTCTACATACAAGACTTTAAGGCGTTTTAAAACTTTTTCATCATTTTTACTAATCACGCTTGCTCCTTTTGCGCATTTAATGGAATCGTAAGGATAAATTGTGCCCCACAAGTGCCATCTTTAAACCCACAATCTCGTACGCAATCTCTGCCATCACACACAAGATTAAACGCATCATCATAGCGCACATTACGCACTTCAATACTCCCTTGCATTTGCTTTTCTATAATTTGCTTGGACATATAAAGCCCTATCCCTGTGCCTACGGATTTATGCTTGGTTGTAAAATAAGGCTCAAAAATCTTTTGAATATCATCAAGCTTGATTCCACCGCCATTGTCCATAAATAAAATCCTAGCACAATCTTTAGGGCTATCTTTGCTCTCACTTTCGTGTGTAATTTCTACTAGGATTTTAATCCTTGCTGGCATAACTCCGCGCGCCCTTAAAGCATCTTCAGAGTTTTTTATTAGGTTTAATAACACTTGAGAAAAAGCATTTCTGTAACCACAAAGCACAATATTTTCTGCACAATCCACAATCATTTCAATCTCATTTTGCTTTAAAAATGCATCCACTAAAGAGATAGAATCGTAAATGTTTTCTTTTAAATTAAAAGGCTCTTTATCGTTTGCTGAGTGAAAGAAGTTTCTAAAATCTTCAATGGTTTGGGACATTCTTTTTGCAATCTTTAGCCCATCTTCTACTTGAAGCTCAATAAACTCTTGCGTGAGTTTGCCATTTTGGGATTTGACTTTAAAAGTTTGAATCAGTAGCATTAACGCATTTAAGGGCTGTCTCCATTGATGAGCAATATTTCCAATCATCTCTCCCATACTTGCAAGGCGCGCTTGCTGATACATAATCTGATCCTTTTTGCGACTCTCAAGCACTTCTTTTTCTATATTTTCTTGCAAGGAATTATTGAGTTTTTGCAATTCTTTAGTTTTTTCTTTAACCTTTTCCTCTAGCGTTGCGTGAAGATTTTTAATACTGCGCAAAATCAAAAAGCTTAATAGCATTGTAATAAGCATAATTAAACACATAATCACTAAAATTACTTTTTGCAATGCATTATGTAAAGCATTATTACGCACTTTTTTAGCTTCTGTCAATTGCAAATTTAAATGTGCGATTCCAGAAATCTTATCATTTAAAGAATTAATGCTTTGTTTAACTTTCTGACTTTGCACAGCACTTTGTTGGCTATTAGGACTTAAAAACTCTAAATAAAGACCAATCTCTGTTTCTAAGCTCTCTAAACTGCTTTGTAATTCCATCTTTTTGCGTAGCACAGAATCACCTTTTGCAAAAAACCGATAGACATTGAGTAAAAAATGCGTAGAATCGCTCTCATATAAGAGTTTCTCTTGCAAAGCCTTGTAACTATTCCACTGCGCAACCACGCTCTGCTTTGCTTGCAAAATTTCTTCTTGGTGGCGTGCTACATAGACTAGATTTTGCGCACTATTAAGCCTACTCCGAACTTCTTCAAGCCCCATAAGTAACTGACTATACTCCATAAAAAGCATATCATAATCATATTTTAAACTAAAATGATACACAAAAGACACAACAGCAAGCGAAAGCAGCCCAGAAGCAATGTTAAACACTAAAATACGCGCTTTATGTTCAAGTGTTGTCCCAACAATTCTAAATATCCGCAAAATTTATCCTTCAAGGAATGAAACCCTTATTGTAACACCAAAAATACAAATTTATGCTAGATGATTTTTTAAAAACTAAAATGCAATGTGTGTAAATTTTATGATTCTTTTAAGTTAAAAGGCTATCATTACAAAACAAAATCAACCAAAAAGGAGTTGGCGTGAAAAAAATTTTATTAGGTTTAATGCTAGCAAGTGGCTGTTTAATGGCTTCTAATGGTGAAGAAATTTATAGAAAATGCGTTGCTTGCCACGGTGCTAAAGGCGATAAAGTAGCACCGGGAAGCAAAGGCAATGTGAAGCTTGCTGGTTTAGAAAAAAGCTATCTCATTGAGCAGCTTAAAGGATATGCAGCAGGAACAGCAGATAATGGTGGCGCAAAAGCGATTATGTATGCAAATATGAAAGCCTTTAAATTAACAGATGCAGACATTGAAGCAGTTGCAGATTATATCTCTAAACTCCCACCTGTAAAATAACTCTCAAGCCCCCTTGTTGTTTGGGGACTTTTTATGCCTTATTTAGAAATTAGCAAACAAAACTTTTTTTATAATCACAAAACTACCACGCAAGCTATTGCACCTACAAATCCAGAAAAAATTGCCATTGTGCTAAAAGATAATGCCTATGGACACGGCATTATAGAAATTGCAACCTTAGCAAAAGAAGCAAAAATCCAAACTGCATTTGTAAAAAACATACAAGAAGCCCTAAGCATCACGCCTTTTTTTAAAGACATCACAATCCTTTATCCAAACTCACTGCCCAATCAAAGAGCTTTAAATTCTGCACTTAAGATTCCTTATATTGCCTTTTGTGTGCCAAATTTAGAATCCTTGCAAGATTATCCAAGTGGCACAAATATTGAACTCAAAATTGATAGCGGAATGCACCGCAATGGGATTGATAAAACAGAGCTTAAAGACGCCTTAAGACTAATGACAACACGCAATTTAAACCTTAAAGGAATCTTTACACACAATGGCTATGGCGATGATTTAAATAGTGCATTTTATACGCAAAATATGGAGTTTTTAGACATCAAAAAAGAAGCCCTAAAATTGTGTCAATCCTTTAAGATTCCGCGTCCTAGATTCCATTCTTTAAGCTCATCTGGTGCATTGCGTGCAAGTGCTTTTAATGCAAGCTTACCCAAAGAATTACAAGATGATTTATTCCGCATTGGAATCGCATTTTATGGCTATAATTGTAGCCCCTTAAACACACCAAAGCTAAAGCCTATTGCTTCTCTTTTTGCTAACAAAATCTCTACTTTTAAGCTAAAAAGTGGCGCAAGTATCGGCTATGGAGGAGCTAGCACATTAAAAACAAGCAATGGAGTTTCTACTTATGATATAGGCTATGGCGATGGACTTTTTCGCTTGCGTGAGGGAATGGAATTATACACAACTGAAGGGTATAGGATTCTACCGCGTGCTAGTATGGATTGCATTAGCATAGAAAGTGATGCACCAAGTGTGTGTCTATTTAATAATGTCAATGCCTTTGCAAAGGCGTTTAACACGATTCCCTATGAAATCCTAGCGCATTTACACGCCTACATTCCACGCATTATCGTTTAGGATTCCAACTTTTTGCGTGTTTAACATTACTTTTGGTATGATTTTAGAATCATCTTGCATCGTTAAAGGAAAATTCGTGAATCTCTGTATTTTATTTGGCGGAAAATCTTATGAACACGCAATTAGTATCGTAAGCGCAATTACCCTAAAAAAGTTACTTCCAGAAGTGAGGCATTTTATTTTTTTAGATTCCAACCATAACTTTTACCACATACCAGCAGAACAAATGCAATCAAAGTTTTTTAGCAACAAATCCTATGAAAAAGCCCAAAAAATCTATCTGAAAAAAGATGGATTCTACACACGCACATTCTTTGGACAAAAACCCTTGCATTTTCCCACAATCCTAAATTTAATCCACGGGGGCGATGGTGAAGATGGCACACTTGCTTCTTTGCTAGATTTTTATGGAATCCCATACATCGGACCGCGCAATCCTGCGTGCGTGTTAAGCTATGATAAAGAACTTATGAAATCTTTTGCCAAAAGTCGTGGCGTGAAATGCCTAACTTATCGCGTGCTTTATTACAATGACACTCCACCTAATGATTTAAACTTTCCTGTCATCATTAAACCTGCACGCCTTGGAAGCTCACTTGGTATTAATATTGTAGAGTCGCAAGCAGATTTACAATATGCTTTAGATTGCGCATTTGAATACGATGAAAAGATTATCATTGAACCTTTTATTGCAGGGATTAAAGAATATAATCTTGCAGGATTTAAGGGCAAAGAGGGAATCCAATTCTCCTTCATTGAAGAGCCAGAGAAAAATAAAATGTTAGATTTTGAGAAAAAATATTTAGACTTTTCGCGCACAAGCAACGCTAAAGAAGCAGAGATTAGCGACACCCTAAAACAAGCTTTGCAAGAGAGTTTCACAAAGCTTTACACTAACGCTTTTGAAGGCGCACTTATCCGCTGTGATTTTTTTGTAAAAGAGGGAGAATGCTATCTTAATGAAATCAATCCCGTGCCAGGAAGTCTTGCAAACTATCTTTTTAAGGATTTTAGAAATGCGCTAGAATCACTCTTACACGCCTTACCAAAGCCCAATTCCATTAAAGCAGATTATGCACTATTGCACACAATCCAATTTGCAAAAGGCAAATAGTGGCGCAAAAGATTCTAACCTATAACAATGCAGAATTTAACCTATCTTACACCATTAATAATGCACAAGCAGGCAAAAAACCGCTTGTGATTTTACACGGCTGGGGGGCTAGCAAGCATTTAATGCAGCAAGCCTTTAAAGGCACTTTTAAAGATTTTACACATTACTACATTGATTTGCCGGGCTTTGGAAACTCAAAAACTCCGCCTTTTGCGCTAAAGACTTACGATTATGCAGAAATTTTGCGATTAATGTTAGAATCCTTGCATTTAGATTCCACAAAAATTAGCATTATAGGACATAGTTTTGGAGGAAAGGTTGCCACACTATTAAATCCCAAAATATTAATTTTACTAAGCAGTGCTGGAATCCCCACACAAAAAAGCTTTAAAGTGCGCGCAAAAATTGCTTTTACAAAATTACTCAATCAAATCGCACCACCCTTAAGCAAAAACCTTAAAAACCTTTTGCGTTCAAAAGATGTGCAAAATATGGATGAAACAATGTATCAAACCTTTAAAAATGTCGTAGATGAAGACTTTTCAAACATTTTTAAAAACTTTCAAAACCCTTGCTTTATCTTTTGGGGCAGAGAGGACCTTGCCACACCACTAAGTTCAGGAGAGCGCATCCACGCACTCATTTTGGATTCCAAATTTTTTCCACTAGATGGCGACCATTTCTTTTTTTTAAAACAGGCAAAGGAGATTGAAAAAATCTACCAAAAGTATCAAGGCAAATAAAAATTTTTTAAGCATTTAAATTATAAAAAATAATTTATTTTTGCCAGATCACATAAAGGAGAAAAAATGAAAAATGTTGTATTGCTAGGAGGAGGATATGCAAATTTATCCTTTATTAAAAATTTAAAAGAAGAAAATTTTAAAGAGTTTAACTTTACTTTAATCTCTGAAGAAACAAGCCATTATACCAGCGTTTTACTCCACGAGGTTGTTAGCAAGGCACAAAACATTACAATAGAGTATCAGGATATTTTGCCAAAAGCAGTGCATTTTGTGCAAGATAGCATTGTTGAAATTCAAGAAAAACAAGTCTTAGGAAAAAATGGAATCTATTCCTATGATATCCTTATTGTGGGATTAGGATTCACTAGTGATGATTTTGGAATACCGGGTGTAAAGGAATATGCTCATAGTATGAAAAATTTTAAAAACTGCCTAGAAATCCATAAGATGATTGCAGAAAAAACAAACCATAAAAGTTGCGAAGTTGTTGTATGTGGTGGCGGATTTAGCGGGATTGAACTTTTAGGGAATTTAGCACAAGATGCCAAAAACATCAAACTTAAATGTATAGAAGCTATGCCTATGATATTGCCTATGTTTGACAAAGAATTAGCCTTACACGCCAAAACATACCTAGAAAAGCTAGGTGTTACATTCTATCTTGGTTCTAAAATCTTAGAATGCCAAGATAAAACTTTGATTATAGAAAAAGATGGACAGCAAGAAAAAATTACAGCAGATTTAATCTTATGGACTGCCGGCGTTAAAGGAAATGAAGTCATAGAAAACTCAAGCTTTTTAAAATCCCAAAGAAGTAAAATTGAAGTGGATGCCTTCTTAAAACCAATAGAACAAGAAAGGGCTAATATTTTTGTGTTAGGAGATTGTGCTGCATTAAAAGATCCAAACACAGGAAGGTTTTTTCCTCCAACTGCACAACTAGCAAACCAGCAAGGCATTTATTTAGCAAAAAACTTTAATACTAGCTCCCCTGCTCCCTTTAATTATCTTCCAAGGGCAACAATATGTTCTCTAGGAAATAACTATGCCATAGGATTAATAGGAAAAACACAGATTAAAGGCAGAATAGCTGCTTACATCAAAATGTTAGTGGAGTTTAAATGGATCTTACAACTAAAAGGTTTTAAGGCATTACTAGGCTAAATTTTTCAGCCTAGTGTCTTTACCATTGCTAAAAATTGCTCTATGGCTTCAAACCCACCTTTTAACTTATTGCATTTACACTTTCCTCCATTCGCCAAGCATTTGCGCGCATCTCCCATAGCTATCGCCCCCACTAGTAATTAGAATCCTTTCTATAAATCTAATATGTTACATTTATAAACAATAAAAACTTAATAAATTTTTTGTTAAAATTCTGCGATTTTTCTCTTTAAGGATTCCTATTTTGCAAGACATTGATATTTTTATAATGGCAACGCGTTGGATTTTTCTTGTAGCTCTTGGGTATTATGCTATGGTAAATCTCCAATGGTATCACTATAAAATCACGCGCGTTCTTTTCAAACACCATAAACAACGCTGGCATCTCTTTTATTTTACCTTGCCAATTTTATATTTCATTTTTATCCCTGATAATATTTATTTTTATGTAGGACTATATCTTTATCTCTTAATGCTTGGAATTTGGATTTTTAATCTCAGTAAAAAATTAATTCTAACAGGTAGAGTGCTACGCTTTTTTGGATTCTATATTATTTTTAATGAACTTTTACTTCTAGGCATAGATGGGCATTCACCAATCATTCAGTGCATTTATGTCCTACCATTATTTATCTCAATTTTCATCTCCTCTCTGACAGAAAAAATTCTATTAAATCGCTACAAAAAACTCGCTAAAGACAAATTACAAAACATTCCAAATCTCATAATTATCGCAGTTACAGGTAGCTATGGCAAAACAAGTCTTAAAAACTACCTAAACCAAATCTTACAAGAAGGCTTCAAAGTCTATGCAACTCCGCGCAGTGTCAATACCTTAACAGGAATCATTGCAGACATTAACCAAAATCTCTCCCCTTTGACAGACATTTACATTGTAGAAGCTGGAGCTAGGGGGAGTGGTGATATTAAAGAGATTGTGGAATTGATTGCTCCACAAATTGTTATTATTGGTAAAATTGGCGAGGCACACATTGAATATTTTAAAAATATTGAAAACATTTACCGCACGAAATATGAGATTTTAGAAAGCAAACGCCTAAAGACTGCTTATATTTACAAAGACAATATCCAACCAACAAACCCTCCCCCTTTAGCAAAAATCATCAACTTCCCACAAAATCCAAGCGATATAGAAGCCACACTTAAAGGAACAAACTTCTCTCTTACAATCAAAGGTGAAAAGCTAAATTTCCAAACACGCATTTTAGGAGCTTTTAATGTGATTAATATAAGTGCTGCTATTGCTGTTGGAAGTGATCTTGGAATCAGTAACGCACGATTAATTAAACAGGCTCAAAAACTAGAACCCATAAACCACCGCCTAAGCAAAATTATTGTTAATGGCAAAATTATCCTAGATGATAGCTACAATGGTAACTTAGATGGAATGCTAGAAGCTATCCGCCTTGCCTCTTTGCATAATGGCAAGAAAATCATCGTAACTCCCGGACTCATAGAAAGCTCTAAAGAAGCAAATATAAAGCTTGCAAGAGCGATTGACAAAGTCTTTAATCTCGCTATCATAACAGGTGAACTTAACGCGAACATCCTGCGCATAAATATTCACAATGCGCAAAAAATTTTACTAAAAGATAAGACAAATATTGAACATATACTAAAATCCACAACAAATAGTGGCGATTTGATTCTATTTGCAAACGATGCACCAAGCTACATTTAGAAGGTAAAATATGGACTATTTATATGCGCCTTGGCGGAGTGAATACTTTGGCTCAAAACAAGATTTATGTGTGTTTTGTGCTATTTCTGAGGGGTTAAATTTACACACAAACACTAAGCAAGACCTTTCTTTAAGCGATGAAGCGAATTGCGTGTTTTACAGAGATTCTAAGATTTTTTGTGTGATGAATAAATTTCCCTACACTCCCGGACATTTTTTAATCCTTCCCCATACACACACGCACTCCCCAGAATTGCTTGATTTAGACACTTGGCTACATTTACAGACATTTGCACAAAAAGGGGTGGCACTCTTAAAGGAATTTGGCGCAAGTGGTATTAATCTAGGAATGAATATTGCAAGAGCCGGCGGTGCTGGAATCCCAGAACATCTACATTTACATCTTGTCCCTCGCTACATTGGCGATACAAACTTTTTTACAACCATCGGCGATACGCGTGCATATGGCGTAGATTTTAACAAAATTTTCAAACACATTCAAACACTCTCTAAAACGCATTTTTTGAAACATTGATTTTGAAGCCAAAATGCACTAGAATACATTAAAATTTGTTTCAAAAAGTAATAATTATCCTTCTATGTTACTTATATACAAGATATGGAATCTATTTTATTAAAATTTTAATGTTTCACTACATTTGTTTGTAAAATTTTTTGTAGCATTACAAAAATTCATTTTAATTTATAAGGAGTATTGATGAATGAAAATTTAGATTATCAGCAATCCATCCAAGCATTTAAAAAGTTTGTTTCTTTTAGAAACAAAATAGCATTATGGTTATCTGCTATTGTTTTAGTGTGTTACTATGCCTTTGTGGTTAGCATTGGGCTTTTTCCAGATGTTTTAGGATACCATTTAGGTCCTAGCTTTATTACACTTGGTATTATTGTTGGAATCTTTCTAATTATCTTATGTATCGTAGTTACAGGGCTTTATACATTTTTTGCAAATCAATATTTTGATAAGAAGCAAGAGGAGATTTTACAAAGCCTAGAGCAAAGTGGAGCATTGGAGGATTTGAAAAATGGCAAAAAATATTAAACTAATCTTTAGCGCATTGCTTGTTAATATTAGCTTTGCCAATGCAGCAAGTTTTGATGTAGAAAATGTCACACAAAAGGCGTTTAATCCTATTGCGGTAACAATGTTTCTAATTTTTGTATGCGCTACATTGTTAATCACTTATTATTCAAACAAAAAAAGCCAAAGCGCAAGTGGATTTTACACAGCAGGCGGAAATATCACAGGTTTGCAAAATGGGACGGCAATTGCTGGAGATTTTATGAGTGCTGCTAGTTTTCTTGGGATTACAGCACTTGTTTTCACAAATGGCTTTGATGGATTGATTTATTCTATTGGATTCCTTGCGGGCTGGCCTATTATCTTATTTTTAATCGCAGAAAAATTTAGAAACCTTGGCAAATTTACCTTTGCAGATATTACGGCATATCGCTTAAATGCAAAGCCTATTCGCGTGATTTCGGCAGTTTCTGCACTTAGCGTGATTGTGTTTTATCTCATTGCTCAAATGGTGGGTGCTGGACAGCTCATTCAACTTTTATTTGGACTTCCTTACACTATGGCTGTCGTGCTTGTAGGAATCTTAATAATTTGCTATGTTGTCTTTGGAGGAATGCACGCAACAACTTGGGTGCAAATCATAAAAGCAATTTTATTGCTTGGCGGAGCAACTTTTATGGCATTAATGATTTTATACATAACAAAATTTGATTTGACTTATTATTTTACACAAGCGGTGCAAAATCATCCAAAAGGAGAGGCAATAATGCTTCCGGGTGGATTCTTACCCAATACGATTTCTGCACTCTCTTTAGGGCTTGCGCTAATGTTTGGAACAGCAGGGTTGCCACACATTTTAATGCGCTTTTTTACCGTAAAAGATGCAAAAGAAGCTAGAAAATCTGTGTTTTATGCAACAGGATTAATCGGATATTTTTATATCTTAACTTTTATTATTGGATTTGGAGCAATAGCACTATTGCTTGGAAATCCAGAATTTACAAATGCTGATGGTAGCTTTAATGGAATCTCAAATATGGTAGCAATCACTCTTGCACAGGCTATTGGTGGGGATTTCTTCTTGGGATTTATCTCTGCAGTTGCGTTTGCTACGATTTTGGCAGTCGTTGCTGGACTAGCAATTTCTGGAGCTGGAGCAATTTCTCACGATTTATTTGTTAATGTTTGCAAAAATGGACAATGCGATTCAAAACTTGAAATGCAAGTAACAAGAATTGCCACAATTGGAATCGGAATTTTTGCGATTATTTTAGGAATTGTGTTTGAAAATCAAAATGTTGCATTTACCGTTGGGCTTGCCTTTGCAATTGCTGCTAGTGTAAATTTTCCGATTTTACTTTTAAGCATTTATTGGAAGGGACTGACAACAAAAGGGGTATTTTGGGGCGGATTAATCGGGCTTGTAGTAGTAGTTACTATGGTGCTTTTAAGCCCTAGCATTTGGGTAAAAAGCTTTGGATTTGCAGAAGCAATTTTTCCTTATGACCACCCAGCACTTTTCTCTATGCCATTAACTTTTATGCTTATTTACTTCATCTCAAAACTAGACAATAGCAAGCGTGCAAAAGTAGATAGAGCAGGGTTTGACGCACAAGACTTTCGCGCACAAAGCGGAGTTGGGATTAGCGAAGCGGTAGCACATTGATTTGCGATTCCGCTTTTGGCGGTTTTGCGAACTCTTTAAAACTTCTTAAATAACTGAAGCTTCATAAGGTTGGAATCGCATTGTTGGTTTTTATATCAAAACAAGTCTTTTAGTGTTTTAAATTCTAATTCCAACTTTTTAGATTCTATTTAAGGGAACTTACAAACTCTTAAAAAGCCTTTTAGGATTTTAAATCTTACAAGCAATAAGGAAGAAAAATGCTTGCAATTTTCAGGTTCTCCTTCTCTTGTTTGGAAAATTTAAAATCCTAAAAGGCTTTGCAAACCCTATATTTTCCTTGCACTTTAGCTTACAAATTTCTTACTTTTTAAAATTTAAATTATTTTTGTCAAAATCGCCTTTTCTTATGTGCAAAAGGGAATCAATGCTTAAAAAGCTTATTTAGCAGCTAATAGAATCTAAAATGGGAGCATTGGCTAAAGTGGTACGCCCAAGAGGATTCGAACCTCTGACCTACGGCTTAGAAGGCCGTTGCTCTATCCAGCTGAGCTATGAGCGCATTAATAGAAAATTTAAAGTGGTACCAAAGGGGGGACTCGAACCCCCGACCTCCGGCTTATGAGACCAGCGCTCTAAACCAGCTGAGCTACCTTGGCAAAAAAGTGGAATGCGGATTGTAATATTCTTTTCTTTAAAAAATGATAAAGACTAACCCATTGTGTCTATGCGCACACTACCGCTATAAATTGCGTGGCTAAACTCTCTTAAAATGCGTTGTGTCTTGGCTTCATCATTCTTACGCAAAATGTCATTATAATTGCTTGTAATGTTTTTATTATAACTTTTTGTGTAGATTCCCTCTAAGTGATTAAGATTTTCTTGAAATTCCTTTGCCACTTCTTTCCAACCATCCTGTGTAATGCCCAAAAAGCCTTGTGCGCTTTTTACATTTTGGTCAGCAACTGCTCTTTCTTGTTCCCTTATATGCTCAACGCTAGCACTTAGATTTCCAGCGCGCGTTAGAATCTGTGCTACAGCAATTTTCTCATTAGGCGACATATTAGCAGTAACACGCTCAAATGCTTTATATTGCTCATCACTCATTATTTCAAGGCTTACAAGCCCATAAGTTACACGCTCTTTAAATGCAGAATCCTGCTCCTGATTTTGTGGATTAATTGCATCAATGTGTTGCATATTTTTATGGGATTGCACCTTTTGTGCATCGTTGAAAATTTCATTTAAGCCCGGTGCGTTTAAACTTCTATTAACAAGCATTCAAATTAATCCTTTCAAAATCATAAATAATCCACACTTTAAGCAAAAAAGATTCCACAATTTAAACCCAATAATGCAAGAAAATACACAAAACATTGCCACGCTTTAAGCAAATATAAATTAAAATCCCAATGTTTGTTTCTAGTTTTTTAAACATTTAATTGCAGCAATTATTGGCTTTTAAAAGGGTTTGCTTATGAAATTTTTAAATTCCTTTCAAGACTTCTTAAAATATTCTTTATTGATTGCGCTTTTTAGCATTTTGTCCTATGCTTCTCCTTTTGGCAATAAATTAATTGTTCCCATTGTGGAATTAGATAAAGATCCCAAACATTACGCCTATGTTCCAGCGTTTGATTTGAAAGTTGGCGAGAGTGGTGAGATTGTGCGTTGGTTTACAAAAGAACATTCAACAATTGTCGCTAGGGCTGCAGTTGTAGAAATTAAAGATGCACGCGCAAAAATAGCCTTTGAACCATTTGAAGGCTTAGAACAAGGGGCTTTTCCAGCACCAATCCTTTTTCCCAAGAAGGGTGATGAAGTGATTTTTCGCTCTTTTAATGATCGCGCATTTTTGGTAGCTCCTTCTCAAGAAATCTATGAAAAAATTCAGGCAGCATATCCCGATGTTACTTGGTTACACCCAGATTTGCTAGCAGCATATTTAATGGATGTTGGACACACTTCACCCGTAAAGGGAGATTTTCGTAAAGTTTGCACGCAATATGCTGCTGGAATTGTGTATTTAGTCAATCTTAATGAAGGGCAAGCATTAGATTGCCAAACTTTTATAGCCATAAAAAAAGACTACATTACAGGGCGCGCACCAGTTGATGAAAGAATGCTACCTTTTTTCTCGCGCATTGGAATTGACAACCAAAACTGGTTTACCTACTTAATCAATAATGTAACAACGCGCGATTATTATTTGTATTTTGATGCACTTTTAAAAGGCGACATTAGTGATGAAGATGCAACATTTTTTGGGCGTGTTACAAAGTATTTCACAAATCAAATTAAAATATTTTCTAAAGGCGCAAGATGACTCATCAAAACATCAAGGATCTTGAAGCTATTGTTGGCAAGAATGAATGTTTTAGCGATAAAGCGCATTTAAGTGCATATTGCTACGATGCTACAAAAGAGCGTAAATATCCAGAATGTGTAGTATTTCCGCATAACGAAGAAGAAGTGAGTGCTATTTTAAAATATTGCAACACACATTTAATCCCAATCATTCCACGCGGTGCAGGAAGTGGCTTTACAGGAGGCTCACTAGCTGTTAATGGTGGTGTTGTGCTAGCACTAGAAAAGCATATGAATCAAATCTTAGAAATTGATATGGAAAATATGGTAGCACGCGTCCAACCCGGAGTTGTAAATATGCAACTTCAAAAGGCAGTGGAAGCTGTAGGATTGTTTTACCCGCCAGATCCTGCAAGTGAGCATTACTCTACACTTGGCGGAAATGTCAGTGAGAATGCTGGAGGAATGCGTGCTGCAAAATACGGAATCACAAAAGATTATGTGATGGCTCTACGGGCTGTTCTCCCAAATGGAGATGTAATCCGTGCAGGCAAAAAGACAATTAAAGATGTGGCGGGATATAATATTGCTGGAATCCTTATTGCAAGCGAAGGCACTCTTGGAGTGATCACAGAGATCACACTCAAACTTCTTAGCAAACCAAAGCACAGACAAAGCGCAATGGGTATATTTCCTAGCATACAATCAGCAATGAATGCAGTGTATAAAACAATGGCAAGCGGAGTTACTCCTGTTGCAATGGAATTTTTAGACAATCTTAGCATTAGAGCAGTAGAAGAGAAATTCAATAAAGGCTTGCCAAAGGACGCAGGAGCAATTTTAATCACCGAAGTTGATGGCAACTTGCAAGAAGAGATTGCCTATCAATTAAGTAAGGTGGAGGAAAAATTCCGCGAAAATGGTGCAATAGATTTTATTAAAGCAAACAACGAGCAAGAAGCAGCAGATTTATGGTTTGCGCGCAAAAATGCAAGTCCTAGCATCACTATTTATGGAAGTAAAAAAATAAATGAAGACATCACTGTGCCGCGCGCAAAACTTCCAGAGCTTTTAGAAAGAATAGCTGCAGTATCTAAAAAGTATGGCGTTGTGATTCCGTGTTTTGGGCATACTGGTGATGGAAATGTGCATACAAATGTGATGGTAGATGGCACAAATCCACAGGAATTAGAAAAAGGACATAAGGCAATTGAAGAGATTTTTGAAATCACGGTAGAACTTGGTGGAACGCTTAGTGGAGAACACGGAATCGGATTATCTAAAGCACCTTTTATGCATCTAGCATTTTCACAAGAAGAGATGCAATTATTCCGTTCCATTAAACAAGCCTTTGATCCAAACAATATTTTAAATCCGGGAAAAATGGGACTATAAAAGGAGTAAAATGATTTTTGATGTGCAAAAGATTCGTGAAATTTTACCGCACCGCTATCCGTTATTATTAGTAGATAGGGTTACAACAATTACACCAAATACAAACATTGAAGGGTATAAAAACATAACAATCAATGAAGATGTATTCAATGGGCATTTTCCCATTCAACCAATTTATCCGGGTGTATATATTATTGAAGGAATGGCACAAACAGGCGGTGTTTTGGCATTTGTGAGTATGTTTGGAGAGGAAGCATACAATAATGGCGATAAGATTGTGTATTTTATGAGCATTGATAAAGCAAAATTTAGAAATCCTGTAATTCCCGGTGATAAGCTTGTGTATAAGCTAGAGGTTTTGAAGCAAAAAGGGGGGATTTGGGTGCTTCAAGGCTATGCATATGTGGATAATAAGCTTGTTGCAGAAGCGGAGCTTAAGGCAATGGTTGTGGATAATGCAGAAAAAAAGGCACAAAAGTGAGCGTCGCAAAGTCAGCAAAAATTGCCAAAACAGCCATCATTGAAGAGGGGGCAATCATTGGAGAAAATGTAGAAATTGGACATTATAGTGTGATTGGAAAAGATGTAAAAATTGGTGATGGCTGCAAGCTTTATCATTGCGTAACAATTCTTGGCAACACAACTCTAGGTAAAGGAAATGAAATTTTTCCAAATGCGGTACTTGGAACGCAACCACAGGATTTAAAGTATAATGGTGAACCAAATGCACTAATTTTTGGGGATTATAATAAAATTAGAGAATTTACGATGATAAATCCCGGCACAGAAGGTGGAGGCGGGAAAACCATTATTGGAAGCAAAAATTTACTAATGGCGTATGTGCATATTGCGCACGATTGCATTGTTGGGGATTCTTGCATTTTAGCAAATGGAGCAACGCTAGGCGGACATATTGTGCTTGGAAACTACATTAATATTGGGGGCTTAACACCTATTCATCAGTTTGTGAAAGTTGGGGATTATGCAATGATTGCAGGGGCAAGCGCACTTTCACAAGACATTCCACCCTTTTGTATGGCAGAGGGGAATCGTGCAGTAATTCGCGGGCTAAACTTGCATAGATTGCGCAAAAGCTTTGAACACCACCAAGTGGATAAAATTCACAATGCTTACAAACGCCTATTTTTAGGCAACGCACCCATTAAAGAGATTGCCAAAGAAATTTTAGAGGAAAATCTACAAGATGGAAATGTTATAAAAATGTGTCAATTTATAATAGATTCCACGCGTGGAATCCCATTTGTAAGGAAGAATTATGAGTGATAGAATTTGTGATTTTTGTAAAAGTAAGGAATCTATTAAAAATCCCTTAATTTCCGGTAATGGTGCTTGTATTTGTAAAAACTGCATTATTGCATCTTATAACTTGTTATTTGGAATAGAACACCACAAAGACGAAGAAACAGAAAAAGAGATAAGTGATTTCAAAATTGTCCCTCCAAAGGAATTAAAAACAACACTTGATGCGTATGTCATTGGACAAGAAAAGGCAAAAAAGGTTTTCAGTGTTGCAGTGTATAATCATTACAAACGCGTGCTACAAGGGACTGCAACACAAGAAGATGACACAGAAATCACAAAGTCTAACATTCTACTAATTGGTCCAACAGGAAGTGGAAAAACGCTAATGGCACAAACTTTGGCGAAATTTTTAAACATTCCCATTGCCATTTGCGATGCAACAAGTCTAACAGAGGCAGGGTATGTGGGTGAAGATGTGGAAAACATTTTAACAAGGCTTTTACAAGAAGCAAATGGAGATGTGGAAAAAGCACAAAAAGGAATCGTTTTCATTGATGAAATTGATAAAATTTCAAGACTTTCAGAAAATCGCTCTATTACACGCGATGTTTCAGGGGAAGGCGTGCAACAAGCACTTTTAAAAATCATTGAAGGAAGTGTGGTAAATGTCCCACCAAAGGGCGGCAGAAAACATCCTAATCAAGATTTCATTCAGATTAACACAAAAGACATTTTATTTATTTGTGGAGGTGCATTTGATGGGCTAAAGGATATTATTGCGCGTAGGCTTGGAGGAAATACGCTAGGATTCCAAAATAAACAAGGCAAAAAGATGGAATCGGAATATGCATTAGAGCTTGTTGAACCTGATGATTTAGTAAATTATGGCTTAATCCCTGAACTCATCGGGCGTTTGCATATGTTTGCAACACTTGAAGAAATCACAAAAGAAGCAATGGTAGAAATTCTACAAAAACCAAAAAATGCACTCACAAAGCAATATAAAAAACTTTTTGCACTTGATGGTGCGCAACTCACTTTTAAAGAAGAAGCATTAGAAGAAATAGCAGAACTTGCAATTTCTAGGAAGACTGGGGCTAGAGGTTTGCGTGCAATTTTAGAAGACATTATGCTAGATGTGATGTATGATTTACCAGAACTTAAAGACTATGAAGTGATTATCACAAAAGAAGCTGTATTAAAAGAAGCAAAACCAATGCTAGTAAAGCAGAAAAAAACAAGCAAAAAAAGTGCTTAAATCTACACAAAAGAGAGAGAAAATGTTAATAGATAAAATAATTGGTTGGTTTTCACACGATATCTCCATTGATCTTGGGACAGCAAATACGATTGTCCTAGTCAAAGGACAGGGGGTAATCATTAATGAACCTTCTGTTGTGGCTGTGCAAAATGATCGTTACGGAAAAAACAAAATTTTAGCTGTTGGACAAGAAGCCAAAGAAATGGTAGGCAAAACACCCGGAAGCATTACAGCTGTGCGCCCTATGAAAGATGGGGTGATTGCAGATTTTGATATGACAGAAAAAATGATTCGCCATTTTATTGAAAAAGCACATCGCAGAAAAGCACTAATACGTCCTAGGATTATCGTATGCGTGCCTTATGGACTAACAGGAGTGGAGCGTAAGGCTGTTAGAGAATCTGCAATTAGCGCAGGAGCTAGAGAAGTCTTTTTAATTGAAGAGCCAATGGCAGCAGCAATTGGGGCAGGACTCCCCGTAAAAGAACCCAAAGGAAGTTTAGTAGTAGACATTGGCGGAGGGACGACAGAAATTGGTGTGATTTCTCTTGGGGGACTTGTGATTTCAAAATCTCTGCGCACTGCTGGAGATAAACTAGATATGGCGGTTGTGGATTATGTGCGCAGAAAATATAGCTTATTAATTGGTGAGCGCACGGGGGAGGAAATTAAGATTCAAATTGGTTCAGCAGTTAGCCTTGATGAGCCACTTTCAATGCAAGTTAAAGGGCGCGATCAAGTCAGCGGTCTGCTAAACTCTATTGAACTAACAAGTGAAGATGTAAGAGAAGCAATGAAAGAAACTCTTAAAGAGATTTCAAATGCGCTCAAAGATGTGCTAGAACAAATGCCACCAGATTTAGCAGGAGATATTGTAGAGAATGGAATCGCACTAACAGGTGGTGGTGCTTTAATTCGCGGACTTGATAAGTATCTTTCAGACATTGTTAAACTTCCTGTGTATGTAGGTGATGATCCATTGTTATGTGTGGCAAAAGGAACAGGCAAAGCCCTAGAAGAAATTGATGTCTTACAGCAACTTACATACGAGTGATGGCAAACATTGAAAAAACTTTTTCTTTGGATATTGTTCTTAGCAGTTGCTTTTTTTATTTCCATACAAATATCTAAAGAGTTTCATTCAAAAGTCTTATATTTAAGTGATGCAGTAAAAATTGGAATTCTAAATTTAAACAATAATTTTTCAAATATTATCACACGCTATTTTAATCAAGTGCAACAGATTAAAAACTTGACAAATGCCCTTGCAGACAAGGAAAAACTTCAATATTCTTACGATGCGCTAAAAATTGAACACGACACACTTTTGCAAGCATTGGAATCCAAACCAAGTGCGATGCAAATTATACTCACTAGAATGATTTCCTATGTGGAAATAAATAATTACACAAAAGTTTGGCTTGAACAAAAAGATGCATTGCAACAAAAAGAAAATACAATTTTTGGATTGATTATCCAAAATAAAGCAGCAGGAATTGCCACAATGCAAAATGGTCGCTTGCTAGGCTATTTAAATGGTAACGAAAAATGCAGTTATAGTGTAACAATAGGGGACAAGAAAGCCCCTGGAGTTGCAAAGCACGACTTAAACAAAGGCTTTGTAGTAGATTATATCCCCTTATATCCTAAAATTGAAGTAGGAGAACAAGTTCAAACAAGCGGTTTTGATGAGATTTTTTATCCCGGCGTGCTTGTAGGTATCGTGGAATCTGTAGAAGAGCAGCAAGGGTATCAAATTGCCAGAGTTAAACCCTCCATTGAAGGCGCAAATACATTTTATTGGCTAGTCAATATTGATAGTCAAAAAGCAGAGCTTGCTTTAGAAGAAAATACAAAATCCAAAATGGAAGAATCTAAGATTTTTAATTTTAGCACACAAGATTAACTTTATTTTTGATTCTTATTTTTTAATTTTTAGAGAATTTTATACCCTTAGAATCCATTGAATATAAAGGTGTTTTTATTTTTATTAAATCCCATTATTTTTTTATTAAGAAAAATTTTATAACCTTTATTCTAAAATTTGCGACAAATTTATTTTAAGTGGATTTTTATGGGAGACGACAAAGCAAAATTGCTTGATACCTTAAGAGACTTGGAAATAAAATCTGATGATTTGCAGTTTTTAAAAGATTATTTTTCAATTGTGCATCACACAAAAGGTAGAATCCGTCTTAGAGCAAGTTTAAAGTTAAAAACTGCTGCACAGGAAAATAAGATTAATCCAAAGGCACTTTTAGAAATATTAAAAAAGATTCCTTTGATTCTTTCTATTAAATTCAATCCTTTAGTTGGCTCTCTTACAATCCATTACGATTCCAACTTGTTAAGCCCCAAACTTTGGGAAGATTGCATAAATGGAGAATCATTAGAAGAAATCGCAAGGATTATCAATCAAAATTTAAGGGAGGTTGTATGAGTGCAGAGAATTTATTATTAGCATTAGACGATGAATATAAGTCGTATAGTTTTTATATGTCAGCAAGCCCATTAGGTGAGATTTTTGTAAATCTTCAGAATGCAGAGGCTGCACACATCAGCGCATTGACCTATCAACTTCAAAAGTTAAATACCCCCATTCCTAACAATCCCTACTTTAATGCAATTATGCCTCCAAACAATAAAGTAGAAGCACTACAAACTGCGCTTATGTATGAGAATGCAAACATTGCGCTGTATAATAATTTAATTACCAATGAACAAGATTTAGATGTTTTAGATGTATTTTATCGTTTGCAAGCTGCAAGCTTTAACAATCATATCCCAGCATTACAAAATGCACTTTCTCAATATGCGCAAGACAATGCGATGAATATGATGGACATACTCAATAATGGCAAAGAACTTTTAAATGAAACAGGCGAGATGGTTACAAGGCTAAAGGAGGGAAATCTTACACAAGAACAGCTAGAAGGCTTTTTAGGTAAATTAAACTATTCATTAATGGGTGGCGTCATTGCAGGTGCTTTTGGCGTCATTATTTTTAATGAACTTTTAAATCAAAAGAATAAGGAGTAAATTATGGCATTACCATTTGTTGCAGGATTAGCAGTTGGTGCAGGAGTTGCACTATTATTCACAAAAAGAGAACAAATCAAGCAAAAATTAAGCAATAGCGAACTTTCTGAAAACATTCAAAAAGGTTTAAGCAATAGCATTAATAAAGGCAAAGAGATTTCTAGCAATGCATTAAACTATGCAAAGACAAGCCTTGCAAATGCGCTCAATACAGAATCCAAAACAGAAGAACCGCAAGCACAAAAAACACAAATAACGCGCAAAACAACAAAAATAAAGGATAACAAATGGTAGTAAATACAGGAACTCCGCGTTCTGTTACAGGACACGCAATTAGCGGGGGGCTTATCGCATTTATGTTAAGTGGAGCCTGTGCGTATGCAAAATATAAACGCAATGAAATTAATAAGCAAGAGGCTATCACTAAAACAATAAAAGCAAGTGTTGAAGGCGGAATCCTTACAGCTTGTGGAATAGCAGCGGCAAATGCCTTAGGGAGCAATACCAAATCAACTGCACAAGGAATCATTGAAGCCACTACATTTGTAGCTATTGGAGCAGCAAGCGTGTATGGAATCCGAACACTCGCTAATAAAAGCTGTTGCACCGCTTCAAAATTTCTAACAAAGGACTAATATGACACAGCCAAACCCAAATAATCCCTACATCAAGAATATAAACAACGGAGAACAAAGTATGCAAAATCAAGGAGAAAATAATTCTCAAAATAACACACAAAACAATACGCAAAACTTTTTAGGGGGCTTACTAGATGCCAACAATTCTAAGCAAGTCTTCATAAAAGGTGCACTCATAGGGACTGCTGCAACTTTTATTTTAACCAATGAAAATGCACAAAAAGCAATCTTTAAAGGCTTTGCAAAGATTAGCAGTCTCTTTGAA
This sequence comes from Helicobacter sp., assembly GCF_022770205.1. Lineage (GTDB taxonomy): Bacteria > Campylobacterota > Campylobacteria > Campylobacterales > Helicobacteraceae > Helicobacter_D. The sequence goes on along the minus strand of NZ_JALEIK010000038.1, from coordinate 148,771 downwards.
AGTGGAATTGAAGAATTAAAAGAGCGCTATGAGGATGCAAAAGCAGAAATTAACGATACCAATAAAATCTAAGGCAGAAAATGCGATTAATTCTACTCCACGCAACAGCTAAAAGGGTGCGTTTTAAATACATTTGCAAAAGTAGCTTCAGGGTAAACCCCATACAACTTCGCGTGGCTTTAGAAGAAACACCAAATGTAAGTAATGTGCGTGTTAATGCCATTTTAAACAATATCATTTTGCAATATTGTGGAGATTTAGAAACCCTAAAACAAAATGTCCATAAAGCCCTTGATAGCGTTGCGGTAGAATCAAATTCCATCAAACACGATGAAAGTTATCTTGCACTGCGTGATGAGATTCCAAGCTCATCAGAAGTGGCGCGCGCTGGGAGTGCGTTATTGTTCTCTCCTTTATTAAATAACACCACAGCACAACTTGGATTCTCTCTTGTTGCATCTGCTCCTTTGCTCTTTAGCGGATTAAAAGAAACCTTTACGCACGGAATCAATTCCCGTTCTCTAGAAGCAATGGCAGTTGCAATTTCTTTGTGTTTAAAAGACTTTAAAACAGCAAACTCTACAAATTTTATGCTAGCACTTGGCGAATACATTGAAGAAATGACAATGTATAAAAGCGATGATTTAATTAAAGAGTTAGCAAAGCAAAAGAGCGGTTTAGCTTGGGTTGAATACATAGAAGAAGGCAAAAGTGTTTTAAAACAGATTCCAAGTGAAGAGTTGAAAGTTAGCGATATTGTTGTCATTGGTGCAGGCGATACGATTTTAGTTGATGGACATATTATTGAGGGAGAAGCACTTGTAAATCAAATCTCTATGACAGGAGAAGCAACTCCTGTGCAAAAGAAGCATAGCGATAGGGTGCTTTCTGGCACAATTGTGCAAGAAGGAAAAATCAAAGTATGGGCAGAATCGGTAGGAGAAGAAACAGCAACAGCGCGAATTAAAAGCTACATTGAAGAGACTTTAGTGCAAAAATCCTCTCAAGAGCTCAATGCGTCTAAAATGGCAGATTCCTTAGTGCCTATTACTTTGGGACTTGCCGCACTCTCTTATGTTTTAACACGCGATTTAATGCGCAGTGCTGGCGTGTTGCAGGCGGACTATTCTTGCGCTTTAAAGCTTACTACGCCTGTAACCTTTAAATCTGCAATCTCAAGTGCGGGAAAAGAAGGAATCATTATCAAGGGTGCAAAAAGTTTAGAATCTTTACAACTTAGTGAAGTGTTTATTTTTGATAAAACAGGCACACTCACACAAGGAGATTTAAAAGTGCTTGATGTGTATTCATTCCACAACGACTGGGATAAAGATGCAGTATTAAATCTTGCTGCTAGCATTGAAGAGCATTATTTTCATCCTGTTGCACAAGCAGTTGTAAAAGCCGCAAAAGACAAAGATTTTAAACATTTTCATCACGATGAAGTAACTTTTATTGTTGCGCACGGAGTAAAAAGTGAGATTAATGGCAAAAGTGTAATAATTGGCTCAAGACATTTTTTAGAAGATGATGAAGGGATTAGCTTTAAGGCACAAAACCAAGCAATTGAAACAATTTTAGAAAGTGGTGAAATGCCCCTTTTTATCGGCTATGATAAAGAGCTTTTAGGTATGATTTTACTCAAAGATTCTCTAAGAGAAAATGCAAAAACAGCATTAGAACGCTTGCGCAAAAGTGGCATTAAGGAAATCATTATGCTAACAGGCGACACACAACAAAAAGCAGATAAAATCGCTAAAGAGTTGGGAATTAATCGTTATTATGCAGAATTATTACCCACACAAAAGGCAGAGATTTTAGAACAAATTATGCAAGAGGGAAAAAAAGTAGCTTTTGTAGGCGATGGCATCAACGATGCTCCAGCGTTAATCCGTGCAGACATTGGCATTGGTATGCACAAGGGTGCAGACATCGCAAAGGCAAGTGCAGATGTGGTGCTATTGCGTGATGATATTGAAGCGGTAGCAGAAGCTAGAGAGCTTGCGCTTGCGTGTCTTAAAAAGGTACAAAGAGGGTTTAAAATTACAGTGGGTGTGAATTCTATGATTTTAATTTTGGCAACACTTGGAAAATTAAGCCCCATCCAAACAGCATTTATGCACAATGGCACAACTATTGGACTGCTTTTAAATGCACTCCAAAGAATCCGTATAAGATAAGGAGTAAAGTTTTATGCCATTCTTACTAATTTTAGCAACTGCTGGAAGTGGATTTTTAGCAGCGCAAATGGCAAGACAAGCATTTTTAAAATACAAAAAATATTCTAAAAGAAAATAAAAAATAGGAGAAAATATGGAAAAAGAGTTAGAAATTCAATCCAATAAAGCCTCTGTTGAAACAAAGCGCGAGATTGCAAAAATAGGTATGAGCGTAAGCTTATTACTAACAGCTGGAAGTGCATTATTTTTAAAGAATAAAACCGCAAAGACAATCCATATAACAGCGGGCGTTGCACTTGTAGGATTCTCTATTTGGCACGCTTCGTTATATCCCAAAAAATAAATTTATTTTTTGCGAGCCATAGAAAAATATCTTCAGCAATTTGTGCGCTATGGAGCAAGTGAAAGCTTGCATCTAATGACATTCTAAGATTGGAATCCTTTTTCAAACTTGGATTTAAAATCACAAGCACTAAATCTATAAAATTTTGTAGAGCGTTAAAAAACCTAGCTCCCCCTTCACAAAAAATAAAACCACGCAAGGATTCCACCTGCTCTAGGGAATGCAAAATCTCTACTTTGCGATTTGGAATCGTAAATAAAGGCGCAGTTTTTGGAAAATCTTTTTGGTGCGTTAGAATGGCAACATTAGGATTCCTTTGCGCTAAAGTGGCAAAGCGCGTATCAAGGCGCGGATTATCCGCACGCACACTCTCCCCAGAAATCAGCAACACATCTGCCTTTGTGCGATAGTCGTGCATCAAACTTTGCGCTCCCTTTGTGCTAATCTGCCCCCCATCAATGCTACCATCAAGCCTGCTTGCATATTTAAAAAGCATAAATTTACCCTGTGTTTGCAAGGCTCTAAAGGGCAGCAAAAGAGCCTTTGCCTTTTGGTGGCATTCCTGTAAGGATTCCACTTCCCAAGCCTTTAGCACGATAATTCCAGAATCCAAAAGTTCCTGTGCACCGCCTTTTGCACTCTCATTACAATCTTGCGCTCCTATGACCACACATTTTGGCTTTAAGGCTTTTAACAATGCTGCACACGATGGAGTTTTTCCCTTCTTATTACTACTGCAAGGCTCTAGGGTAACATAAAGTGTTATGTCTTTAAAAGTTGGAATCGCATTTTTTAAAAGATAGGAATGGATTGCTTCAGAATCTTTCAAGGATAGAATCGCATTATTGCCACTTAGGGCTGCATAGGCTTTTTGCAAGGCTAGCACTTCAGCGTGGGGTTTGCCACATTCTTTATGCGATTCTAAGCTTAAAATCATCCCATTTTTATCTAGCACAAGAGCCGCAACAGCTGGGTTTGGAAGCGTTTTTAATTGCTCCTTCCAAGCACATTGCAAGCATAAATCCAAATAAAAAGCGTGTGTTAGCATCATCACCACTCAAAGTAAGTTTGTGCCTTTTTTATCGCATTTAATGGAATCTTTGCCCCACTTTCTAACACAAGCACGCTTTCATCTACGCTTACTAATCTGCCCTTAAATTCCTTTTTGCCTTCAATTTCTTGGAATGTTTTAACTTTTACAAGCGCGTCAATTGCGCCCTTATAATGCTCTAAGGTTTTTAAAACACGCTCAATGCCCGGAGAACTCACTTCTAAATAATACTTCTCAAAATCTGGCATTTCCACATCAAGCAAGGGCGAGAGTGCAAGGCTTACTTCTTGGCAATCATCGAGTTTTATACTTTTGGATTCCATATTTTTTGTGATGCAAATGCGCAAAATTTGGTTTTCATTTTCTTTAAGGGTTAAAATATCATAGAGTTCAAAGCCTAAGCTTTCCACTAAAACTTTAATTTTTTCTTCTAAATTTGGAGAAAGTGTCATTAAGATTCCTTTGGTTTATTTTCCCGCTCTTTTTGTAAAGCTTCAAAAATTCTATCTAAGCGATTTTCTTTCTCCAAGCTTCCATCAAAGAAAAATTTAAAATTCGGACAACGAAACCAACCTGTCTCCTCCAAACAAAACTCCTTGATTAAACCATGTGCTTTTTTAAGCTGCTTTAAAATCTCAGTTTTTTCCCTCTCATTTGCAAAAGGCGCATTCAAAAACACCTCTGCAAAGTATTTACCACGCGAACAGCGCACATCTACAACATTAAGCGCATTTAGGCGAGTATCCTTTAAATGCGCTAGCGCACTTGGTAAAATCTCTTTTAAAAGCGATTGCATACGCGCTAGCTTAATATTTTGCATTAAAGCGTCCTTTGCTTTTCCACTTCTTTGTAAGTTTCAAACACATCGCTAATTTGAATATCATTATAATCCTCTAACATAATCCCACACTCAAAGCCCTTAGCAACTTCTCTTGCATCGTCTTTAAAGCGCTTTAGCGAAGCGATATTTCCTGTATGAATCACCACGCCATTGCGGATTAAGCGCACTTTGATTCCACGCTGAATTGTGCCTTCTGTTACAAAACAACCAGCAATCGTTCCAACTTTTGCAATGCTAAATATTTCTCTAACCTCAGCTTGCCCTGTGTTTTCCTCCTCTGTAACAGGAGACAAAAGCCCTCCTAACAAAGCTTTAATGTCGTCTAATAAAGCATAAATGATGGAATAAGTCTTAATTTCAATTCCAAGCTCCTTTGCTTTATTTTTCACGCCTCCTGTTGGGCGCACATTAAAGCCTAAAATGACACAATTTGCGCTAGCTCCAGCAAGCGTTACATCACTCTCTGTAATGCCACCTACACCTTTGTGGATGATATTAACTTTCACCTCTTCATTTTGGAATTTGTCTAAACTCCCACGAATTGCCTCTAAACTTCCTTGTGTATCAGCTTTTATAATCACAGGCAAGCTTTTTAATTGCCCTAGAGCAACCATAGAGCTTAGTTCATCAAAAGAAACTTTTGTAGAATGTGAAAGCTCTTTTTGACGCAAGTGTGCTGCGCGCTTTTGCGCATAATCCCTAGCAATCATATCATTTTCTACTACTAAAAGCACAGAACCCGCCGGTGGCACTTCACTCAATCCTGTAATCACACCAACTCCAGATGGCGCAATGCTAACAATGGATTTTCCTAAATCATCGCTAATTGCCCTTACGCGCCCAAATGCTGTGTCAGCAATAATGCTATCACCAACCTTTAGCGTTCCATTTTGCACAATAAGTGTTGCAACAGGACCTTTACCCTTCTCCAAACTGCTTTCAATAACAACAGCGCGTGCTGGGCGGTTTGGATTTGCCTTTAAATCTAAAATCTCCGCTTGCAAAAGGATTGTTTCTAACAAATCATCAATCCCCTCTCCTGTCTTGGCAGAAATATGCACAAACTCATATTCCCCGCCCCATTCAAGCGGTGTAAAACCTAGCTCTGCTGCTTCTGCTTTTAACTTATCAGGATTTGCATCGGGTTTATCAATTTTATTAACCGCAATGATAATAGGCGCATTTGCTGCTTTTGCGTGGTTTAATGCTTCAATAGTTTGGGGCTTCACACCATCATCTGCGGCAATAACGATGATTGCTACATCTGTAACAGATGCCCCCCTAGCACGCATTTCACTGAAGGCTTCGTGTCCGGGCGTGTCAATAAAAGTAATTTCCCTGCCATTTTTGCTAATCGTGTAAGCACCAATGTGCTGTGTAATTCCCCCAGCCTCTCCTGAAGCAATTTTTGTGTTTCTAATATAATCCAATAAAGAAGTCTTGCCGTGATCTACATGCCCCATAATCGTAACAACAGGCGCACGCACAATTAAATGCTCTTCTTTATCATTCTCATTATGCAGCTGTGTATAATCTAGTTCATCAGCGGTATTTAACAACTCCACTTGCACACCAAATTCCTCTGCTAAAATCTCAATGGCATCTTTTTCTAAAAAATCGTTTTTAGTAATCATCATTCCAAGACTGAAAAGCACTTTAATCACTTCACCTATACTTCTGCCAACCTTCTCAGCAAACTCATAAGCTCTAATCTCTTCTGGAATCTTAACCACACCACTTACAATCTCTTGCACCTTTTGCACTTTTGGGGCTTTTTTACGGCTAGAACGCCTTGTACTTCCTTGCTCCATAAAAGGATTATGGCGTTGCACCTTAATGCGCTCCGCTGTTGCCTTACGCTCATTCTCCTCCTCATCCATATCCCGTTCATCTTGCACACTTAAATCAAATAAAATAATTCCCTCTTCCTCATCATCGTGCATACTTTGAAACTCTCTATTATCCATTAAATCTATTTTCTGTTGCCCTAGATTTTTGCTACTATGCAAGTTGGATTTTTCTTTTTTCTTGTTTTTGTGTTGTGTGTGAGTTTCTTCTAAATTTCCTAGCAAATCTTGCAATGTGCGTGGAGACTCCTTGCGCTCCTCTTTTTTGGGCTCTTGTATGTTTTCCTCTTTTGCATTGTCCTTAAAATCACGCTTTTTGACAATCCTTAAGCCTGTGCGCTTAATAGACACATTATCCTGCGGACCATTTCCCTCCGCCTTAAAAGCTTCTGTGCTGTTTTGGTGCATTTCCCCTAAAGGCTCCTGCTCAACTTTTAAAGCACTTTCTTTTTTGGTATTTAACTTTTCCTTGCTTTCTTGTGTGGAATCCTTTATAGATTTGGCAGTTTTTTGCTTTTTGGAATCTTTCTTATCCTGTGTGCTAGCTTCTGATTCACTTCTTGCATTAGATTTTGTTGTTTTTGCGCTAGATTTTACGCTTTCTTTTGTGCCTTTTTTAGACTCTTTAGTTTGGGATTCGGTAGCATTGGATTTTGTTGTTTTTGCTTTTTGGCTACCTTCTTTGCTAGCATTGGGATTTACACCAGATAAAATGTAGTTATAAAGCACATCGGCTTCTGTGGCAGTAACAGTGCTAGAAGCAGTTTTCACCTCAAAACCTAGCTCCTCTGCTTTTTGCAAAACTTCTTTACTTGTTTTACTCAATTCTTTAGCAATTTGACTAATACGGATTTTATCCATATAAAAAAATCTCCTTTAATGCGGATTTAATGGTTTCTTTGTGTTTCTTATCCAATCTACAAACTTTTATGATGCAATCGTCTAATTTTGGAGTATTTTGGCAGTTTTGACAAACATAAAAACTTCTACCAAAGCCTTTAAATGCCTGTAATTTAGAATTTTGATATTGCAAGCGCAACAAAGATTTTTGTGGAAATCTCCCCCTGCATACAATGCACATTCTAACCGAACTAGACATAAACCCTCATTATAGCAAACTAGAGCTTAAATTCATCATCAAAATGTCTTAGATTTTCGTCTTCAAACCATACTCCCTCATTATCAAAACCTAAACTTAATACCCTTAATTTTGAAAACTTTTGACTAAGCGTGCCACAAAGATGCTTTACATCGTCTTTATAGCACAGATTAAAAAAGCTTGAACCACTCCCTGAAAGTGTGCTCATTAATGCACCATTTTGCAAAGCAGTGCGTTGCACTTCAAAGAGTAATGGAATCTGTTTCATTCTATAAAATTGATGCATTCTATCTTGGCTTGCTTCACGCAATAAATCAAAACGCCCCGTGATAAATGCGCTAGAAAGCAAACTTGCGTGTGAGAGATTAAAAATAACATCTTTTTGAAAATAACGCTTAGGAAGACTCTGGCGCGAAAGATGCGTAGAAGTAGATTGATTGGGGATCACAATTACAGCAGCCACACTCTCAGGAAAGGGCTGATTAATAAAGCGCACTTCCCTATCTCTGTTTGCCAACACACAAACATTAAACCCACCCATACACGCAGGCGTAATGTTATCTGGATGGGCTTCATAACGCAATGCAAGATTCACAATCTTTTGTCTATCAAAAGGCATTTGTGCAACTTTAAATGCTGCTGCAATTGCTCCGATAATCACTGCAGAACTACTTCCAAGCCCCCTAGAAATTGGAATCGCATTATCAAAAATAAATTTAAATGGGAGCGTAGAGCCTATGAGTTTCTTTAATTGTTCATTAAAGATTCTAACAAACACATTATCCACACGCAATTTTGGATTCTTAGCACCTTCACCACGGATTTGGATGGAAGGGATTTTAGATGGTTTTAAACTAAAGCGATTATACAATCCCAATGCAAGCCCTAAGCTATCAAAGCCCGGACCCAAATTAGCACTTGTTGCAGGGACGCGAAATTCCATTACCGCTCCTTAACTTAAATTCGCAAACTTAAGAGTAAATTCCACTTCACCCTTACCAATACGCAACTCTTTTGCAATAGAATCCACACTCCAACCCTCTTTAAACATAGCAATAATGCGTCCTTCATCAATGTTTGTAGGGCTTGTTGGTGTATAAACAAATTCTTTAATTCTATCTTCAAGTGCAAACATTTTATTTTCTAAATGCTCTACACTCTCTAAAGCACACTTTGCGCCTTGCCACTCTGCTTTTAGTGATTCCATATCATTGCGTAATGGCGCAACTTGCGCACTTAAATTTGCATCAAGCAAGTTTTTCATCTCTAAGCGCGTGTCTTGATAAATCTGTGCTTTAATATTGACTTTAAAACGCTCTAGCTCACTTTCTTGCTCCTTTATGCGTTTAGTCAAACGATAGACTTCTTTGTTTAGCTCTTCAATGGATTTTTCATAACGCCTTGCACGCTTATTGCCTTCCCCTTCTTTTAGATATAAATATACAATAAGGAGAATAAAAACAATTGCAAGTCCAATCCCACCCCAAAGCATTATATCAACAGCATTACCCATTCTCTACCTTTTTATTCTTAATGGAGCGGATCAATGCGCGCTCCTTGCTTGCAACATAACCATCCCATTCTACTTCATCGCGCCCATGAATGCGTTCAATCCACGCAAGCCCTGAACGATACACAAAATACACAGGAACAATGCGCGTAGGAAAAGTAGGAAGTTCTATTCTACCATAATAAAGGGTGTTTTCTAAAAGTTTAGAATCCTTAAGTGCAAAGCAACTATGCCCAATTGTGCTAACACTTCCTTTATTCTCTAATGCGACATAATTTTTTGTCTCTCCGCTAATGCGTGCCTCAAGAGACTCTATCTTTCTATAAACCTCCACAAGCAATTCTAAAATCACCACATTATCTGCTTCTAAATTTCCTTTTTTAGCACGGGTTAAGCGCAACCACTCACCAATAGGATCTTCATCGCTTTGCGTGAGTTTATTAAACTCCTCTGCAAAGGTTTCTGCATTATTATGTGCCACTGCATATTCAATGTTTAATAAAGTTTCAATCAAACGACTTTTTGCAAAATTTTCCATCTACTCTCCCTTTATTGACTAATAAAATCCACAATACAAAATCCTAAAAATGCAATTCCCAAATAGCCATTTATCGTAAAAAATGCGCGCGGAATATGCTCAAAATTTTTAGTTACTAAATACTGCTCAAAACACAATGCCACCACCGCTACAAAAAACCCTATCCACATCCAAAGCCCAAGATGTGCTTCCACTATAAACAAGCCCCAAAAGGCAAGCGTTAAACAATGAAAAATGCGTGAAATCCAAAGTGTTTTTTGCACACCAAAGACACTTGGCACAGAATATAACCCTTCTTTCTTATCGTGCTGTATATCCTGTAAAGCATAGAGCAAATCAAATCCTGCCACCCAAAATAGCACCCCAATACATAAATACACACTCCAAAGCGGAATCTCTCCGCTAACTGCCGCCACTCCAGCAATAGGTGCAAGCCCTAAAGATAGCCCAAGCACTAAATGAGCCGCACTAGAAAAACGCTTCACCAAAGAATAGCCTGCTAAAATAATTAGAATCGGAAAAGAAAGATAAAAACACAAAGGATTCATCACATACCCCATTGCCACAAAAATCAGCGCATTTACAAAAATAAATATTAGCATTGCTTTTTTAGAGATTCTACCATCTACACTTGGACGATTTTGTGTGCGGGGATTTGTGGCATCAAACCTCCTATCTGCAAAGCGATTAAATGCCATTGCGAAATTCCTAGCACTCACACTTGCAATCACTCCAAAAATCAGCAGTTTAAACCCAAACCACCCTTGCGCAGCAGTTACCATTGCGATAAAAATAAAAGGCAGAGAAAAAACACTATGCTCAAACATCACAAGCTCTCTAAAATCTTTAACCTTTTGCAAAAATTGCATAAACTTCCTTATTTCACGCCCAAAGAAATGATTCTCTTAAAACCTTCACTCACGGATAAATCTGACATCCTAACCTTATCTTTTGGAATCCTTAGCACAAAGCCTGAAGTAGGATTTGGCGTTGTTGGCACAAAGACCCAAAATACTTCCTCCTCTTCTTTAGTGATAAAACCAAGCAACTCCATATTTCCGACATTGACATATGCCACACCTAAATATCCCTCTTTATTTTTGCCAGAGAAAATGTTTAGCACCTCTTTAATCCCAGAATAAATACTTTTAACAAGCGGAATCCTACCAATGATAATCTCTGTGACTCTAATGAGCAAAAACTCTTTATTTTTATCCACTAAATGCCCAATGTAATAGAGCAAAACCACACTCAAAACAAAAATCAAAAGTGTAACAAATAAATTTGCATTTGTGATTCCAAAAACAGAATAAAAGATTTTTGCACAAAATTCATACACAAAAGAAAAAATCCAAAACAATAACAAAAAAGGTAGAATCGCAAAGATTCCCTTACTCACCTTAGAAATAATACCATCCACGCAACAACCCTTATTCAAAACTAAAAATGGTAAATTCTAGCCTAAAAAGCATAAAAATACAAATACACTCCGTAGCAAAAACACATAATATTCAATGCTAAAAGTGCCAAAAATGCGCTTTTATATTTAACTGCCACAAGGCTTAAAGCATTGCAGAGTAAAAACGCATAAATTCCGGGATTTAACACAATTGTGCGTGTTGGAATCTCTAGCCACCACACCAAAGGTGCATCTAAGACTCCACCAAATCCTAGTAAATGCGCCAACAAAACGAAGGGATAATACAGCATAAATAATGGCGTAAATAGAAGCGAAAGAAGCACTAAAGGAGAAAAGGGCGGAAAGAAATAATGCACAATAATGCTCATTTGAAAAAAGGTAGAAGCATTCAAAGCAATTCCGTATAATAGTTTCTTTAGCGCACCTTTTGGAGACTTAAAATATTTAAAGAAAAGAGCAATGTATAAAACCCCAAGGCAGGAGAAATAAAAACCAACAGAAAAAAGCAGCTGCGGAAAAAGTGCAAGCAAAATTGCAACACACCAAAACAGCATCTCAATGCGCCAAATGTTAATCCCCTTCCACAGCATAAAAAACGCCACCGCACTCATTGTCATTGCACGCAAATACGAAGGCGATTGCGTAAGGATGGAATAATAGGCTAACTGCAAAACAACCACAATAAAACCCACATCAAAAAAGTAATTCCTAAAAGGAAAAAACCTTGCTTGCAAAGGCTTATACAAAAGCCCTAAAATAAAAAATCCTGCTGCACTTAAAATTCCAATATGGAATCCAGAAATGGCAAAAAGATGCGCAATGCCATAACTCTGCGCTAAATCCCTCCATTGCTTTGGCAAACTATCTGCTAAAAAAAGCGCTAAATAATACTCCCCCATAACTTGTGTGCTATGTTGCGATAAAATATTTTGACGCAAGGCTGTTTTAAAAGTGGAATCTTGCAATAAAACAATGTTAAAACTTGGCGCATAAAACCCTTTTAAAAATTCTAAAAATCCCACATTTTTAAGCACTATGCGCAATAAAACCTGCCTATGCTTAATCGTGCGTAAATCCTCATAAGTTGTGGTGTAAAAGATTCCAAAATCACTTTTTAGCTTTAACACAAAATAAGTTTTATTATTTTTGGTTTTTGTGTATTGCAATAAAACTTCCGCTTTGATTTGTGGTGTTTGTTGTGATTTGAGCGTATGGAATTGATAAGATTTAAAACCTAGCGTAAAACAACACAGAAGCATTAGACATACAAGTAAAACAACCCGCTCTTTAAAACTAAAAAACAAAGGAACAAGCTGCACTTTAAGAAAAAGAATCGCTTAGAGCAATTCTTATAGCGTTAAAATTTACAAATAAACACATCTACATGAGAATTTTGTAACACATCTAAAGCAAAAAAGCTAATTTTTCCACTTGTTGGAAGTGCGATTAACGAAGCATTTTTGGATTCTGCAACACTTAATAGCCTAGTGTAAGATAAGATTCCACTATCTAACACCACTTCATTTTTTCCAGAAAAGTTTTTTAAGAATTTTTTTGAAATTTCTTTTGCCTTAGCTTCCGATTCTTTATTAAAGCTTGAAATCTGCGCATCATCAGCACCATAATGCCCCAAACGCAACTCAAAAGGACGAGCAATCATATGATAAAAAATCAAATGTGCATTAGGAAAAAGCTTACGTGTTGCTTCAGCAGTTTTCAAAGAATCTTCTGAAAAGTCTGTTGGAGAAAAAATATTTGCATAATCCGACAAAGACTCATTTTTTGTTACAAGCACCGGAATCTCTGCTTTACGCACAATGCGCTTTGCCACAGAACCCAAAAGAACATCTGTTAAATGCTGTGTCTCCCCTGTTGCACCAATGACTAGCAAACGGCACTCTCTATCCCTTGAGTGTTTATGGATTTCTTTGTAAATTGTCCCTACATAACAAAATTGCGAAACCTCCACTTCTAACTTTGGAAAATGCTCTGCAAGAAATTTTGCCAACGCCTCTTTACCTGCCTTCTTATCCTTTTTAGTATCGTGAAAAATGGAATATTCCACGATATGCACAACATCAAGCGAGCATTTTTGTTTTTTTGCTAAATCCATTGCCTTTGTTATGCTAACTAAACTATTCTTTGAAAAATCCGTTGCAACTACAATTCTATCTTTCATACAAACCTCCACCCTTTGTAAATTTAATATCCTAAAAATTATACCAAAAGACATACACTAAATAAAGCTAAAAATTCCATAAATTTCTAAATTTTTACAAAGCATTTTCAAAACTACCCATCTTAAGCAATATATTCCATCCATTAAATCTTAGTTTATAGCATTTAGAAAATCTTAGTATTTTATTATTATAAAACTTGACAATATTACACTAAAGTTATATAATGCAAACAAATCATTTTTAAAAAGGAGTGTTTATGAATCTTTTAGAAAAACTCACCAACACATTGCAAGAAACCTTAGAACAAGGCACATCTCTTGCCTTACACAATAAAAACCAAGAAATTGAACCCATCCATCTCTTTTGGGCAATGCTAGCAAACACTAGCTCACTTTTAAACCAAGCCCTAAACCGCCTAAACCTTGACAAAACCGCCCTTGAACTTGAAGCAAAAAGCATTGCTAGCACACTTCCACAAAACAATAATGTAACGAAGGAAAATCTTAAAATCTCACGCAATCTAAGCGATGCTCTAAACCAAGCTGATGGACTAGCCACAAAAAATGGCGATTCCTATATCGCTCTTGATACCTTTATCCTAGCAAATTTACAAGAGCCAACCATTAGGAATCTTTTTTCTAAATTCTTAGATATTCATGAACTTAAAAAGACTTTTGAAGCAATGCGTGCAGGGGCTAGGATTGACTCACAAAGTGCTGATGAAAACTTAGAATCGCTAGAAAAATTTGGCATTGACTTAACCAAAAAAGCCATTGAAGGCAAGCTTGACCCAGTCATTGGTAGAGATGAAGAAATCACGCATATGATGCAAATTTTAATCAGAAAGACAAAGAATAATCCCATTCTTTTAGGAGAACCCGGCGTTGGAAAAACCGCTGTTGTAGAAGGGCTAGCACAGAGAATTATTAAAAAAGAAGTGCCACTTTCTTTACAAAATAAACGCGTGATTGCCCTTGATATGAGTGCATTAGTTGCAGGGGCGAAATATCGCGGAGAGTTTGAAGACCGCTTGAAAAAAGTGATTGATGAAGTCAAAAAAAGTGGTAATATTATTTTATTTATTGATGAAATTCACACAATCGTAGGTGCAGGCGCAAGTGAAGGCGGAATGGACGCCGCAAATATCCTAAAACCCGCTCTTGCAAGGGGAGAACTCCATACCATAGGTGCAACAACACTCAAAGAATACCGCAAATATTTTGAAAAAGACGCCGCCTTACAAAGACGATTCCAACCTGTAATGCTAAATGAGCCTAATATCAATGAAGCCTTGCAAATCTTGCGTGGAATCAAAGAGAAATTAGAAGCCCACCATAATGTAACCATAACAGATAGCGCATTAGTCGCCGCTGCAAAGCTATCAAACCGCTACATTAGCGATAGATTTTTGCCTGATAAAGCCATTGATTTAATTGATGAAGCAGCAGCAGAGCTTAAAATGCAAATAGAATCTGAACCAAGTGAGCTTGCCAAAGTTAAAAGAGAAATGGAAGCCTTACAAGTTGAAAAAGAAGCACTTTTAATGGAAAAAAGCGAGAAAAACCAAGCACGCATTCAAGAGATTGAAAAGGAACTTAGCAACAAGGAAGAAACCAAAAAAACATTAGAAGCGCAATTTGAAACAGAAAAGCAAGTGTTTAATAAAATTGCTAGCATTAAGGTAGAGATTGACTCTTTACGCACACAAAGCACGCTAGCAAAACGCAACGGAGAGTTTAGCAAAGCTGCTGAAATTGATTATGGAAAGATTCCAGAGTTAGAAAAAGAGTTAGAATCGCAAAATCAAAAATGGGAGAGTATGCAAGAAAATGGCACGCTTTTAAGAAATGCTGTGCTACCAGAATCCATTGCCGCAGTGATTAGTCGTTGGACACAAATCCCTATTAAAAAAATGCTTCAAGAGGAAAAAGATAGGATTTTAGGCATTGAATGGGAGCTTAAAAAAGATGTTGTAGGGCAGGATAACGCCTTACACGCCATTGCAAGAGCCATAAAGCGCAATAAAGCAGGCTTAAGTGAGCTAAATCGCCCCATTGGAAGCTTTTTATTCTTAGGTCCCACAGGCGTTGGGAAAACAGAATCAGCAAAAACCCTAGCTAGATTCTTATTTGATAGTGAGAAGAATCTTATCCGCATTGATATGAGCGAATATATGGAAAAACACGCCGCAAGCAGACTTGTTGGCGCACCTCCTGGATATGTAGGCTATGAAGAGGGTGGGCAACTCACAGAAGCAGTGCGTAGAAAACCTTATAGCGTGGTGCTCTTTGATGAGATTGAAAAGGCGCATCCAGATGTGTTTAATATGCTCTTACAAGTGCTTGATGATGGGCGATTAACCGACAATAAAGGTGTAACCATTGACTTTAAAAACACTATTATTATTTTAACAAGCAATATTGCAAGCAATGCGATTATGGAAATTAGCGATTTAAATGCACGCCAAAAGGCTGTAAAAGATGCCTTAAAAAGTTATTTTAAACCAGAGTTTTTAAACCGCTTAGATGATATTATTATTTTTAATCCTTTAGGCTTAGAACAAATTGCGCGCATTGTAGATATTCTCTTTAAAGGAATCCAAAAGAAACTAACAGAGCGCAATATTGAAATTACACTAGAAAATAGCGCAAAAGAGTTTATCGCAAAAGTTGGCTTTGATCCAATTTTTGGAGCAAGACCGCTTAAACGCTCCTTGTATGAAGAGATAGAAGACCGCCTAGCAGATTTAATTCTACAAGATAAAATCAAAGAAGGAAGCAAGGTTAGCTTCTATGCAGAAAATAACAGCATACACACTAGAATCTCTTAGGATTCTAGTTTCAATTTCCATCATCAAGCATTAATTAGTTTTAACGCTTGAGTTGATTGACGGTTTGTAGCATCGCATCAGCGGTTTGGATGGATTTAGAATTTGCCTCATACGCCCTTTGCCCCACAATCAAATCAGTCATCTCTTCAACAAGCTTCACATTGCTTGTCTCCACAAAGCCCTGCCTAAGCTGCCCAAAGCCATTTAGCCCCGGAGTGCCTACAATTGGATCTCCTGAAGCATTCGTGTTAAGATAGAGATTATCCCCTAAAGCGTGTAATCCTGCTGGATTAATAAAATTAGCTGTTTCAATTTGCCCAATTTGATTCACTTCTGTTTCATTCCCCTGCACCACGGTAACCGTGCCATCTGTGCCGATATTAATCTGCGTGGCATCATCTGGGATTGTGATATTTGGCACAAGCAGATAACCTTGAGAATTGACTACATTCCCTTCATCATCGCGCTTAAAGGAACCATCGCGCGTGTAAGCAATCGTCCCATCAGGCAATTCAATTTGAAAAAACCCATTCCCTGTGATTGCCACATCAAGATTCTGTTCTGTTTCCTTAAAATTACCTTGTGAGAAAATCTTTTGCACCGCCGTTGGACGCACGCCAAGTCCTATTTCAATGCCTGTGGGGCTTAGTGTCGTCTCACTCGTGCTAGAACCTGCATATTGTAGCACTTGATGGAACAAATCTGCAAACTCCGCCCTTTCTTTTCTGTAACCAAAGGTATTCACATTTGAGATATTATTTGAAGTGACATCAATTTGTAATTGCTGTCCTAACATTCCTGTTGTTGCTGTGTATAATGCGCGCATCATTTTAAATCCTTTATGCTTTTGCCGCTAGTTTTGTGATTGCCTCTGTGTTTAGCTCATCCATATGTGTTTTTAACACCTTAGAATACGCTTCAACCAAGCGATTTGTTTCAATGAGTCCTGTCATTTCTTGGACAACATTAATATTACTTTTTTCTAAAAAGCCTTGCCTAACTGCTCCGCTTTGTGCTAATGCTTCACGCTCATTATTGCGTTCTTTGGGATAAGAGTAGAGATTATCACCGATTTTTTTAAGATATTTTGGATTTTCAAAGGACACCACACCAACATTTGCAATTAATGCCATCTCACTAATGCCTTCGTTATTTAAATCCCTTGTGTAAATGTTGCCATTGCTATCCACTTCTACTTGGAATCCATCAATAAATTCAATGTATTGTGGAGCATCTAAATATTCGCGTGGAAGCACGGGGAAGCCTTCTTTTGTGACAAGTCTACCTTGCTCATTTAGCACAAAAGAACCATCGCGTGTGTAGCGGATGCCATCAGGAGTTTCTACCATAAAATACATATTTTCTCTACTCAAAGCAAAGTCAAATGTATTACCCGTAATCATCATTCCGCCCACTTTATTATCCGTAAATTCCTCCACAATTTGTGGCACACGATTAAGGGAGCGATTATAAAACTTTGCCGCATCTTTTGTTTGCTCTTTTAAGGGCAAAAACTCTTTGTGTTGCTCATACAAGCGCAAAAAATCTCCAATGACAACATCATCACGCTTAAAACCTGTTGTGTTAGCATTTGCAATATTATTTGCTATCACATCTAAGCGGTTAATTTGTGTTACCATACCACCTACGGAACTATAATATCCACCTTGCATTCTAAGCCTTTTTGACAAAATTACAAGGCTTAAAGCAAAAGGTATTCCACAATGAAAATCTAAAACAAAGCATTCCTAAAAGAAAAGAGTTCATAAGTTTTTTGCGTAGCAATCCTACCCCTTGCTGTGCGCTCTAAAAACCCATTCACTAGCAAATAAGGCTCAATCACATATTCAATCGTGCCTTCATCTTCACTCATCGCCGCTGCAAGCGTGCTAAGTCCAATCGGACGCCCCCTGCTCTCACAAATAATCTTTAAAAAGCGCAAATCTAACTCATCAAAGCCGTGTTCATTCACCCCTAGTTCATTGAGTGCATATTGCGTGCGCTCTTTTGTAATCATTGCTTCTTCTGCCACTTCTGCAAAATCCCTAACACGCTTAAGCAAGCGCAATGCAATTCTTGGCGTGCCACGCGAGCGTTTAGCAATCTCTAACGCCCCTTCCTTTTTGCACTCCTTTTGTAGCTTAATGGAAGCTAGCATTACAATCCTTGCAAGTTCTTCCTTCTCATAAAACTGCATTCTAAACTGCATTCCAAAGCGATCGCGCAAAGGATTGCTAATCATTCCCGCCCTTGTTGTTGCGCCAATTAGCGTAAAGCGGGGCAAATCAATCTTTACACTCTGTGCCGCAGGACCACTTCCAATAATAATATCCAATCTAAAATCCTCCATTGCAGGATATAAAATCTCTTCAATTGCTGGGCTTAAGCGATGGATTTCATCAATAAATAAAATCTCGCCTTCATTTAAATTTGTTAAAATCGCCGCTAAATCTCCTGCTTTTTCAATCATTGGCGCAGCAGTTACCTTAATAGAAGTTTGCATTTCTGCACTAATAATATGTGCTAAAGTTGTCTTGCCAAGCCCCGGCGGTCCAAAAAGCAGTAAATGATCTAGCGCATCTTTGCGCTTTTTTGCTGCTGCAATAAAAACCTGCAAATTCTTTTTTAACTTCTCCTGCCCAATATAATCATCCCAACACGATGGGCGAAGTTTAACTTCCTCTTCCCCATCAAGCGACATTTTTTCAATCTCTACAATGCGCTCCATAATTTTCCTTTAATAACTCTCACTAGCACTTGGAAAATCCCCATTTTTCACATCTTTAATATAGGCTTGCATTGCCTCTCTTACTATCTTTGCACCTTGCAAATATTGACGCACAAACTTAGGCTTAAACTCTTCAAAAAACCCAAACGCATCACTCCACACAAGCACCTGCCCATCAACACTTGCACCACTTCCAATTCCAATAACAGGGATTTGAACACTCTGTGTAATTTGCTTTGCAACCTCCGCACACACCCCTTCTAGCACAAAGCAAAACGCTCCTGCATTCTCTAATGCCTTTGCATCTTGTAAAAGCGATTCCAACTCTCTCTTTTGCTTACCCTTAACCTTATAACCACCTTCTAAACGCACTAATTGTGGCTTTAAGCCAATGTGTCCTACAACTGCGATTCCATTTTGCACTAAAAGCTTAATTATATCTTTAACCTCCACTCCACCTTCAATTTTAACCGCCTGTGCTTTGCTTTCTTTAAAAATGCGCAATGCAGACTCTAGGGCAACTTGTGCGCTAATAGTGCTACCAAAAGGCATATCACACACCACAAGGCTTGTTTTTGCTCCATTGCAAACTGCCTTTGTGTGATAAATCATCTGCTCTAGCGTTGCACTTAGCGTATCATTCTCCCCAAAAAAGCTCATATTTAGGCTATCGCCAACTAAAAGCATATCCACTTCCCCATCAAAAATTTTTGCAAAAAGCGCATCATAGGCAGTTAGCATTGTGATTTTTTCTTTGTTTTTTTTCTTTAAAATTTGCGTGGTTGTGATTTTACTTTGTGTTTGCGCACTCATTTTTATCCTCAAAGATTTTTAAGCGCATTTTACTACATTTTCAGATTTTATAGTATAATTTAAACTTTACTTTTTGGGGCTGATTAGAATTTCGACAGGATTTAGATGGCTCTAACTGCATGCCGACTTGTGCTAAGTCGCAAAACTAGCTCTTAAATATAAACGCAAACAATGCAAATTACGCTCCAGCTTACGCTAAAGTTGCGTAGGTTTAACTAACTTTTGGAGCTGTTCTTAGTTAGGATTCTAGCGATTTTCTAAGGACATCATTCAAGCTAGATGCGCCTTGTGCTGTCAAACATAAGGTTAAGATTTTGACTGCCTTTGTTTAAAAATTTTTGGGAGTTTTTTAGATAAAGAAAGATTTTTAAACCCAAATAAGCATGTAAATCGGTTATTGTTGATTTAGATTTTGGACTGGGGTTTGATTCCCCACAGCTCCACCATTAAAGACTTCCAAACCACTACAAATCACTTTTAGAAATCCCTTATAAAACCAAATAAGAAGCTTTGAGAAGAATATTACAAAAGAAAGAATCCCAAAAGGGATTCTGTGGAATAAGACTATTGCAATAGTCTTAAGATGTTTTGTTGTGCAGCGTTTGCTTGGCTTAACGCATAGCTTCCTGCTTGCGCTAGAATGTTTGTATTTGTATAGTTTGCAGATTCACTTGCAAAATCCACTTCTCTAATACCAGATTCCGCTGACTTCACATTCACTTGTGTGATTGTGATATTATTGACTGTGGATTGCATTTGTTGTTGCACAGAACCTAAGTCAGAGCGGATTTGATCAAGTTGCTTCAACGCTGATTCTGCAATATCCATTACTAGCATCGCACCCTTAAGTGTTGTTACACCAACTCCTAAACTCACACCAGAAAGTGCTGCGCCACCTAGTGCTTGCGCTGAGTGTGCCGCATTTGCACCAACAGCTGATCTTACATCTTTGTCAAATCCTCCTGTAACTCCCCTTAATGTTGTTGTTACTTGAGCAGATGATGAAAAGGCTGCAATATCTGCATTTGCACCACTTGCTGAAACCTTGATGTCATTAGAGCCTAGTCTTGTTAATGTTAATGTTCCAACAAATGTGCTAGCACCAATTCCTGTTGTGATACCAGCACCACCAGCAGACATACCGCCACCTTCTACTCGGATTGCTCTACCATCTGTGGAAGTTAGCATTAATCTACCATCTTCAGTGATAGAAGCTTGCACTCCTGTTTCTTCTTTTTTAGAGTTGATGGCTTGCACCAAGCGTCCATCAGAATCGTTTGTCTTAACATCTGCAATATCACCAATTTTAACACCATTAATGGTTAAACTAGTAATGTCACCTTTTCCAATAGCTTGCTCTCCCATTCTATTAACGGTTGCTTGCGCACGGATTCCACCTAGATTGTCAGAGTTTTTATTAATCACCTCTGCTAAGACACCAAGTCCTGTTCCTGCTGAAGTAGAAATCACAACAGATTCCAATTTAACAGTGTCGCCGCCTCTTGCTTGCACAAAACCTAAGGCAATTTCTCCCATTGCTGTAAATCTTGTGGATTCACTTCTTACATGCCCGATTTTATCAGAGCTTGTTGCGCCAATGCTTGCACGAATGGTTTGGTTAGAATAAGCACCGACTTGGAATTCTTTATTTGTAAAACCACCCGCAAGTAGATTTAAACCATTATAAGTTGTTGTTCCAGCAATGTTATCCAAAGATTGGATGAGACGATTAATGTCTGCTTGGATTGCTGCTCTTGTTTGTGTTGTTTGCCCATCTTGCGCAGCTTGTGTGGCTTTAGTCTTAATCGTGTCTAGGATTTTAACTTGCTCATCCATCGCTTTATCTGCAATTTGGATAATCCCCATACCATCGTTTGTATTTCTAATCGCCTGTCCTAACGCATTTGCTTGAGAGCGCAAACTATCAGCGATTGCCATCCCTGAAGCATCATCTTTAGCAGAGTTGATTCTCAAACCTGAACTTAACTTTTGCAAAGAACTTGAAAGACTTGTCTGCGTAAAAGTGCTTTGTGCGTGTGCATTTAACGCATTAATGTTGGTATTGACTTGAAATGCCATTTTAACTCCTTTTATTTTTGCTAGCACTTCCTTGTGCTGTGCATTTATCTCTAGTAAATAAACTTAAAGATTTAAATGTATCTTGTGAAGTTTAACTACGAAAACTATATCGGATAAGCATCTAAAAAGATTAGAGTGGGTTGTAGAAATTGTGCAAAATTTACAAGATTTTGAAAGTTTTGATAAAATTTTATAAATACATATTGTATTTTTTAAATTTAATGCTATAATACTTTCAAATTTCACTATAAAGGATAAAAATGGCAACACAAAATTATACGGAAGCAACTTTAGCTTTACACGCAGGATACGACTATGATACGCAACGCACACTAAGCGTGCCTATCTATCAAAACACGGCATATAGCTTTGAGAATTTAGAGCAAGCAGCAGCTAGATTTGCCCTCCAAGAACTTGGAAACATCTACACACGACTGACAAATCCTACTTATAAGGTATTAGGCGATAGACTAGCAGCAGTAGAGGGAGGGGCTTTTGGCGTGCCAACAGCAAGCGGAACAGCAGCAATCTTTTATGCACTTGTCAATCTTGCAGAAAATGGCGATCATATCGTGTATTCTAATAAAATCTATGGTGGGACACAAACACTCATTGTGCATACACTCAAACGCTTTGGCATAAGCTCTAGTGTCTTTGATATTGATAACATAGAAGAATCTTTAGAAAAAGCAATCACTTCTAAGACAAAAGCGATTCTTTTTGAAAGTTTGTCTAACCCGCAAATTTCTATTGCTGATGTAGAAAAAATCACAAAAATTGCTCAAAAACATAATATCGCAACAATTTGTGACAACACAGTGGCAACAGCATTTTTACATAAACCTTTTGACTACGGAGTGGATATTGTTGTGTATAGCCTTAGTAAATATGCTAACGGACAAGGTAGCGCACTAGGTGGCGTTGTGATTGAACGCAACGGACTAAATGACTTAATCGTCAATAACCCGCGCTATCCAGCCTTTAACACTCCTGATGCAAGCTATCACGGATTAGTCTATGCAAGCTTAGCGGAATCCTTGCCCATTTTTGGTGTGCGCTTGCTTACAGAATGGCTAAGAAATATTGGAGCATCGCTTTCCCCGCAAAATGCGTGGATTATCCTTCAAGGATTAGAAACATTAGAATTGCGCATTACAAAGCATAGTCAAAATGCTTTAGAGGTTGCTAAATTCTTACAATCCCATCCTAAAGTTAAAGAAGTTTTCTATCCTGCGTTAGAGGGAAATCCTTATCATACTCTGCTTAAAAAATACTTTAAAGATTCCAACTCTAGCGGACTTTTAAGCTTTGAAGTAGAAAGCTATGAAGAAGCAAAAAAGGTTTGCAATGCGTTAGAAATCTTTAAAATTGTTGCAAATATTGGCGATTCTAAATCTCTTGTAATCCATCCAGCATCCACTACACATTCTCAACTCAGTCAAGAAGAATTAGAATCTGCTGGAATCACACCTTCTACCGTGCGCTTAAGCATAGGGTTAGAATCCCCAAAAGACTTAATTGCAGATTTAAAGCAAGCATTAGAAAAATAAGGATTTGCAATGCCACTTGTTATTCCAGAAGAAATTCCAGCTTTTAGCCTTTTAAAACAACACGCTTTTATTATGGGTTCTAAGCGTGCAAAAACGCAGGATATTCGCACATTAGAAGTGCTGATTTTTAATCTAATGCCAACAAAAATCCAGACAGAAAATCAGATTCTATCTTTACTTGCAAACTCTCCTTTGCAAGTAAATATCACTCTACTAACAACTGCTAGCTATGCAGGCAAAAACACTCCAAAATCACATTTGGATAGATTTTATGTTAGCTTTGATGCCATTAAAGACAGAAAATTTGATGGCGCAATTGTTACAGGAGCACCTATTGAACATTTAGAATTTGAAGAAGTAAAATATTGGAGAGAATTAATAGAGATTATGGAATTTTTAAAAACGCATTGCACAAGCACGCTTTATTTGTGTTGGGGAGCAATGGCTGGGCTATATCACTTCCATAAGATTCAAAAAATTGCTTTAAACGCTAAACTCTCTGGGATTTTTGAACATTTTTGGGTGGAGCAGGATTTGATTTTAAATGGGCTTGATGAGCTTGTTAGGATTCCACACTCTAGGCATTCTGGTATTGATGAAACACAAGTGCGCGCAAATCCACATTTAAAAATTTTGCTTGAAGGCAAAGAAAGCGGAGTTAGTGCATTAAAAGATGAAAAAGATTTCTTTATCTTAGGGCATCCAGAATACTCTAAAGACACACTAGATTTAGAATATAAGCGGGATTTAGAAAAGGGCTTAGAAATTGCAAAGCCTAAAAATTATTACAACACGCAATCAGAGCCAATTTTCTCGTGGCGTTCAAGTGCTAGCGTGCTATTTGCTAACTGGCTAAATTTCTGTGTGTATCAAGACACACCCTTCATTTTGCAATAGGCTTTTCATAATACACAAGATTGCGTTTGCGTGTTTCAAAATCATCAGAATCTGCGCTTAAATACACAATATAATAATTAGTTTCGTATAAACTTTGGATTCTCTTTTGCTCACCTTGTAGCGTGATAATCTGGTCTTTAGCTAGAAAAATACTTCCTGCTACCTTTCCTAAAGAGGGCATAAAAAGCAATAAGGCACACGCTAAAAGTATAAAAAACAGAATCTTAAAAAGCTTATCCACAAAGGGAAGCATTAATCCCAATCCAAAAATCGCCGTAAGAATAAAAAATGCTATGGGATTAAAAACATTTCTAAAAAAGGGATTAAAAAATTCTGCAATCCCATAATATTGCATATAACTCGCATAAATTGCCGCCCAAAATACGCAAAACAACAAAAACACTAACACCAAACCCAATAAAAAGGACTGCAAAATCTCTGTTACTTTCATCATCTACCTTATCTTTTTTATTCTTATGTTTGCAATTTTATACATTTTTGAAGGCTTTTGCGCACTCAAAAATCTCTCATCTAATACCAAAATATCTGCCTTTTGTAAGGCAAAATTTAAATCAAACTCTTT
Organism: Helicobacter sp.; assembly: GCF_022770205.1. Lineage (GTDB taxonomy): Bacteria > Campylobacterota > Campylobacteria > Campylobacterales > Helicobacteraceae > Helicobacter_D. Next base: position 124,282 of record NZ_JALEIK010000038.1, on the reverse strand, counting down.
TTTATGCGCATTGGCTGAACTTGAATACAAAAAAGGAAAAAACTCTAGCAAATCGCTATGTCCCATTTTAGCTTCCTCCTTTGGCACAAGACGAATTGCTAAAGATTTGTAACGGAGAGCATTTCTCCCTTTATAAATAAAAGTACTTTTTGTGCTTTTGCGGACTCTGTTTTTATGCACATTTGGGATGCGCACGAGATTTTTTAATTTGCTTAAAGTATTGAGTGTTAAAAGCACGCTTTGTCTAGCATCACGCCCTTTAATGTGATTTAATTGCGTGGAATCTTGGCATAAAAAGCCTGCTGTTGTGTCGCTTTGTGCAAGAAAAATTGACGCTTCCATTATGCTAAATAATCCTGAAGGGCTTTTGCTGTATTAGGATTCTTACTTTTTATCTCACAAATTGCGCTAACAGCTACACGCGCTGCTTCAATGGTTGTAAAGTAAGGCACATTATTGCGCAACACTTGCGTGCGAATTTTATCTGTGTCATCTTTGCTTGATGCCGCATCGCTTGTATTAATCGCTAGAGCAATCTCTCCATTTGCTAGCTTATCGCCAATATTAGGACGCCCATCACTAATTTTTAGCTCCTCTTCACAAGCGATTCCATTTTGGTTTAAAATCTCTGCTGTGCCTTTTGTAGCGCAAAGACTAAAACCTAAATTTTGCAATTCTTTTGCTAAAGGAAGGGCATTTGGTTTATCAAGCGCACGCAAGGAAATGAAGATTTTGCCACTTGTTGGTAGAGCATTTTTGCACGCCATTTGGCTTTTAGCAAAACTTAATCCAAAATTCTCGCTAATCCCCATAACTTCACCAGTTGAACGCATTTCAGGACCTAAAGTCATCACCGCACCACTTAGTTTATTAAAGGGAAATACAGATTCCTTAACAGCAATATGTTTGTATGCTTTTGGCTTATAAAGCCCATTTTTAAATTCCACCCTTTTAAAAATATCATAACGCTCTAGGGCAGCTTTTAGATTTTGATGCACCATTACGCTTGTGGCAACCTTTGCAAGCGGAATCCCAGTAGTCTTACTTACAAATGGCACGGTGCGACTTGCACGCGGATTGACTTCAATCAAATACAGCGTGTCTTCAAAAATCGCATACTGCACATTCATAAGCCCTATAACGCCTAGATTTCTAGCAATTTTAGCTGTGGTCTCTTCTATCTCTTTAAGCTTTTCTTTTGCAATGCTAATTGTAGGCAAGGAGCAAGCAGAATCCCCACTATGGATTCCAGCCTCCTCAATGTGTTGCATAATTCCTGCAATATACACCTCTCTGCCATCACAAATACTATCCACATCCAATTCAATCGCATTGCTTAAAAATTTATCAATGAGCACAGGAGAATCCTCACTCACACTCACTGCCTCACTCATATACTCTTGGAGTTCTAAAACGCTATACACAATGCGCATAGCACGCCCACCAAGCACATAGCTAGGGCGCACAAGCACGGGAAAGGTAATGTTTTGTGCGATAGAAATTGCCTCCTCCTTAGTGTAAGCAGTGCCATTTTTTGGTTGCAAAAGCCCATTTTCTTCTACAAATTTTGCAAATTTTTCTCTATCCTCTGCAATATCAATGGTTTTTGCGCTTGTGCCAATGATTTTTGCACCAATGGTTGTAAGCTTTTTAGCAAGTTTTAAAGGCGTCTGCCCTCCAAAATGCACAATGATTCCCTCCGGCTTTTCTCTCTCAATCACACTACGCACACATTCAAAGGTTATGGGTTCAAAATAAAGCACATCGCTTGTATCATAATCTGTGCTAATGGTTTCTGGGTTACAATTATACATAATGCTTGTGTATCCCATATCACGCAAAGCAAAGCTTGAATGCACGCAACAATAATCAAATTCAATCCCCTGCCCAATGCGATTTGGTCCCCCACCTAGAATTAAAACTTTCTTTTCACAGGATTCCTTAGATTCTACTGCTTGTGCATTTAATGGAATGGTAGAATACAAATATGCTGTTTGTGTCGCAAACTCCGCTGCGCAAGTATCCACTTCATTATAAACAAACTGCACCCCTAACTTTTGCCGCAATGCATAAATGTCCTCCTCACGCAATTCTAAGGATTCACTTTTATTAATCAAAAAAGCAAGCATTCTGTCGCTAAAACCATAAGATTTTACAAGGCGCAAAAATGCAGAATCATTAAGTTTCTCAAAAGAGATTTCTTTCTCTAAAGCAATAATCTCTGCAATCTGTCCTAAAAAATAAGCATCTATCTTGCACCACTTTTGCACCTCATCTACACTCGCTCCCAAGCGCAAAGCATCAGCAACATAAAGCAATCTTTGCGCATTTGGACGGCGCACTTCGTGTTGGATGTAGCCTAAATCTGTGCTTAAAGGATTAAAGCCAAAAATCTCAGCTTCAAGGCTATTTAATGCCTTTTGCAAAGACTCTTTAAAAGTTGCGCCAATTGCCATAACTTCTCCAATAGATTTCATAGAAGTTGTGAGCGTAGAATCTGCTTGTGGAAATTTTTCAAAAGTAAAGCGCGGAATCTTTGTAACAATATAATCAATGCTTGGCTCAAAACTAGCAGGGGTGCCTGTAATATCGTTTTTAATCTCATCTAAGGTATAACCCACAGCTAAAAGCGTAGCAACTTTTGCAATGGGATAGCCTGTTGCCTTAGAAGCAAGAGCAGAGCTTCGTGAAACGCGCGGATTCATCTCAATTACAGTCATTCTCCCTGTGCTAGGGTTAATCGCAAATTGCACATTAGAACCACCTGTATCCACACCAATTTCCCTAAGAATAGCAAAAGAAGCATTACGCATTCTCTGATATTCCTTATCTGTGAGCGTTAAAGCAGGCGCAATGGTAATGGAATCCCCCGTATGCACACCCATAGGATCAAGATTTTCAATACTACACACAATGATACAATTATCTACACTATCGCGGATAACCTCCATTTCGTATTCTTTCCAGCCTAGCAAAGATTCCTCAATTAAAATCTCATTAATTGGGCTAACTTCCAAGCCATTTTGCGCTAATGCCTTAAACTCATCAATATTATACGCAACTCCACTTCCACCCCCAGCTAGCGTATAGCTTGCGCGGATAATTAGAGGAAATCCAATCTCTTTTGCCGCCTCAAGCGCATCTTCAAGCGTATAAGCATAGTGGGATTTTGGTAAATCCATTCCAATTTTTAACATTGCTTCTTTAAAAGCTTGTCTATCCTCTCCTTTCTTAATTGCTTCAGGCTTTGCACCTAGAAATTTAACACCTTGTAGCATTCCTTGTTCAAACATATCCCTTGCGATATTAAGCGCAGTCTGTCCGCCCATTGTTGGTAAAATCGCATCCACTTTTTCTTTTTTAATAATATCAGCAACCACTTCTTTTGTGATAGGTTCAATATAAGTTCTATCAGCAAATTCAGGATCTGTCATAATCGTAGCAGGATTTGAATTAATAAGCACAACTCTATAACCTAGCTCTTTTAGTGTTTTTGCCGCCTGTGTGCCAGAGTAATCAAACTCACAAGCCTGTCCAATCACAATAGGACCAGAGCCAATGAGTAAAATAGTGTGAATGTCAGTGCGTTTTGGCATAGAATCTCTTTGGGTTAAAATTTCGCAATTCTAGCGTTTTATGCCTTAATCTTGTAGAAAATTTATTTTTCCCAATTTTGCAAAAAGGATTCCAACGCATAAAGAGAAGTTTTACAAAATGCACTTTTTGCGATACATATTAACTTGCTTGTGGCTTCCTCTAAATTTGCATTAACGATTAAATAATCATAATTTGGCAGGCTTTTCACTTCATCTAACGCATTCCCTAAACGCATTTGGATAACACTATCAATATCACTCCCGCGCGCCCCTAAACGCTCCTTTAAAACACTTTTATTAGGGGTTGTTACAAAAACACTTGTAGTGTGAAAGGGAAAGACTTTTTTAAGATTCCTTTGTCCTTGCACATCAATATCAAAAATCACAAGCTTATCTTCCTCTAATGCTTTTAAAACTTGCTCCCTAGAAGTGCCATAGTAATGGTTATGCACCCTAGCCCATTCTAAAAACTCATTCTTAGCAATGCTTTCTTCAAAAGCATCTTTGGAGATAAAATTATAATGCACGCCCTGCACTTCGTCATCACGCTTTGCACGCGTAGTAGAAGAGATGGAAAAATAATGGTTAGGAAACTCTTGCGCTAACCTTTTACACAATGAGCTTTTACCAGCTCCACTAGGACCAGATAAAATAAGAATCGCCCCTTTTAACTTCATTCTTTTTCATCTTTTTTAGGAAATTGGATACTAATATTAATCGTAGCACCACTTAAAAGATCTTTTAAAGCCTGTGTTTGGAGTGTTTGGAGCGTGCTAATTAAGGATTCCAATGAATTTGCCTGAATGCTACTTGGGAATTGCGCTTCTTTATCTTTTAGAGTATCTTTTGTGAGAATTGGAATTGGAACTGGGATTGGGTCTTTTTGAATTGCTTCTCCTAGAGCCTCTCCCATATCTTCAAGGCTTAGTGCATCAAATGTATCATCGCCACTTATCAAATCCATTGCAGAATCCGTCTTATCTAATGGAATCTCATCTGTTGCTTCCGTATTAGATTCCACACTTACATCTTCATCCGTTACATCTAAATTAACACCTTCTAAACTCAACCCTGCTAAATCATCCTCCACAACAGCATCTTGCTTGTTTATTATCTCCTCTGCGTTGGGATTATTAAGAGAATCTTCCACACTTAGCTCTCTGTTTAAATCCTCTAAATCTTCTGTTTGTATAACTTCTACACTCTCTGCCAATTCTGTATTTTCTAGGGATTCTTTATTTTCTAAGTCTAAATCCTCCAAAGACTCCAAATCTGCATTTTCAGATTCCATTGCTTCTTGTTCTGCTGCTTCTTGACTCTGGGCTTCTTCATCAAAAGCATTTAAATCCATCTCAACATTTTTTGAAACTTCTGCACTCTTTGATTCTGCAACATTAGAATCATCCTGTTCTATAACTTCTAACTCTTCTTCCGCATCATCTGCCATACCAGACAAATCCATAGCCTCCGTTTCTTCTGCAATTTCACCAATTTCTTTATCAAGCTCAGGCAAAGCGTCATCTCTAACCTCTTTAGAATCCTCAGAATCTTCTAACAAATCCTTAATAGCATCCACATCCTCTTTGTCTAATACTTGCAAATCACCCTCTATTTCTTCCCCTAAAGACTCTTTTGCATCTTGAGCTTCCATTTCTTCCTTAGATTCCACATTTATATCAATCCCATCTAAAAGCTCCTCATCACTCTCTAAATTTAACGCTTTATCACCCTCCAAATCCAAATCATCTAAATTAGAAAAATCCAACTCTTCATCAAAATGCAACACATCTGCATCCTCACTACTATCAAGCTCTAAAATATCACTCTCCACACTCTTTTTGGTATTATCCTCTATGCTAATACCTGAAATCTCACTTAAAGTTTTAACTAAATCTGTAGGCAAAAATGGTTTTTGGATATAAGTGTCAAAACCCTCAATGCGTTCAGTCGCCTTAGAGTAGAATAAAATTGTTTTTGCTGCTGTATTTTGTGCCTTATATGCTGTAAAACTCTCTGCTTCAAAACATTCATCATCCATTAATACAAGCTCTGCACTCATATTAATATCCACCTCTTGAGATTCTACCATTTCCACACCAAGCTTAGAAGTGCTTAAGACTACAAGTTTATTGATAATTGGATTTTTGCTAACAAGATATAACTTCATAAATGCTCCATTTCTCTTAGCTTAATCAAAGAATTGCTACAATTTTAGCGATTTATATCTTAATTTTTGGAAGGATTATAATGTTTAAAAAAGTTTTCATTCTGTTTTGCTTTAACATATTGTGTTTAAATCATCTCCTTGCGAGCGATTTGTATTTTATGCCAAAAGAACAAAAAAGGGCGTTAGATGCACTGTTACAAACCATCAAAAACACACAAAACACACTAGATATTGCAATATACAGCTTCACAAATCGTGAAATTAGCAAGGCAATTAGAGATGCTGCAAAAAAGGGTGTAAAGGTGCGCATTGTTTATGATAAAAAAAGCAATCAAGATCCTAATAAATCCACAATCGGCTATCTTGCAAAGCTCAAAAATATAGAAACTTGTCTTTTAGAAGGAGAGCGTTCACAAAATGGAAAATACAATGGCTTAATGCACATTAAAATGGCAATTAGTGACAACAAGCATCTTATACTAGGCTCAGCAAATTGGTCTAAAAGCGCCTTTGAAACCAATTATGAAACATTGTTAATTTTAGATGATGTTAAGCTCATTACACAATCACACAACACCTTTGAAGAAATGTTTAAACAATGTGAAAAATATTGATGGATTTATTCTATTCCTCTTTACACATAACTAAAACCTCCTTACCCCTAACAATTTTTTCTCCACAAGACACAAAATCAAATTTCTTGTGGAGATTAATCACTTCCTTATTGCTCTTAAAAACCTCTAAGCACAACCGCTTTACCTTTAGAATCCTAAAGGCATAAAGTACACTAATCTGCTCTAGCACGCGCCCAATTCCGCTAACGCCTAAATTAGGATTACCAAAAAATCCAAACTCCGCATTCTCTCCCTTTTTATAAAAATTAATGCTTCCTAGCACTCTCTTACAAAAGCAAATGCTAAAATACTGCTTATCTGCATTATGCTTTAAAGATTCTATAAAGGCATAATGCTCTTGTAAAGTGATAGTATGTTGCGTGTAGAAATTTGACTTTATCCTCGCATCATTACGAAGGCTTAAAATCTCTCTTTGTGTCCTTAAATCTAAATCCACATAATTTTCTAAGCTAATAATTATCCCCCCCCCTGGTTAGCGGAATCCTCTTTATAAATTTTAAGAATGAATTTCTTTCCATCTTTATAGAAAAATGCAGGAAACTCCTCATTGCTTACGATTCTTAAAAGATTAAATTGCGATTCTATACTTTTTGTAATATCAAGCTTGGAATCCTCTTTGCTTCTCTTAGCATAAAAACTACTCTCCCCTTCTTGCATTACACCTTTAATGTTTGGATACATTTCTAAAAATTCCAAAGCCATCTCCCTACACATTGCAGCCTGCTTCTCTCTTAATTCTTCATAGAGTTCCACCCCGCTTAAATGCAATGTCTTTTGCAGATAAATTTCTCCAGAATCTACACCACCACTTGCTTGAAAAAGACTAAAAATAATCTCTTTTTTACCTTCTAGCACCTGCCAAAATAAGGGCGACCAACCTTTTCCCTTAGGCAATGCAGAAGCGTGGATAACAATATTATGTTTATGTCTCTTTAAAAAATGCTTTTCTAAAATTTTGTGATAAGACAAAATAAAAACAACATCAAAGGATTCTAGCATTTCTTTAGCATCAAAATACAATTTTGCATCAGGAATCTTTGCTTGTAAATCCTTAGCATAAGGCACAAACCATTGAGATTGAGAAGTTAAAATGGCAACTCTCACGCTGCCACTCCCAAATTAACGCAATAAGGGTTAGAATTTAAGCCCCCCCCCCGCACATAAGCTTACATTATACATTGTGGCATTCTCCTTTGTGATTGTAAAACCAAATTTCAAATACAATTCTAATGCTTTAGTATTATTTTTAAAAACACAAGCCTTTAACTCTTTTACCTTTAAAATTTTAAACGCATACTCTAGCACTTCTTGCATTAAAATGCTACCAAACCCACTTAAACTAGGATTCTGATAAAGACCAAATGCACACGATTGTAATGAAATTTCTACAAAATCAATCACTCCAATGGGAATTGCATCTTTAAACACCAAAAAATATTCTTTTGTGGAATCCTTTTTTAAACTTTCCAAAAAGCACAAATGCTCTTGCAAAGTTACCACTTTATGTCTCATAAAAGGCGCAACATTCTTATGATTACGCCATTCTAACACAAGCACAACTTCCTTTGCATCTAAATCTCTAAAATTTTTAAGCCAAATTTTCATTACGCAAAAGCACGCACTAAATAAGCAGACAAAATTGCCATTCCACCACTTGCTACTAAGATTCCAATACAAATTAACAACAATCCAGCACACCATTTAATCACCCTAAAATACCGCTTAATCCCTTCTAACGCATTAAAGGCATAGCCAATTAGCAATGCACAAAGCAAAAAGGGCAATGTTAATCCTAGCGTGTAAATTATAAGCAATGTGATTCCGCTTTGCTCATCAAGACTTGCAAGAGCAATAATGCTAGCTAAAATTGGACCCACACAAGGCGTCCAGCCAAGAGAGAAACTAATACCTAGCAAAAAAGGCATTAAATATTCTTTTAAGATTCCAAAGTTACCGCTTGCAGGAAGTATTTTTTGCAATGTCCTTTGGTAGTTTAAAAATGGAATCCTAAAAATCCCTAGCATATGCAACCCAAAAACTACTAGGATTCCACCAGCTGCATAACGCAGAAGCGGACTTAATAGGATTCCAACATTTAAAATTCTAGCCGCTACTGCGCCAAAAACAACAAACACAAGCCCTAAACCAAGCGTGAATAACAGCGCACTTCTTAGAATTCTAAAACGCTGTTTTAAATCCAACCCCCCTGTATTTTTAAATTCATCTAAGGAAATTTCAGACACATAAGAAAGATAAGCAGGAATAAGCGGAAGCACGCAGGGACTAAGAAAAGTCAAAATCCCAGCAAATAAGCTTATTAGATACGGCGCATTCTCAAAAAACCCAAGCAGAGATTCTTCCATTTAATTATCCTAATAAACTCAAAAAAGATTCCATCAACCATTTTGCAATCACTTATAATTCTTAATTGCCCTCTCCAAAATCTCTTTTGCCGTGTTTAAATCCTTGTATTCTTTGACTTTCACCCACTTATTTGGCTCTAGCATTTTATAAGTTTCAAAGAAGTTTTTAATTCTCTCTAAAGTAATTTGTGGCAAATCCTCTAGGCTTTGGATTCCATCATATCTTGGATCAATCTTAGAGATAGGCACAGCAAGGAGTTTTTCATCTAATCCACTCTCATCTTCCATAATCAAAACACCAATTAAACGCGCCTTAATCATACTTCCAGCCTGCAAAGGATATTCATTAATCACAAGCACATCAGCAGGATCTCCATCATCACTTAGCGTATTTGGCACAAAACCATAATTTGCAGGATAAAACATTGCACTATACATCACTCTATCCACGACAACTGCGCCACTATCCTTATCAATTTCATATTTGATATTTGAACCATAGGGAATCTCAATCACAACATTTAACTTATCTGGGTTACTTCCTACTTTAATTTTGCTTAAATCCATTCTTTACTCCTTTAAATTTTGCTTTTAATAAATACTTCCATTTCACTTGTAATTTCTTCAATTGTGCGCTCACCATTGATTTTATGCAAGATTCCTTTTTTACTATAAAATTCTTGAATATCCTTTAATGGTTCTTGAAACACACGCATACGATTATTAAACACTTCCACATTATCATCAGCCCCCCTTGCGCGTCCTAACACCCTATCACAAGCTGTTTGCTCACTAACCTCTACTTCAATCACACTTGCAAGCGTAATATCATTTTTATCTTGTAGAATCTTATCAAGTTCTGTCATTTGCTCCACACTGCGCGGATAACCATCAATTAACACCACATTTTTTGGTGCATTTGAAATCGCATCAACAATTGTTTTAACCACAATCTCTAAAGGCACAAGATTCCCTCTACTTGTGAAACTATCAATGCGCTTTCCTAACTCGCTCCCACTTGCAACTTCCGCACGCAAAAGCTCACCTGTGGAGTAATGCACCATAGAATCGCTATTGTTTTTACTAATAATCTCTGCATCTGTTGTTTTCCCACTTCCGGGCGCACCAATCACTAGAAATAACTTCTTCACCTTTTTCTCCTTACTTTTTAGTTTCTCTCACTCTAATATGCAACTCTCTCAACTGCTCTTCATTTGCAACACTTGGCGCATCTGTTAAAGGGCAAGTAGCTTTTTGTGTCTTAGGAAATGCAATCACATCACGGATTGAATGCGCCTTGCATAAAAGCATTATAATTCTATCTAGTCCAAAAGCTAAACCTCCGTGGGGTGGCGCACCAAATTGCAAAGCCTCTAAAAGAAAGCTAAATTTATCCTGCGCTTCTTCTTTTGAAATTCCAAGCAAATCAAACACGCGCGCTTGTATTTCTTGCTTATGGATTCTAATGCTTCCTCCGCCAATTTCAAAGCCATTTAGCACCACATCATACGCCACAGAATTAATCTCCTCTAAATCCTCTGCATCTAAATTACTAGGCATTGTAAAAGGGTGATGGAGCGCTGAGATTCCATCTTCATTGCGCTCAAACATCGGAAAATCCACAACCCATAGGAATTTATATGCATTTTTGTCAATCAAATCCATATCCTGTGCGATTTTTTGACGCAAACGCCCCATATAGTCCCACACAATCTTTTTCTCACCCGCTCCAAAGAAAATAATATCCCCAACACTTGCCCCCACACGCTCAAGCAAAATTTTTAAATTTGCCTCACTTATAAATTTCACAAGCGGACCCTTTGCGCTTTCCTCTTTAATTTGAAGATAAGCCAAGCCTTTTGCGCCAAATTTTCGCACAAACTCCTCTGCTTCAGCTAAAGTTTTACGGCTAAAGAATTTATCGCCACCTTTAACACAAAGTGCCTTAAAGCGATTCTTTTTAGAATCTTTTGCAATAGAAGAAAAGATTGCATTACTAGAATCCACAAACAAATCCCCCACCTCAACAAGGGGCAAATCAAAGCGTAAATCTGGCTTATCACTCCCATAAGATTCCATCACTTCCTTATAAGAATAACGCTTAAAAGGCGTAACAATCGCAATTCCACACGCATTAAAAATAGATTTTAACACCTCTTCTGCCACACCCATTACATCATCCGCATTACAAAAACTCATCTCTAAGTCAATTTGTGTAAATTCTGGCTGTCTATCTAAGCGTAAATCCTCATCTCTAAAGCATTTTGCGATTTGAAAATATCTCTCAAATCCACTAACCATTAAAAGTTGCTTAAAAAGTTGCGGGCTTTGTGGTAACGCATAAAATTCCCCGTGATGCACACGGCTAGGCACTAGATAATCCCTTGCCCCCTCTGGTGTGGCTTTTGTTAAAATTGGAGTTTCCACTTCTAAAAATCCTAAATGACTCAATGTATTGCGCACTACTTGCGCCACTTTAGAGCGCGTGATAAAAATCTCTTGCAATCTAGGATTTCTTAAATCTAAATAGCGGTATTTTAAACGCACATCTTCACCCACACTCTCATCACCCACAGCAATAGGTGGTGTTAAACTCTTATTTTCCACCACTAAAGACTCCACAAGCACTTCAATTTTGCCTGTTTTTAGCTTTGGATTCTCTAGCCCCTCACCTCTTTTGCGCACCTTTCCTTTAGCGATTAAGACATATTCGTCACGCACTTCGCTTGCAATTTTATGCGCTCCTTCATAATCTCTTGGATCAAAAACAAGCTGAATTAAACCACTTCTATCACGCAAATCAATAAACACAACCCCCCCGTGATCGCGATAAGTATTGCACCAACCACACAAACTTACCACTTCCCCAATATTTTGCTCGCTTAAATCTGCGCAATAATGGCTTCTCATCATTCTAACTCCTAAAATTTTTACAAAACAAGGCGATATTCTAACAAAATAAATATTAAACCCAGCAAAGATTCCAACAATGGCTCTTAATACTCTTGCAAGATATTATTTAATCACTTCAGTCTTTAACTAAAAATTGCAAGCCTTAAGTTAAAACATAGATTGTTTAATATACAATAGTAAATTAATTTTAATAATAAAATTAATTATTACTTTAATATTTAATTTCAAGGATTGGATAATGAAAAAAATATTTTTAGGATTCAGCATAATTGCTAGTTTAGCAATTTCTAGCGAAGTAGAAGAAATTGAAATTGGAAAAGTTGAGCAATGCGGAATGGAACTAGCTGCTGTGTATTTAAAACCTATGGATATGTCCCCAAAAAAAGATTTGCAAGCAAAGGATGCGGACATTCACATTGAAGCAGATATCCACGCATTAAAAGAAAATGTCAATGGCTTTGAAGAGGGAGATTGGATTCCTTATTTAGGAATTAATTATGAATTAAAAAATTTAGACAATGGAGCGTCTAAAAAAGGAACTCTAGTGCCTATGGTTGCAAAAGATGGTCCGCATTATGGACTTAATATCCCAATGGAGAAGGATAGAAGCAAGAAGTTTAATCCGGGAAATTACAAATTAACTTTTCACATTCAATCGCCAGAACAACAAGGCTTAAGAAGGCATACAGACCATCAAACAGGAGTTAATGCTTGGTGCGATAATTTTAGTGTTTCTTATGATTTTAAATACAGCGGATCTCTATATAGCTCCTCTTCTCATTAACAGAAGGGGGAAGGGGGATAAAGAAAATATAATAAAACTCTTTCAGTTGCTTTTTATCTCTAAAGGAAAATGTATTAGAAGCAGAAGATTTATTTGATAGGATTATGTGGCTCCGGATGTAGGATTCGAACCTACGACCAAGCGGTTAACAGCCGCCTACTCTACCGCTGAGCTAATCCGGAACAATGAAAGCTCGTTAAAAAATGAGCTGTGATTATATAACAATGCCCATTGTATTGTCAAGGGATTTTATGAAATTTAGCAGATGTTTAGGATTTTTAAACTTTAAAAGACTACAATTTTACCTTTAATCCACACTAAAGGCTATTTATGGGACGAGCGTTTGAATACCGCAGGGCAAGCAAAGAGAAACGATGGGATAAGATGTCTAAACTTTTTCCAAAATTGGGCAAGGCAATTAGCATTGCAGTTAAAGAAGGAGGCAGTGGGAACCCTGAGATGAATTCTAAACTTAGAACCGCAATCCTTGCCGCAAAAGCACAGAATATGCCAAAGGATAATATTGAAGCGGCGATAAAGCGTGCATTAGGAAAAGATGGAATCCAAATTACAGAAGTCAATTATGAGATTAAAGCTCCACACGGCGCACTATTTTTTGTAGAATGCGCCACAGATAACACCACAAGAACAGTGGCAAATCTAAAGAGTTATGCCAATAAACTTGGTGGGCAAATGCTAACAAATAATTCTTTAGAATTTATGTTTGCACGCAAGGCGCATTTTGAAATTAGCAAAGAAGGGATTACAGATTTAGAAGAACTAGAACTAAATCTCATTGATGCAGGGTTGGATTCTATGGAGGTAGAGGAGGATATTATCCATATTTATGGAGATTACACAAGTTTTGGCACTCTAGCAAATGCACTAGAAGCAACACAAGCAGAAGTTAAAAAAGCAGCTTTAGAAAGAATCGCAACAAATCCTGTGGAGTTTAGCGAAGAGCAGCTTATAGACATTGAAAAATTGCTAGATAGAATTGAAGAGGATGATGATGTGCAAGCCGTTTTTACAAATATCGCATAACGCTATCACAAAATCTTAAAACACCTTGCTATCTTTTAAGCAAACTTATTACACAATGTAAATGTAAAATTTAAAATCAAGGAATGATTATGTTAGAAAAATTAACAAAAGATTCTTACCAAAATGCAGTCAAAGAAAGCGTGTGTATGGTAGCAGTGGGTGCGCCTTGGTGCCCTGATTGTCGTAAGATTGAGCCAATTATTGGAATGCTTATGCAAGAATATGAAGGAAAGGTCAAATTCTTTGCCGTAATGGCAGATGAAGAAGAGGCACTCAAAGAGGAATTAAATGTGCGCAGAATCCCAACGCTAATTTTTTACAAAAATGGCACAGAAGTAGGCGAACGCTTAGTTGAACCAAACTCTAAACCACTGATTGAAAACGCTATCAAAGCAGCACTAGAAGCGTAATTTATGCGCCCTTTATGGTGCGTAAATTAACCTTTCATTTCCGATTCCAAGTGTTATAAAGCAAACACAAAATTAGCCATAACCTTTTAAAACTTCGCAAACTCTCTTAAAATACGGAATCCAACAATGCTAATTCCAACTAAACTTTACAAAAATTTTACACATTTTATTCCCTCTTTTTACATTGCTATTTTAAAATTTCTACACCTTAATAAAAATCACTAAAAAGGATTCCGTATGCAAAGACGCAGTTTTTTAAAGGCAAGTTCTCTTGCACTCTCTTATGTTGGCTTTTTTGGGCTATCCCCTTTGAATGCAAAAGAGCAAAATTTGCTAGGCTTTAAGGCAATTCCAATCAGCACTGAAGATTCAGTTATCGTTCCAGAAGGCTATGAAGTGAAACCTCTTATTAGCTTTGGAGATCCGCTTTTTAGCAATGCAACGCCTTTTGATGAGAGCAAAACCATTAACCAAAACTCTGTTTTAAATGCTGCAAAGGTTTTTGGAGATAACACTGATGGAATGTCTTTATTTCCTATTGACGAAAATCGTGCAATTTTAGCGGTTAATAACGAATACATTAATCCAGAGTTAATCTTTAATGATAATGGCAAAAATATAGACTCTCAAAAAGTTGCTTATGAGCAAAACGCTATGGGCGTAAGTGTTTTTGAAATCAAAAGGGATGGAGATGGCTTTAAAGTTGTTTTAGATTCTCCCTACAACCGCAGAATCACAGCACACACTCCTATGCAAATTAGCGGTCCTGCAAAAGGGCACAAAAGTATGCAAACACAAGCAGACAAAAAAGGTGAACTTGCACTTGGCACAATCAATAACTGCGCAAATGGACAAACTCCTTGGGGAACTTATCTCACCTGTGAAGAAAATTTTGATAGCTATTTTGGCAGTAGCAACCCTAACTATAACTTTAATCCAAGCGAAAAACGCTACGGACTAAGCACAAAAAGCAATTATGGCTGGGAACTAGATCCTAGATTTGATATTGCTAAAAATCCTAATGAACCAAACCGCTTTGGCTGGGTTGTTGAAATTGATCCTTACGATGCAAACTCCACACCAATTAAACGCACAGCACTTGGACGCTTCAAGCACGAAAATGTAGAGATTGTGATTAGCAAAGAAGGCAATGTTGTTGCCTATATGGGCGATGATGAAGCAAATGAGTTTTTATATAAATTTGTTTCAAAAGGAAAATTTGATAAAAATAATCCTAGAAACAATAGGAATCTTTTAGAAGAAGGAACGCTTTATGTTGCAAAACTTCAAGGCAATGATTTAAGCGGTAGTGGGAAATGGATTGAATTAAGCTATGGCAAAAATGGATTAGATTCTAAAAATGGATTCCACTCTCAAGCAGACATCTTAATTAATGCAAGACTTGCAGGTAGCATTGTTGGTGCAACACCAATGGATCGCCCAGAGTGGATTGCTGCTGACCCTAAGGGAGAGTTTATTTATGCAACGCTAACAAACAACAAAAAGCGCGAAGAATCAAGTGTTGCAAACCCTAGAGAAAAAAATGTGTATGGGCATATTATCCGTTGGAATCCTAGCAAGAACAATCATTCCAATGCAGATTTTAAGTGGGACATTTTCTTGCTTGCTGGAAACCCTGCGCAATACCCTAATGACTTACGCAAAGGCACAAGCAACATTACAAAAGACAATATGTTTAACTCTCCTGATGGATTGAAATTTGATAAGTTTGGACGCCTTTGGATTCAAACAGATGGCAGTTATTCTAACAAAGGGGATTATGAAGGGATGGGAAATAATCAAATGCTTTGTGCAAACCCAGTTACAGGAGAAATCAAACGCTTCTTAACTGGTCCTATTGCTTCAGAAGTTACAGGACTTGCCTTTTCACCAGACTATAAAACAATGTTTGTTGGTATTCAGCATCCCGGCGAAAGACTAGCACCAAGTCACTATCCAAATGGTGGAAACTCCACACCTAGAAGCACAATTGTGCAAATCACAAAAAAAGATGGTGGAATCATCGGTAGCTAAAAAACGCAATTAACACTAAATACCGCACGCCCTTCCCTAGGGCGATAAAAACAAAGGCTTTCACAAAAGAATAGCGATACACCCCTAAAGCTAGGGCAAATATATCTCCCAAAATCGGCAAAAAAGTGAAAAACGCATAAAGGAATCCATAGTTTTGGATTCCGCTCTTATAGCGATACACTTTTGCGTGCATCTGCTTAAAATGCCTTAAACAATAGGAATCACCTAAATATCCAATCCCATAAGTGGTTAATGCCCCCAATGTATTTCCAAGCGTTGCGACAATCCACACCAAAACCCAAGCATAATCTAAAGCCAAAAACCCAAGCACAAAAACTTCAGAACCTAGCGGATAAAGACTGCTTGCCAAAAAACAAACTAAAAATAATCCCAATAATCCTAAAGTGCCCAAAAAATCCATAGTAAGACTAAATCAAGCTAACCATTGCCACCAAGATTCCAATAGGCGCAACAAAGCGAATCACAAAATACCAAACTTCAAAATAGATTCCTTTTAAATGCCTTTCACTCATCGCATACACACGCTCTTTTGGTAAAATCCAACCCATATAAATGCACATAAACACACCAGCAAGTGGAAGCATAAAAGAACTTGTGATATACACAAACCAGTCAAAAAGATTCCTGCCAAAAAAGGTTAAATCCGCTGAAAATATCGCTGTATTGCTAAGTAGCACAATCACACCTAAAAAATACGCACAAAACACGCTAATAAGATTTGCATTACGCCTTTTTAACTTAAAGCGTTCTATCAAACAACTATTTAAAGGCTCTAGCATAGAAACTGCTGAAGTAATCCCAGCAAAAATCAATGCCACAAAAAACAAAAAGGCAATCACTTGTCCGCTAACACCTAGATTTGCAAAAACTAGCGGCAAGGACACAAACACAAGCCCTGGACCTTCTGTTGGCTCTGCTCCATAACCAAAAATAAAGGTAAAAACCACAAGCCCAGCAATCAAACAAAAAAAGTTAAGCAATGCAACAATGACTGCAAAACCCACAAAGTTGCCTTGTTTTGGCATAGAATTAGAATAAGTTAAAATCACTCCACAACCTAAAGAAAGCATAAAAAATGCTTGCCCAATTGCTTTTATAATCACATCAGAAGTGATTTTACTAAAATCAGGTTGGAATAAAAATTTAAAGGAATCCCAAAATGCTTCTTGCATCACAGAATACACTAAAAGCCCTAGAAAAATCAGCAATAGCAAGGGCATCAAAATTAAATTTAACTTCTCAATTCCAGCTTTTACACCACGATTTAGAATGTATGCACAAAGCACACTACAATGACAAAATGCCACAACATCTGCCACAGAATTTGACTTGATGCGAAGTTGCCCCACAGGCTTTTTGCGTCTTCTAGCGTTGTTGGCATTCCAAAAAGACTTAAAAACATATAATGCACAAGCCAGCCTAAAACCACTGCATAGAACGCAAAAATCAACACGCCAGAAATCATCATAAATCCGCCGTATTTTAGGAATCCCAATCGCTTTGGCGCAAAGGACTCAAAAGTGCTTAATGTATTTTGCCCGCTTGCTCTACCAAAAAGCATTTCTACAATGAACACACTCACACCAAAGACTAAGAATGCTAGCACAAACACAAGCACAAAGGCAAAGCCACCATTTTGTCCAACTAAATAGGGAAATCCCCAAATTCCACCAAGTCCTATCGCACTTCCAGCAATAGATAATATAAATCCCACTTTAGAAAATCTTGTCATCGCACCGCCTATTTTAAAAATAAATTAAGATTCTACCGCATTTTATGGTAAATCCTATAAAAATTGACAAAATTTTTAGCTATTTTAACGCACTTCACAATACAATGCCGTCTCACCGCTTACATTATGATCAATCGGTTTTACCACCTTAAATTTATAGCCTAGATTCCACGAGTCAATCATAGGTTTTATATCAAAAAAATCGCTGTATTTATGGTATAGACTAATTAACATTGCGGGTTTTTGCTTCATAATGGTTTCTTTTGCGCCTTTTAAAAACTCCTGCTCAAAGCCTTCAATATCCACTTTGATAAACCCAATTTTTAACTTTTTTTCTTTCACATAGGAATCTAGCGGAATAATCTCCACTTCCTCAAAAAGATTATTATTAGGTAGCACAATGCTAGAGCCAGCACCTTGTGTGGAGATTTTCTCCACACTATTTTTAGCACCTAAGCCTTTATTAATCGGAACAATGCGTTTGCAAGCATTCAACTTTATTGTTTGTAGCATTGTTTGATAATTTGACTTTACCGCCTCAAAGGCATACACTTTTTTCCTCGTATATTCTTGCAAAATAAGCGCACTATCACCAATGTATGCCCCAACATCAATGATGTCTTTATCTTGCAAAGCTTTTAAATCAAAAATTGCCCCCCCCCCCCGCTCACTTAAACCTAAACGATACCAAAATACAGATTCGTGAAATGCGGGGATAGGAAGATAATACCCATCATAATAATACAATGCATTAGGTGCAATTTCAAAAATATTGGGATAAAACTCGGTGTGAATGCGATTTAACATAGTAATTTCCTCAGCATTAAGTTGCGTGATATTTTGCCCATTACACACTGCTTGTTTTAAGCGCGATAGCACCCTATAAATTGTCGTAATACTCTCTTTGTCTAAACCCTGTGTTAGAATCACAAGCTTTTCTAAATATTTAGAATCCTCTAACATTTCTCTAACAAAATCACTTTGTATTATCCAATTTGCTACAAGTCCAAAATTATGTCCGATCTGTGCCATTTTTCTCCTTTATTTTACTTTTTTAGCTTCGCTTTTAATTCTGTGTTTTGAGATTCCAACTCCCTAACACGCTCTGTAAGATCTTCAATCATTTTATTTTTATCCACAATAATTGTATTCTCACACATTAACACTTCTTTCATAAGACGGATTGTTTCTTGTTGTGAGTTTGTATTTGGCATAATGTATTCTGCTAGCTTATCAAAAGGGCGATAATAGGGATCATAGTTTGGCAACGCTGCGATATAGCTTAAAAAAATATTAAAACAAATATTAAAATAATAATCCGTGTCAAGTTGGAATCGTAAATGGATAAATTTCATACTCTCATTTTGGAATCTATTGAGCATACCCCCAGCAATCACATTAAGATTTTGCTTATCGGTGTGTTTTTGGATAAAGTCTAAGAAATAAAGCTTTTGGATAAACCAACTAAGTGCCACATAAAAATGCTTTGTTAAAAGCAAATCTCCACCAAAGGCTTCAAAAAGCGGGCGCAAAAATCCGGGCAAAAACACCTTATCTGTATCAATTGCAAAATTTGTTTCACCATTTGTGCGCACACGATAATCAATAAGCTTTTCTGAAAGGGCATACATTTTCTTGCACTCTAACAATAAGCAAACTCCAAAAAGATTATCCTCTCGCATCACTTGGTTTAAAAAGCGCAATTTAGATTCCTTTAAAAACTTAAAATCAATAAACACTTGCCACACAAAAATTGCACTACCATAGCCCACTTCCTTCCCGTGAGAGAGCCAATCTTGCGGGGTAATCATTCTAGAGGTGCTTAAAATATCCAAATCATTAATATGCTCCCCTAAATGCTCCGCCCCACTCTCAGTGATTTTATCAAAACTAAACCACACAAGGCTTGCCCCCTTAGCGTGCTTTAAACAGCTACTGACTAAATCCTTATGGCACACATCATCAGAATCTAAAAAATAAATGTAATCAATTTTTAAAGGAGTGAGCTTTTTTGCTTTAATCAATGCTGCTTTGCTCTTATAAATGACTCCAATAGCATAAGGATTTGCGTTTTTCACACTAAAGGCAATAAACGCCCCCCCCCCAAACTCCACTTGCATTTCCTTATTTTCTCTGTATTCTAACGCCCCGCTAAAATAATCAATCCCTATATTTCTAGCAATAGACACACCTTCATTAATAGGCTTTACAATCACAGTAATGCGTGGATCTCTACTAGCATATTCTAGTGAAACTTCCACACAAGGCGTATAATCCCCATCGTGAACAATTAAAATCTCTAAATCTCTATAATCTTGATTTAACGCCCCTTCAAGACATTCCCTAAAATACTCTAAAGGCGTGTTATACACAGGAATTACGATTCCAACTTTATTTTGTTTTGCTATTACTCTAGCCATTTTCTCTCCTTAAAACGCATCTAAATATGGAATCCCATTTCACGCGCACTATCAAAATTAGACTTTAATTCACGCTTGATTTCCTCTAAAAAATCTTGTGTGCTAAACTCAGGATTTTTAAAACTAGCAATCCTATAAGCAGTATTTTTAACAACAAGTGCGATTTGCCCACCACTTAGATTAAACTCTGCAAGTTTTCTAAGATTAAAATCCTTGGCAAAAGGGGCATTTTTAGGGAGTAACTTCTCCCACAGGCGCATTCTCTCATCAAAATTTGGACGCTTAAATTCAATCTTATAATTAAATCGCCTAGAAAACGCCGTATCAAGCGTTTCAAGTAAATTTGTTGTGGCAATTAAGATTCCATCAAATTTTTCAATTTGTTCTAGGAAAATGTTTTGCATTTGATTGTGCATTTTATCCGCTCCACTCCCACTTGTCGTGCGTGTGCTTAAGAATTGATCCGCTTCATCTAGTAGCAAAATCGGGCTTTGTTTAGAAGTTGCGCAAAGCTCTTTATAGGATTCAAAAATCTTACGCACATTTTTTTCACTCTCACCCACATACATTGATAAAATCTTAGAGCAATCAAAGCTTAACACAGGCTTTTTAAGCGATTTTGCAAGCGCAAGGGCAGTCATTGTTTTACCCGTGCCTGCCGCTCCATAGAAAATGATTTTTGCATCAATCCCACGCCTTTTATCCTTAATCCCCCAATCTTTTAGGCGTTGTAAAACTTTAGAATCCATCTGCTTAAGCAACACTTCAAGCGTTGCCTTTGTGCTAGGATTTAACACCACATCATTAAGCGTTACTTTTGGGCGCAAAAACTCAAAAATCTCTTGCTCTTGCACAAGTGCTTCTAAGCTAATGCGCTCTTTTTTACCTTGTGTTTGCGGATGTGTGATTTTCTTTAAAACACTATCGGGAATAAAAAATGTGCGACTTACACCACCAAAGGGATTTAAAATTTCATCATAATCCACAAGCCCCTTTTCTACTAAGTGGCTTCTATCATCTAAAAGCGCGCGATTTTTCATTCTCTCATAATCATTTGTGCTAACTAAATTTATAAGCGCACCAAGCTCCCTGCCTTCACTCTCCTTACCCAAATACTCCTCTCTAACAAGTGCTAAAAAAATGATTTTCTCTTGCGCATTTAGATTAAATTCCTTAAACAAACTCTCTAAACTTAATTTCTCACGCGTTAGCTCCAAACGCTCTTGAATCCTATCTTGTAAGAGTTTGTATTTTTGCATCCCCTTCTTTAAAAGGGGTGAAGCGTAGCTGTCTTTTTTATGCGGACTTAAGCTATGTAATAGCTCAATACAAGCAAATTGATCCTTTAAATACTCTAAATGATCATTATAGGGAATAATTTTTGGAAGCTTTAAATGGATTCCACCTTCCTCAACTAACTTTAAAAAGCTTGCACTTAAAGAGATTGTCATATTTAAGAGTTCTAAGAGCAACTCTTCTTGGTTGAGTGTTTTTAAAAAAATGTGTTGCGCAATCCAACCTGTATCTAATAAATTTTTAAAATAAGGTAGATATTGCAAAACTTCTATTTCATCTTTTGGCATAAAAAGCGCATTGATAACATCTAAACAAACAACCTCGTGATCACCTTTTAAAAACTCTGTGCATAAATAGCGTAAAATGAGTGCTTCTTCTTTACTGCATTTCAAAAAAGGATAAATTTTTGCCTTATTAATACTGCTTGCTTGTAGAAAATCAATCAAATACTGCACACTTGAACCTTTTCATCACATCCTAAACCGGAGGCAATAGATAAAGCGGTTTTAGATTTGTATCAAAAATAGTTATGTCTAAAACCTTTGGCAAAGAAAAGGGTGCAATATGTGGAATCGTAGCAAAATTTTTCACACAGATTCCATCCTCTGCATTATTTTCTGTATTTTCACGCACAAAATAACAATTCCCATAAGCCTTAATCGGAGAATTTGCATTAAAATAAAATGCGTGTGTGGCAAAGAGCTTCACCCCTTTTGCAATCTCTAAGGTTTTAGCAAAAAGATAGAGTAATTTTAATGCCATAAAACTCCCAGGTCCCCTTACAAAATATAACGCATCAAACTCTATACCTTGTTTTTCTAACTCCATAAACTTAGGCACTAGAGCATCACTTAAAGGGGCGGTTAAAACAAAATCTTTATACAGCTTAAAATTTGCATCATAAACACCCACTAAAACAGGCTCCCTAGAAACATTTGGCACAATCAAAACTTTATGCATTTTGCAAGGCGTATTCATAAACGCTTTGGGATTTCTCGCTCTCTAAAATCTCATAGGCATTGCTATTTTCAAAGAGTTTTTTAGTCAGCAAATGATTGAGCTTATGGCTTCCTGCATAAGACACATACGCCCCAAGAAGAGGAATCCCAAGCAACGCCATATCGCCAATGGCATCTAAAATTTTATGGCGCACAAATTCCTCTTTGTAGCGCAAACCTTCTTGGTTTAAAATGCCAGATGCATCAAGCACAATCGCATTTTCTAAGCAACCACCAAGTGCAAGTCCAATAGAACGCAAATACTGCACCTCACTTAAGAATCCAAAAGTCCTAGCGCGCGCAATTTCTTCTTTATAATTTTTGGTAGAAAAATTAAATTTATACTGCTGTGTACCAATGACTGGATGGGGAAAATGGATGGAAAAATCAAACACACAAACATCACTAGGCTCAAAACGCACAAATTTATCACCATCTTTAACTTCAATAGGAGCTTTGATTTTTAAAATCTTTTTTGACGCCCCTTGCTTGATAATTCCTGCTTCTTCTAAAAGCATACAATACCCAATACTGCTTCCATCCATAATTGGCACTTCTTCATTATCAAGCGTAATTTTAAGATTATCAATCCCATACGCATAAACAGCAGATAATAAATGCTCAATCGTAGAAACCTTCTGCCCCTCTCTTGCAATCACCGTTGCCATTGTTGTATCCACAACACTCTCAGGCTTTAGCGGAATACTAACACCCACATCACTACGATAAAAATGGATTCCACAATTTTCATCTAAGGGTTCAAGCACCATTTTTACAGGCACACCCTTATGCAATCCAATCCCAACTAATTCAACTTTTTTTGCTATGGTTTGCTGTTTCATTACAATTCCTCTACTACAATAGAATCTTTATTTCTATAAATTTTATTGTGCGGATATTTTAGCAACGCCCTATCCACAATTTCTCCACAAAAAAGCACATTGCCTTCATTTACTCTTCCTAAAATCATATAATCGCCCCCACAAAACACATTCCCACTAATGACGCCAAAAATCTGCACATTTCCACCACTTTGAACAAATGCTCCGCTATTAATCCTCCCAAAAATCGTCAAATCACCCTTTGTGATAATCTCCTCTCCACTGCGAATTGTGCGGTGTAGCACAAGAGTAGTTGCGTGTTGCATTTCAGATTCCAACTTTTCAGATTCTAACTTGTGCGATTCCACATTTTTAGATTCTAGCTTTTCCACTTCTTGAACTTTAACATCCAACCCCAAGCTCTCTATGCCGCTTGATTGCACAAATTTCAATTGCTTGCTCTTTAAATACTCTAAAAGTGAAGCAGCATTATTTAACGGATAGGCAAAAACTAGCAAAAGATTCTGCAAAAAGCCTAAATTTTTGTCAATATAAGCGATGGTTTCTTGCACCTCACCCTCCACAAAAATAAAAGCACGAAAATTCTTCTGTCTTGTTTTTACCATTTTAAAGCCTTAAATTTGGTCAATAATGGCTTTTGCGTCATTGATAACATCTGTGATATTGAGTTTAATCCAATTTGCATCCATCCACTCTGCATTCCACACTTCATAGCCTTGCACCAACACACCAAAATGCAAATGATCCCCAAAAGCAAGCCCTGTTTTTCCAGTATTTGCAATCACACTATTGGACTCTAAGACATCCCCTACATTAACACCAGAAGTCGTCAAATGCGCATATAAAGTAGATAACCCAAGCCCGTGATCCACAACAAGCACATTCCCATCAATGCCAACAAACTCATTGAGCGTTACAACACCGGGATTATTCAAAATAACAGGAGCTTCCTTAATGCTTGCAAGATCCAATCCCATATGATCAGACTCACTAACAATCTCGCCTGCATAAGAGAAACGACGATGATCTCCAAAACTTGCCGTTACAGCACTATTTTTCAAAGGCGCAAAGGGTTTAATGTTAAAGTCCTGCACAAATGATTTTGTATCCAAAGTTGATGCCACTGCAAAAATCCTATCAAAGCTTTGCTGGCGCACACCTTCATTAATGTAGCGAAAAATCTCTACTTTATTTTCAAACTCATCTAAACTTTTCTCGCCAATCTCTTCTACAAGCATTGAAATTTTACCATCTATAAAGGAATCTGTTATAGAAATCGTGGAATCCTTATAGCGTTTTTTTTGCTGAAAATAAGCGATGGATGTGCTACTGACATTGCCTGCACTATCTTGCGCAATAATTTTTGGAGAAAAGTTATCGTGAAACTTAGACCAAGCAATAAGCGCAATATAAAAGCCTTCTTTGTAAAAAGGCTGTGCTTTAAACTCTAAATTTCCATTCGTGATTACAAGTTGCTCTAAATGCTCATCTATTGCACGAAAAATCACAAGCGCACTGCCCCCTTGTGTGATTTTATAAGAATTTGCAATGACAGCAAGTTGAGGCTTTTTAGAATCAATTGTAATGCTAAATTGCTGCGTTGTTGTGTTTCCGCTAAAAAGATTCCAATTGCTCGTATCTGTAACGCTCACTTCTAGCAGAAGAGATTTTGCATTATGAGTTATCTCTGCTGGTTTTTGGATGCCAATACAAAAGCTATCTGCAGAAAACGGAGCAGTAGCATTGTTTTCTACACACATTGCATCTTGTGTGTGGATTTGTTCAGCAACAAGCGGAATCCTTTTTCCATCATCAATTAACGCAACGCTATAACTTTTAATCCCGGCATTATCACTAATCTTAATGGGAAAAAACTCCTTAAGATTCCATACTGCTTTCTCTTTGACTGCAATCTTTGGTGCTTCTTTCTCAAAAGAATCAGCGGTTAAAACAAAAATCCCACCACCAATGAATAGAATAATTAAAGCTAAACTTAGAATCTTTACAAAACCACTTCTTAATTCTGAACGATACATTTTATCCCTTCTTTAAACACAAAGTTTGCCACGATTCTAGCCAAAAAGTGCTTATTTAGAAGTAAAAATTAAAGCAATTCTTGGTTATAATTAAAACATAATCATAATGTAGGAAACCTATGCTAAACATTATCAAAGCTTTAGAATCTAAGCGCATTTACACAGCGCTTGTTATGCTTGTTGCCATTGTGCTCATTGTGATTTTTCACAGCCCATTTCTACTTTGGAGCGTGCTTGGAATTGCATTTTTAATTGGATTTTATGAAAGCTACAAGCTCTACAACACTCCCAAAGATTCCACACAATCAAACACTCCAAAACTCATCTTTTGGGCATTAGCAATTTTAGTTTGGGCAAGTGTTTATCTCTATGAATCCCCCATTGGTGCATTTGTAGCCCTTGTGATTTTAGCCGCATACCAAAGCTACAAGCAACAGGGAAAACTAGAGCAAGCAATGGTTTTTATCTACCCTACGATTCCTTTTATTTTTCTTTATCTTTTATACCTTGAATATTCCATAAATGCTATAATCTGGCTACTTTTTACCATCGGCTTAACGGATAGCTTTGCCTATGTAGGGGGGAAAATGATAGGAGGGAAACTCTTTGCAAACAGCGCGTTTTGCCCCACTTCCCCTAACAAAACTAAAGAAGGCGTGCTTGTTGGCATAAGCGTTGCAACCATTATTGGCACGCTTGTAGGACTAGGGGTTTGTGGCTTTTTTAGCGCATTTATCCTAACGCTTCTTACAAGCTTTGCTAGCGTGTTTGGCGACTTGTATGAGAGCTTTTTAAAACGCCAAGCAGGCGTGAAAGACAGCGGAACACTCTTCCCTGGACACGGCGGAATCTTAGATCGCTTAGATGGATATTTCTTTGGAGTGATTATTCTTTATGCACTTTTAGGGCTGATTAAATAATGATAATTCTAGGCTCTAGTGGCTCTATTGGTATCAATGCCCTTGCCATTGCCGCGCGCTATAAACTCCCAGTTGAAGTGCTAGGCGTTGGCAAAAATATTGCGCTACTTAACGCACAAATTTTACAATTCCAACCCAAAGCAGTGATTATCACAAATCCAAAGGATAAAAGCCTTATCACGCCAGAGTTTAAAGGTAAAATTTATAGTGGCAAAGAAGGAATCTTACAATCAATCACAGAAGCAAAATCCAAGCTCGTGATCAATGCGCTTGTAGGGTTTATCGGACTTGCACCAACACTCCACGCAATCTCTTGTCAAAAAAAGGTAGCCCTTGCAAATAAAGAAAGTCTTGTTATTGGCGGAGATTGCATAGACAAAGAGCAAATCATCCCTATTGATAGTGAGCATTTTAGTTTAAGCTACTTATTAAATTTCAACAAATCTCACCGCCCTTTTAAAAATCTCTACATTACCGCAAGTGGCGGTGCATTCCGCGACACGCCTCTAAAAGAAATTTCACAGCAAAACTCCACAAACGCATTAAAACACCCAAACTGGAAAATGGGGAGAAAAATCACCATTGATTCTGCCACAATGGTCAATAAACTCTTTGAAATCCTAGAAGCCTACTGGCTCTTTGGTTCAAAAAACCTTGATGCTTTTATTGAAAGAAACTCTCATATCCACGCACTTGTAGAGTTTTGGGATGGAAGTGTTGTGGCACATTTTGCAAATGCAGATATGCAACTCCCAATTGCTTATGCGATTTGTTTTGGATTAGGCTTAGAGGAAGCCTTTTTACAAAAATTCAAAAACGATTCCATTATTGCTCGCTTAAATTTTCAAAACATTCATTATACACTCCAAGACATTGACGCAAAACGCTATCCGCTATGGAATCTCAAAAACACATTGCTAGAAAATCCAAAACTAGGGCTTGTGTTAAATGCAGCAAATGAAGTGGCAGTGGAAGCGTTTTTACAGGATTGCATTGTTTTTGGTAAGATTGCAGAGATTATCCAAAGCGCATTAGAAAAATTTAAGAATCCTAATTTTAGCGACATAGATGGCATTAAGGCTTTAGATTTGGAAGTGAGAAATTATACGAAAACTCTGTTATAAATTTGATTATTTATTGATTTACATTTTTTTGAAATAATACGCTAAAAATTTAAGGAGAATTGTTATGAAAATCAAAAACTTACTACTTAGCGCACTAGTTGTTAGCAATGTTTTTGCTTTTGAAGTGAGCGAGTTACCAAATGTAACAAATCGTGAAACTCCTGATGTTTCACAGACTAAAATCTACTCTTTTTACAACTCCATTAAAGAAGCAAAAAATGCAGTTGTAAATATTTCTACACAAAAAAAAGTTAAAGCACCAAATTTGCAAAATCATCCTATTTTTAGTGATCCTTTCTTTAGGCAGTTTTTTGGGGATTCCTTTGGAATGATGCTACCAAGAGATAGGGTAGAACGCAGCTTAGGAAGTGGCGTTATCATCTCTAAAGATGGCTATATTGTAACCAATAATCACGTCATTGACGGAGCAGACAAAATCCTTGTAGCACTCCCAGAATCCAATAAAGAATTTGAAGCAAAAGTCATTGGCAAAGACGCAAAAAGCGATTTGGCTATCATTAAAATTAACGCAAAAGACTTGCCGTTTTTAAAATTTGCATCTAGCAATGATTTGCAAGTGGGTGATGTTGTCTTTGCTATAGGCAATCCCTTTGGCGTAGGTGAGAGCGTAACACAAGGAATCATCTCTGCACTCAATAAGAGCGGGATGGGCATTAATGATTATGAAAACTTTATTCAAACAGATGCTTCCATAAATCCCGGAAATAGCGGTGGTGCACTTGTGGATAGTCGCGGTGGGCTAATTGGAATTAACACCGCCATCCTCTCACGCACTGGCGGAAATCACGGAATCGGATTTGCAATTCCTTCTGAAATGGTAAAAAAAATCGCAAAAGCACTGATTCAAGATGGAGTGATTGAGCGTGGATATTTGGGCGTTAGCATTCAAGATGTTAATGAAGATTTAAAAGATGTGTATAAGAATCAAAAGGGTGCAGTTGTGATTTCTATTGAAGAAAACTCTCCTGCGCAAAAAGGTGGATTGCAAATTTGGGACTTAATCACTAAAGTGAATGGAATCTCAGTAAAAAGTGCCGCAGAACTCAAAAATATCATTGGCACATTGAATCCAAACTCCGAAGTTACGCTAAACATTGTGCGCAATAAGAGCGAAAAAACGCTAACTTTAACGCTCGCAAAAGCTAAAGATGACACTAATGCAAAAATAGGCGATGGCACAAAAAGTGGAATCCAAGGGCTTGAAATTGCTCCCTTAAATCAAAATGTCAGGAATCAATTTAGGATTCCTGACAACATTGAAGGCGTGTTTGTAAGTCGTGTTATGCAGGGTTCAAGAGCTGATGAACTAGGATTTAACGCAGGCGATATTATTATACAAATTGAAAGCTATCGCATCACAAATCTTAAAGAGTTCAACCAAGCAATGCAACGCTACAAAGGACAAACAAAAAGAATGCTTCTAAATCGTGGCGGAAGAGTTTTTAGCATTGTGGCAAAATAATTGTGAAAAAAGGCGCAAAGGCTTTTTAAGCCCCCAGCTCCTTTAACTTCTCTTTGATTGCTTCAATGTGTCCATTAACTTTCACATTTTTCCAAAAAAATGCAATTCTACCTTCAGGATTAATGATAAAAGTGGAACGAATCACCCCCTCATATTCCTTGCCATAGAGTTTTTTAAGCCCCCAAGCACCATAACTTTTTAGCACCGCTTTTTCACTATCACTAAGCAAAGTAAAATTTAATCCTTCTTTTTGAATAAAACTTTGATGCGACTTTACACTATCTGGGCTAATCCCTAACACAACTGCATTAAGCGCATTTAAAGATTCCATAGAATCCCTAAAATCACAGGCTTCTGTCGTGCAACCGGGTGTTTTATCCTTGGGATAAAAATACAGCACAACGAAGCTTCCACGAAAATCGCGCAAAGAAATCTCTGCATTGTCTTGGTTTGGAAGGCTAAAAAGCGGTGCCTCTTGGTTTAATTGCAATTCCATCCTTACTCCTTATAATAACTTGTAATTGAAACTTTACAATCACTAAAAATTTCAAGTTTTGTGATTTTAATCCAAAATTCCTTGATTTGCGGAAAACTCTTTGGAATTGTTTCTAAAAAATAATTGTGTGCTTCTTCTAATAACCCAAACTCCCTTGCAAACGCACTTACAATATGCTCCCTTAGCAAGCGATAGTCTAAAAAATCACCTTCTGTTAAAGGCTTGCTTCCTACTAAATACTCACTTTCTACCAAAAATTCCGCATTTACGCAAATCTTTTGTTTCCTTTCTCTCTCAAAAGGCAAGATTCCAATAATACATTCTAACTCCAAATCCTCTAACTCTATTTTCCACATAACGCCATTTTTCATAACGCTTGCCCCCTAAAATTTTGTAAAAATCTCCACAAACCCCGCATTTAACGCACGCTCAAAGGCTTTAACAATTTGAATAAACTCCCCACTCTCAACTTGCTCCACCTTTTCTATAACAACACTTTTTTCAAGCTCACTCCCCCTAACAACGCTTCCTTCAAAAACACTTCCCCCAAACTCACTCCCCCCAATAATCTCCACAAAAAAGCGCACAAATACACTCTCTCTTTGCGCATCAAAGTAGCAATCAAGCACATTAATTTTCACACGCCCCACCTGAGTTTTAGCATCTTGACTGCCCCAAACGCCCCCATTTTGTGCATTTAGGATTCCATAGTTGCCAGCAATCTTTAGCGCAAGCGAATCAACCATTACAGAAAAAGGCTCAATCCACGCATTTTTGGAAAAATACGCAATACTATTTGCATTAGTTTTATAAGCAATTTTCTTGCTAGCAATTTTTGGCGCAACGCTAATCTCCCAAAAAAGCTCTTTTTTAGATTCCAACTTGACGCCATTTAAGGCTTCAATCTCATAATATTGCACCTGTGGTATCTTTGCAAAACAGCCACTAAAAACCACAATAAAACTAGCAATCCACGCAATTTTTATCCAACCCATTTTTACTCCCTTGGTCCTAAAATCTCTCTTTCTTCGCCAAACAAAAATCCACTAGGAGAACTTGAAAACTTCTCTAAAACACTCTCTGCATTTTGTAAGATTCCATCTAGTCGCAGAGAATTTTGCTCTAACTGCAATAAAAGCGGCGTTAAAATGGAGCGCAAATTATAATCCCCACGCTCTAAAGACGCATTAAATAGCACACTACTTCTTTGGATTCCATCCATCGCATCTTTCGCGCCAATAAATGCGCTATTAAGCCCATTTAAAACCCCTTTAAACTCTAAAGAAGCACCTTTAATATTCTCTAGCGCAACTTCTATATTTATAAGATTTTTCTCATTTAAAAGCAGATTTAAACGATCAAGACTCACTTCAAGCCTATCAAAAACAACTTCTGTTTTACTCTCTAACTTTTCAATCCAATTTTCTTGAAACTCAATAATTGCTTTACCACCTTTAGCAAAAGGCTCTCCCTTTCCTTGTGTAAGTGCGATATAATTCCCTCCTGTTAAACCTTGTGATTCTACAATAGCAAGTGCCCCTTGGTGCAAAACAATCTCTTTTTTCACCCAAAGCACAATTTCCACCCCATCTTGCGCCTCACTTAAACCATAATGTTTCACAAACCCCACAGGAAGCCCTAAATAGCGCACAGGTGTTTCTATGCGAATCCCTTTTGGCAACTCTTTATTGTATAAATAATATTCTGCATAGACTCCTAAATTCCTATCATACTTCCCCATCCAAAACACAAATCCCGCCAGTGCTACCAATGAAACCATTAGAAACACGCCAAGCAAAATATAATTTAACCGCGCTTCCATACTCTCCTCCTATACCTCCTCTAAAAATGCGCCTAATGCTCCCACCTGTGCTTTTAAATCCGCCAAACTCCCCTCAAAAAATATCTTCTTATCCTTTAGCACAACCATTCTATCAACCACTCCCTTAACAGATTCCATATCGTGCGTTACCATCACCACACTAATGCCTAGCAAATCCTTAAGCTCTGCAATTAGAGCGTCAAAATGCCTTGCACTTCTAGGGTCTAACCCACTTGTTGGCTCATCTAAAAAGAGTATTTTTGGACTTAATGCCAAAGCCCTTGCAAGCCCGACGCGCTTAACCATTCCCCCACTTAGCTCATTGGGATACAAGTTTGCCACTTCTTTTTTGAGCCCTACGCGCATTAGCCACATCAAAGCAAGCTCTTGCATATCTTTTTGACTAAACTCCGTGTATTCCCTTAAAGGAAGCATAATATTTTCTAGCACATTAAGAGAGCTAAAAAGCGCACCAAATTGAAACAAAACCCCTAAATTCAACTTCATATCCAAAGAATCTTTAGAATTTAGATTCCATATATCTTTGCCTAAAATCCTAACTTCTCCGCCACTTGGAGCTTTTAAAAAAATCATTGTGTTAAGCAGTGTGCTTTTCCCACTTCCACTTCCTCCAAGCAGCGCAAAAATCTCTTTTTTGTAAACCTTAAAAGAAATATTATCGTGGATAATCCGCTCTCCATAGCCTGTGGTTAAATGACACACTTCCACAACAGATTCTTGCATTTTGGATTCCATCTTTTACCTTAAATTTTGCTTGAAATTTGCCTATAATTTTACCTTAAAATGCGCCTATATTTTTACTTGAAAATCTACCTTAAATTTTATCTATAATTCCCTTGCTTTTTAAACTCGGTACACAAGAAAAGGAGAACCTTAAATCGCAAGCGATTTTTTCCTTATTGCGTGCCAAATTTAAAAAGCAAGGGAAAACGCAATAGAACAAGCAGGGCAAAAACAACTTTTAGATTCCATATTCACAAGCCCATTTGCGTAAAAAGCACAGAACAAAGCGCATCAAAAGCTATGACACAAAAGATAGATTGCACCACACTTTTTGTTGTATGGATTCCAATGCTTCTTGTGTCTTTTTGTGTTACAAACCCGTGATAACAGCCAATTAATGCAATAATTAGCCCAAAAAATGGAGCTTTTAGCATTCCAATCCAAAAATGGCGCATTTCAACCCTCTCCAAAAAGCGTTCTATAAAATACTCACTACTAATTCCAAGCTCAAGTTTTGCAATGAGCATTCCCCCAATCAATCCAAACATATCCGCCACAAACACAGCTAAAGGCAAGGCAAATAACAGCGCAAAAATACGCGGAAAAATAAGAAAAGTTACAGGATTAAACCCCATCACACGCATTGCATCAATCTCTTGGGTAGCACGCATCATTCCAATCTCTGCACTAAATGCTGAAGCACTGCGTCCTGCAACAATAATTGCAACAATAATAGGTGCCATCTCACGCAAAGTTAATGTTGCACTCATCTCAACGATTAATAGGTTCGCCCCAAATTGTTGCAACTGCAAGCTTCCTTGATAAGCAATCACAATTCCGATTAAAAAACAAGCAAGCGAGATAATAGGAACTGCCTTAATCACCGCTTCTTGGATTTGAAAAAACAACGCTCTAATGCGAAAATTTTTAGGTCTTAAAATGCTATCCCAAAACATATAAATCATTTCACCTAAAAAACTCAGCACAAGGAGCATACGCTTCCAAAAAAATTTTAGAATCTTAAAAGTGTCTTTATGGGCTTGCAAAACTTCTTGAGTAAATTCTATTTTACTCTGCTTTGGTTTATCCTGTAAAATTCCAAAAATCTTTGCTATTTTATCCTGACTTAAAAATCCATTATTTTCTAAATGTAATCCAGATTTTTCTTCAAAGGCTTCTAACCAATTTAATAGCACTTCTCCCCCACAAAAATCCAAATCAAAACTAGAATCCAAAAAAATTTTAACGGGGATGTTTTGCGTATTTTTAAGAAACTTTAAGCATTCAAATTGACATTTCTCTAAAGCAATGAGTGCAGATTTTGGAATACTCCTATCCCACGCACCGAAAAATGTAATGGCTAAATGCGATGGATACTTTTCAAACTCTACACTTGCTAACATTATTCATTGTCAATTTCAAAAATAAAGGGAACACCACTAACCAATCCGCTTCCAAAAATTTTCTCTGTTGTAAATTTGACTTGCTTAATGTCTGTTTTTTTCTCTTTTTCGCTCAATTTAATATCAGTGTAATATTTGCGTAAAATCGCAATTTTTCTAGCATTATCCTTTGCTTTTACGCTTTGATTTAAAATCAATTGCGCTTTAATAAAAGCATTTTCATCGTGCACAGGTGCAAAAATAAATTTAAGATTTGCTTCTTTCAGTTCAGATTCCACATTCTCTAAATGCTTACGGCAGTAAGGACAATCCGGATCGCTTACAACAATCTTTGTTGGTAAATCCTTACCCTCCCCTTGCAGCATTACAAAATCACTCTCTTTAAAAGAGGCAAAAAGTTTACCTAAAGCCTGTTTATCAGCTTGCATCTTAGCAGCACCTGCTTTATTAATCTCTTCTGTAATCATCTTAGAATCTTCCTTGCTAAAATTCATCACACTACTAAGCCCGATAAAATGCTTGCCATCTTTGCTGACAATCACAGGAAAAATATCACCCCCCTTTGTGCGACCAATGACAAAATACTCACCATTAAAGCTTTTTAACTCCTTTTTAACCTGAATTTCTACATCAATATTTGTTAAATCTCTAATGCTTTTTTTGAAATTTGCCTCAAAATTTCCAAATGCAAAACTAGCAAATCCTAGCACACACAATAATCCAAATGCAATTTTTTTCATTTATCTTCCTTAAAAACTTTAAAATATCTAAAACGCATTGTATAATAATCCCAAATGAAAATCAAAAATCTCCAACCAACTCTACATAATTGTGTAACTACCTTTATGGAATACAACATAAATCTTCCCTAAAATAATCAAGTTTTGCAAGATTCTTTGCTATACTCTAGCTAAAACCCTATTTTAAAGGAATCCAAAATGAAAATTACCTACACCCTAACTGATGAATCCCCAGCCCTTGCGACCTACTCTTTTTTGCCTATTGTGCAAGCGTTTTTAGGCAAAGTTGGAATCCCTGTTGAAACCTCTGACATCTCACTTGCCGCACGCGTTTTAGCGCAATTTACAGAGAATCTACCAGAATCAAAAAAGGTTAAAGACTCTCTAAAAGAGCTAGGCGAGCTTGTCAATACCCCTAGTGCAAACCTCATTAAAACGCCAAATATCTCCGCTTCTATCCCACAACTTAAGGCAACGATTAAAGAATTGCAAGATAAAGGTTTTGCGATTCCAAATTTCCCTGATGAGCCCAAAAATGCTAGCGAAAAAGCAATCAAAGAAAAATACCAAAAAGTGCTAGGCTCTGCAGTAAATCCTGTGCTAAGACAGGGAAACTCCGATAGGCGTTGCACGAAGGCAGTTAAAGACTATGCTAGAAAAAATCCCTATAAAATCACACCTTTTAATAAGGAATCCAAAACGCGCGTATCCTACATTCAAAAAGGCGATTTTTTTGACAATGAAAAAGCCGTTTTGATTAAAGATGCTACAACAGCTAGCATTAGCTTTATTGGCAAAAGTGGCACGCAAATGCTAAAAGAAAATCTAAAGTTAGATAAAAATGAGATTTTAGATGCAACTTTTATGAGCGTAAAAGCCTTGCGTGCGCTTTATGAAGAGCAAATTAAAGTGTGTAAAAATGAGAATATCCTACTCTCTTTACACTTGAAAGCTACAATGATGAAGGTTAGCGACCCTGTCATCTTTGGACACGCGGTAAGTGTGTATTTTAAAGAGTTGTTTGACACCTTTGAAGAAGAACTTCATCATCTTGGCGTCAATCCCAACAATGGCATAAGTGAGCTTTTAACAAAGATTGAAAATAGTCCCAAAAAAGCTGAAATCTTAGAAAAATACAATGAAATTTTAACAAAAAGCGCAAAACTTTCAATGGTAAATTCTAATAAAGGAATCACAAATTTACATATCCCAAGCGATGTGATTGTAGATGCTTCAATGCCAGCAATGCTAAAAAATGGCGCAAAATTATGGGATAAAGACGGCAAGGAATGCGACACAAACGCACTCATCCCTGATAAAACTTACGCCACCATTTATGAAGCTGTGCTAGAAGATTTACGCGCAAATGGCACGCTAGATCCAAGCAAGCTAGGAAGCGTTTCAAATGTGGGCTTGATGGCAAAAAAGGCGCAAGAATACGGCTCACACGATAAAACCTTCATCGCAAAAGAAGATGGAATCTTTAAAGTCACAGACGCAGAGGGCAACACGCTCCTTGAACACAGCGTAGAAAAGGGCGATATTTATCGCGCAAATAGTGCAAAATTTGATGCGGTGCAAAATTGGATTGATTTAGGGATTGAGCGCGCAGATTTAACAGGAAGTAAGGCGATTTTTTGGCTAGATTTAAACCGCCCAAGCAATAAAATTTTAGCAGATTTAGTGCAAACAAGACTCAAAGAAAAAGGCAAAGACCTTGCAATTTTAGCTCCAAAAGAAGCGTGTTTGGAATCCTTAAAGCTAATCCGTGATGGCAAGGATGCAATCTCTATTACAGGCAATGTTTTAAGGGATTATTTAACAGATTTATTCCCCATTTTAGAGCTTGGCACAAGTGCAAAAATGCTCTCAGTCGTGCCTATGCTAAATGGTGGAGCAATGTTTGAAACAGGGGCTGGGGGAAGTGCGCCAAAGCAAGTCGAGCAACTTGTAGAAGAAAACCACTTGCGCTGGGATAGTTTAGGTGAATTTTTAGCCTTACAAGCAAGCCTAGAATTTTACGCACAAAAAACAGGCAAAAAAGAAGCGCAAATCCTTGCAGACTCCCTTGATGTAGCAATCGGTGAGTGGCTAAATAACAACAAAGCTCCTTCACGCAAAGCAAAAGAAGATGATAACCGCACAAGCCACTTCTACCTAGCACTCTACTTCGCAAAAGCCCTAGCAAGCAACCCTAAAGATCCCGCACTTCAAAACTTCTTTAAAGGAATCTTTGAAGAACTTAGCGCAAATGCTGATAAAATCCATCAAGAATTTATCAACGCACAGGGCATTAAAGTTAATCTAGGTGGCTATTACAAGCTTGATGATAAGGCTTGTGAGGCAATTATGCGCCCAAGTGCAACCTTTAATGCAATCCTTGCAAAAATCCATTAAGCCCTTTTGGGCAAAAACTCGCCTTGTTGAACAATTTCTTTTCTAAGCATTTATTTGATATTTTTTGTAAATTTATAGTAATTTTATTATAAAAAAGTTTTATTTAAGTGTATTTTACTTAGAATTAATGTAAATTTATACAAAACAATTTAAGGAAGTATGTATGCAAGAAAATGAATATAAACCAAATAAGCGACTAAGTCAAAAGAAGTGGAAAAATTAATTTTCTCTAAAAAATACCAAAAAGACTTTGTCAGATTCTAAAAAACAGCAAATTGCAATGTTCTAGTTTTGAAAAGTTTAATGATATTGATGAATGTAGGCATTCCTATTTCACAGATGACAACAGCGAACATATTATCAATAAAATTAAGGATATAAAAATGGCAAAGCTAATTTGCTCTTTCTCATATATTCCAAACGAGCAAGAATGTGGATTAATGTGGACACATTATACAAATTCTCACTATGATGTGAGAATTGATTTTAAAATTGATTCTAGCTATCAAGGGGAAATCTATAAAATTCAATATGGAAAACTTCCAACCTATGAAGTTGACGCAATAAAGGACAATCTACTAACAATTATGACAACAAAACATCCCATTTTTACTATGAACACGAATACAGAGCAATTTGTAAAAGATGCAACAAACTGCCTATTGAAATAACAAAAATCACTTTAGGCAAAAGATTTTCTTCAAATTCTATATGGAATCAAGACATAGAAAATGGAAAATTTGACGATACAATTTTAGAACTTACAACAGAAATTTTAGAGAAAAGCAAGAAAAAAGACATTGAAATTTGGGCTTACAAAAGCAAATATTCTAAAGAATCTCAAAAAATTGAAAAAGAAAAAATCTAAAGAATACATACTAAAGAAATATAAACTACAAAATCTATAAGCCAAACAAAATCGTAAAAAACCTAAATCTAGCCCCCCAAATAACGCTTTTTAATCTCCTTATCTTCTAGCATATTTTTTGCCAAATCTTCCATTGCAATCTTTCCATTTTCTAGCACATACGCACGATTTGCAACCTTAAGCGCAGCAAAGGCATTTTGCTCCACTAATAAAATTGTGATTCCATTTTCTCTTAAATTTAAAAGAATTTCAAAGAGTTCACCCACAACCTTTGGCGCAAGCCCAAGACTAGGTTCATCAAGCATTAAAAGCTTTGGCTCACTCATTAACGCCCTAGCAATCGCAAGCATTTGCTGCTCCCCCCCACTCATTGTGCTAGCAATTTGCTTGTAACGCTCCTTTAAGTGCGGGAAAAGTGCATACATTTTCTCACGCATAACGGAAAAATTCTCATCATTATTATACGCCCCCATTCTTAGATTCTCATCCACACTAAGCCCCAAAAAAACGCACCTCCCTTCTGGCACAAGTGCGATTCCGCGCTGGATAATCTTATGTGTAGGCACTTTTGAAATATCTGCCCCAAAAAACCGCACGCTACCCTTAGTTTTGACACTATGCACGATTCCCTTTAAACTTGAAGTCTTACCCGCCCCATTGCTCCCAATTAGCGTGATAATCTCGTGTTCCTCAATATGAAAACTAACACCTTTTAGTCCAGCAATCAAGCCATAATGCACTTCTAAATTTTCAACTTGTAGCACAAAAATCCCCCAAATACGCAGCAATCACTTCTGCGTTGTTAATCGCTTCTTGTGGCGTTCCACAAAAGAGTTTTTTCCCATAATCAAGCACCAAAACCTGCTCACACAAGGCATTGACAAAAGGCATATCGTGTTCAATCAATAGCACACTTAAATCAAAATCCTTTTGCATTTTAAAAATTAGCTCGCTTAATTCTTGCGTTTCCTTTGGATTCATTCCCGCTGCTGGTTCATCAAGCAATAAGAGCTTTGGATTTGTTGCTAACGCCCTTGCAATTTCTACTTTACGGCAATTCCCATAACTTAATCCACTGGCATTTAAGTGCATTTTATCGCCCAATCCCATATAATCCAAAAGCCACTTAGCACGCTCTTTAATGCGCCTTTCCTCTTTGAAATATCGCCCAACACGAAATGCCGCTTCAAAAAAGCTATATCTTGCATCATTGTGCAAGCCAATTAGCACATTATCAAGCACACTCATTGAACTAAAAAGGCGGATATTTTGAAAAGTCCTAGCAATCCCTAAATTTACAATCGTATTTGGCTTATAGCGCGAAATATTTTTACCAAGGAAGGTTACCTTGCCAGAATTTGGCTTATAATTTGCAGTGATGATATTAAACATTGTAGTTTTACCCGCACCATTTGGACCAATCAGCCCAAAAATCTGTTTGGATTCCACCTTAAAGCTTACATCATCAATCGCCTTTAAGCCACCAAAGGCAATGCTAACATTTTCAAGCTCTAAAATTGCCATCACCGCACCTTCTTAAACCCTATTATCTTGGTAGGATTTAAATCCCAAAGCTCCTTTTTCCCCATAATTCCTTCTCTTGCAAATAGCATTATAACAAGCAAAATCACAGAGAAAAACACCATTCTAAGCCCCGGATATGAGCCAAAATCCGCACCAAAAAAGATTAAAGGCTGATCTAAAAATCTTAGCCACTCTCCCCCACCAATGACTAAAATCGCTCCTAAAATCGCTCCCGTCGTGCTTCCTAAGCCTCCAAGCACAATAATGATTAAAAGCTGAAAAGTAAGCTCAA
Organism: Helicobacter sp.; assembly: GCF_022770205.1. Classification (GTDB taxonomy): domain Bacteria; phylum Campylobacterota; class Campylobacteria; order Campylobacterales; family Helicobacteraceae; genus Helicobacter_D. The sequence continues at coordinate 85,178 of NZ_JALEIK010000038.1, read as the reverse complement.
AACCAAAAATTCTTGGATCAATTGTTGTAAGCCATACCGCCATAAGCCCACCGCCCACGCCTTCTAAAAACGCACTCGTGCTAAAAGCAAAAGTTTTGATTTTAAAGGTATTAATTCCCATTGCAATGGCAGCGTCTTCATCATCACGCACTGCCTTCATCGCGCGTCCATATTTAGAATACACAATTTGTAAGATTAAAATCACAGAAGCCGTAGCAAAAATCCCACTCCAAAAAAACGCCGTGATATTTGAACCACCCATAAATGCGTGCGTATGAAGGAGATTAAAAAACCCACTCAATGCGGAATCCTCACTACTTAGTGCAAGCAAAGTTTGCTCAATATAGCACACAACAGAGTCTTGATTGTTTGGAATCTCATTTAAGCCAATTGCCCCATTTGTCCATTGTGGATTATTGATTGCTAAAATCTTAATGATAAACCCAAACCCAAGCGTTACAATGGCTAAATAATCCCCACGCACACGAAACACAGGAAAAGAGAGCAAAACCGCAATCACCGCCGCTACAACACCACTACAAAACAGCGCAGGAAGTAGCTCACTATACAGACTTAGCACGAAAGGATGGGGGTCTTCAAGCTGAAACATACTCCACTTTAAATCTTCATCTAAAAGCATCAACGCCGTGATATACGCACCAATGGCGACAAATCCATTTGGCTCTAAAGAGAGCTGCCCTGTAACGCCATTAATGAGATTATAACTCACCGCTAAAATTACAAAAATTAAAATATTATTAAAAATCCTAAGTGCGTAATCCCCAAGCAGAATTTGCGCGGCAAAAATCACACAAATTGCGCAAAAATATAGGAAAATATGGAATCCAAAAGTCGTAATTGTAGGAGCTTTTGCATATAAAGTTTTAACCATCATAAACCCCTAAAAACGACTTTTCTCTAAACGCCAATCGCCCATAATTCCAATAGGACGAAACAACAACACCAAAATCAAAAATAAAAACGCAAAGGCATCTTTATAGCCACCAAGCTCCGGGAACAACGCAACAGCCATAACTTCCGTAAAGCCTAAGATAAATCCTCCAAGCACCGCACCACCAACACTTCCAATCCCTCCAAGCACAGCTGCCGCAAAGGCTTTAAGCCCTATTAACACACCCATTAAAGGATCAATGGTTGGATAAGAAATTGCATAAAAGATTCCACCAATTCCAGCAAGCATACTTCCAATAGCAAACACAAGGGCTATGATATTATTGACATTTATTCCCATTAAACGCACGGTGTTAATGTCAAATGCGCTTGCACGAATCGCCATCCCTTGCTTTGTGTGGTATAAAAAACGCAAAAGGATTACTAAAAGCAATAATGTTACCACAGGCACGATAAGAGTGATTGCCGTCAAACTGACACCAAAAATTGCGATAGGCTGGATAAAAAACTCAGGCGCATCAAAAAATCTAGGGGTTGAGCCAAAGAAAACATTGAACACATTTTCCAAAAAGAAGCTCACGCCAATTGCAGTAATTAGCATTGAGATTCTAGGTGCGCTTCTTAAGGGAGCGTAAGCAATTTTATCAATCAAAACTCCCAAAACTCCACATAACACAATCGCAAGAATTGCCGAAGCATAAAAAGGAATCCCAAACACACTCACCGCAAAAAAGACTAAAAACGCACCCACCATCATAATATTAGCGTGCGCAAAATTAATCAAACGCAAGCAACCATACACCATTGTGTAACCAATGGCAATAAGCGCATACATACTGCCTAAACTTAAGCCATTAATGCACTGCTGAAAAAAGGTTAAACTCTCCAAATTTAAGCCAATAACTTCAAGGATTCACCGTTGTTTTATAAATCAATTTACCATCTTGCACTTCATTAATCACAGCACTTCGCACAGACTCGCCCTTTTCTAAAGAAAATTTGCCGCTAATTCCATCATAATCCTTGACATTACGGATTTTATCATTGATACAGGCTTTATCTTTTGCCCCACACGCTTCAATTGCTTGCAAAGCGATTCCATACGCATCCGCTAACATCACACTAAATGAACTCACAGGCTCTTTATAAGTCGCTTCATACTCTTGCATAAACTGCTCACCCTTTGGCGTTTGCTTTGCGCTTGTAGAATAATAATCTGTTACCATATAACCATTGCCCGCATCTTTTGCAACATCAAAGAAAATTTGATTAGAAGCAAGCCCATCACCACCAATTGTTGGGACGCTTAGCCCAAGCTGCTTTGCTTGCAAAGCAATTAATGCACCTTCGTTATAATAAATTGGCAGATATAAGACATCAGGATTTTTTGCTTTAATGCTTGAAATTTGTGCTTTAAAATCTTTTGTGCCAGCTTGCGCATTTGTTTCAATCACAATCTCACCGCCTAGCTTTTTAAACTGATCCCTAAAAGAGCGCGCAAGACCAATGGAATAATCGCTACTATTATCAAACAAAATCGCAGCCTTTTTAAGCCCCAAATCTTTATAAGCTAGATTTGCCGCAATAACCCCTTGGAAGCTATCTGCAAAGCTTACGCGCGAAACAAAGTCTTTACCCTTTGTAACCCTATCATTTGTCGCCACAGGCGCAATCAAAGGCGTCTTAGAATCATCAGCGATTTTTGTCATTGCAAGCGCATTTGTTGAAGTCATAGGACCAATTACAACACTCACTTTATCGCTTGAAACAAGCTTTTGCATAGCATTTGCCGATTCAATCTTATCGCTTTTATTGTCAATTAAAATTAATTCAATAGAATCACCATTTTTTGTTGTATTTTGCGCTTTGTAAGCCAAATCAATCCCACGCTTGCCTAACTCCCCAAAACCGCCCACTGCACCGCTAATAGGCAATACAACTCCAATCTTAATTGTTTCCGCACTCAAAGTGCTTGCTAGCATTCCACACGCCAAAGACATTGCCAACATTGCTTTTTTCATTCTTAAAACTCCTAACAAAAAATGTAAAAATCCTACGATTATAGAAAATTAAGACTTTAAAATAACTTTAAATAGAAATAAAAATTAAAATTTATGAAAGATTCGTAAAAATTATCAAAGGAAAAAGTTGGAATCGCATTTTTGGATTCCAACTTTTAGAAGTATTATTTTGCGTTTGCTTTTAAGTTTAGATTAATCACAACATCATCACTCACAAGAACATTCTGAAAAACACCCCATTCTAAGTCAAAATCAGAGCGTTTAATCATCCCATTTGCAGAGATTTCTAACACATTACCATTTAATTTTTCTTCAGCATTTAAAGTTACTTGCTTTGTAACATCTTTAATTGTCAAATCCCCGTGAATTTTACCGGCTTCGTATTTTGCCATCTTAAAAGTCATTTTAGGAAACTTTTGTGCATCAAAAACATCCGATGATCTTAGCTCATTATCGCGCTTTTGTTCCTTTGTATCCACAGAAGCCACATCAATTTCACCGCTAAAAACATTGAGTTTTGCGCCATCATAATCTATCTCCCCAGCAAATGTCTTAAACTCACCATTTACCGTAACTAAACCACCCTTTTTCTTAATGGTAAATCCCACTTTTGAGTTTGTCGTATCAAGCTGATAGGGAGCTGCTAACACAGGAAGCGATAGCGCAGCAAGCAAGCTAGAAGTCAAGAAAAACTTTTTCATCTTAAATCCTTACAAAAATTTTAGAACTAGATTATACATAAAAAATCTTAATAAAGCATTGCTTTACTTTTGCTATAATGCGCCAAATTTTCACAGAAGGATTTCTATGCAAACACTCTTAAAATACGCATTTACTTTTCTTTTCTCCCTTACATTAAGCGCGGCGTTTCTGTATGCTAATAATTTGGCTGATGACTTAAAAGAAGGGCGTGATTTTATTACTCTAAATAAACCGCTCAATGTGCCAAAAAATACCATTGTTGAACTTTTTAATGTTGGCTGTCCGTATTGTGCAAGCATTAATAAAATTCTACCCAATCTCTTTTCCTTGCTTCCTAATGAAGTTGTTTTTATGCCCTATCACATTATCACTAGTGCGCCTTTTAGCACGCAAGCTTCAGAAGTTTTAGCTGTTAGTCTAAGTTTAGATAAAGCACAAAATCTATCACCAAAAAGCTCTAACTCCCATTTTAAACGCGTTTTGGATTCCTATTTTGATGCAAACTTCCAACAAAGAAAACGCTTTAATAACGCAGAATCCTTTATCGCACACGGATTAAGCGTTCTTAATATTTCTAAAGAGGTTTTTGATTCCACACTTAAAGAACCTTACACACAAATGCTTCTAAAGGAATGGAAAGATTCTGCGCGGTATGCAAACATACAAGGCGTGCCAAGTTTTATTATCAATGGTAAATATCTCATCCTAGCGCAAGGCTTAAAGAGTGAAGAAGATTTCATTTACAAGGTAGATTACTTGCTAGAGCGTGATTAAAGATAATTCTTCAACTGACTCATCAATGCTTGCAATTTATTGGAATCCTTTTTGCCTGCACACTCTTCAATGCTAGAATTAATATCTAGCATCTTAGCCCCCATTTGTTTTAAAGCATTAAGATTTTCTATCCCAACCCCACCAGCAACACATAAATATTGCAGCTTTAAAGACTCTAGCACTTTGCTATCAATTCTCTCCCCACTACCCCCACCTAATGCACTTTTAGAATCTAGCAGCACAAAAGGACTTGGCAAATTCTCTAAATTAACATCCTCTAAATCCTTTTTGGATTCCACATTCACCACTGCATAATAAGCAAAATCTGCCTCTCTTAAATCCACACCACCAAAAGATTGCGATTTTACCCCGTGCAATTGCAACGCATCAATACTGCCCATTTGATACAGCTCCAATGCTCTTTGCATTTGTGCCACATCATCTTTTAGCACGGCAATTTTTAGCACATTAGGATACTCTTTTAACGCATTTAAGATTCCCTCTAAATCCTCCACAAAACGCGGAGACTTTGGCTCTAAAATAAATCCAAGCGCACCAACTTGCTCTATCCCTTTTTGCTTTAATGCGCATAAAGCTTTAGCGCACATTTGTGCGTCTTTTGCGTTTGTGATTCCACAAATTTTAATTAGCCCCAATGCAGAATCCAAAAGCTTAAAAGCATTTTTATAAAACAATCCGCCACTTACTTTGCCTTTTTGCACGGCTTTTTTCAAAGCAATTAATGCTTCTTTTGGTTTTTGACTCCTAACCAAATAACTCCCACATAAGATTCCATCAAAACCCAAATTCCCCACCACAAAGCCATCAAAACTACAATTTAATGCGGATTCAAAAATCACCTTGCTATTAGGATTATTATGCTTAATTAATTCCAAAAGATTATAGGCTTTGATTTTATCAATGCTAAAGGTGTGCAAATTGCGTGAGTTTATACCTATCAAAGAAGCGTTTAAAGGCGCAATAAACTCCACTTCAAAGGCATTATGCACTTCAATTAAAGGTGTTAGATTCCACATTTTACACGCATTATACAGCTCCAAAAGACGAGCAAAACCGCCATTGCTCTCATCTAAAAATACTGCGGCAATTAATAGCACCATATCTGCGCCAAAATCATAGGCTTCTTTAATCTGTGCCACTTCTGTTATAAAATCTTTTCTTAGCACACAAGCACTGCTATGCGCAGATTTTACTGCCTTTAAATCCTCCAAATCTCCACAGAAATAATCCCTCTCACACAACACAGAAATAGCCCCCGCTCCCCCTTGCAAATACAATTCTGCTAACGCATTGGGATTTAAAATTTTTCCAATCTCTCCTGCACTAGGACTTGCCCTTTTAATTTCTGCAATCACAAAAATCTGCTCCAAATTAGGTGCATTTAAGGGAACAAGTCGCTTGCAAGAGCGGATTTTATGTGTTTTTTTCTTATTTAAAATTTCTTGTAAAATGGTAGGCACTTGCGTGGTTTCTAAAACCATTAAAATTCCTCTAAATGCGCATTGCTAATCTTTTGAAAAGATTCTAATACTCCAAAAACTGCACCACTTTTAATGATCTCTTTTGCCCTAAAAAAGCCTTCTTTAATAGAATCTGCTAAATCACACACATACAATGCTGCTCCCATATTCAACGCAACCAAATTAAGCTTTGGCGACTCAAGGGCATTAAAAATATCTTGCGTGATTGCTAGATTTTCACGCACATCGCCCCCTTTTAGCATTGCATAAGGCACGAAAGATAGTCCCACTTCAATAGGATTAAAAATATAAGTTTTAATGCTCCCTTCTTTAAGTTCTGTAATTTGTGTAGGCGCACAGAGTGAAATCTCATCGTACCCTTCTAATCCGCTAACAACCATTGCACGCTTAATGCCTAAAATTTGCAATGCCTGTGCCATAATCTCTGTGTAGCCTTTATCAAACACACCAATAAGTTGATGGGAAATAGATGCAGGATTGCTTAAAGGACCAATCAGATTGAAAGCTGTCTTAAAACCTAATGTTTTGCGGGCTGGAGCTGCAAAACGCATTGCAGCGTGGAATCTTTGCGCGAAAAGAAAAGTTATATGCAATTCTTCATAGGCTTTTAGCGCATTTTGCAACTTCATATCTGCAGGAATCCCAAGCGCATTTAACAAATCTGCTGCACCGCTTTTAGAAGTAATTGCACCATTCCCGTGTTTAATGATTCCAAAATTCTCTGCTCTTGCCATAGAAGCTAATAAAAGTGCGCAAGTGGTTGAAACATTAAAGGTTTTTGCATTGCTACCCCCAGTCCCAACCATATCAAAATTTTTTGCAAACTTTCTTTTAGGAGTAAAACGCACCGCCTTTTGCTTTAACACAGAAGCAAACCCAGCTAGCTCATACGCATTCACACCTTTAATTTCTAAACTTGTTAAGACACTTCCAATTTGCGCATCGCTTAGATTTCCTTCTGTTAGCTCGTCCATTAAATTATAACTTTCTTGAAAATTTAGCGATTCTTGCTTTAAAGTCTTTTTTAAATATTCTTTTACAGGGATTAATTCTCTTGCATAGTGCAAAAAGTTTTGGAGCATTTTTATGCCCTCTTTTGTGCCAATGGATTCTGGATGAAATTGCAATCCCACTAAATGGTATTGCTTATGCTCTACTGCCATCACTTCCCCATCTTCACTGACTGCACTAACCATAAAACACTCTGGAATCGCATCTTTTTTACCCACAAGAGAATGGTAACGCACAATAGGTGTTTTCTGTGAAATATGGCGAAAGACTCCTTTTTCATTGTGGATTAAAGGTTCAACTTTTCCGTGAATGATATTTTTAGCATTGACAATCTCCACTCCAAAAGCAGCCAAAATTGCTTGATGCCCCAAACAAATCCCTAAAATCGGATAAATCCCTTTGAAATTTTGCACAATTGCAATGTTGAGTTTAGAATCTTTTGGTGCTTTAGGACCAGGACCTAAGATGATATAGCTAGGATTTAACGCTTGAATTTCTTCAAGGCTTGTTTTATCATTGCGTAAGACTTTTATAGGATAACCAAGCGCACTAAAAGCTTGGTAAATATTAAAAGTAAAGGAATCGTAATTATCAATTAAAAGTATCATTGCATTCTTCCTTGTTAATGTTTCCCATAATTGCTTCTAGCAAAGAAAGCATTTTATTTTGAGTTTCCTTGTATTCCTCTTTTGGGATAGAATCATACACCACACCCGCACCTGCTTGCAAATAATACACTCCCTTTTGATAAACAGCTGTGCGGATTGTGATTGCAAAATCCATATCTCCGTTTTTACAAAAATATCCAATCGCTCCTGCATAGATTCCACGCCTATGGGTTTCTAAAGATTCTATGGTTTTTATTGCTTGTATCTTTGGTGCGCCACTGATTGTGCCTGCTGGAAATGTTGCAAGCAAAGCATCTGTCTTTTTGTGTAATTTCAAATCCATTGCACCTTGCACTTCAGAAACTAAGTGCATAACACGCGCATATTTTTCTATAATTTTCTCTTGTGTAACGCACACGCTATTTGGCAACGCAACTTTACCAATGTCATTGCGCCCCAAATCAAGCAACATTAAATGCTCGGCATTTTCTTTGGCATTTTCTTTTAGCTCTGCTTCAAGTTTAGAATCCTCAAGCGCATTTTTTCCTCTTGGGCGTGTTCCAGCAATGGGACGCGTTGTGAGCAATGCAACATCTTTCTTGCCATCACTTTGCACCTTAATGAGTGCTTCTGGAGAACTTCCAATAATCTGATATTCCCCAAAATCAAAGTAATACATATAAGGACTAGGATTATGTGTTCTTAGATTAACATAGGCTTGCAAAGGAGATAAATCGCTAGCAATTTTAAGGCTCTGGCTTGGCACACACTGGAGCAAATTCCCCTTATAAATCTCCTCTTTTAGTGTGCTTACCATCTTTGTGTAATAGGATTCCTTATCCTCTGAAGTAATGGCTGCCTTATAAATTCTGCTCTCTTTTTTTGGCACTTTAATATCTGCTAGTTTTTCTAATAACGCTTTGCTACATTTTTCTAAATCAAGGTTTTGCGTCTCATTTTCATACACAACATTAATCGCATAAAGCATTTCATAAAAGTGATCAAAAATCACAAACTCTCTCCCAAAAATAAAAGCATTTTCACTAGCTTGATACAAAGGTGCATTACAAAATTGGACTTCCTCAATCTCACTAAAAAACTCATAACCCAAATAGCCAACTCCTCCCAATGGTAAAGGCAAAAAGCTTAAATCCTCTCTAAAAACTTCAGCACTAATCTCTGGTGCAAGACTTGCAAAAGATTCTAAAAAATCAAGAAATTTTGGATTTTTAGGTAGAATATAATGATGGATTTTATCTAAATGATTGAGTAAATATTTATTGGAATCTTTTTGTAGAAAATATTTAGAATCCTCTTTGATAATTCTAAAAGCCTCCTGTGTGATTAAGAGAGAAAATCTACCCTTGCCTGTTGTTAAAAATGCAGATTCTAACAACACGGGAGCTTTTAGAGCTTCACACACCATTAAGGGTGTTAACTTAGAAGCAGAAATTTTTTGCATTTGCATTTGAGCCTTTGCGCCCTGATTTTTAGATTGTATTAGAAATTCAAACATAGATTTATCTTTATTAAAGTAGAGATTTTACTTAAAATTATACAGAGTTTAAATTTAAAAATGAATCTTATTAATTTTTTGCTACAATCCGCATTATTTCTAGGATAAAGACTCATAATGGACAAAATATTTCTCAAATCTAAAAAAGGTTTCTTTGGCAGGGATATAGACAGCACACACGCATTTGGGGGGCAATATGTTCCTGAAATTTTATACCCCGCTTTAAAAGCATTAGAATACTCCTATACAAATCTTTTCAACACAAAATCCTTCAAAGCAGAGTTAAAAGAACTTTATCACACATTTATCGGACGCCCAACTCCGCTAATTTACGCTAAAAACGCAAGCGCAATTTTACAAAATTCTATTTATTTGAAATTTGAAGGGCTTGCAAATACCGGTGCTCACAAGATAAATAACGCTATTGGGCAAGTGCTACTTGCCAAAAAAATGGGTAAAACACGCATCATTGCAGAAACCGGTGCTGGGCAACACGGGCTTGCCACAGCAGCAGCGTGTGCTAAACTTAATATTGAATGCACAATTTTTATGGGAGCGCGTGATATCAAACGCCAATTTCCAAATGTCTTTAATATGGAATTGCTTGGCGCAAAAGTTGTAAGCGTAGAAAGCGGCACACAAACACTAAAAGATGCAGTCAATGAAGCCTTAAGAGAATGGAGCAAAGATCCTAAAAATACTTTTTATGTGCTAGGAAGCGCACTTGGTCCTTATCCTTATCCTGATATTGTGCGCACATTACAAAGCATTATTAGCAAAGAGTTAAAGAAGCAGACACAGCATTTTTTTAAAGGTTATCCTGATATTATGATTGCTTGTGTGGGGGGAGGAAGCAATGCCATAGGGTTTTTTAACCATTATCTAAAAAGCAAAGTAGAGCTAATTGGAGTGGAAGCTGGAGGGCTAGATAGTCAGCATAATGCCATTAGAATGGATAATAAGAACGCACGCATTGGAATCGCACAAGGCTATAAAAGTTATTTTCTAAGCGATACCTATGGTAATTTATTAGAAACCTATTCTCTATCTGCTGGGCTTGATTATGCTGGCATTGGTCCGCAACTTGCGCATTTAAAAGAGATTGGACGCATTAAATTTTTAAGCGCAAACGATAAAGAAGCCCTTGAAGCTTTGCAGTTTTTTGCTAAAAACGAAGGAATTATCGCAGCACTAGAATCTAGCCACGCACTAGCTGGAGCTTTAAAAATCACAAAGGAAGTTAAAAATAAAAACATCATTGTGAATGTTTCTGGGCGTGGCGATAAGGACATTTTCATCACCGCAAAAGCCCTGCAAAAGGAGCGTTGGAGTGCATTTTTAAACCAAGAAGCGCAAGGATAACTATGGAAAACATTGCATTAATGGGACATATTGTAGCAGGCTTTCCAAACTTTAAGCAAAGCCTAGATGCAGCAGTTGGAATTGCATTAGGAGGAGCGAAGTATTTGGAGATACAATTTCCCTTCTCTGATCCTAATGCTGATGGAATCGTAATTACCAATGCCTGCAAAATAGCACTACAAAATGGCTTTAACACAGATTTAGGATTCCATTTCATCAAAGAACTACAAGGAAAGCTAAAAACACACAATTGCCACACAAAACTTCTTATTATGACTTATGGGAATATTTTATTTTGCTATGGGATTAAGAAGTTTTTACAAAAAGCTAAAGAAATAGGTATTTATGGGCTAATTATTCCTGATTTATCCCTACAAAATGATGAGAATCTTTTTAGATATAGCAAAAGAGTAGGGCTTGAAAATATTGCTCTAATTGCACCCTTTACAACTCCAAAGCGTATGCGCACCTTAAGCAAAGCTAGCGGAGAGATTATTTATGCCATTGCACGCAATGGAATCACAGGCGATACAACCACAATTAACCAAAACTTATTAGATTATATTGCCCTAGTGAAAGAGAATTGCAATCAATTAATTGCATTAGGATTTGGAATCCAAAACAAAGAGCAAATCCAAAATTTACGCGGCATTGTGCCAATCGCTGTTGTTGGCACTGCCTTTGTGCGCCACATCGCAGAGCTTTGCCAAAGCACAGAAGATTCCACAGCCCTTAAGGATTCCTTATATTCTTTCACGCGACATCTTTTAGGGATTTAAAGTTTCCTTGTAATCAATTACAGAGTTTCAACCACATCATTTAAATAGCGTGCTTCCAAGACGCACACAATTGCTCCCACACGCAATAGCGACTTCAAAGTCCCCACTCATTCCCATACTAAGCACTTCTGCACCTTTGATTTGTGAAAAAAGATTCTGTATTCTCTCAAAACTTTTTTGCACCACTGCTTTATCGTCCGTATGCGCTCCAATACTCATAAGCCCACACAGCTTAATATTCCTACACTCTTCTTGAATCCTTGCATACATCTCTAAAGCAACTTCAGGCATAAATCCACTTTTGCTAATCTCCTTTGCACTATTGATTTGCAAAAGCGCATTTAAATGTTGGTTTTCTCGCTCTAAGCGTGATTGCAAGGCTTGCGCTAACTCTAAAGAATGCAAACTTTGCAACAAATAAGGCTTAAGTTGCAAAAGGGCGTTGATTTTATTACTCTGCAAAGAGCCGATAAAATGCCACTCTAGCGGCAATGCTTCTAATGCGCTTGCTTTTTGCTGCAAATCCTGCACTTTATTTTCTCCAAACGCCCTTTGTCCGCAAGCATACAAAGCGGCAATCTCTTCTTGTGTGGAGTATTTACTCACAGCAACTAATTGCACAATACGCCTTCTATCCACAGCAATCCTTGCCTTTTCAATTCTCTCAATTGCTTCTAATAAATTTTGATTTAACCGCTCTTGCATTGCGTTCCTTTAAAAGGGCATTGTGCCATTAATGATTCTTAAAACATCATTATACAAGCCAAGCCCCATCAGTCCTAAAAGCACTATCCACCCTGCCATACTCAAGCGATAAAGTGTTTCTTGGGTAGGGATTTTTTTACTAATCATCTCATAAAGCGTAAAAAGAATGTGTCCGCCATCTAATGCAGGAATTGGGAGCAAATTTAAGATTCCAAGATTCACAGAAATGAGCGCACTAAAAGCAAAGAGCGTTACGATTCCAAGCTCTGTTGCCTTCTTTGTGATGCTAACAATGGAAACCACGCCCCCCACTTCACTTAAAGGCACAACACCCACTAACATTTTTTCAATGCTTTGCAAAATAAGCTTGCTAGACTCTTTTGTTTCTCTCAAGCCATAAAAGATAGAATCCAAAATACCATAAGACACCACACGCACTTCACCACTTGCACCAATCCCAAGTAAAGGGCGCTCAATACTCTCTCCAAAGAGATTTTTAGAAGTGCCAAATTGTGGCGTGATTGTTGTTTCATATTCTTTATTTGCACGCAAAAAGACAATTTCAAGCGCACCTTTAGATTCTGCTATTGCGCTATTTAAAGCCCCCCAAGTGCGAATTTTTTCTCCATTAATTGCCACAATCTCATCACCACTTTTTAGCCCTGCTAAACTTGCTGGCATATTAGATTCCACCTTCCCAACAATTGGGGCTAGCTCATTTTTACCCATTAATCCAATCGCAACAAAAAGCAAAAAGGCTAAAAGCAGATTAAAAGACGAACCTGCTGCTAAAATCACCAAACGCTTCCAATGTGCGATTCCATATAAGCTATCAGAGTCGCTATTGCGCAATCTTGGGTCAATATCACTCTGTCCCTTAAGCTGCACAAAGCCACCTAAAGGAATTGGACGCAAGGAATATTCTGTATCGCCAATTTTCTTTTTCCACAAGCGTTGCTTCCCAAAACCAATGCTAAAGGCTTCTACTTTCACGCCAAAAAACTTTGCGGCTAAAAAATGCCCTAGCTCGTGAAAAAATATCAAAAAAGAAAGCACTAAAACTGCACCAATTAATCCCATTACCTAGCCTTTACATACATTTTTACATAACCATAGCCTGAATACAGCGTTAAAAGCACTGCAAGCCAAAGCGTAGCATTGCCAAAGGAATAATCCATTAGCAAAAATGCAATGGCTGTAATTTGCAATCCTGTTTTGTATTTGCCTAAATTTGACGCAGCAACTTTGATTCCCTTGCTTGCTGCAACAACGCGCAAACCGGTAATAAAAAACTCTCTGCTTAAAATCAAAAACACCGCCCACACATCAGCCCTGCCTAAAACTAGCAATCCAAGCAAAGCTGCTAGCATTAAAAGTTTATCTGCTAAGGGATCAAAAATCTCACCAAAAACACTTTCTGCCTTAAAGGTGCGCGCAATAAATCCGTCAAAAAAATCCGTAATGCTTGCAACACAAAACACCAAACACGCAAAATAGTTAATCCAACTTGGATGAATGGGAGGTGGCAAAATCCAATTCCCATAAAGAATAATTACCAAAAGCAAAAAAGAGAAAGCAATACGCAGAATTGTTAAAAAATTTGGTAAGGATTCTAACTTTAACATACCATTGCCTATTTAAAGCTTGTTCCCCCATCAATGACAATTGTCTGCCCTGTTAGCCACGCACTAGCATCACCATCACACAAAAATAAACAAGCCCCTGCAATATCGCTTGGCTGCCCCATACGATTAAGCGGGCTTTGGGATTCCACTGCTGCTTTAATCTCAGCATAATCTGGGAAGGCTTTTAGCGCATCTGTATCAATAGGACCGCCACTTACAGCATTCACACGGATATTAAACTCTCCTAGCTCCATTGCTGCATATTTTACCATCGTTTCCACTGCATTTTTAGAATTTCCGTGTCCTGCATAATTTGGCATATACACTAAATTCCCTGTTGAACTTAAAGAAATAATGCTTCCACCGCCTACTTTTTGCATTCTTTTTGCTGCTTCTTGTGCTCCTACGACAAAGGCAAGCACCGTTGCTGTATAGATATTATTTAAGCCTTTAGGCTTAAGGCGCATAAATGGCGCAAAGCCCCCTACAACGCTTTTACCATAAATAATTGCATTACTAATAAAAAAATCCACGCGCTCAAAATCTGCATCAATTTGCAAAAATAAATCCTTATAAGTTTCAGGCTCAAGAACATTGAGTGCATACGCCTTAGCCTTAATTCCATATTTGGATTCCACATCTTTGATGATATTTTGGGCTTCCTCTGCATTTTTATTATAGGTAAATGCGATATTCACACCCTTTTGCGCAAAGCGGTATAAAATCGCCCTGCCAATTCCACGCGTCGCGCCACTAATCACTAATGTCTTTGCTTTAAAATTTTCCATCATTAAACCACCTCGTATTGTTTTAAAATTTCTTCTAAAAACTGCATATTCTTTAGATTTGGCTCTACTAATGGCAAGCGGTATTCTAAAGTTTTTAAAAGTCCGCTTAAATACATTGCTGCTTTAATGGGAATGGGATTGCTCTCTATAAAAAGTGCCTTATTGATTGCATACAGCCCATTATTAATTTGCTTTGCTAAAGTGTAGTTTTGCTCTTTTAAAAGAGCGTGTGTAAGCTCTGCAATTTTATTGGGTAAAAGATTTGAAGTTACAGAAATCACACCCCTTCCTCCGCAACTAAGAATAGGATAATTAATCACATCTTCACCACTAACAATACACAAATCCTCCGCTTGTGCGTTTAAATCAATCACTTTTTCAATGCTCCCACTTGCTTCTTTGATACCATAAACATTTGACACTTCCTCAAATAAGCGCAAAATCGTAGCACTCTCTAAACTCACCCCTGTGCGACTTGGGACATTATAAAGCATTAAAGGGATTTCCACTGCATTTGCAACGGCTTTGTAGTGCTGAAACAATCCCTCTTGTGTGGGTTTATTATAATAAGGCGTAACGCATAAAATCGCATCTGCTCCACAACTTTGCGCAAATTTTGCTAACTCAATGGCTTCTTGCGTGGAATTACTCCCCGCCCCTGCTAGAACTTTAATATTAGAATCCCTACACACACTCACTGCCACTTCAATGCACTCTTTATGCTCTTTATGGCTTAGTGTTGCACTCTCTCCTGTTGTGCCAACAGGAATAAGGGCATCAATTCCATTGCAAATCTGTCGCTTTATTAAACTTGCATAAGTTTCTAAATCAAGAACCCCATTTTTAAAAGGCGTTACTAATGCTGTCATTGCACCTTCAATTGGATTTTTTACTTGCATACATTTCCTTATTTCGTTAGGGTTAGAATTGTCGCATTCTCTGATGTAAAATATTTTTGTGCCACTGCAATCACATCTTTTAAAGAAAGGTTTTCAAAGGCTTCTTCAAAATGCAATAAACTCTCCAAATCCCCACGCGCAAGATAGCTACCAAAAAGATTTGCCACACCAGTGCTAGATTCTAAGTCGTATAAAAAATTTGCACGCATATTTGTCTTAACCTTTTGCAAATCGGCTTCTTTAATCTTACCTTGCTTGATTTTCTCAATCTCTTGCAAAACCGCCTTTTCTATGTTTTCTAACTTTATTCCAGAATTTGCAATCGCCATAAAAATAAATAATCCCTCATCCACTAAATCCATATTATACGCATACACCTCAGCTGCTAGTCGCTTTTTATCCACAATTTCACGCACAAGCTGACTACTTTCACCCCCGCTTAAAATCTCACTTAGAGCACTTAGAGCAATTTGATCTTTGTGATTAAAAGGTGGAATCTTATAGCCAAGTGCTAGCACTTCAATCTCACTTTGGCGATGGACTTGCACACGCCTTTGCCCATCTTGCTTTGGCTCTTGCATATACACAGATTGTGGAATCTCTTTTGTATTTTTAATCCCTTCAAAATGCTTTTTAACCGCCTTTAATGCTTCTTTTTCATCCACATCGCCAGCAATCACAATTGCAGCATTTTTTGGCTGATAATAAATGCTATGAAACGCCTTTATATCCTCAATGCTCCAATTTCTAATGTCGTCCATAAAACCAATAGGCGTCCAATGGTAAGGGTGATACACAAAAGCGGTATTAAAAAGTCTAAAATACAAATATCCCATAGGATTATTATCTGTTCTCCACAAACGCTCCTCTGCTACAACATTGCGTTCAGGTTGAAACTCAGAATCCTTAAGACTTAAATTTTGCATAAGCTCCGCAAAAAGCTCTAGGGATTTGTCTAAATTTTGCGCACTAGATTTAATGTAATAATGCGTGTAATCAAAACCTGTGTAAGCATTTGTAGCCCCACCATAACCCTTAACCACCTTATCAAACTCACCAGCCTCTAAATTTTTTGTGGATTTAAAATTTAAATGCTCTAACATATGCGCAATTCCGCTTTTTCCCATCACTTCATTGCGACTGCCTACCTTATAAAACACATCTGTTGTAATCACTCCACTTTGGTTTTTTAAAGGAATAATCACCACTTCTAAACCATTCTTTAACACGCTTCTGTAATGCTTAGGAAGCACAGATTTTACTGCTCCATTCTCTGCCATTAAAACTCCTACAAAAAATATTTCCACGCAAAAAAATGCAAAAATTATACGCAACATTTTCATAAATCCACACCCACTGCTTCGCTAATATGATTAAACCCATCGCGTTCTAAAAACTCTTTTAAGCCCATATTAATGTTTTTAACTAGACTTGGTCCTTCAAAAACCATCGCGCTAAAGACTTGCACGAGATTTGCCCCTAAACGAATTCTTTCATACGCTTCTTGCGCATTTGCGATTCCACCTACACTAATGAGCGTTGTTTTGCGCTTTTTTGTCTTTAGAGATTTAGCGATTTGCTCTAACATCTCACGGCTTTTTGGTGCTAAAACTCTGCCTGAGATTCCACCCTTTTCTTTAGAATTTGTTACAAGGGAATAATCTAGCGTTGTGTTTGTGGCAATAATCCCTTTTGCTCCATTATCAATAGCGCATTCCACTAAACTCAATGCGTCATCAACCCTTAAATCAGGGGAGATTTTTAAATAAATGGACTTTTTATAAATCTCACGCAATGCACCGAATAACTCTTTGATAAAAGTTGCGTTTTGCAAATTGCGCAAATTTGGCGTATTGGGCGATGAGATATTAATACTCAAATAATCTGTGTTTGTCTTAAAAATCCTAGCTAGTGCTGTGTAATCCTTTATTGCATCTTCTTGGCTTGTAGATTTGTTCTTGCCAATATTAACACCAAGCGGCAAAACAAAGGGGTAACACTCATCTAAACGCATACTCACTGCATTTGCACCATCATTATTAAAGCCCATTGCATTTTGGAGAGATTCTTCATTACTATGCCGCCAGAGTCTAGGCTTCTCATTCCCACTTTGCGCCAAAGGCGTTACAGCTCCAACCTCTAAATGCGAAAACCCCAATGCACAAAGGGATTCTATCATTGTAGCATTTTTATCAAATCCCGCTGCAAGTCCCACAGGATTATAAAAGTGCATTCCATCAATTTCTTGTTCTAAAATTGCATCGCAGACAAAAGACTGCTTTGCAACATAAGGCAATGCACAGGGAATCTTTGGAGCAATCTTACAAACATACTCTACAATGCTATGCGCTACTTCTGCATTAAGTTTAAAGAGAAAAGGGCGTAAATTCTGATAATGTAGCATTTCACCTCTAAATTCATTTTCAGATTAAAATTCCAAAATTGTAGCATTTTTTAATAAAGCCACCCTAAAAAGATAATATTTCAAACAATACTATTCTAAGATTCCAAGCACTTTATAAATTGGCACTTTTTCTAAAAACTCTTTAACCACTTCTTTAATCGCCGCCTTGTTTTCCGCTTCTGATTCTAGCACCTTTCCATCTTTCATAAAACCTTGATTATTCTCTTTAAAGGCACGCATTACATAATTCACAAATTCCGTTTCTTTCTTACTGCCTTGTAAATAAGCGCGCATCACAATTTGCTCCACATTTGAAACAAGAATCCCTGAAGCAATTCTAGGAGCTGCAATAAACAAAGAGGATTCCGCACTAAATCCTTGTTTCTTTAACACACCTAGATTATACGCCCTAGCCCTCTCTTGTAATTCTTTTGAAACAGGTTGCACAGGAAGCACCATTGCTTGTTCTGCTAGGATAAATATCACTTGACTTGCAAGCAAAAAATCTATCTTACAAGCTTCCATAATCTCTTCTAAGCTCTTTGCCTTATAATTGTCTTTTTCTAAAAACTTTAACACTCCTTGGTATAAATCTTTTTGCAAATTTGCTTCCCCTAAAGGAAATTGCATTTTTTCTTGAAAATGCGTTATTGGCATAAGCAGTGTAAAATATGTCTTAGATAATCTCTCTTTAGCCTCCCTTTGACTAATTCTTCTTGCACCTTTAATATAAATGTCGCGTCTAAATTGCTGATTGAGATAATAATCTTTTAGTTGTTCTTTAAAAATTCTGTTTTGAATCTTGCTTAAAAATGCAATAGCATCCGCATTAAAATTATAACCATCAAAATAATGAAGGAACTTTCCTTCAGTCGCAAAGGAACATTTAGCCTCTTCCATCATCTTTGCTACTTGATAGAAATAAAAACAATCCCAGTTTTGATTAAAATACTCGTGTGAAACATAAGTAAAATCACGGCTTTTCAAATGTTCTAGCATTTGCTTGTTTTGTGGGGAATGCTCTGCATAAAAGGGCTTAGTCTCTAAAAAGCTTTCAAAAAAGGCTAGAGTATTTTTCACAAGCCCTTGTGTGTCTATTTCTGCGGAGTGATTTAACTCTTTATACAGCCCTAAAAGCTCTCTTGTAGGGGATTTTGGCGACCACCCGGGCATACAATTATAGCTATTATACACCACACCACCAACTTTTAAAAACCTTCTGATAATCTCTAAAATAATGTTGCGATTTTCTTGGCTAATCCAAGAAAAGATTCCGTGAAAAACAATATAGTCAAATTGTGGTTGCTCTTTTTCAAAACACTCCAAAAGCTGCTTAAAGCTATCCTCATAGAGTATGATATTTGCAGATTGCACATAACTTTTTGCAATGGCAACTTGACTAGGATTAAAATCTGTGCCGACATACTCTCCATTTGTTGTTGCAGCGTGGATATTAATACTCCCTCCACAACCAAAAGCAAGCTCTAAATAGCTAAAACCATCCTTTGGGCAAATATCCCCCCCCCCCCGCAGGGTATAGCAAATCCCGCCATTGTTAAATGAAGATTTAAAACCAAAGGGCTTAATTCTCTGTAATAAAAATTTGTGTATTCCACATCTGTAAAATAGCCTTCACTCCAAACTGCCATAAATTCTCCTTAACGCTTCAATCAAAGCCGCAATTGTAGCACAAATTCAAGGCTAATATGGAATCTAAAATTTAAAATTCCAAAGGGTTACGCAAACACAATTTAAGTTAAAGTTAAAAATCCCTTACTTTTTAAATTTCATACACAAGAAAAGGAGAACCTGAAATCGACAAGCGATTTCTTCCTTATTGCGTATGAAATCTAAAAAGCAAAGGATTCACAAGTCAAAAACCTAAGCCAATAAATTCAAAAAATAAGAAATTAACAAGCAAGAAATTCAAACAACTAAGAAACTAAACGCCAAAACACGGAATCCAAATGCGATTTTAAGTTTTAAGACGTTATAGATTAATTTTAGTTACAACAGGATTCCACGCTTTTGAAGAGAGCATTACACAATTGCCACTTTTTAAGCCCGCTACCTCCTCTTCTTGTGCAACAATTTGTGCGATTTCATTACCAATTAGCACGCTTAAAACATACACTAGCCCACTTTTCTTAATCTCTAGCACCACACCGCTATGACGGAATTTCCCACTAGGCAAATCTTGTAAAAACACAGAATGCGGGCTTCCTTGCTTGTGTATGCTTCCTTTTTCAATAAATAGCACGAAGTTTGAGAGAAAAAACACTTCGTTAAAATTATGGCTGACTAGAAATGTGGTGAGATTAAAATGGCGATGGATTTTTAAGAGTTCCTTTTGAAGTTTATGCGCCATCACGGAATCCAAAGCCGAAAATGGCTCATCTAAGAGCAAAATCTCAGGGTTTCTAACCAATGCTCTAGCTAAAGCCACTCTTTGTTGCTGTCCTCCACTTAGCGCGTTTGGCTTCTGTTTAGCAAGGGCTTGTAACTCTGTGATTTCTAGCAAATCTACAACCCTTTTTTTATCAGCCCCTTTGGGCAAGGCAAAGCGTAAATTCTCCTCCACACTCATATTAGGAAAAAGTGCGTAGTCTTGGAAGACAAAGCCTATGGAGCGTTTTTGTGGCGGGAGATTTACACTAGCCCCTCTTGCTTCTTTTGCCTTCTCAAACCAAACTTTATCCCCCACTTGCACACGCCCAAAATCTGGCTCAACTAATCCTGCTAGAATCCTTAAAATCGTTGTTTTACCCGCCCCACTTTTTCCAAAAAGCGTGATTAAATCCTGCTCTTTAAGGGTGCAATCCACTTTTAAGACAATCTCACCTTGCGCACTTAAAAGGCGTTTTTCAAAGTCTAAAACAATCACTTTGCCCCTCTTTTATTCAAATAAAAAGTCAAAAGTAAAATCAAAAATGTAACCACAAACAAAGTCAAAGCATATTGATGCGCTAGGGCGTAATTTAGCGATTCTACCTCATCATAAATCGCAATGCTTGCTACGCGTGTAACGCCTTGTATATTTCCTCCAATCATCATCACCACGCCAAACTCACCGATGGTGTGTGCAAAAGTTACCACAATTCCAACAAGCAGTGAGCGTGAAATATTGGGTAATAACACAGCATAAAGAATGCTAAGGCGATTTTTTCCAAGTGTTAAAGCTGCTTCAAAAAGCGATTTAGGAAGTGCAGAAAATCCTGCTTGAATGGGATTTACCATAAAGGGAAGCGAGAAAATCACAGAGCCTACAATCAGCCCTTCAAAGCTAAAGACAAGCTTAAGGTTAAAAGTTTCTAGCAAAAACTTGCCCAAAAAGCTTTGCGGACTAAAGGCAATGAGTAAATAAAAGCCCAAAACACTAGGTGGAAGCACTAAGGGCATTGAGACAATGGCTTCTAAAATTGGTGTCAGTTTGCTTTTATTAAAGGCTAGAAAATATGCTAGCGGAATTGCAAGGATAAAAAGTACAAAGGTCGTTATTAACGCTACTTTAAGCGTTAAAAGCATTGTGAGAAAAAAGCCCTCAAGCATAGAGCATCACAGCATTTTCAGGGATGTGCCACTTCACGCAATCCCCCTTTTTTAAAGCATTTTGTTTAATAAAATCAAGCGGACACAAGGCGGCAATTGCGCTATTTTGCACTTCTAACACTAGCCTTGCAAAGAGTGTGTCTGTTTGTATGTCTAAAATTTTGGATTTAAAGGTATTGTGCAAGCCCTTTAGCTCTAAGCCTACAATTACGCTGCTTTCTTTAAAGCACAATTTTAAGGTTTTTTGTAAAAATGGCTCTAAAAATGTGGAATCCTCTAACAAAAGCACATTTAGCATTTGCGATTCCAACTTTTTAGCATCATCACACAAGCGCACACAAAGGCGCAAAATCCCTTCTTGTGCGTCAAAATGCGTTAAGATGCCTTTAAGTCTATTCAACACTATATCCAAATTTGATAAATGTTTGTTTTGCCTTTTTGCTTAGAATATAGTCTTTAAAATCCTTAGCAAGCTTAGAGTCTTTGCCATAATTTGTAATCACAAGTGCTTGTAAAATGGGCTTATAAAGCTTTTCATCAATCACAATAAAACTCATTGTAGGCGTGTTAATCCCACCCTCTCCTAGCACGGATAAAGCGGTAAATCCCACTTGCGCATTTTTAGATTCCACATAAGTTGTTGCCGCCCCTATGCTCTCCCCTATTACAAACTTCGCTTGCACTTTTTCTAGCATTTTTGTAGCCTCTAGTGCCTCCACTGAAGCCCTGCCATAAGGAGCAAGTTTAGAGTTTGGAATCGCAATATGCGTGATTTTAGGATTTAAAATGTCGCTAAATTCTTTAATTTTAAAGTTCTCATCATTGCTCCAAAGCACTAATTTTCCCTTCGCATAAATCTCCTCTTTGCTTGGGGCTAGCTTTTCTTCATAGAGTTTTGCAGGATAGCTCACATCTGCTGAAACAAATAAATGTGCGGAAAAACCATTTTTAATTTGCGCATAAGCTTTGCCACTTGAAATATAAGAAATCTCAATTTTATCGTCTTTTTTATTGACTAAAAAATCACTCTTAATTTCTTCTAGCACATATTTTAATGAAGCTGCTGCTAGCACTTTAATCTCTTCTGCTTGTGCATTAACACTAAAAACCACTCCCAAAATCCCAACAACAATCGCCTTTTTGATTCTGCTTAACATTTTCCCTCCTTTCATCACCAATTTTATTTACATTAGCATTATATTTTGAATGCGCATAAGTTTTATTTAAATTATTTCATTAATTCTTTTGTTATAATAATCCCTTATGCTAAGGAGAGAAAATGACAATTATTAATCAACAAACACGCAATGTCTTAGTAGAGAATGTCAAAGTTTCAAAAGAAAACTTAATCTTAGGGATTGAACACGCTCTAATCTCAAATGATATAGATGCACAAAGAGTATTTTTCCTAAAAGTGCCAGAATCTTGTAAAAAAATGCTTTTTAGCAAAGATTGGTATTGGAATGGCACAAAGCTTGAAGTCTATGAGGACTAAAATGCAAGCAATCAAAAACGCAAAGGCGTGGAAGTTTGGGGACAATATAGACACAGATTTAATCATTGCTGCACGCTATTTAAACACAACAGATTCTGCAATCCTAGCCTCGCATTTAATGGAAGATGCTAGAAATGGCTTTGTGGATTCCATTACTAAGGGCGATATTATTGTAGCAGGCGAAAACTTTGGTTGCGGCTCTAGTAGAGAACACGCACCTGTGGCAATTAAAGCTGCTGGGATTAGTGCTGTGATTGCAAAGAGTTATGCGCGTATTTTTTATCGCAATGCCTTTAACACAGGCTTACCCATTTTAGAGATTAAAGAAGCAGATTCCATTAAGGAAGGCGATGTTTTAGAGATTGATTTAAAAGGCGGTGTGATTAAAAACCACACGCAAAATTGTGATTATGTTTTCAATGCGATTCCGCCTTTTATGCTAGAGCTTTTAGAGAGCGGCGGATTAATCCCATATGCGAAAAACAAGCTAGGAAATTCTAATGCAATGCTATAAAATTGCTGTGATTAAAGGCGATGGAATCGGACCTGAAGTGATTAATGAAGCCTTAAAGGTATTAAAGGTTGTTGCAGAGAAGTTTTGCTTTAACTTAGAATTTGAAGATTATTTAATGGGCGGAATTGCGTATGATTTAACAGGCACTCCCTTGCCTAAAGAAACCATTGAAGGTTGCTTAAAAGCAGATGCTACACTCTTTGGTGCAATTGGTGGTGAGAAATGGGATAATTTGCCGCGCGAGTTACGCCCAGAGAGTGGATTATTAGATTTAAGAAAAAGCTTAGAAGTCTTTGCAAACTTCCGCCCTGCTAAGGTTTATGATGCTCTCATTGATGCTAGCACGCTAAAGGCTGAAGTGATTGAAGGCGTAGATATTCTAGTGGTGCGTGAGCTAATTGGTGGAATCTATTTTGGCACACCAAAGGGGCGTGATAGGGATAGGGGCTTTAATACAATGGTGTATAGTGTTGATGAAGTTAGGCGCATTGCCCACACAGCCTTTGTTGCGGCAAGAAAACGCAAGAAAAAAGTGTGCTCCGTGGATAAAGCAAATGTGCTAGATGTTAGTCAGCTGTGGCGTGAAGTTGTCAGCGAAGTGGCAAAGGAATACCAAGATATAGAGTTAAGCCATATGTATGTGGATAATGCAGCAATGCAATTAATTAAGAATCCTAAGCAATTTGATGTGATTGTAACAGGCAATCTTTTTGGAGATATTTTAAGCGATGAAGCAAGTATGCTAAGTGGCTCTATTGGCTTGCTCCCTAGTGCGTCTATTGGCGCAAAAGCAGCAATTTATGAACCCATCCACGGAAGTGCGCCAGATATTGCAGGAACAGGCATTGCAAATCCAATTGCAGCTATTGCAAGTGCCGCTATGATGCTACGCTACTCTTTAGGACAAATGCAAGCAGCAGAAGCGATTGAAAAGGCAATTGAAGAAGTGCTACAAGAAGGATTCCGCACAAAAGACATTGCAGATTATGGCGCAAAAGAAGTGTGCAATTGCGAGCGTATTGGGAGTGTGATAGCGAAGAAAATTACAAAACTCTAAAAATGCAAACACTTTTACAACAGATTCCAAAAACAGATAAACTCCTAAATGCACTCAATGCAAAATTACAAACACCAAACCAAAACCTTTTAAAAAGGCTAACTTTAGAGTTTTTAGACAGCTATCGCCAAGAATTATTAAAGGGCGGGGAATTACTAGACTTTGAGAGTTGTATAAAGCGCATTATAATGCTGTATCAAAACGCTACACAAAAATCCCTAAAGCCACTCATTAACGCTACGGGGATTGTGGTGCATACAAACTTAGGGCGAAGTGTCTTTTCAGAAGAAATCCTAGAAGAAATCAAGCCTCTTTTAACGCAATACAACAACTTAGAATATCACTTACAAACCGGCAAAAGAAGTGAGCGTTATCTGCATCTACAAAGGCTTTTTAAAACGCTTTTAAATGCTGAAGATGTGCTAGTTGTGAATAACAATGCCGCTGCTGTGTTTTTAATCCTAAACACTTTTGCAAAAGGCAAGGAAGTGATTATCTCACGCGGGGAGCTAATAGAAATTGGTGGAGGCTTTAGGATTCCGTGCGTTATGGAGGATTCTGGGGCAATTTTGCGCGAAGTTGGCACAACAAATAAAACCCATTTAAAAGATTACAAAGACGCCATTAACACAGATAGTGCGATGCTCTTTAAGGTGCACAAGTCTAACTATACCATTACAGGTTTTAGCAAGGAGGTGGAGCTTAAAGAGCTTATAGCCCTTGCAAAAGAGTGTGATTTGATAGATTATTATGATTTAGGAAGCGGATATTTTGACATTTTAGATTCCATATTTAAAGGATTTGAGCCTTCATTGCAAAGCATTTGCACGCTTAATCCAAGTCTTATAAGCTTTAGTGGAGATAAACTTTTAGGCACAGCGCAAGCAGGGATTATCCTTGGCAAAAAAGCACACATCAATAAGCTTAAGCAAAACCAACTTTTAAGAATGTTGCGCGCAGATAAATTCACCATTGCAGCCCTTGAAGCGACACTCAATGCGTATTTACAAGGCAATGTTAAAGCGATTCCAACTCTACAAATGCTCTTAAGGGATAAGGATTTCTTACACACTTTAGCACAAGAATTAGCAAAAGGGATTCCGCCTTGCTTTAAGCCTAAAGTGATTCCAACTAAAAGTTATAGCGGTGGTGGAGCAATGCCAAACCATTCTTTAGAATCCTTTGGTGTGGCATTTTATGCAAAAGACTTAAATTTCTTAAAGCTTGATGCAACAAAATTAGAACAACATTTACGCAACCATAGAATCATTGCTCGCTTAGAAAATTCCGCTTTGATTTTAGATGTGCGCACACTTTTAGAAGGAGATTTAGTGCAAATTGTGGAATCCTTTTGCGCATTACACAAAGAACTACAATGCAAACACATTTAATCCTTGGCACAATGGGGCATATTGACCACGGAAAGACAAGCTTAATTGCCGCACTTAATGGATTTTGGGGTGATGGCACACCAAGTGAAAAAGAGCGTGGAATCACACTTGATTTAAGCTTTTCAAATCTCACACAAAGGGATAAAAACATCGCTTTTATTGATGCTCCCGGACACGAAAAATTAGTGAAAAATATGATTGCAGGAGCGTTTGGGATAGATTATGCCTTGCTTGTTATTGCCGCAAATGAAGGGGTAATGCCCCAGACTTTAGAGCATTTAAGAATTGCGTATTTGCTTGGGATTAGGGATTTTATTGTCGTGTTAAGCAAATGCGATTTGGTAAAAAATACTACATTAAAAAAGCGCGAAGCAGAAATTGCAATGCTTTTTTCTAATTTTCAAGGCTTAAAATATCGCCTTTTAAATGCTTCTATTTATGATAAAACTAGCATTGAAACACTTAAAAGCACGCTTTTTTCACTCCCAAAACTTAAGCGTGAAAACTTAGGGTTTTTCCGCTATTACATAGATCGCTCCTTTAGCATTAAAGGTTTAGGATGCGTGGTAAGTGGCACGCTAATGGATGGGGATTTAAGCACACAAGATAAAATATGGTGTTGTAATTTAGAGTGTAATCTTAATATCAAAGACATCCAAAGCCATAATAAAAACACAAAAATTGCCTATAATGGTGTGCGCGTGGCAATCAATCTCCAAGGAATCTCTCACCATCAGCTTAAACGGGGCTATTTGCTCACCAAAAAGGGCTATTTGCGCGGATTTGATAGAATTGAAGTGGAACTAGAAAGCTTTAGTGATGTGCAACACAATAGTGAAACAATGCTTTATTTAGGAGCATTACGCACAACTTGTCGCGTGTTATTTTTGGATTCCAATAAAAAATTTGCCACACTAAAAACTAAAATTCCACTCTTTAGCATTTTTAATGAACGCTTTATTTTGCGCGATGATACTCAAACACTAGGCGGTGGAAAGGTTTTAAGCCCCATTATAGATCCTATGAAAAAATCCCAAAAACTAGAATATCTAAAATTTCTAAGCAATGGTGATTTTAAAGGCGCATTTAGCATTTTACTCCAAGCACATAAAAAAGGAGTGGGTTTAATTGGCACAATGCAACGCTTTAGAATTCCACAAAGCAAAGCCCTAGCAATTGCAAAAGAGATTCCGCATTGCTTCGTGTGTGAAAAAGCACTCATCGCATATCCAAAGCATACTAGAGCACTTGTAAAAGAAATGATTGCAAAGATTTTAGCTAAAAACCCCAATGCACTCTTAAGCGCAACCCTTCTCCATCAAAAACAAAACTTTATTGCAGAAGAATTTGCCTTTGATGTTCTCAATGAACTTTTAGCGCAAAAAATGCTACGGAAGTTGGAATCCTTTTTTGTATCGCCTAAAAATTCCTTACAAGACACAAAAAGCGTTGAAGACTATCTTTATACAACCCTTTACAACGCATTGCATCATCAAGGCTACGCACCCCTTGCACCCTATAATCTCTATGATAGCCTAGATATTGATAGAAAAAGTGGTGATGCAATCTTTAAACGCTTAACAAATGAAAAAAAGATTCTACGCCTAAGCCATAAGCTTTTTGTTTGCACAGAGCATTTAACCAAGCTTTTAGAGCTTATGCGTACAATCATCAAAAAAGAAGGCTATTTAGATTTAAATAATTTGAAATCCCATTTAAATCTAAGCCGCAAATATCTCATTGCTTATTTAGACTATCTTAATCACTTTGAAGACATAGAAAATGACAATGGCAAGCGCAGGTTTAAATAACACATTACACACTCAAAACATTTCCCTTAAAGATTCTTTTATATAACCAAAATAATGCAATCAAAGCAGGAATCCCAAAAACATAGCCCGCTAGCAAATTATCAAAATACCCTGCAATCCCAAAAGACAACAAGGCAATGAAAGCAACACTTGTAACATAAGGAAATTGCGTAACAAAATGGCTATGCACAGAGCAACCCGCCCCTGTGGCTGATAAAATCGTTGTATCAGAAATCGGCGATGCGTGATCCCCATACACAGCACCAGATAGCACAGCACACACAGCAAGATTTAAACTCACATCATTACTTAGCGCAATCCCAGCCCCAATGGGAAGCATAATCGCAAATGTCCCCCAACTAGTGCCTGTACAAAAAGCAATAAAACTAGAAGCAACAAATAAAATAATTGGAATCACAATATGTGCAGAGAGTGCTCCATCGCTTAATAATTCCTTACTTAAATTTGCTAGATACACTCCTGTTTGCAAATCCCCTTTAATCACAGGACCAATCGCCCAAGCAAAAATCAAAATCAAATTTGCAGGCAACATTAGCAAAAAGCCATCTTTAAGAATCAACCAATACTCATTTGCTAAGATTCTATTAAACGCCAAAACCACCGCTACAAAAAGCGCACAAGCCCCTCCCCAAAAGAGTGCAAATCCTGTTTGCGCTTCTGAAAGCATTGCGATTAAATCAAAAGTTCCTACAACTCTATATCCGCTATAAAAAATAAAAAATCCCACAAACACAAACAATGCCCCAAGCGGCAGAAGCAAAAGCCACACACTCCCTCCACTATGCTCCTTTATCTCCTCAAACTCTTGCACGCCAACATTTTGATATTGCACCATTTGGGGCAAATTAATCCGCCAAAGAATCGTCAAAAATACCCCAAGCAAGGCAAACCACGCATAAAAATTCCCAACAATGCTATTTGCTAGAATGCTAAAGCTTTTATCCGCACCAAACACACCACCCATAATCCCTAAAATATACGCCCCCCAGCTTGAAATTGGCATCAAAATACAAATCGGTGCAGAAGTGGAATCAATGATATACGCCAAACGCTCTCTACTAGAATGATTTGCATCATTAAGCGGGCGGGCGATTTGCCCAACACTCAAAGCATTAAAATAATCATCAATAAAAATCACAATCCCAGCAATAAACGCCAAAAACTCCGAGCTTCTAGGGTTATTAACCTTTTGTCTAGCCCACGCTACAAATGCCGCAATTCCACCAGAACATTTCAACAACTCTGTTAAAACACCAAGCAGAATTAAAAATCCAAAGACATAAATCGCTGAAACTTCCACTTCTCCATCGCTATAAAACACCGATGAAATCGTAGAAAACACATAGTTTATAATCTCAAATAAGGAATCTTTTAGCATCACTCCAGCAACCACAATTCCAATAAAAAGCGATAAAACCACCCGCTTTGTAATAAACACCAAAACAATCACTATAATGGGCACAACAAGACTTAAGGCTGAATCTGCATACATTTTTTCTCCTTTGTAAAGGCACAATTCTAACAAACGCTTTTTTCAAGTATGGTTAAATTTATGTAAAATTAGCATTTTTTAAATTTGTAAAGATTAAAAATGTAATAAGGAATCCAAAAATGTCAAGCAAAATAGAATTATTTTTAGAACTTGCAAAACCTAACAAAAATGGGGTATCTCGCTGGGTAAGCGTGAATGAATTTATCGGAAATTATAAAAATTTAGCACTTGGAAATGGTGGAAGTTGGTGTAGAAAAAGCTCAACTCTAGCCAAAAAATACAATGTAGAATTTGATAAGAGTCAAACAAAAGGTAATGCGATTGATAGAATTAGACTTAATGGATTTAATATACAAGAAACTTTTAATCAAGCAATAAGGCAAGATATTAAAAATTTTTACAAAAATCAAAAATGCGTGATGCTAGGTGTATGTGGCAAATCTGAAAATACAACCATAGAGATAGACCATAAAGATGGACGCAAAAATGATATGCGCGTTGCATCTTTGCAAGACCAACGCTTAGAGGATTTTCAACCATTATCTAAGGCAGCAAATGACATAAAGCGACAAATTTGCAAAACCTGCAAAGAAACCAATAAGCGTTGGAGTGCCAAAAACATTAAAGGCAATCCTTATGATTTTTATGAAGGAGATGAAAATTACACAGAAGAGTTAGGCTGTGTGGGCTGTTATCAATACGACCCTGTAGCGTATCGCAAAGCCTGTGTTGTCAAAATTACACAAGAAGTTTCTACAAATATTCTCCAAAAGCTTTATGGAGAGGACTTTTGAATTACATTGGCTCAAAAATAAAGTTACTGCCCTTTTTACAAGCAAATATGGAATCCATTTTGCAAAAACATAGCAAGCCCCTTGTTGATTGCGTATTTTGTGATATATTTGCAGGCACTGGAGCGGTTGGAAGATTATTTAAGCCCAAAGTTAAGCAAATGATTTCAAATGATAAGGAATATTATAGTTTTGTCTTAAATCAAAATTACATTGCTAATAATACAGAAATTAAGGATAAAGAAAAGCTATTTGATGAACTTAATTCTAATGCTTTAACACCACCTATTGAAGGGAAAATTTACAAGCATTATTGTCTAGGGCATACGCGCTTTGAAAACAATAAAATTGACTTTAAAAACAAAGAATTTCAAAGACAATATTTTAGCGATTATAATGGTGCAAAAATTGATGCAATCCGCACAAAAATAGAGCATTGGCGCAAAAGTGGAGCAATTACACAAAACACTTACTTTCATTTGCTTGCCTCCCTTTTAGAATCCGCAGATAGAGTGGCAAACACCGCTTCTGTGTATGGAGCATTTTTAAAATCCCTTAAAAAATCTGCTTTAATTCCACTAATACTAAAGCCTATTGATTTTTTAATTTCTAATCAAAATAATTGTGTTTTTAATACAGATTCTAACACTCTTATTCAAAAAATAAAAGGCGATATTCTCTATCTTGACCCCCCATATAATGCTAGAGAATATGGAGCAAACTATCACTTGCTAAATACTATTGCCCTTTATGATAACTTCATTCCGCGTGGAAAAACAGGTTTAAGAGAATATGAAAAAAGTGCGTATTGTAAAAAAAGAGAAGTTGCAAGTGCGTTAGAATCTCTTATTAAAAACGCAAAATTTGAATGGATATTTTTAAGCTACAATAATGAAGGGCTTTTAAGTTTGGAATCTTTGCGAGAAATCTTATCAAAATATGGCGAATACAGCAATGTCGTGCAAAAACACCAAAGGTTTAAAGCAGATTCTAGCAGAACCCACAAACAAGATTCCACACTAGAATATCTGCATATTTTGCGTAAGGAATAATTCTACTGATTATAAAGCGTTTTGTCTAAGGCTTTTAGGTTTTTTGCTGTGCAAAGTGCAGAAGTCATCGCGCCTGAAACATTGCTTGCTGTGCGTGCCATATCTACGATGGGATCAACGGCTAAGACAAGGCTAAGCAGCATAAAATTCTCTCCAAAACCAATTCCAGCTAGCATAATTGAAGCTGCCATTGTTGCACTTCCGGGAACTCCAGCAATCCCAAGTGAGCCAAGCACTGCCACTAAAACAATCATCAGTGCAAAGCTAAAATCAATCTGCACGCCTAGTAAATTTGCAACAAGCACTGCTGCCATTGCAGGAAAATACCCCGCACAGCCATTTAACCCTGTTGTTGTCCCAATGCTTGCGACAAAATTTGCCACGGCTGAAGAGACTCCAAATCTATCTTGCAAAGTAGAAATGCTAAGAGGTAAGGTTGCCACGCTTGAGCGCGAACTAAAGGCAAAAAGCAACACAGGAAAGGCTTTTTTGAAATAAATAAAGGGATTTAGCCCTTGTAAGAGCAATAACACAAAATGCACGCCAAACATCACAAACATCGCTACATAAGTTAAAACAATAAAAATCCCCACAATTTTAATGGCTTCAAAACCATTGCTTAAAAGCACATTTGCCATCATACACACCACAGCATAAGGCATAAAGTGAATCACCGCCCCTGTCATTTGCATCATAATCGCATAGAAAGTTTTAACAAGATTTCTAAAGCTTTTAAACGACTTCTCATATTTTGCATTTTTGCTAACACTTTTTGCACAGATTCCAATTAAAAAAGCAAAAATCACTATAGCAATAATATTCTCTTTGCTCATCACATTAATAATATTACTAGGGATTAGATTTTGCAAAATGCTTGTTAGTGTTGTGATTTCTCTAATCTGCCTTGCACCTTCACTTAAAGCGATATTTTCTCCTAAATCAAACACAACTGCCAAGCTTAACCCAACAATTGCTGCTAAAGCCGTGCTAAAAAGTATCCAAAAAAGACTCACTCCAAGCAAGGAAGAGATTTTAATATCTTTATCAATTTCTATAATTACCTTCACAATGCAAGCAAAAATGAGTGGAATCACTAACATTTTAATGAAAGCTACAAACACTGCGCTAAAAAACGCAAACCAATGCTTTGCCTCTGCATACCAAATAATTTCTTTTGCAGCATTTGCATTAGGATAATCCGCTAAGTGTTGCAAGATAAAGCCAAATAAAAGCCCAACAAAAAGCGCGAAAAGCATTCTCAAAGAAAAGCTAATCTGCCTATCATACATCTTTTTAATCACAAAAAAGATTCCAACAAGAACGCTCAAAATTATCAAAGTTTGCGGACTAGAGAGTTGCAAAAAGTGGCTAAAAAACGCATAATCCATAAAGACTTCCTTTACAAAAGACATTTAAAAACGCAATTATAATATTAAAACAAGCAAAATCACCCTGTATTTCTAATTCCTTGTGCGATTCCAACAATAGTTGTAACAATCTGCTTTGCAATGCGCTCTTTTTGTTCTTTGTATTGCGCTTCTTTATAAGCACGCATTAAATAAAGCTGAAAAAAGCTAAGACTAGTTAAAAAGGGTTTTCTAAGAAAAATAGATTCTTGCACCAACTTCTCGCTTGCTAGCAAATGCTCCTCATTGCGCACATACAATAGCCACTCTAGCGTGCGATGGTATTCTGCTTCAATCAAACTCCAAATTCTTTCACGCAATTCCCCATTCTCTACAAAAGCATTATAACGCCTTGCAATGTCTAAATCCACCTTCAAAAAAGCTTGCGAGATGTTATCAATCGTGGTTTTAAAAAACAAATCCTCCTTATAACATCGTCTAAAAAGCTCTCTATCTCCACTTGCTTTGAATGCTTCCTCTAAGCCACTTCCAAGCCCATACCAAGCAGGAATAATAGAGCGATTCTGTGTCCAAGCAAACACCCAAGGAATCGCGCGCAAGTCCTCTACATTTTGCGTATCCTTACGCTTACTTGGGCGCGAGCCTATGTTTAATTGCTGGATAAAATAAATGGGTGTTGCCTGCTTAAAATACTCTATAAAACCCTCACTCTCATACACAAGCTTACGATAAGCCTTATACGATTCCGCACTCACGCTTTGCAAAATCTTATCAAAATCAAAACTCTCTTTATCGCATTGTTTGCCATATCTATCATAAACAGACTTCTTTAGCAAAGTTGCAAGCGCACTATTAAAACTAGATTCCGCCTTTTTGGGGCTTAAATACTTCGCACTAATCACCTCCCCTTGCTCTGTGGTTTTTAAAAACCCTGCTACACTTTTAATAGGAGAGCTTAAAAGCGCATCTTCTAATGCACCCCCACCACGGCTTACACTTCCTCCCCTTCCGTGAAATAATCTAAATTTAATCCCTAATTCATCCTCTAACACCATTAGATTTTCAATGGCTTTACGCAACGCATAATTGCTAGTAAAGATTCCACCATCTTTACTAGAATCTGAATAACCAATCATAATTTCTTGATAATTTTTACGCGATTGCAAATACTCACTATAATGCGGATTTGCACATAGCTCGCGCAAAATTTTTGGTGCAAATTCCAAATCTCCAATGGTTTCAAAAAGCGGCGAAATAGAGATGCGCGTTCTCTTACCCTTGCGCCATAATCCACTTTGCTTTGCAAACCATAGCACG
Organism: Helicobacter sp.; assembly: GCF_022770205.1. Taxonomy (GTDB): domain Bacteria; phylum Campylobacterota; class Campylobacteria; order Campylobacterales; family Helicobacteraceae; genus Helicobacter_D. The sequence goes on along the minus strand of NZ_JALEIK010000038.1, from coordinate 51,713 downwards.
CATAACAAATCATTTGCACTCTGACACATTGAAATAATGCAAGAATCAATAATATCATCACTAATCCTATCTTTTGCCCATTTAAAATGCACAAAAGCTAGCAAGGTTTCTTGTGTTTGCGCGCTTAACTTGCCATAGAGCAGATTTAAATCCAACAATGGTGCATCTAATGCAGCATTTAAAATCTTTGTTCTCTCACTCTCTGGCAAAAGCAGTAAATCACCCTGCACATAGCCTAAATGGGAAAAAATCTCTGCTAAGGCATTCCAAAACACATCTCTATGCTGACGAAAATCAAGCTGCATTAAGTGGAATCCCGCAAGCAATGCAAGGTTTTTTAGCTCTTTTAAATACAAGCTACTGCGCGCATCTAAAGAGTCTATTAGCATATCAATATCCTTAATAAATTCCTTAGAATTGACATACATATAAGGTTTATTTTCACTCAATGCACTTTGGGGCAAATTTAAAGCTAAGATTCTATTTTGTAGTTTTTGGCGCATACAACTCAATTTTGCACGGAATGGTTCTTGCAAAAAAGCTTTTTTTGTCAAAGCATTTAAATGCTCTTTTTCTGCTTCTAAACTATCCCTTAAAGCTTCGCTAGGAGCAATGCAATCCTGTGCTATGGATAATTCACGCCCCAACTTATCAATTCTCTTTAAGTATTGATGGATAATTGTTTCATGCTGGCGCTTCATCACTTCAAGCATAACAGCATTTGTTACATAAGGATTCCCATCTCTATCCCCACCAATCCAACTTCCAAGTCTAATAGGAGACTTCTTTAATATCTTTTTATCTCCTAAAATCTCTAGGGCATTTTGAATTTCTCTAAGAGTATTTATAGCACTTTGTAAAATAGAACTTTCCATAAAGTAAAGCAAATTATCAAGCTCAAATAAAACCCCTATTTTCTCGCTCCTTACGATGTGGCTATGCCAAAGCAAATTTAAGCGATATTTTAAATGCTCTTTTGCTTTTAAATCTCCAAATTTAAACAAAGCTTCTAAGTCATCACTCATCTCGTGATAACTCTCTAAAAATGTTCTCCGTAAAGATTCCGTAGGATGTGCTGTAAAAACAGGATAAAATCGCATTTTCTTTAGCACTTCTTGAAGATCACTTGCATCATAATTTTGTGCTTTTAGCTCTGTAAGTGTAGTTTGGATTCTATCTTCTCGCATTGTGCTTAAATGGTATTTCTCATCAATGATGTTTAATAGCATTTGATAAAGTGTGAATGCCTTAATAAGATTAGAAATGTCTTCTGCGCTTAGTGCATTTAAAGAGTTGGAATCTTTGCTAAATCCTTCTTTAAAAGCCACAAATAATGGCTCTATCTTTGGAGCAACAGCATTTAATTGTTCCCGCATTAAAGTAAAAATAAATTTTATTTCTTTAGATTTATACATTTGCGATTCCTTTTAGAGAGAGTTTTAACATTATAACGCTTTTTAGTAAAAGGCTTGAAAAATCTATGTAAAATTAATCGTTTTAAATCCCTCTAAACCTTTGCAACATAATCTTTAATGCGCTCTATAATTGTCGGATTAATCTTTAATTGCAATTGTAAAAGCGATAGAGGCACACCAAAGCCTTCTAGCTTTGGGGCGTCTTTTTGCGTAACAAGCAAAGAAGTTGCACCTAAGCGTTCATATTCCTTTAAAATCTTTTCTTTCTTAAAAAAGGAATGGTCTTTAAACACCATCTTTCCTACCACATCTGGCAAATACTCATCTAAACGCATCGGATTTGCAATTGCTGTTACAAGTAGCATTTTAGGAGTAGCCTGCACTAACTCTACTTGCCGTTGATAATCCACTCCTTCTTTAGCCACAATATCTGCTTCCTTATATGCACGCTTAGATTCCCTATATCCACCGCTTGGGATACAAAAACTAAAATAAGGCTCTAATTGAGGTTGCAAAAGGATGTTTAGCTTTTTAAACTTAAAGCGGAATCCATCGTCTAAAAATACAACTTTAGCCCCTAATTCTTTGGCTTTTTGGATTCCAACTGCACGCTTTTCACTCACAATCACGCTTGCATTTGGCAAGGCTTTTGCTAGCATTATTGCTTCATCCCCTGCATTTTCTACACTCTCTTGCACCGCACCTTTTAGGCTCACAATCCTTAACCCCTTACTCCTGCGTCCGTATCCACGCAAAATCACACACGCATCTGCATAATCCTTTGCAATTTCTATAATAAAGGGCGATTTTCCACTGCCTCCAAGCACTAAATTCCCCACACTAATAATTGGAATCCCAAAATCCCTAAAACACCCAAACTTGCGCTTTAATGTCGCAATGGCACAATAGATAAAACTAAAGGGCAGCAACACAAAGGCTAGAAGTTTTTGGATTCCACTTGGGGCATAAAAATACCGCTCCCTTTTACGCATTTATCCCTTACACACGCACACTAGCAAGGTTTAAGACTTGCTTACACACATAATCCGTATCTGCTTGTTGCATTGCGCTGTAAATTGGCAAACTTAAAATCTGCTGATAATTCTTAAGCGCAACAGGAAAATCGCTAATCTTATATTTGTATTTTGTCTTATAATAAGTTAATAAATGGTTTGGCACAAAATGCAATGCAGTTTCGATTCCACATTCTTTAAGCTCCTTTGCAAAATGGTCGCGATTCTTATCCACTTTAATAATAAAATGCAAAAAGGTATGCTCGCTTTTAACCACAGGAAGTGAAATGTGCGGCACACTCTCTAAATTCTTACGATAATATCTTGCAATCTCTTGGCGGCGGCTAATAATATAATCAATGCGTCTAAGCTGACTTAAACAAAGGGCAACATCAAGATAGCTTACATTGTATTTATTCCCAATTCCCACAACATCATACAAATATTGCGGGCGTGTGGAGGTTGTTTTTTCACTTATAATGCCGTGATAGCGCAACAATACTGCCACTTCAGCAAGCTCTTTATCTTGCGTAGCTAAAACTCCAGTTTGCGCAACAGGATTAAAGGCATCAAGCACGATGCTAAAAATGCTTGCAAAACTCTTTTTCGCACCAATTTTCACACCATTATGGGTAAGCCCTAATGCCATTGTTGCATCTTCAATAATTTTAATATTATGCGCTTGTGCAAGATCAAAGAAAGGTTCTGTATCCATAGCTTGTCCTGCTGTATGGCTAACAATGATGGCGCGCAGTTTTTTGACACCCATTTTTTCAATTGTTTCTTTACATTTTTCAAAGGACATAAAAAAAGTATCCTCTTCAATATCCACAAAAATTGGTTCAGCATCAAAATGACGAATAATTTCTGGAAACATAGGATGGCAATTTACAGAACAAATAATCTTATCGCCCCGTTTAATGTCCATAGCAAATAGACACAAATGAAATGCTGTTGTCCCACTAAGTGTAGCTATGGCATATTCAATTCCAATAAAATTCCTAAATTCCTCTTCAAACTCACTGACAATATCATAACTAGGATTTTCTAGCACGCGATGGATTGCATCTTTTTCTGCTTTAGTAATATCTGGAATAAAATAGGGAATTTTTCGCATATTATTTCCTTTAAACTTGCGCAATCGTTGGCATTTTTTGCTTAAATAAAAAGCGTTGCATTCTCACTTTAACTAATTGCAATGCTTCCTTTGGCAAACCTTCTTGCAAAATCGCTACATCATCCTTTCCTTCGTGCAATAGTAACATAATTCTATCTAAGATTGCATAGGAAAATCCTAGCTCTGCTTCATCGCTCTGCCCTGCATACAAATCTGCACTTGGCGGCTTTTGTAAAATATTTTGTGGAATATCTAACACCTTTGCTAGCCCATAAATTTCCGTTTTATAAAGATTTCCAATAGGATTAATTGCACAAGCTAAATCTCCATAAATCGTGCCATAACCCAGTAAAATCTCAGATTTATTGCTTGTGCCAACAACAAGAGCATCATTTCCAAAGGCATAATCGTATAAACAAATCATTCTTAGCCTAGCACTAAGATTGCCTAAGCGCATTTGAGATTGTGCAAGATTTGGCAAAGTCTCTAAAAATGCGTTTTGGAGACCTGCAATGCTAAGAATTTCATTTTGGATTCCAAATTTTCCACAAAGCTCCAAGGCGTGTTCTAAGCTTTCTTTGCTAGATTGTTTTGCAGGAAGAATTAAAGCTTTATGCGATTCCTTAAAAGCAAGCTGACAAAGCCTAGCTACCACCGCAGAATCAATCCCACCACTTAATCCAAAAACAACCGCATTAAATCCACGCTTTGTAACTTCATTTTGGATAAATGCAATAAGTTTTTGCACAATTGTTTCAAAATCTCTCACAAAAGCCTCCCTATAAAATCACGCAAAATCTCTACTCAATGTAATTTTTAAAAAAATCTCAAAGAATTTTATAAAGTCTAATTTTATCTAAATTATTTATTAGATAAAATATGCACCACTTAAACAAAAAAGGATTGCATCCTATGAAAAAAATATTTGCGCTTTCTTTAGCACTTGGGGTTTCTGTATTTGCAGCGGATAATCTGTATGAAATCACTCCACAAATTGGTGGAAGTTGGCATATTAGCAATGATAAATATGCAGACAACATTGATTTAAGCTATGGCTTGAAATTTGCCACGCGTGTTATGCCAAGTGTGCTTTTAGAAATAGGCTATGCACACATTAATAATACAGAATATCATTTCTCAAAGGAATCAACAAATGCGGAGCGTTACTCTGTAGATTTAATCAAAGAATTCAACATTCATAGCGAGGTTTCTCCTTATATTTTAGGCGGGTTTGGTTATGAGCATATTTCCAATGAATTGCATAGTGTAGATAGCGACTTTTTTGGACAATATGGTGTAGGTGTGCGCTATGCTTTAGCAGACTTTCTGCACCTTAAAACTGAACTTAAACATATGATTAGTCTTGATGGGCGCAGTGATATTGTTGGTATGGTTGGTTTTAGTATTCCTTTTGGCACTTACGCCAAAGAAGTGGAAGCAGTAGAAGTTGTAAAAGTGACAGAAGAAATCCTAGAAGAAGTGGAAATTATAGAGGTAGCAGAAGAGAAACCAACACTTTCACACATCCACACTTTCTCTGTGCAATTCCCTTTTGATTCCTCTGTGATTGCTCCACAATACAATGCAGAGATTAAAGATTTTGCACAATCAATGAAAGAAAATCCAAACCAAACAGCCACCATTAGCGGACACACAGATTCCATAGGAGATGATGGCTACAACCAAAAACTCTCCATTCGCCGCGCCAATGCTGTTAAAGATGCAATTATTAATGAAGGTGTGCACGCAGAACGCCTAGAAGCTAAGGGCTATGGGGAATCAAAGCCTATTGCTAATAACGCAACAAAAGAAGGCAGGCAAGAGAATAGAAGAGTAGAAGCAGAAATCTATACAACACCAAATCACTAAGTTTTTACTATGCGACCAATTATCAAACACGACATTGCCATTTATGCTCCTGATGTGCGTTTAGATACGAAAGCAGCTAAAGAAATTTGCCAAGTTCTCATTTCAAATAGCGCAACAATCCGTTCCCTTTCACTAAAAGCAGTGTATTTTTCCTTTGAAAATGTGAAAGAATTTGATGAAGGTGCGACAATCTTAATTGCAAAAGCCCTGCTTGCAATGCAAAATAAAGTCAGTGTTGCGGTGGCTTTTGTGGATTACAATGATGAACAATTTCCTAAGTTAAAGGCTCTATTTCCCAACAAAAGCTTACCGCTATTCCGCACAGAGAGTATGGCAAACTTATTGCTAGGGTTAAAAGCACCACCGCTTAATCAAACCATTGTATATTATGACAAAGACAATATGGTGCAAACACTAATCTCTCAAGAACTCAGTGCTAAGGGCTATGAAGTTGTTTGCATTAGCACTAGCAACGAATTTATCGCTAAGCGTCGCCAACTCTTAGATAAAGCAATTTATCTTTATGACATTTACTTTGATATTACAAATAATTTTATTCCTATTACTATTGCAAACGGAATCGTAACTTACACGCTTTATAAAAAAGTGGATAAAAACATTGCTTTATTTTTTAATATCCAAGCACATAATTCTAGGCTCAGAGAAGGCTATAAAGTGTTTATTTTTGATGCAAGCGAAACAAAAGAATTTAATCCAGCTGTGCTTGATTTTATAATGTCCTTAGCATTAAATAATACGCGATTTGAATCCTGTATCGCCATTTGCGGTTTGAAAATCCACTTAGATAATGACAAACAAAATCTCTGTGCGCGTAGCCATATTTTATTTTTTAATAGCATTGAAGAATGCAAAAAGAATCCAAAAATACAAGAATTAGCTAAAAGCCATCAAATAACAGACCAAAAGCGCAAGGGTTTAACCAAACAACTTGTAGCACAACTTCCTGTATTTATCAATGCTGCCATTGAAACGCTTTCTTCACTCACAGGTGGGAGTGCCAAACGCACAGATTATAAAGTTACCCAATACAACAAAACTTCCCAAGCGGATATTATGGGAGCAATGATTAGATTTGAAGGCGATATGAATGGCTTGGTAGCACTTTGCTTTAGCAAAAGCATTGTTAAAGAAGCTTCAACAATGCTTTTAGGTGAAGAATCCCAAAGCGATGAAGAGTTACTAGATGTCATTTGTGAATTTACAAACATCATTGCTGGACGCTCTAAGGCTGTGCTATCAGAACACAATTTATCAATTGGAATCTCTTTGCCAGAGGCTTATAAAAGTGAAAATGAGATTGCCACAACACTAAGTGGCAAGCAGGGCGTGCAAATAAATTTATTATTCAATGATAAACCTTTAGTGCTATTTTTGGCGCATTAAATACCGCTCTAAAATCACAAGTGCAGCGAGAGAATCTAAGATTCCACCTTTGCTGTGTGCTTTTTTGCGCATTTTTTTATCGCTCAGCCTATCTAATGCTTCTTTTGAACTAAAAGACTCATCTAAAAAAACAATTTCCATTTGGGATTCCAACTCTAAGAGCCCCACAAAGTGCTTAATGCGCCGTTGCATTGTTGCAACGGAATCCTTTGCCTTTGCATGATCTAAAAAAGGAATTCCAACTACCAACACACTAGCTTGCGATTCTAAAACCAAAGCTCGCACGGCATTTGCTGCTTGATTGCGATTTTTGCGTAAAATCGGCTCTAGGCAAAGTGGAATCCCATTAATGCATTTTGCAACTCCAATGCGTTTTAATCCAACATCAAGTGCTAAAATAATTTTAGATTCCAATTTTTAACGGAAACCCCCATTATGCTCCATTCGCAAAATTCCATTATGGATAATGTGTGGATTCTGACTTGCTTTTTTAGCAAATAATGGTTCTAAAATCTCTAATAATCTTTGCGTGCTTGTTGCAATATCAAGCTCCTGTTGTGCCTTTTTGAACTCTTTAGAGAAATCTTTTTTCAAGGCTTTTTTAAGCGCATCTAACCATTCTTTAATCTCTTTATCGCTAGGGATTCTTAAATAATCCTTTAAGCATTCTTCAGGCACATTCACCGCAAACCCCATTCCCGCCATAGCTTCTTGCAATCCTCCTCCATTATTAGCACTTACAAGAGTTGGAATCTTATTAAGCACAGCTTCGCTTACTACCCTCCCCCAAGACTCATAGGCTAGAGATGGTGCAATTAAAACTTTTGTAAGTTTATAGATTTCTTTCATATTTCCCGTATGTGAAGCAATATCTACATTATTAAACATTTTTGGAACATAGGGAGTTTTTTCGCTATTTGGCAAATGCAAAGTGCTTAAAGCTTCTGCAAAACTTCCACGCCCATCTACTGCTAGAAACTTGACATCTGGCAATTCTTTTTGTGCAATGTGTGCAAGCTTTGCAAAAATACTTAACCCCTTTGGTGCGCAAGGATTCACCATTGTTACATATTTAGGCTCTCTGTCTTTACTGACGAATTTCTCTTTGTTAATAAAGATTCCACTAGCTTGCACATTAATTCTATCGCGTGCTGCGTATAAATTTGCAGTTGCTTGGGATTCTGTGATTAATAAATCGCAATCTTCAAAGGTATAATAGGGATGATTCCCATTGCATAAGGGATAAACAAAAGGAATCCCACGCCTTTTAGCTTCTGCGTGGATGGCAATTCCACTTGTCCCTGTGCCATATCCCATTGCGACATCCGGACGAAAGCTATTGCAAAGCAAACTAAAATACTGAAAAAAACTCCAAGATTCTGTATAAGTAAAATCCTCCATAAAGCGACTTTGGCAAATGGTATAGTGGTATTGGATTCCCTCATCATCAAGCACCACAGGCTCTGTGCCACGACTTTTTAGCTCCTCTTCTAACTTTGGAAAATAAGTTGTGCCCCTTGGCGAATCAAAAATGAAACTTCCAAGCACCTTAACTTCTATCCCTTTTTTAGCAAGTTCTTCCAACATAGCCTTACACTGCACTGCTGCTCCAGAACTTGTATCGTGCAAACTAAAAGGGCTTACCCATAATAACTTTCTTGCCATAAGTCTCCTTATTTCCTCTGCAAAAATTTCCGTGATTTTAACAAATTTTTACCAAAACTACCTTTAACCAAAAGCACGCTTTATCGCCTCTTTAACGCCTAAAAACGCATCACAAAAATGCGGCGCAAATTGCGTTTTATTAAAAGTCCTTTGGCGTTTTGCAAGTTGTGCAGTATGTGTTGTGATTTGCGCTTCTAACTCTTGCAAGCTAAACTCCCCTTTTTTATAGGCTAAAACCTCCTTAATGCCTATGCTTTTTGCCCATTGATGCGCCTCTCCATAACTCTCTATTAAACTTTCTACTTCATCAATTAATCCTTGCTCTAACATAGCCTTTGTGCGATAAGCAATTCTCTCTCTTAAAATCCCCCTATCTAGCACAATCTCAAAAATTGCACACTCCCTTAAAATTGGCTTTGGTGGATTCTCCTTAAAATACAAACTAGGAATACAATCTGCGTCAAAATAAATCTCTAATGCGCGCATAATGCGATAGGAATCTTGGGGCTTAAGAGAGCTTGCAAAGTTGGAATCTATTTTTTGTAAAAACGCATATTGCGCGTTCAAATCCCCTAAATTTTGGATTCTATCTTTTGTGGCAGATTGATGCTTTGGCAAAACAGAGATTCCACTTAATAGTGCTTTTAGATAAAAACTACTTCCACCAACAATTAATAAAAATTGATTCTGCTGTGTGCAAAACGCTTGTGCTTTTTTAAATTCCTTAATAAAGTTTTGCACATTTTGTATTTGGTTTGGAAACAACACATCAATCCCAAAATGTGCAATTTCTCCACGCTCTTTTTTACTAGGTTTTGCACTTGCGATATTAATTTCTTTATAAATACTTAAAGAATCTAAAGAGAGAATGGAGCAAGGAAACTCCCTTGCAATCTCTAAAGAAAGTGCCGTTTTACCCGAACCACTTCCACCAAGAATGGCAAAAGTTTTACAATTGCGCTGTGTTTGTAAAATATCAATCAAATGAACAATTTTAAGCAGAGTTTTTAGAAGCCAAAACTGCTTCTAAAAAGGCATTTTTAAGGGCGTGCTTTTCTAGCATAGCAACACCTTGAGCAGTAGAACCTCCCGGACTCATTACACTTTCTTTTAAGAGCACAGGATGACTCTGCTCCAAAAGACTAGCAAATCCACTAAAAAGCGTTTGCACAATCTGTGTGGAATCCTCCCTACTTAGCCCATAAGTTACCCCGCTATCAATAAGCGATTCTGCAACAAAGGCTAAAAACGCAGGAGCGCAACCCCCAAGTGCCGTAGCTAGCGGAAAATGCTTCTCTTCTAACCAAATGCTTTTGCCAATGGAATTAAAAACTCTAAAGGCTTCCTCTTTGCATTGCGCATCACCACAAAGACTAGTAAGGGACTGCTTGACACTCGCACACACATTAGGCATTGCGCGGATATAAAATTCCGATTCCATTGTTGCTTTTAACTGCTCTAAGCTTACAGCATTTAAGATAGAATACACGCATTTTGCCCTACCTTGAAACATAAAAGAAGTGAGCGCATAAGGCTTCACACAAAGCAAAACCTCAGCACCTGTAATGTCCAAAGTAAAATCGTTTAAATAAAGCGGAGTTACATTAAGAGTATTGCAAAAATTTTGGATTTTAGCAGAATCTCTCCCTGTTACTAAGATTTTGTAGGTATCTTTTAAGCCCTGCGCTAAGGACCTTGCCATCTTGCCGTAACCTAAAAGGATTAAGGTTTTCATTGAAAATTATTGCTGTGTGAAATCAAAGAATTTAGAAATTGGCTCTGCTAACCCAAAGTTTTCATATTTTTGGTTTTCTAAGACAACTTGTGCAAGCGTTTTATTTTCAAAATTAAATAACACAGGAGCTAAGAAGTTAATTGTGGAATGTTGGATAGGCTCTTGGATACAGACGATATTTAGCGTTACAACTTGATTGTTTTGGGCAGCAATATTTGTGGAATCCTTCAACTCTAAAGCTTCTCTAATGGGTGCTGGAATTTCAAATTCATAATCAGAACGCACGCTATAAGGATTGATTAAAGTAAAAGAAATTCCATCATCGTGCAAACTCTTAAGTTGCATAAAAGTCTCATCATCTTTTACAATTTTCTCTAATGTCATTTTTTTAATCTGCTCAAAACCCAAAATTGGTGATTTCACTTCAAATTCCATACCGCGTTCCTCACTGCGCCTTTTTGTATTGATTTTTGACAGACAGCGTTTTGTGCCAAAGTCTTATGTGTGATTCTATCGCAATTCCAGCAAAAAATCAATTTTATTTATCTAAATTTTAGAAAAATTATTGACAAATCCGCTATAATTACGCCCATTAATTTGAAATTCTTATCCCAATAAAACTACAATAATTAAGGAAGCTTAGTGTATCAAGTGATTAAAATTTCTATTTTCAATCTTTGTATTGCTCTGATTTTTAGTGCCTGTTCTTCTAAAACAAACAGCGGTTTAGCCCTTGATGAAGTCAATAAACCAGCCGATTATTGGTATCAAAATATGCTAAAAGAAATCCGCAATGGGGATTTAGAAAAGGCGGATAGTTATTTTGTGTCCCTGCAAAGTGAACATTTAAATTCTCCTTTGCTTCGTGAAGCAATGCTAATTTTAGGGCGCGCACATATGCAAAATGAAGAATATATGCTTGCAGGATTTTATTTTGATGAATTTACAAAACGCTTTGGTAGCGCAGAGAACATTGACTTTATTAAGTTTTTAAAACTCCAAGCTAATTATTTTGCGTTTTCAAAACAATTCCGTGACCAGCAGTTGCTTTTAGATTCCATTAGAGATGCCAAAGAATTTACACAACAATATCCCTATTCCCGCTACCGCCCAATGGTAGATTCAATGCTTTTGCGCCTAGAGCTATCCAATCTTACACTCAATGAAGAAATCGCACGCCTTTATGAGCGCAGAAAAAAAGGGAGTGGAGCAGAGTATTACAAAGAGAAAACGCAAGAAGTGCAGTGGCTAAAAGATGTCTTACGCGATGATGTAAAATCGCCTTGGTATCAAAAACTTTTTGAATGGTAGGAATGTAGGAATGAATATGCAATTAACGCGTTATGGAGAATTTCCAAAAGATTTACCGCTTATTGTGGATGAGGATATGCTTCTTTATCCTTTTATGATTGCTCCTTTATTTATTAGCGATGAGGAAAACCTAAAAGCTATTGATGTAGCAATGGAGAGTCAAGACAAGCTTATCTTTATTGCGCCTTCTAAGCCTAGTGATAACGACACACTAGATTTTTATGATGCAGGTGTCATTGGCACAATTATGCGCCGTGTTGCCTTGCCTGAGGGACGCATTAAAATTTTATTTCAAGGCTTAAGCCGTGGTAGCATTTTACAAATGGAATCTAAAACTCCACGCATTGCTAGGGTTGCACCTATTGTCTCATTGCCTTATGATGCTGTGCGCATTGAAGCAATCTTGGCAGTTTTAAAAGAAAAATTACGCACACTTTATAATATCTCCCAGCACTTCCCCCAAGATTTACTAAAAAGCATTAACGACACAAACGAACCTAATCGCGCAGCGGATTTAATCTCAAGTGCCATCCGCTTAAAAAAAGACCAAGCGTATAAAATTTTTAAAGAAAACAACCCAGAAGAGCGCCTATTAAGCTTAATTGAAATCACAATGGAAGAAATCCGCGCCCAGCAAATCCAAAAAGAGATTAAAAACAAAGTCAATTCTCAAATGGAAAAAGTCAATAAAGAATATTTTTTAAAAGAACAATTAAAGCAAATCCAAAGAGAACTTGGGGGAGATTTTAATAGGGATTCTGAGATTGAAGAATACCGCCAGAAGCTAGAATCCATAAAGCCCTTTACCCCAAAAGAAACCTACAAAGAAATCCAAAAGCAAATCAATAAACTCTCAAGAATACACCAAGATAGTGCCGATGCAAATTTATTACAAAATTATTTAGAAGTGGTGCTTGACATACCCTTTGGAACTTATGCAAAAAAAGATTTAGAAATTCACGCCGTGCAAAAGCAACTTAGCAAAGACCATTACGCACTAGAAAAGCCAAAAGAACGCATTTTAGAATATTTTGCAGTGCGTAAATTAATAGAAGTGCGCCAAGAAAAAACAGAATCCAATTTAGATTCCAAAGATTCTAAAAGCCTAATGGAAGCCAAAGGCACAATCCTTTGTTTTTATGGACCTCCGGGCGTGGGCAAAACAAGCCTTGCAAACTCCATTGCCCTAGCATTAAAGCGTAAATTAGTAAGGATTGCATTAGGGGGGCTAGAAGATGTAAGTGAGTTGCGCGGGCATCGTCGCACATACATCGGAGCAATGCCGGGCAGAATTGTGCAAGGATTAATTGATGCAAAGGAAATGAATCCTGTGGTTGTGCTAGATGAAATTGACAAAATCCGCAATTCTTTCCGTGGCGATCCCTCTTCTGTTTTGTTAGAAATTTTAGATCCTGAGCAAAATAAAGAATTTAGAGATTATTATACAAATTTTAATTTGGATTTAAGCCAAGTGATTTTTGTTGCCACCGCTAATGATATTAGCGCAATTCCTACACCTTTGCGCGATAGAATGGAGTTTATCAACATTAATAGCTACACGCCTGACCAAAAAGAGCAGATTGCAAAAAAATATCTCATTCCCCAAGAACTGAAAAAACACGGCTTACTGAACTCTGAAGTAAGCTTTAGCACAGCTGGGATTAAAATGCTAATTGAAAAATACACAAGGGAAGCAGGAGTTAGAAACCTAAGGCGCAAGATTGCAGAAATTTTGCGTAAAGTGAGCAAGCAAATTTTGCAAGACATAGAAAAAAATGCAGAATCCAAAACGCAAAAAAAGATTCTCATCACCCAAAAAACACTTCCAAACTACCTAGATAAGATTGTGTTCGAATTTGAAAACGCAAGCAAAAATGCAGAGGTTGGGCTTGTTAATGGGCTTGCTTGGACAAGTGTGGGCGGTGATGTGCTAAAGATTGAAGCCTTAAAAATTAAGGGCAAGGGGGGCTTGCAAATCACTGGAAATTTAGGCGATGTAATGAAAGAGAGTGCCAAAATTGCCTATTCTTATGTGAAATCCCTAATTGATAATGGCACGCTTAAGGTTGATTCTAAGCTAAAGCCAAGCGCAAGTGAAATTTATAATCGCTTTGACATTCACTTGCATGTCCCAGAAGGTGCTACGCCAAAAGATGGTCCTAGTGCTGGAATCGCCATTGCTAGCGCACTTTCCTCACTACTTACAAACAAAAAAGCGCGTGGTGATGTTGCAATGACAGGGGAGCTTACCTTGCGTGGAAAAGTTTTACCCATTGGTGGCTTGCAAGAAAAACTTATCGCTGCTTATAAATCTGGAATGCAAGAAGTGCTAATCCCTAAGAAAAATTTTGAAAGGGATTTAAATGAAATTCCACAAGAAGTCAAAGAGGGGCTAAAAATCCACCCTGTGAGTGATTTTAAAGAAGTGTTAGCAGTGATTTTGAAATAAAAGAAAGAATAAATGGAATCTGAAATTTTAAAGTCTTTGAATATCCCACAAAATACGCAAATTTGTGGCATTGATGAAGCGGGCAGGGGCTGTGTAGCAGGCTCACTTTTTGTGTGTGGTGCAATTTTAGACAAACTCCCAGAGTCCTTGAAAAACTCCTTAAAAGATTCCAAAGCCTTAAGCCAAAAAAAGCGCGATGCTCTAGCAAATGCGCTAAAAGAGTATGCAAAGTTTAAAATCATCAAAAAAGAAGCAAATGCTATTGACACAAAAGGTTTAAGCTCTTGCATTAAAGAAGCCTTAGAAGAGATTTTAAACACACTTTATGCACCCTTTTATATTTTTGATGGAAATTGTGCTTTTAAGATTCCGCATTTAAAAACACTCATTAAAGGTGATTCTAAACTCTACACAATCAGTGCAGCAAGCATTCTAGCAAAAAACGCAAAAGATGCAGAAATGCTAAAACTCCACGCTCTCTATCCCCATTATGATTTTGCGCACAATAAGGGCTATGGCACAAAGGCACACATACAAGCAATCATAGCATACGGCTTATCGCCAATTCATCGCAAAAGCTTTCAGATAAAGTCCCTAAATTTTAAGACACTTTTTTAGATAAAATTTATAAATTTTATCGCTTTTTTAACGAAGCAGACGCTATAATTCCAACTCTATTTTGCAATAAGGTATGTATTTTGAGCGGATGTGTGATAACAATTACTTCAGGCAAAGGTGGCGTTGGAAAATCAACGACTACCGCAAATTTAGCAGTGGGTTTAGCACAGCTTGGCAAAAAAGTTGTGGCAGTAGATTTTGATATTGGATTGCGCAATTTAGATATGATTTTAGGTTTAGAAAATCGCATTGTGTATGATATTGTCAATGTTATGGAAGGAGAATGCAATCTCTCCCAAGCTCTCATTAACGATAAAAAAGCAAAAAATCTCTACTTCTTGCCCGCAAGTCAAAGCAAGGATAAAAATATCCTAGATAAAGATAAAGTTGGAACATTCATTCATAAACTCAAAGAAGAATTTGACATCGTGCTTTTAGACTCTCCAGCAGGGATTGAAGGCGGATTTGAACATTCTATTTTCTTAGCCGATAGGGCGCTTATCATTTCTACTCCTGAAGTTTCAAGCGTGCGCGATGCAGATAGAGTCATTGGAATCATTGACGCAAAAAGTCAAAAGGCAAAAAATGGGCAAGAAGTGCAAAAACACATTATCATTAACCGCCTAAAGCCTGAAATGGTAGAAAAGGGTGAAATGCTAAGTATAGAAGATGTGCTTAATATCTTAGCATTGCCCTTAATTGGGATTGTGCCAGAAGATGAAAAAATCATCTCCTCTACAAACACGGGAGAACCTGTAATTTATGCCGACTCCCTTGCCGCTAAAGCATACCAAAACATTGCAAAACGCATTTTAGGCGAAGATGTGCCTTTTTTGGAATTAAAAGCAAAAAAAGGCTTTTTTGGAAGGTTATTCCAATGAATTTCAATCTTTTCAAAGGTAAAAAAAGCTCTGCACAAGCAGCAAAAGATCGCTTAACACTGATTTTAGCACACGAGCGTGCAATCAATGTGCCTTATATAGACGCTATGAAACAAGAAATCTTAGCAGTGATTAAAAAATACACAAATGCCCAAAAGATTGATATTAAAACCGATTCTAACCAAAATTTCAACACCCTTGAAGTTGAGATTTTTTTAGAAAAATAGAATTAATGGAGAGAATTAAACCCGTTACAATAGGAATCATCGCCTTATTACTAATTCTTTTAGCCTTTAGCTTTACCCTTAAAAAACCAAAACCGCAAGAAACCACAGACTATTCCCAGCAACAAACTCCTAAACACCATACAACGCTTGCAACAAACAACACAGAACTTCTCCAAAAAAACATTGATTTTTTACAACAACATTTAGAGCAAATTAAAGTTGAAGCACAAAGCAAAACACTAGCACAACCACCCCAAATACAAGCTTCCCAAACACAGAATCCAAAATTAGATTCCAACTTTTGTATGCGTAACAAACCCCAACTTGCAATCATCATTGATGATATAGGCACTTTTGCGCAATACCAAGCCATCACACAGATTCCCTTCAAATTCACCCCCTCTTTATTTCCCAAAAGTAAAGCAAACCCAGATACACCAAAAATTGCTAAAATCGCTCCTTTTTATATGATTCACTTACCCCTTGAAGCACTAAACTTCTATCAAAAAGAACATCAATGGCTATTTGTGGGCGATTCTAAAGAAAAAATAGAATCCCATATTCAAACAATCAAGCAAGATTTTCCAAACTTAAGCTACATCAACAACCACACAGGCAGTAAATTCACTCAAGATTTAGAATCAATGTCGCTACTTTTAGAAACATTAAAAACCCACCGCATTAACTTCGTAGATTCCAAAACCATCGGCACTACAAAAACCAACGCTGTGTATGCAAAATCCCCTTATGTCGCATTTAACCCCTGCCAACAAACTCCCTTAAAGCGTGATGTTTTCTTAGATAACATTCTAGAGATTCCAACAATTACTGAGCAACTCATTCAAGCAGTGCAAATTGCTAAACAAAAAGGCTATGCAATTGCTATTGGGCATCCCCATAAAGCAACACTTCTAGCACTTAAAAATGCAACAAATTACTTGGAAAATAGTGGCGTAGAGCTTGTTTATATTAACGAAATCATCACACCATAAATGCCTTATTTAAAGAAAATATGCTAAAATAGCCCCCTTAAGCTTTTTAAAAATTGTGGCAAGGAAAATGCGCATGACAACTCCAGAATCTATGCAACAATTACAAGGTAGCATTTTAAACATTATGCAATCTAAAGATTCCACATTATGCGTGGATAATACTTTTCATATTGTAGAAATTGACTCCTCCCTAAAGATTTCCAAAAACATTCAAGTAACTAAAAATGTAGAATCCCCACACCGCTACTCCCACGCCTTTGGAGTCTCTCCACTAGCATACTTTTGTATTCCCATTTTTGGAGAAAAAAAGGCATTTATCATAAAACTTGATAATGCAAAGCCGCAGCCTATTGCGACTTTAGAGGACCACGATGGCGATGTAGAATCTTCTGCTTTTTCAAATGATGGGCGATTTTTTGCAACAGGCGGGCAAGATGGGCGTGTGTTTTTCTACGATGGGCAGAGTTTTTTGCCTATCACTTCACTACTTGCACGCTCTGATTATATCTCCACAATCCGCTTTTCTAAAAGCGGTGAGTTTGTCGCCATTAGCGGATTTGATAAATTTACACTCATTTTTGATATGCTCCGGCATAACATCGCATTTAACTTTGCAACAAATGATGTTGTAGAAGATTGTGCATTTTTTGACAATGACGAGAAGATTCTTCTTGTCTGCCGCAACAATGCCTCCATTATTTTTAGCCTAAAAGATGGTAAAATCATTTCCCAAGAATACCCTTTTGCTTTTTGGCCCACAAGCATTGCAATAGATTCTGAAGAAAATTACGCTCTCGTTGGAACGCGCTCTAATACGCTCTATGTTATTGCATTAAAAGACAATACAAAAGCTATGGAGATTAAAAACGATCACGCAGGAACTGCATCCCTAACTTTTTCGCACGATTATTTATATATTGGCTCTGTTGATGGCTCACTGCTAATTATTAACTATAATGAGGGCAAAGACGATTTACAAGCAAGCCTTGATAGAAAGGA
Source organism: Helicobacter sp. (assembly GCF_022770205.1). Taxonomy (GTDB): domain Bacteria; phylum Campylobacterota; class Campylobacteria; order Campylobacterales; family Helicobacteraceae; genus Helicobacter_D. The sequence goes on along the minus strand of NZ_JALEIK010000038.1, from coordinate 34,018 downwards.
TTATAAAAGCGCAAGAGAAGCAATCAATAACAATGTCTTTTTAAGCATTCATCCCTTAACCAAAATCTTTGACGAAGTCTGGCCACAAATTCTCCGCCAAGCCATTGATTTACTCAACCAAGATTCTATTGAAGAAGCCATAGAGCTGACTGAACCCTTTGTGGTTAGCCCTTCTAAGAAAAATGAATTTAGCTTTTATCTTGCGCAAAAAGATGGTGTCAAAACATTCTTAGAATTCATCGCTAAAAAAGACTACACAAAAGCCTACGAAATGCTTAAAACAACGAAATTCCTTGTCAAGACTCAAGCATATGAGAAGCTAGAAAATATTTGGAATAAGGCATTTTTTGACGCTAAAAAACTTTTGATTGAAAATGCAGATGCTAACAAACGCCTAGCTGAACAAACTCTAGCCCCCTTTAATAAAACGCCAAAAAAAGAGCTTATTGTCCAACTATTGCGGAATTGTGATGTGTTTGAAAAGGCAGAAGCATTGATAAAAAAGCAAAATTTCAAAGAATATTTTAGCTTAACTTTTCAATTCTCTTTTTTACGCGAAACAGATTTATACAAAAAAGTCTTACTTGTAGGTGAACGGATGCTAGCAAACTTAATTGAATTAGAAAAAAACTTCCACTATGAAGAAGCAAAGAAAATCGCCCAAACACTGCTTGTTTTCCCAACCCTAAAACGCACTGCAAATGAGCGCATTGTTTTAATGCAACAAAAAGAAAAGCTGCTAAATGCCATTGAGGCAAAGGATATTAAAAAGGTGTATGCTTTAATTGATGAGATTGAAAGCTTGCGCACAATGGAACAATTTAAAGAATTTACTAAAGATTTTTTACACCATTATGAGGAAGCAAAGCCTTATGCGTATAATGGCAATGCAAAGCACGCAATGGTGCTATTTGGCGAATATTTAGAGATTGATTATTGGATAGATAAAATCGGCTCACTTTTAAAGATTGCCTATTTAAAACAAATTGAGAAAGCTTTACATAATATTGAAATCAATTGGTCTATTACATTAAAACGCTATTTTGAACGCTATGGCAAAAGCTTTGAGCTTGTAAAACTTCTCCAAAATCACGAAGCAAAAGCCATTTTAGATCAATTTGAAGGCGAGGGAGAAAGTGATGGTTATCGCCGTTGCGGCTTTGTAGATTCCGTAGTCATCTACATTGTTAGACAAGAAAAATGATTTTAGAAGATTCCAACACCAAACCTAAAAAACTTGCAAAAATCCCCCAAACACTAGCACACATAAAAGAGCTAAAAACTCTTTATTATTGTGGCAATTTAGAACTTTTAAAAGCACCAAAAGTTACTATTATTGGTACACGCAATCCAAACCCTTATGCGCAAAATTTTACCCAAACAATCGCACAAAAACTCAGCAAAAATGGAATCGTAATTGTAAGCGGCGGTGCCTTAGGCATTGACATCATAGCCCACGCAAATTCCCTGCCAAACACGATTATGATTTCCCCTAGCTCCCTAGATTATATTTACCCTAGAAGCAATGCGCCAATGATTTCTAAAATCTATAAGCAAGGCTTGATTCTTAGCCAATTTGCCCCCACTTACACGCCACATCGCTATTCTTTTTTAGAACGCAATAAAATTGTAATAAGCCTAGGAGAATGCGTTGTGATTCCACAGGCAGATTTATACAGCGGCTCAATGCAGAGCGCAATATATGCTTTAAGCCTTAGAAAAAACATCTTTGTGCCACCCCACCATTTAGGGCAGAGTCTTGGCACGCAGAGCTTGGCTAAAAACAATCAAGCAAAAGTGATTTGGGATATAGATGAATTTGTAAGTGAGATTTGTGCTAGCATTTTGGATTCCAATATTACGCCTAGTTCAAGGAATTTAAGCGATGAAATTTTAGATTTTTGTCAAAGCAATCCCTTTTTTGAAGAAGCCTTTTTGCGCTTTGGCGAAGTGTTATTTGAATATGAATTGGAAGGTAAAATCCGCCGCAACAATGGACGCATAGAAGTGTGTCATTAAACTCTAATTTATCGCAAGGTTACACTTTTTTGGCTACTTTATCCATTAAACTTCCTTCTAGCTCATTGATTCTTTTTTATTGATTTCTTTGACAGCGTTGCTAGATACAGAATCCTCTTTCTCTTTTGATTCTTCAAGGGCTTTCATATAATATGCCATTAAAGCGTCTTTTGCTTCTTTGGTCTTTTCTTCAGGAGTTTTTTCTTTAGTGGATTCCACAAGACCATCAGGAGTATAGTTGTTTGGCATTCCTCTTTAGAATTTTCCATATTCACTAAGTTGCGTATGTGGCGATTGCGCTTTAGCAAAGGAATCACTATTAAACGCATACATTAATAGCACTCCCTCTTTTCTAAATTCCCCCCTTTTTATTGCTGTAATCCTGCATTAATGGAGTGTTGGCTGCCTTTTGTCATTTGCATAATTTCTTGCCCCTGCGATTAAGTCAATGGATTCAAATTCTGGCAAATAATTGTCTTTTTCTCTTGCAATAGGAGTTGTAAAATAATCATTCAAAGCCTGTAAGGCATTTTTATGGATTTTGTAATCACTTGGCAAATTTGCTGCCTTGTTAAAATCTTCTCCCACAAATCCATATTTGTCTATGCTATATCCACCAAAGGTATTTTTAGAATCTGTCCTAGAGAAATCCGTTGCTTCTTTTAAGTTTGCTAAATGTGGAGAGGTTAGGAAGTCTTGCATTTGACTTGCTGCTTTTGAAGTTAGGGATTGTTCTAGTGTATTTTTAAAACTAAGAGGATTGCTTGGATAAGTAAATTCTGGGCTTGTAATATATGCTCCTAAATACCAAGAAGAATTGTTGTAGGAATCAGGATTTAATGTCTGATGAAAGCCTGTTTGTTCCGCTAATTCTTGATTGTCTTTTCTGCTCTCTCTAGAATAATCACTTTGTATCTCTAAAGGCTTGTAATTTGCTACATTTGCCAACATCATATTTTCCTTTAAATGATATTTCTAAATCCTTAAGCAATTTTTATTCCTTAATTGATATTGAATGCTTTAGTAGTATATTGATTATGGAGTTCTTTTAGGGATTAAAAGCAAAGCTTGTCATACTAAGCAAAAAAATGCACAATAAAAGCATTTTTTGCATTATGCTTTTGCTTCCTTAATCATTTGATTAAGGAAGCTATCTATTTCTTTAGAGATTTTAGAAGTTAAAGTGCTAGAATATCCATTGTTATAGTTATATGCTTTTATGGCTTGTTTGCTTTTTAAATCTTGATTTTCCTTTTCTAGTTTTTCTTTTTGATTGAGTATATCAAAAATGCTTTGGGAAGTATCAAAATTAGAGGTAAGGGAGATGAGCAAATTATTGGATAGAACTTGTGAGGTAATAGAGATTTTAGAGCCGCTTAGGTAAGCATCAAAGAGAGTGCCATTGCCCTCCCCAAGAAATGGTAAAATTCTCTAATTGCAAGCGGTTTTCTAGCTCTCCTGCTTGATTATAAAGGTATCTTTGGGATATTTGCAGATGTTTTGAAATTTTATCTTTACTCTCTTGTGGAATCAGGTTATAAAAATCCGCAAATGCAAAAAAATCCTCAAGCAAACTTGCCACTTGTTCATTATTAGAGCTATAATCCCTTAAAAAACCTTGCTTTTCATTCCTTGCAATCACTGCATCCATTTCTCCTAAAGTCATCGTGCTAGGTGCTTTAGTTTTTGTAAAAAGCTTGTGATAAAACGCATCGCTTGTGGCATATTCTCGGCTTTGCCCTTGTTTTAAGAGGGTTAATAATTGTTGTTTGCTATCCTCCCTTGATTTGTCCATTTCAAAAAAAGTTTTTGCAAATGATAGTAATGCATGGAATTCTTTGCTATCTTGCCCCTTGCTTTGGGCATTATTTAAAATATCATTAATTTCTTGGGATAAAATATTTTTAGAATCTTTAAATGTTTGCTCTGTTGGGAGAGAGACATTATCTAGCAAATATTGTTTTAACAGCATAGAATTTTTAGATTTTGTAAGGCTATCCCCATAAATTGCTACCATATCATAAAAGATAGCTTCTTTTATTTTTTGTTGGATTGCCCCATTATTTTGGCTTGTAGATTGTGTGTTTGATTCTTGTCTCTCTTTATAATTTGTAGAATTAGTGGAGTTTGGATTGCTATAAAGAGAATTAGATACGCTAGTCATTTGCCTACCTTTTCTAAAAATTATAAAAAATTTAAGAAAAAGCAAGCAAAAGGTATTCCATTAAGCCCTCACTTGTTATCTAAAATATTTAATGTTAGTCTTATCTGTTTGTATCCAATAACTATAAAGCATTTTAATTGCAATGGTTAATAAAATTCCCTCCATTAATGCAGCTAAAATCAGCGCATAATACTCCTCTGTGCTAATTGCGCCAAATTGCATTCCAAGCTGTGCAGTGGCGACTAAAAAGGTTAAAGGCATTGCGTGGCTAAAAGCAAAGAGTGTCGTTTTGACATAACTTTTAAAATATCTGTAATACGCAACAAATGCTGCAATTAAACGCAAGGACACCATAATCGCAATAATACTTAGCGTCAAAGACAATAAATGCAAATTTTTTAACATTAAATTTAAATCCAGCGTAGAGCCAACATAAATAAAAAATAGCGGGATAAAAAATCCAAAACCAAACTCATTTAACTTTTCTGCCAAGCCTTTTTGATGATGGAAATATGTGGCTAAAATCATTCCAGCTAAAAATGCTCCAAGCACGCTTTCTAAACCTAAAATCTGTGTGATTCCAATTAAGATAAAAAACAGCATTGCACTAAAGCGAATGTCTTGATTTTTGCTAGAATCCTTTGGAATGAAAAAGAATTTTAAAGAGGGAAACCACCAAAATAACACATCTGCTATCTTAAAAAATCCAACAATCACACTTAAAAATAAAAACAGCACAAGCAGTGTCTTATACAACTCCCAAGTTAGCCCGTGTGAATATGCACCATTTAGCACTACAAGAGCTATGATGCTAATGAGCTCCCCTAGGATTCCAACATTTAATGCAAGCTTTAACCAAGGAGTGTTTTTAGGATATTCCTTTAGCATTGCCATAATCATTCCAAGGCTCATAACAGGAAGTGCCGCAATGTAAAACTCTGATAAATTTGTGTTTAACACATACAAAAACGCCACACCATAAAGAATCAAAAAATACAAAAACGCAGATTTTAAAAACCCACTGCCAAGCTTTGTAAAAGCCTTTAAATCCACTTCTAAACCGCATAGAAACATCAAAAATAAAAACCCAATGTGTGCAACAAACTCTAAAGATGCTAAATGCGAAAAAAGCCCAAAATGAAACGCTAGAGCACCTAACACAATTTCCACAGCCACCAAAGGCAAGCGCGTAAAAGAACTTAAAAAAGGCGCAACAACAATTAAAACTGCAACAATTCCAAAGGTAATAATATTTTCCATTAAAGATCTAAAAACTCCAAAATAAAGTAAAAGTATAACATTACTTTGGTAAAATGCACTGCCTTTTACTTTTTGCAAGATTTTAGGAGAATTATGGACTTCTTTGCTCCCCTTTTAAACGCATTGCCCAATGCTATGGAATCCAAACGCAATCTTTTAAAAGAGGCTTGCATTTTGCAAAAAGGATTCTATTATTTTGACTGGACTGCTAGCGGGCTTGGCGCAAAATGCGTAGAATCACGCATCAACTCCATTTTACCCTTTTATGCTAACACACATTCCCAAAGCAATGCAAATGCTGAGTTTATGAGCGCACTTTATGAAGGAGCAAGAGAGCGTTTAAAAGGCTTTTTCAAATTAGATTCCAACTCTTTAAATTCCAATTTCGCACTCATTTCTTGTGGTTTTGGTTCAACAGCGGCAATTAAAAAATTTCAAGAACTTCTAGGTATTTATATCCCCCCTAAAACACGCGCGATTTTAAACCTATCAAAGCTTGATAAATCCAAATTCCCCTTAGTTATCATAGGTCCTTATGAACACCACAGCAATGAACTAAGCTTTAGAGAAGGCTTGTGTGAAGTCGTGCGAGTGCCACTAAATGCACAAGGACTTTTTGATACTGAAGCCTTAAAGCACATTTTAGATTCCAATCAAGGGCGTAAAATCATTGGCTCTTTTGCTCTAGGCTCAAATGTAAGCGGAATTATAATTCCCTACCAAGAAATCTCTCATCTTATACGCAAGCATAATGGAATTGTTTGCTTTGATTGCGCTAGCAGTGCTTCTTATTTGCACATTTCTCCGCAATTTTATGATGCAATTTTTCTCTCCCCACACAAACTCTTTGGTGGCATCGGAAGTAGTGGAATCCTTATTATCAACCGCGCCTTAATTGATAAAACACTTCCACCTACTTTTTGTGGTGGGGGGGTTGTGGGCTATGTTTCACGCACAAGCGCAAAATATTTTGGAATTGATGAAATCAGAGAAGAAGCAGGGACTCCCGGAATTTTAGCATTTTTACGCGCATATTTAGGTTTTGCCTTACGCGAAGAAATCGGACTAGAATGGATAAAAGAAGCCAAACTTCCCTACATTAAGCAATTTAGAGAATTTTTAGAAAATGAGCCACGCATTACGCATTATGGGAACTTAGCGCACAATACATTAGGGATTTTTGCCTTTAACATTAAAGGGATTGAACCCTTTGCATTAGCAGAAAAATTATCCAAAGAATACGGAATCCTAGTGCGCGCAGGTTGCTCTTGTGCTGGACCTTATGGACACGATTTGTTAGGATTAGAGGATGACACAACTTTCACCCAAAAGCCCGGCTGGATTAGGCTAAATGTGCATTACACGCACACACAAAAAGAAATTACGCATTTAATCACCACACTTAAAACCTTGCTCCCTTAAATTTTTTAGCAAATTCCTAAAAACTTAAAGAAATAATGCTAAAATATAGCACTCATTTCAATCAAGGAATCGTAATGGAAGAGGCTAAAAATATTTCAAATAAGCTCCTAGAAAGCGTTGAAACTCTTGTTTGTGAGTTTCAAAAACAACGCGATGAAAACCAATCTTTACGCCAGCAAATTGTGCTTTTAAAAGCAGAAAATGAAGCCAAAAATTCTGAAATTAGCTCTCTTTATGATGAAATTAGCGCAAAAGAACGCGAATTAGAATATGTGCTCAATAAAATCCAAAACGCACTAGGACGCTAGTTTATGGAGAATGTGTTTCGTGTCTGCATTGCAGGGCGTTTCTTTGATATTCCCACACAAGAAATCTCTCCTGCCACATTTGAAGCACTAAAATCCCTTGCGGATTCTTCAAACACAATAAATCCGCGCGAGCTTTTACGCGCATTTTTGGAATCCTATGAAATCAAAACCACATTAGAAGCTAGCATCTCTTCTGCTACACAAAAACTCCAAAACGCAAAAAACTCTTATTAAGCTTGCAAGAATTTTTCTATCACATTATAATCTTAAAGCAAGCCTCCCCGCTATTAACTTACTTTAGCAAAACTCCGCTTGAAAAAGGCGCACTTGTTCGCATTCCCCTGCTCTCTAAAACCCTTCAAGGAATAGTGCTTCAACAATGCCAAAAGCCAAAATTTGAATGTAAAGAAGCCACGCCTTTAGACTTTCACTTCTCACAAGCCCAATGCACCCTTGCAGAATTTATTGCAAGCTATTATTGCACCTCACGCTCCCTTGCTTATAGCCTTTTCACTCCTTTTGATAACGCTTGCGCATTAAAATTAGAATCTCTCAATTTTTCTCCTAATCCTTTAAATCCTAAGCAACTTGAAGCCTTTAATTACATCACAAAGCAACAAGAATCTCTACTCTTTGGCGACACAGGTAGCGGGAAAACAGAAATTTATATACATCTTTTTAACCAAAGTCTAAACAAGGGCAAAAACGCACTTTTTCTTATGCCTGAAATTTCCCTAACTCCACAAATAGAAAAACGCTTAAAGGCTGTTTTTGGAGATTGTCTTGCATTTTGGCATTCTAAAGTTACAAAAACAAAGAAAAGTCAAATCTTACAAAACTTAAAAGAAGGCAAAGTTAGAATCCTAGCAGGTGCGCGCTCCGCTTTGTTTTTACCTCTATCAAATTTAGACACCATTATTATTGATGAAGAACACGATGATGCGTATAAATCAAGCTCCACTCCACGCTACCACGCACGCGATGTGGCACTCTATCTTGCAAAAACACAAAATATCAAAATTATTCTAGGTTCTGCAACGCCGCTTGCTACAAGCTATCAGCGCGCTAAACAAAACAATAATCTCTTTCGCTTAAAAGGCACGCATTTTAACACACAAAAATGCTACCATTTTTGCAAAGATATGGAATCTAAAAACACAGAATCCACACAAATAGAAACAGCCTTGCAAAAAACCTTAAAAAATGGCAAGCAAGCCATTGTGTTTTTACCAACACGCGCAAATTTCAAGCATTTGCTATGCGTGCAATGCCAAGAAACAATTGAATGCCCAAATTGCAGCGTGTCTTTAAGCTTGCACGCAAAAAATGCTAGTCTAAAGTGCCACTACTGCCACTACACAAGCCCTATTCCACAAAATTGCCCCAAGTGTAAAGGAATGCTACAATCTTTACGCATAGGCACACAAGAATTTGCTAAAACCTTGCAAGAGTCGCTGCCACAAAGTCGCATTGCTTGCTTTGATCGTGATTCTATCACCACGCAAAAAAAACTCTCCCAAACCCTTAGCGCATTTAATCACCGCACCATTGATATTTTAATTGGCACGCAAATGCTCTCCAAAGGACACGATTATCACAATGTCGCACTAAGTGTAATTTTAGGACTTGATTATCTTTTAAAAGGAAGCGATTATAGAGCAAGAGAGAGAGCCTTAGCGTTAATGTTTCAAATTTCAGGGAGAAGCGGTAGAAAAGAAAATGGCGAAGTGCTAATCCAAACACAATATGAAGACTTTTTTAGACATTATTTAAAAGATTACCAAACCTTTTTAGAAGATGAACTTGTGATGCGCCAGAATTTATATCCCCCTTTTGTGCGTTTAGCACTCATTCATTTTAATCATAAAAATCAAGCAAAAGCACAATCACTTATGCAAGAAGCTTTAGAAGCCTTAAAGCAAAAAATCCAAGAAAATAGGCTTGATGTAGAGATTGTAGGTAGTGGAGAAGCTCCGATTGAACGCATTTTAGATAAATGGCGTTATTTGATAATGTTGCGCTCAAAAAGTGCAAAAGACTTGCACACTGCGCTTTTACCGCTAAGAAATTTTACCTGCGACATTGATATGGATCCTGTTGAGTTTAACTAAGCGCATAAAGCTTAAACTTCTCCCCCCTTTCTTTATAGGAGCTAAATTGATCCAAACTTGCAGCAGCAGGGGATAGCATTGCTACACATTTTATAGAAGCGTTTATGGAATCGTTTTTGGATTCCAATAATCTCTCCTTTATACTCTCTACCGCCACTTCAAGCGTATAACACGCTTTAGATTCCACAATACCAAGTGCTAATTCACAAAGCCTATCTGTGTTGCTTCCAATGGCAAAAATCTCTATCCCATTACCTTTTTGCAAAACCTTCATCAAAGCAAACAATGGATTTAAATCCGCCCCCTTATCATCACCACCTAACACAAGCAGAATCCTTTTATCTTGATAGCATTGCAATGCTGCCATTGTTGCATCAAGATTTGTCCCCTTGCTATCATCTACCCAAAGATTCCCAAACTCATCGTAAAATTCCTCCATTTTATGTGCGCCAATTTCAAAAGCATTCAAAAGCGCATAATCTGTTTGTAGCGTTAAAATCTTTGCCCCACACAATGCTAAAGTTGCATCTAGCAAAAAAGGCTCTTTAAAAGAAATTTTTTCTAAATCTATCTCAAAAGCTTGCGCTAAATGCTTAGAATTTTCATAAAACACAAGCTTTCCTAAAGATTTTTTACAATAAGAATGCCCCTCTAAACTCTTTGGTAAAATCGCAATCTCTTTTTCTTTCAGCGATAAAATAGGCTTTAATTTATCTTTAATGTAAGCTTCATAGCTTCCGTGCCAACTAATGTGATCTTGTGAGAGTGGCAATAAAAGATACAAACTAGGCTTTGCAAGTCTTGTATAATGCAAAGCAAAAGAGCTTGTTTCTAGCACCCAAAGCGGAGAGTTGGAATCCAATTTTGCCAAAGGTGTGCCGATATTTCCGCCGCTTTTTGCATCAATGTGCTGCAATAAATGTGTTAGCATTTGTGTGGTTGTTGTTTTGCCATTTGTGCCACTAATCCACACAGAAGGGGGCATTGTGGGCACAAAAAAATCATACTCACTAAAAAAATATGCCTTAGGATTCTGCTTAACAAACTCTAAAGCCATCCTAACCATTGCATTGCTTGGGGGGATTCCGGGGCTTGTGATAATAGTTGCATCGCGTTGTAGAGTTAAAATGTCTGATAAATCTGCACTAGGATATAGTGCATTCCCAAAGCTATCGTAACTTAGCGTCCTAAAACCATCATCAAACACTAAAACAGGTGCGTGCGATTCTGCAATGGCTTGATTTGTTTTGCCAAACCCTAAAAGTATCAGCACACTAACCCTTTAACGAAACTTTAAGCTTAATAGCGCAATAAGATTACTCATTAACGCCACAATCCAAAAACGCACAATAATCTTGCTCTCACTTAAACCCTTTTCTTCAAAGTGATGGTGCAAAGGCGCCATTAAAAAGATTTTTTTGCCTAGCGTTTTATAGCTACCAATTTGTAAAATCACAGACAAAGCTTCCACCACAAAAATAAATCCAATCAAAAATAAAAGAATCTCATTTTTAGAAACAATCGCCATATATGCGATAAAACCCCCCATACTAAGGCTTCCACTATCCCCCATAAAGACTTGCGCAGGATGGCAGTTATACCATAAAAAGCCAATCAAAGCTCCAATTAACGCTGCTGATAAAATCACAAGCTCCCCGCTATCTAGCACCTTTGGATAGAGTAAATACGCACTAAGTCCGCTATGTCCAGCCACATAAACAAATACACTTAAAGAAGTTAGTGCGTAAATGGATGGAATCGCAACTAATCCATCTAAGCCATCAGTAAGATTAACTGCATTGCTTGTTGCTACCAACACAAGCGTCCAAAATGCAATGCTTAATATTCCCCAATCAAAAATCGCATTTTTAAAAAAGGGCAGATAGAATTCTGAATTTAGCGGCGTGAAATAAAGGGCAAAAGAGAGCAAAAGACTTATTAGAATCTGTATAGCAAACTTGTTTCTTGCACGCATTCCAGCATTTTTATTTTGTGAGATTTTAGCGTAATCATCACGCATTCCAAGTAGAGCAAAGAAAAGCAAAGTGGCAATCCCTAGCAAAACATAAAGATGTGTAAGTTTTGTGCACAATAAAGTTGCTAGCAATGTTGTGCCTACAAAAACGATTCCACCCATTGTAGGCGTGTTTGCCTTTTGTTGATGATTTTTGGGAGCAAACTTTGAAATAGGCTGATTTGCCTGCTTTTTTTGTGCCCATAAAATGTAATAAGGCATTATAAAAATTGTCAGCAATAAAGCAGTAAAAAATGCAACGCCAGAACGCACAGTAATGTATTGCAACACATTAATATCAAAAAACGCATAAAGATAATACAGCATAAATCTAGCACTTATAAATGAGATTTTAGGAAAAATTTAGGTAGCATTCTACCCAAAAATAACTTTAAAACATAGGAAAATTCTCAATGAAAAGTGTTTTAATCATCACAGATGGAATCGGATTTAACGCCAATGAAAATTTCAATGCTTTTTTTCACGCTAAAAAACCAACCTATGACAAACTTTTTAAAGAAGTGCCTTATGGTATGATTGAAACCTTTGGTTTATCTGTGGGTTTACCAGAAGGGCAAATGGGGAACTCTGAAGTGGGGCATATGAGCTTAGGAAGCGGTAGAGTCCTTTACCAAGATTTAGTCAAAATTAACAAGGCAATAGAAAATGGAAGTCTAATGCAAAATCAAGCCTTAGATTCCGTTAAAACCTGTAAAAGAGTGCATTTAATTGGATTAATGAGTGATGGTGGAGTGCATAGCCACTTAGACCATATTTTAGCCCTTGCTAAAGGGTTAGAATCACAAAGTGAAGTGCTATTGCATTTAATCACAGATGGGCGCGATGTGCTACCAAAAACTGCTGCACACTTTTTAAGCATAGTGGAAAATGCGATACAAGGCAAAAATATCCGCATTGCAAGCCTTAGTGGGCGTTATTTTGCAATGGATAGGGATAGTCGGTGGGAGAGAATAGAACTTGCATACAACACAATCGCACTTGGTGAAAATCCACAAAGCATAAGCCCACAAGAGTATTTGCAAGCACAATTTGCAAAAGAAATCTTTGATGAATTTCTTAAGCCTGCAAGCTTTAATTATGAAGGAATCCAAAAAAAAGATGGAATCGTTTTTGCAAATTTTAGAAGCGATAGAGCAAGAGAGATTGTAAGCGCATTAGGAAATGTAGAATTTAGCGGATTTATGCGCAAGCATTTTACTAAGATTCCACTTATTACGATGACGCCTTATGATAAAACCTTTGATTTTCCTATTCTTTTTCCAAAAGAGAATATTAAAAACACCCTTGCTGAAGTCATTTCTAAGCATAATTTACGCCAATTCCACACCGCAGAAACAGAAAAATACGCCCATATTACTTTCTTTTTCAATGGTGGGGTAGAAGAACCATTTCTCAATGAAACACGCCTTTTAGTGCCATCTCCTAAGGTAAAAACTTATGATTTACAACCCCAAATGAGCGCAAAAGAAGTGGGCAATGCAGTCTTAAATGCAATGGATAGTGCTTATGATTTCATTGTTGTAAATTTTGCAAATGGCGATATGGTAGGACACACAGGAAATTTTAAAGCAGCAATTCAAGCGGTGGAAGCAGTGGATTTTGAGCTAGGCAGAATCTACGCAAAGGCAAAGGAGTTAAATTACGCATTTGTGCTAACAAGCGACCACGGAAATTGTGAAGCTATGCAAAATGATAAAGGCGAGCCACTAACTAATCACACCATAGGAAGTGTGTGGTGCTTTGTAGCTGCTAATGGTGTAAAAGAAGTTAGAAATGGTGGGCTAAATAATATTGCACCAAGCATTTTAAAACTAATGGAGTTAGAAATTCCAAGCGAGATGGACGCACCACTTTTTTAGTTTTTCACCAAGATTTAAACAAAAATATACAAAGCATTATGTATAATGTAATTTTAAGTTCAATGATTTAGAGGGTTATGATGACACAAGAAGAATTAGATGCGCTATTAAATAGTGATATTGATGCTGTTACTGATGATACAGAAACAACTAAAACGCAAAGTGATGAAGAGCAGAGCAATCTTTCAGAACCTGCCATTGAGAATGGTGCAATTACTGCGGATGATTTTAAAATCAATCAAGATGTAAGTTGGCCCCCGCCACCGCCAACTAAAGAACATAAAGTTGTGCATCAACTTGATGATGTAACACGCGATTCTGAAATCAAAGCAACAGAAATGTTTGATAAGTTAGAGAGCATTAGTAATCTAGGAGCAGACATTGAAGACGCTTTTGGAAAAATCCAAGCCTTTATTAACTCACAAGAAGAACTGCTTCAAAAACTGCACACAAAATTCCCAGATTTTCACACATTTAGCGAGAAACTAGAGGAAGTTGCTAGTGCAAAGGAAAGTGCGCAAAAAATTTCTGATTCCTTACAAGACATTTCTATGACATCCTTAGAAGCAATGGAAAGTATGCAATACCAAGACATTCATCGTCAAAAGATTGAGCGCGTGATTAATGTAATGCGCGCACTCTCACGCTATATGAGTTCTTTATTTGAAGGAAGAATTGAAGACAGCAAGCGTGTAAGCTCTGCTATGTATATCCAAGGGGATTCTTCAGACAATGTAATGGCAACAGATGACATTGAAGCCTTAATTGAAAAATTTGGCGCAAATTAATGCAACTTCCAGAACTTCTCTCTCCTGCGGGGAATCTCAAGAAACTAAAAATCGCCTTAGAATACGGAGCAGACGCTGTGTATGGTGGCGTTAGCCACTTTTCTTTGCGGAATCGTTCAGGCAAAGAATTTGACTTTGATAGTTTTAAGGAAGCTGTGGATTACACACACGCTAGGGGTAAAAAAATCTATGTAACCATTAACGGATTCCCTTTTAACTCTCAACTAAAATTATTAGAAAACCACATTGAAAAAATGGCTGCTTTAAAGCCCGATGCTTTTATCGTTGCAACACCGGGTGTTGTAAGGCTAGCGCGCCAAATTGCCCCAAAGATTCCAATCCATCTTTCCACGCAAGCAAATGTTCTCAATGTCTTAGATGCGCAAGTGTTTTACGAGTTGGGCGTGAAACGCATTGTTGCCGCAAGAGAGCTTAGCTTAAAAGATGCCATAGAGATTAAAAAAGCGATTCCAGACTTAGAGTTAGAAATTTTTATTCACGGCTCAATGTGCTTTGCGTTCTCAGGGCGTTGTTTAATCTCTGCTTTACAAAGCGGGAGAGTGCCAAATCGTGGCAGTTGCGCTAATGATTGTCGCTTTGATTATGAATATTATGTGCGCAATGTTGCAAATGATGAGCTTGTGCGCTTTAGCGGCAAAGAAATCTATGCAAGAAATCCCGATAATGGCGTAATGATGCGCTTAAGAGAGGAAGAGGGTATAGGAACGCATATTTTTAACTCTAAAGATTTAAATCTAGCTACCCATATTCCAACTCTTTTAGAAAGCGGAGCAATTGATTCTTTAAAGATTGAAGGGCGCACCAAATCCGCATATTATGCAGGAATCACCGCCCTTGCTTACAAAATGGCATTAGACGATTATGCAAAAGGCGCATTTGTGGAGCAAAAATACACAAAAGAGCTAGACACACTAAAAAATCGTGGTTTTAGCGATGGCTATATCATCCACCGCCCTTATGAAAAATTAAACACACAAAATCACTTTACTGCTATTAGTGAGGGTAGCTATCAAGTCAATGCTGAGGTTAGCGAAGATGGTAAAAGCGCACTCTGCCGTCATACAATCCGCCTTAATGAGCCAAAAGAGATTGTTAGCGCAAAGCTAGAAAACATTAAAGAAGGCAAAAATGCAATCGGAGAAATTTTTAGTAAAGAGGGCAAAAAATATCTACAATTTTTTAAAATTCTTTTAGAAAATGGAAAAGAATTAGAATCTATCCATAGTGGTAATGAAAATCCTTTTTTGCTTCCCTTTTCACTCCCTCCTTTTAGTTTTTTGCGCCAAAAAATTTAATTGCTTTAATACAAAACAATATGCACCTTTTGTGATCCGTGCACGCCAAAAACCGCTATGAGTTCAATATCTGCCGTGCGTGAAGGTCCAGCGATAAACAAAAGATTACTTGGCAGCACAGGATTTTCACTTTTAATAAGATTTAATGCTTGCGCTAAACTTCCTACAATATTCTTTTTTTCTAAAAGCATAATGCAGAGCGTTGGTGCAAGAGAGAGCATTCTAGGCTGTGTGCTACTAGAATGCACTAATGCAACTCCGTGTGAGCTAACCCCAACCCTTGCACGCACAATAGAAAATTCACTATGGAATACTTCTTTGCGCAATTCCTCAATTTCTTTATTAAAGCATACTTTTTCTTGCGCCTTAATTTTATCAATATCAAGCCCTAAGCTCTCTCCGTAAATCATTTTTGTATAGCCGTAGTTTGCGACAATGGAGTTGATTTTATCCTCTAACTCTTCTTTAGCGCATTCTTCTACAATGTATTTATTATCTGTCATTTTGCGCTTAAGCTCCTCTAGCCTATCCTCACTTCTTTGGATGTGTTCTACTGGATCAACGCTTGGTTTATCAATAAAGCTAGAATCTTTATGTGCCCTTTTTAAGCGTTCTAAAATCTGCCCTTTGCTGCGCTGTGAAATTTCTTGGATTCTACTCATAAATCACCCCATCCATTTTTTGAATCTCTTGGTATAAATCAAGTTTAATTTGTGGAAGCTCCTTAAATGCACTCCATTTTTTAACCACTGGCAAAGAATCTTTAAATTTATGTAAGATTCCATTAAAATAATGCGCTTTTGAAAGCGAAAAACGCCAAATTGCGCCATTTGTGGCAAGCCTTACAAAATTCCGCATTGCACTAGATTCTGCTTTGTCATATTCTAATGCACTTGCGCCAAGTGGAGGATTCTCCCCTTGTCCAACCTTATTAGAACGCAACTTTCTAATCAAATCTGCTAAAGGAATCTTAACAGGACACACTTCAGAGCATCGCCCACAAAGCGAACAAAAACTTAAAATATCCCCCGTTGCATCAATGCCAAAGAGATTAGGGCTAATCACTTCTCCAATGGGTCCGGGGTAAATTGTCTGGTAAGTGTGTCCACCAATCTTATCATACACCGGGCAAAAGTTCATACAAGCCCCACAGCGAATACAGCGCAATGCTTCATAATAATCTTGATGCGCTAACATATCACTTCTGTGATGATCAAATAGCACAATATGCACTTCTTTTGGTCCGTCTAAATCGCCATTTTTACGCGGTCCTGTGATGATGTTATTATAAGTTGGGATAAATTGCCCTGTCGCTGATGGTGTGAGCAAATGCACCATTGTTGCTGCATCCTCAAAGCTTTCCATCACTTTTTCAATTCCACATAGCGCAATGTGAATATCAGGCGCAGTGGTACACATTCTACCATTGCCTTCATTTTCAATTAACCAAAACGCCCCTTCCTTAGACATTGCAAAATTCACTCCGCTTAATCCCATTTGCAAACCTTCAAACTCACTCCTTAAGTGTTTTCTTGCAATGGCATTTAGCTGTTCTGGCTCAGTTTCCAAAGGAGCATTAAGCTTGTCTTCAAAAATTTTTCCAATCTCATAACGATTGCGATGGATTGCAGGCACAACAATATGCACAGGTGTCTCTCCATTAAGCTGTAAAATTAACTCACCCAAATCCGTTTCAATCGCACTAATCCCTTTAGCTTCAAGGTAATGGTTTAACCCAATCTCCTCACTTGCCATAGACTTGCCCTTAAGGATTTTTGTAATGTTTTTTTCCTGCATAAGGGTATAAATAATCTCACAAGCATCATTACTGCTAGACGCCCAATGCACTTGGATTCCATTTTTTGTAGCATTTGCTTCAAATTCTAAAAGGCGTTCTTCTAAACGCATTAACGCATTGTTTTTAGCCTGTTCTGCCTTTGAGCGTAAGCCCTGCCAATCTTGAAATTTATCTTCAATGACTTTTAAACGATTTTTCTGCAAAGTGTGCATTGCAATATTTAGATTCTCACGCATTTGTCTATCATTAAGCTTGGTATTTACAATTTGTTCGTGTGGAATCTTTTCACTCATAAACGCACCCCTTCTATCCTTTTTAATAAAAAGTCATACAAATGCACTCCTTTAACCTCCGAGCCTATGCGTTCCATTGTGCCTTTAATGTTTAAAAGACAGCCTCCATCGCCACTAATCACATATTGCGCACCGCTATTTTGAATATCTTTTATTTTTTGCATTGCCATAGCATTTGAAATCTCAGGCTCTTTAATAGAAAATGTCCCACCAAACCCGCAACATTCCTCTTCAAACTCTAATGGCACAAGCTCAACATTTTTTAGTCTTTTAATGAGATTCTTACTAGCTTCAATGCTTTTTTGCACCCTTAATGCGTGGCAATTAGAATGCCAAGTTACCTTAACACTCTCCCCCCTATCCTCATAATCCACTTTTAACACCTCATCTAAATATTGACTAAGCTCTATCACTTGAGAGCTAAAAGAGCGCACCTTATCAAATTCCTTATCTTCTTTAAAAAGCTCTAAATAATCGTGGCTCATCATTCCTGCACAAGAACCACTTGGCACAACAATGGGATAACCCTCTTTAAATTGCTGGATATTATAAAGCGCAACCTCCTTGCTTTCCTTAAAATACCCAGAATTAAACGCAGGCTGTCCGCAACAGGTTTGATTTTTTTTAAAAATCACTTCCACGCCTTCTTTGCGCAAAAGCTTAATGGCATTAACCACCATCTCTTGCATTGCTGCACTGCCTAAGCAGGTGGCATAAAAATACACTTTTTTCATTTACGATTCCTTATTTTGCTAAAAGGACAATCTCAGGAATGATATTTCCAAGCATTGTCGCAATGATAAATGTCCAAATCCCAATTAAAATAATAAAGCCCACAGAATATTTTAAAGTGAATTTAAATAAATCTGACTCCCTGCCCACTAATCCAACAGCTGCACACGCAATAGCAATGGATTGTGGGGAAATCATCTTACCAACAACACCACCTACTGAATTTGCCGCTAAGAATAATGCTTCCCCAATTCCTAATTCTCTAGCAGTTACTTGTTGCAACGGACCAAATAATAAATTTGAACTCGTATCACTTCCTGTTAAGAAAACACCAATCCAGCCAATTACAGGACTAAAGAATGCAAAAGCATTGCCAGTTTGCGCAAAGGCAAATCCTAAAGTCGCACTCATCGCAGAATTTTTTGCAATGAAAGCAAAGGCAACAACTAAACCAATGGTAATGCAAGGAATCGCCATTTCCTTTAGCGTATCCCAAAAACATTCTGCAGCATCACTTGCTTTGATTTTTAACACCCAAATGGTTAAAAAAGCCGCCACTAAAATTGCTGTTCCTGCTTGCAATGCTACAAAATTAATCGGCAAACTCAAGCTGACAGGCTTACCATTCATATCTACAATACCGCCTTGAATATTGTTAAAAGCAATCGTAATTTGCGTATAATCAAAAATCGCCCCTTTAGCAAAAAATGCTTTAAACCAAGGCTGCGTCCAAATAATAATACAAACAATCAACAAAATAAAAGGCATCCACGCCTTAACAATCTTTCCAAATTCTAGTTTTTGTTGATTTGAGAAATCTTTTTCATCGTCTAATCTAAAAATATTACTAGGCTTCCAAAACTTCAAAAACAAAGTGGTACAAACAATAGAAACAATCGCAGAAACAATATCAGGCAACTCTGCACCTAAAAAGTTAGAGCTTAAAAATTGTGTCGCTGTAAAACTCACAGCTGCAACTAAAATTGCGAGAAATGTTTCCTTAACACCCTTAAATCCATCCATTAAAAACACAATAAAAAATGGCACAATCAAACTAAGCGGAACTAACATTCTACCAACCATTGCAGAAACAGCGTATTGTTCTACACCAACAAGATTTGACATAGCAATAATTGGAATCCCAACTGCACCAAAAGCAACAGGGGCAGTATTTGCAATCAAACAAAGCCCTGCTGCATAAAGAGGCTTTAATCCAAGTCCTACAAGCAATGCAGCAGTGATTGCCACAGGTCCCCCAAAGCCAATCGCCCCTTCTAAAAATGAACCAAAACAAAATCCAATCAAAATCACCTGAATCCTATGGTCAGGCGTGATAGACATCACACTTTGCTTAATCACTTCAAAAGAGCCAGATTTTACAGAAAGCTTATAAAGGAATATCGCTGCGATGATAATCCACGCAATTGGCCACATTCCTTGTGCGAACCCTTGCACAAAACTCGCTCCAACCAATGAAAAAGGCATTCCATAAACAAACAGCGCAATTACACTTGCAACAATCACGGTCAAAAACCCTGCTTGATAGCCCTTTAGCTTAAAAACTAATAAGCCTAGCAAAAATGTTAAAATTGGCAAAAACGCCACAACTGCACTTAACCAAATATTATTTAAAGGATCAACAATTTGTTGCCACATAATCACTCCTATTTTAGATATATTTATAGTGTAATGTAGGAAAAATTAAAAATTATTGAGCGTTAAGAAAAAATAAATTGTTTGAAAAACTATGTATAGAATCGTTACAGCTAAAAGCATAGAAAATCATTCTTAAAACGCACATAATTTTGCGCAGACTCTTTAATGAGTGCCACTTCCTCATCTTTAAGCTCCCTTACAAATTTTGCAGGATTGCCTAGAATTAAAGAGCGTGGAGGGAATTTTTTACCCTTTGTTACCACGCTTCCAGCCCCTACAATGCTATCCTCTTCAATCACTGCTCCGTCCATTATTACAGCATTCATACCCACCAAAATACGATGCTTTAAAACACAGGCGTGGATTACACAATTATGCCCAATCGTTACATCATCACCAATCTCCACAGCATAGCCATTATCTAGTGCATTGCCTTGTGCATCATAAGTTTTATGCCACACATGCAGCGTTGTTAAATCTTGAATATTTGTGTGCTTGCCAATTTTTATCGCATTCACATCACCTCTAAGCACACAATTAAACCACACACTAGAATCCTCCCCAATCTCCACTTCTCCAATCACCTTAGCACCCTCTGCAATAAAAACATTGCTTGCCACTTTTGGTACTTTGTCTTTAAATTTTATTAGCACAACAAATCCTTTTATTTAAAATTTCTAAAATAAATCAAAGAATTGCTTAAAAAGTTTTAAAATAATAATTGCCTTGTCTAGCATAAATTTTAGATAATTTGCGCAATGATTAAATACATTTTAGGTTTTATCAACTCAATAAAATAATGCTTGAAGCATATCAGTTACGCGTTTATCTTCTCCGCTTTGTGTTGTACTAAGACGCAAAAGTGGGAAATTATGCTTTTTGCAAATGCTATCTTTAAGCTTATCGCGATTTAGCTGTTTGCACGTATGATGAAACGCATAGCCATCAATCTCAATGGCAAGCAAAGGTGCTTTATCCATAATATGATAAATAATGAAGTCAAAATGTGTAAGTGGATTTTGCGCATAGAACCTTTCTTCTTGCGTTAGAGTTTCATCTATTTTAATAACTTTAGCAAGGGGTATATGCGGCAAAACATCAAGGCTGCGATAAGAATCCTGCTGGAGTATATCTTTGATAAAAGCAAAGGCAATATTTTCTGAATCAAATTGTGATATGCGCTTTTTACCCTTAAGATATAATGCCCTTGCTTGCGCATTTGCTTTATAGAGCAAATCAAAGATTGAATAAACTTTGCTCTCTATGGGCTTGGCACTTTGATAGGTGATATAACGGATAAAGTCATTGATATTTGTGTTTTGCTTATGGCACACCTCATAGGATACGATGAGCTTTAGCTGCTTTTTAGCTCGTGTAATGGCGACATTTAGCATTTTACTATCATCGATAAAATCATTGCTTTGATTATCGGTAGTGGCGATGATGATAAGGTCTTTTTCCCTGCCTTGATATTTATGCACAGTGTCTGCTTCAATCTTTACCCACTGCATTTTGCAAATGTGCTTTTTGCTTATTATAGGGAGTGATAATACCTATCTCTTGTGGCTCTATGGTGGTGCTTGGCAGGATTTCATTGGCGATAATATCAATTTCTCTTTGATTATAATGCCCTCTTGCGTGATTTCCAGCAGGACTAACATACACTTCTAGCACATTTGCTTCTCCATTATCTTCACTTAAAACGACAAGTGCATTGTCATAAAACTTTTGATTGCAAAAATTGATGATTTTAGGGTGGCAGCGATAATGCTCTTTGAGCAAAACTCTAGGAGCATTTGGCAAAACATTGCACATAGAGCTTAAAAAAGAATGCTTGGAGTAATCATAGTGTGGCGGTATTGTATGGCGTTTAGTAATCTCTTGGATTTGTTTAGAGATTGTAGAATCTATCACATTTGGCAGCTGCTTTGCATCCCCTACAATCACAATATTTCTAGCCACACTTAGAGCTAAAACACCTGTTACTAAATCTACCTGCGAGGCTTCATCGATAATCAAATAATCAAAGAGAAAGTCTCTCCTAAAACAATTTTTAATAGCGTGTGTGGTGCTAAAAATTATGGGATATTCATCGCAAAACTGCTCTGCATTAGCTAAAAGATCTTTTTCGCTAAAAATAGGTCTTTGTGTGCGATTACTATATCGAATCCGCAGAGATTCACGCAAAAGGATTAAAGAATACTCTTGTAAGCGTTCTAGCGTTTGTGCATTGCGCAATGTTTCTAGGCGTTTTATATCGTGTGCGAGTGTTTCTCTAGTAGCAGCGATGCTTTACATATAATAAGCATATTCAAAATGCTGGATAATCTCTTGCAAAGGAAGCTTATAAAAAGCAAAATTTCCAATGCGCCCTATCAAACAGAACTTACATATAAGCAAAAAATATCGCCAACCTTTTGGAGTGTTTTTAAGAGCAATTTTTGCCTTTAATAAAAGAGCAGAATCCTTTTGCAAAAGTGTTAAAAATGTGGATTTATCTGTAAATTTTCTTGCGTTGTGAAATGGCGAAATTCTAGCTCTAATGCACTAAGTAGAGATTTTTGCTTTGCGATAGCATTTTGTAAAACAAAAATCTCTTGTGCTTGTGTGTTAAGCTTTTTTATGGCTTGAGAAAGCGTGTCTTTTCTCTCTTGTGTGATGGATTGTGCAAAATCTGGGTAGGCATTTGATTGGTTTTGCAAAAACTGCTTGATATTATCCTTTTTACCAAGCTTTGCACACAGATGTGATAAGCCATATTTTTCTAGCTTCATAAAGACATTATCCGTAGCGGCATTATTATTAGAAACCACAGCTACATTTTTTCCAAGAAAAATACTATTTGCAATGATGTTTAATATGCTTTGTGTTTTGCCTGTGCCGGGCGGTCCTTCTATGATACTTACTTGAGCTTTTAAAGCATTGCAAATTGCTTGGAATTGTGAGGTATTCAAGCCAAATGGTGAAAGTATGGGAGAGTTTATCTCATTAGTCCTATGTGGCTGGCTTGGGCATAAATAATTGCACAAAACACTTTCTTTTACTGGCATATCTATTTTGCTATATGCCTTTGATAGAAGTGACTCATTGTCTTCATTTTTTACCCCCACGATAGTAGCCAACTCTTTGCAATACAAAAATACATTGGCATTGCTACCTTTTACATTTGGCAATAGCATTGTTGTTTCTAATAATTTTGTTTTTCCATTGTCAAAAAATATTTTGCAATATTTGTCAAAAATAAGAGCAAATTCAGCATTATAAATACCAAGCTCCTCGGGCTTTTCGTGCTTTTGCGGATTTGCAAGAAAGATGACTTTGTCGTGTCCATAAGGGTAGGTTTTTGGTGCGTTGGCAAATGTGATAAGCCATAGAGCATTTCGCTTTTCTATACTTGTAATAGATTCTGTTTTATCTTTGCCATTGAGCAAAATTAAAAACTTTGTGCTATCCACAGACACCCCAAAATAAACTTACAAGATTATAAACCAATATTATATTCTATAATAAACTTGCACATCCTTGATTTTTCCTTAAAATTACAAGTTTACAATCTTAAATACATAAACTTAGCTATTTATTTTGTAAAAATTCTACAACAAACCTTCCTTCTCTTCTAACTCCAAATATTGTAGAATCTTTGTTTCACAAAGCATCTTTTTTTCTTCAAATTCTTTTGATTTTTCTTGTAATTCTTGTGTGCTTAAACTTCCATTATAAAGCAAGCTTTCTAGGGTTTTAAGCTCCGCTTCTAAAGCTTCAATCTCTTGGGGTAGAATCTCTAAAAGGCGTTTTTCGTGGTAGCTTAATTTTGTTTTCTTTACCTCTTTAAAGAATGCTTTAGCAGAATCCTGTTTTTCCTCTGCTTTATTGCTTTGCTCCCTACACTCCTGTTCTATTAAAGCATATTCCTTTAACTCTTTTTGCATCTCTAAATACTCACTAAAGCTTCTATGCGATTCCATAATCTCACCATTTCCCTTAAACACATACAAACTTTTTGCGATTTTATCCACAAAATAGCGGTCGTGGCTTACAAAAAGAATTGCCCCTTGAAAACTCTGCAAATACTCTTCTAAAATATTAATGGTAGGAATGTCTAAATCATTTGTTGGTTCATCTAAAATCAAGCAATCATAATCTTTGGTAAAAAGCAAGGCTAGCGCAACACGATTCTTTTCTCCTCCGCTTAATGCACCAATTTTCTTATCCAAAAATTCTTTAGGAAACAGGAAGTTTTTAAGGTAGCCAAAAATGTGCATACTCTTGCCACGCACTTCAATATGATCGCCACCAAAAGGACAAAAAGTCTCTAGCAAATCCTTGCTATCATCAAGCATTTCTCTGTGTTGATCAAAATAACCAATTTTCACCTCACCACATTCTACACTTCCACCACTTTGGCGCATTTTTCCTAATAAAATTTTCAGCAATGTAGATTTACCAGCCCCATTGCGCCCAACAATTGCAATTTTATCACGCTGTAAGATTCTAGCATTAAAGCTATGGATTAACACTCTCTCTCCTAGCTCCATTCTCAAATTTTTAAGCGTGAAAAGCATTTTCTTACGATTAACGCCCTCTTCTTGATTAAAGTTTTTACGCTCCCTCTCTAACTCTAAAGTCATTTTACGGATGATTGAAGGATTTGTTTTTGCTATTTTTTTCATTTCCATAATGCGCTCCTTGCGTCCTTCATTGCGCTTAACCCTTGCACGCACTCCACGCGCTAGCCACTCTTCTTCTGCTTTTAAGTGTTTTAGCAGTGTTTCGTGGCTTTTAGCAAGGCTTAAAAGCAAAGCTTCCTTTTGGCGCAAATACTCACTATATCCCCCCTTAAAACTTCTAACCTTACCTTCTTCTACTTCCACCACACGCGTAGCAACTCTGTCAATAAAATATCTATCGTGGCTAATAAACACTAGCGTGAAATTCCCATATAATAGCATTTCTTCTAAAAACTCTACCATTTCAACATCTAAATGGTTTGTTGGCTCATCTAAAAGTAAAATGTCTGGCTTATGGAGCAATAAACACGCTAAGGCTACGCGCTTTTGCTCCCCTCCACTTAACAAATTCACGCATTGATGCTCTAAAGATTCCAATGCAAAAGTTTCTAAAATTTGCTTGATTTTAGATTCCATATCCCAAGCATTATGATGCTCAAGAAAACTTGTAAGCTTCGCATATTCCGCTAAAAGTGCTTTATCATTAGGCGCATTTTGTAATAAGTTTGCAATTTCAAAATACCTTTCCTTTGCGTAATTTTGCTCACTTAAAGCTTCAACAATTGCCTCTTTTGTAGTTTGTCCTGCTTTAAAATCTGGCTTTTGGATTAAATGCTTTAGCTCCAAATCCCCCTCTAAGATTCTAACTCCATCATCACTTTCTAACTCCCCACTTAAAATCTTAAGCAATGTAGATTTACCAGCTCCATTGCGCCCAACAATTGCTACACGCTCCTTCTCTTCAATGTGCAAAGAAATGTCTTGTAAAATTGCTTTATAATCGTATTGCTTAGAAACATTTTGCAAAGAGAGATTAGCCATTTACTTTTGCTCCTTTATTTTGTGCTAGCTTAAACATTAAAAGCACAAGACAGAATCCTCCGATACACAAAGATAATAACTGCCCTTGCGTTAGCCACCCAAATGCGATAAACCCTAGTTGGGAATCTGGTTCTCTAAAAAACTCCCCCATAAAGCGCATTAAAGAATATAAAATCCCATATAAGATTCCAATCTCCCCTATAAAGCGTGCTTTTTTACGATAAGCATACAAGAGAACAAACACTACAATCCCCTCTAAAAATGCTTCATAAAGCTGACTTGGATGGCGCAGCACTCCATCAACTAAGATTCCAACACTGCTTGTTGTCTCTCTGCCTACAAGCTCTTGATTTAAAAAATTCCCAATGCGCCCAAACACATAACCAAGCGGCACACTCAGTCCTGCTAAATCCACTAAAAGCCAAAAATTAACCGCTTTAATGCGCACAAAAACTATTGTTGCTATCAAAAACCCAATCACTGCACCATGAAAACTCATTCCACTAATTCCAATAAAATTTCCATCTCTATCAAAGGGATTAAAAATCTGCCACGGATTGCTTAAATAATAACTCGTATAAGGATCGTAAAAAATAATATAACCCAAACGCGCTCCTAAAATCACACCGATTTCAACCCAAATAAAATAGCTCTCTAAAAGCGTATTTGAAAGGAGATATTTATCTTTTTTTGCAATCCATTTTGCCAAAAAAAGTGCAACTAAAAGCGCAAGCACATACATTAATCCATACCAACGCACAGAGATTCCAAATAGACTGAAGGCAACAGGATTAAAAGAGCTATAAATAGAATTCCACGCCGTCATTTTGAACCTCAAAAAATGTGTGCAACCCTAGACAATACAAATGATCATACAAATAAGGGCTAGTCACTAAAAGATGGAATCTAAAACCATCTTTACGCGCCAACTTAAGCAAATAACCAAGAATAAAAAAATTTATCTCTTTAGCCTGTGGAATCTTAAAAAGCACTTCCGTCTCTCCGGCTTGTTTGCGTTTCTCCAAAAGTGTTTTTAAGTCGTGATA
Organism: Helicobacter sp.; assembly: GCF_022770205.1. Taxonomy (GTDB): domain Bacteria; phylum Campylobacterota; class Campylobacteria; order Campylobacterales; family Helicobacteraceae; genus Helicobacter_D. Next base: position 7,662 of record NZ_JALEIK010000038.1, on the reverse strand, counting down.
ATCACTAAGCTCTTTGATTTTTCCGTGTAAAATATAAGCATTCTCTTCAATCTGTTCTATGCGCAAAACTCACCTTTAAAGCAAATAGCACATTTTACCAAAAAACGCTATAATCGCTCTTTAGTTTTCAAAAAGGGCGCGTATGAAGGAACTCACTTTAGGAATCATCGGCTTAGGCGTTGTTGGTAGCAGTGTTGTAAAGATTTTAAAAGACAACCAAGCAATCATTGCGGCGCGTGCTGGCTGTGCGATTTGTATCAAAAAAGGTGCAGTAAAAGACTTCTCAAAAAAACGTGAAATTTTTGATTTTCCTCTTACAGATAATGTTGATGAAATCCTAGATGACCCTGAGATTGATATTGTAGTAGAACTTACAGGAGGTGTGGAAGCCCCCTTTGAAATCGCCAAAAAAGCCCTAAGAAATTCCAAAGCCCTAATTACAGCAAATAAAGCAATGCTAGCCTACCACCGCTATGCCTTACAACAAATTGCTGGGGATTTACCCATAGGATTTGAAGCAAGTGTAGCAGGTGGAATCCCCATCATCAAAGCCTTGCGCGATGGATTAGGGGCAAACCATATCTTAAGCATTCGCGGAATCATTAATGGCACTTGCAATTTTATTTTAACAAAAATGCAAGAAGAAGGTGTAGGATTCCAAGAAGTGTTAAAAGAAGCACAGGATTTAGGCTATGCTGAAGCAGATCCTAGCTTTGATGTGGATGGATTTGATGCTGCACACAAACTTTTAATCCTTGCAAGCATTGCTTATGGAATTGACGCACGCCCTAGTGATATCTTAATTGAAGGCATCACAAATATCACACAAGAAGACATTGCTTTTGCTAAGGAATTTGGCTACCATCTAAAACTCCTTGGAATCGCTAAAAAAGATGGCGACTCTATTGAATTACGCGTGCATCCTACTTTTTTGCCCAAAGATGCAATGCTAGGCAAAGTGGATGGCGTGATGAATGCAATTAGCGTGGTTGGCGATTGTGTAGGCGAAACGCTGTATTATGGTGCTGGAGCTGGAGGAATGGCAACTGCAAGTGCGGTAATTTCAGACATTATTGAAATCGCACGCACTAAAAGTTCTCCTATGCTAGGTTTTAAAACCACAAGCAATGCTTTAAAACTCAAACCCCTTGATGCAATCATTAGTGCCTATTATTTACGCATTTTAGTGCTAGACAAACCCGGTGTTTTAGCGCAAATTGCAAAAATCTTAGGAGAAGTTGGAATCTCTATTGCCACACTTTTACAGCACAACGATAAGCATTATTCCACACTTTTACTCTCAACCCACACTTGTAAGGAAGCAGAAATTAAACTTGCAATAGAGCGCATTAGTGCGCTTGAAGTGGTGCAAGCAACACCAACAATGATTCGCATTGAAAAATAAAGACACCATAAACACCACACAAAAGGGCAAAGAAGCCGAAAGTTTTGCTTGCGCATTTTTAGAGAGTGAAGGCTATGCAATCTTAGAGTGCAACTTCAGCACACGCTTTGGAGAAATAGACATTATTGCTAGAAAAAACGGAGTGTTGCATTTCATAGAAGTCAAAAGCGGAATCGGATTTGAACCCATCTATAATATCAGCCCCAAAAAGCTAAAAAGGCTCACAAAAACAATCCACATTTACCTAAGCAATAATCCGTTGCGCTTGCCCTATTGTCTTAGTGCGATTCTTTTAAGCAAAGACGCATTTAACGATTCCTTTTGTGTAGAATGGATAGAAAATTTAACACTTTTTTAAACAGAAATCGGCACAAAAAGTTGTGGAATCTTAATCAAATATGCGCTTAGATTTTCCACATCACGCATTGAAAAGAGTGGATTGCGTTTTACTCCCTCTTTTCTCAAAGGTAAAATTTGTAGCATATTCTTTTGAGAATTTAACCAAAGGATTGGATTTTGCAGACTTGTATTATTAATTTCTAACTTTTTATTAAACACTTTTGCAATGTGCTTGTAATAATCTAATGCTTGCCCGTGGTTTTCTTCATTAGGATCAAAATCATAAAGTAAAATTTTCAAACCCAATTGTGTAGAAAAATCAAAGACAACAGAAGAAATTTTCTCCGCTTCTTCTGTGTCTTTTGGTAAAACCACTACACTATGTGTTAAGCTATCTAAGGGCTGTGTGCCAAACTTCAAAAGCGGAATCCCTAAGTTTAGTAAATACCCACGATAACGCGTAAAGCAATACTCCTCTAGCAGAATTAAACCAATATTTTTACTTGCACTATCCTTTTGCACCAACTCCTTCAACGAAGTCTTATGGTATTCAATAGACCAGGAAATCTCACCCGTGTTTAAAAGGGGGTGGTTTTCAATTTTTCTTATTGTTGCAATATTTGTAGGGTTTAGAAAACACACTTCTAAGCGTTTATTTTTAAAAAGTTGAAACAACCAAATTGTTTGGTGTAAATAATACTCTAAATCCTTAGAATGTAGCAAATCAAAATATAGCACTACATCACGCCCAAAAGGTGTTGGAAACTGCCCAGATTCCTCTTTAATGCGGCGATAAATATCCCGAAGCGTATCAGGCTCACCTACAAGCAAAAGTGCGTCATTAGGGAGAATCGTTGTAGAGTATTTTGGCAAAATAAGTCCATTGTTGCGGTAAATTGCAACAATTTTCCACATCTTTTGCTTAATGACACCTACACTACGATAAGCATAAGGGCTACCAAAAGGCACACTCACCTGCATAATCTCGCCCTCTCCTAAGCCAATACTTTTAGTCGTTTTTGGAACATTGGGAAATTTTTCAAACAAACGACTACTAAGTAAATGCGCCTCATTCAACATTATCAGCTGTTTATCACTCCTTGCTAATGGAATCTCTCCTAGCATCGTAATTTGCAACATCTTATTATATCTACGCAGCGTATGATACACTGCTTCGCGTTCTTTAATATCTTCTAAAACCACATAGCAATCTGCAATTTCTGGAGTTAGAATCTCTTTTAATTTGCTAGAAGAACTAGGGTCAAAGTTATACGCCTTGCTATCTTGGGGAAGATTTTTAGGTAAAAGATTGGAATCTGAAGAAACAAAAATATACACATTTTTATGCAAATGCTTTAACATCAAAGTTGTTAGGAATTCTTTTGCTACAATTCCACTTAAAACTAAAAGCACTTTTCGCATACATTCCCTTACGCTATTGAAAACTAGCGAAATTCTAGCAAAAAAGGTTGCAAAATGGAATTTAATCTAATAAAAACAAACAATAACGCACGCGCTGGAATCCTAAAACTATCCCACGGAGAAGTGCCAACACCTATTTTTATGCCTGTTGGCACACAAGCAAGCGTCAAAGCACTAGATTTTAACGATCTTTTAACGCTTAATGCACCCATTATTTTAGCAAACACCTACCATTTGTATCTACGCCCAGGAGATGAGATTGTAGCAAAACTTGGAGGATTGCATAACTTTACAAAATTCCCTAGAAATTTCCTAACAGATAGCGGAGGATTCCAAGCCTTTAGCCTAAACTCTAATGTCAAGCACAAAGAAGACGGAATCCTTTTTAAAAGTCACATTGATGGCTCAAGGCATTTTTTCTCTCCTAAAAAAGTGCTAGAGATTCAATACAACTTAAATAGCGATATTATGATGATTTTAGACGATTTAGTGGGCTTGTCCGCTAGCAAAGAGCGCATTTTAGAGTCCATAAACCGCACAACAAAATGGGCAAAAGAGGCAATCACCTACCACAATCTTAAAAAACAAAATGCTAAAGATTATGGCAAACCCCTAACCAACAATATTTTTGCAATCGTGCAAGGCGGAATAGATAGGGAGTTTAGAGAAGCAAGTGCTAGGGATTTAACAAGTCTTGGGGATTTTGATGGCTATGCAATTGGCGGATTATCCGTAGGTGAACCAAATGCGCAAATGTATGCCACACTTGATTTTACAACCCCCCTTTTGCCAAAGGAAAAACCGCGCTATTTAATGGGCGTTGGCACGCCACAAGACATTGTAGAAGCAATCGCTAGAGGCGTAGATATGTTTGATTGCGTGATGCCAACGCGCAATGCAAGAAATAGCACGATTTTTACGCATTTTGGGAAACTTGCAATTAAATCCCCGCGCTTTAAGTTTGACACACAGCCACTAGATTCCAAATGCAATTGCTACACTTGTACCAACCACACGCGTGCATATTTGCACCATTTGTTCCGCGCAGGAGAGATGAGCTACTTCCGCCTTGCTAGCATCCACAATCTTTCCTATTATCTAAGCCTTGTAAGAAATACTAGAGAGGCAATTTTAAAAGGAGAATTTTTACAATTTTATAAAAATTTTTATACGGGATTAGAGAATGTATAAAATTTTAAACGCTCATACTGCAAAAAAGAGTGCTACACGATTTTTGTATAAATATTACAAATGGTTACATAAATTGGACAAAAGTTTTTAATTTTTAAAAATTTTCTTATTTTTTGTGACAAACCTGTTAGACTTAAGAATATTTTTATTTTAGGAATCTTTATGGGGATAAATACACTATTTTGCGCTGCACAAGTTGGCATTAAGGCACGAGAGGTTGAGGTTGAAGTTAGTTTCACACGCGCTCTACCTTCCTTCTCCATCACAGGGCTTGCAGGCAATGCGATTCAAGAATCCCGCCAAAGAGTGCAATCTTCACTTTTGGCTAATGGTTTTAAATTCCCGCCCCTTAAAATCACCGTTAATCTCTCTCCATCAGATTTACCCAAACAAGGTAGCTTTTATGATTTACCCATTGCGCTCTTAATTGCCCTGCACAACACATTAGATTCCACCGCACAAACGCAAAAAATCTTTGCCTTTGGGGAATTAGGGCTAGATGGGCGCATTAAAGACACGCCCGCAATCTATCCCCTGCTGTTCTCCCTTCTTGGAGATGCAAACTCTGATTCCATTTTTATTTTGCCAAAAAGCGCACAAGAATTTTATTCTAAGATTCCAAATCTCAAAGCCTATTATGCAGAATCGCTAAAAGATGCGCTAGAAATTATTCAAAATCCCCCTCCCTTGCAAATGTATGCTTCCACCTTGCCTTTTGCCCACCTTACCATCCAAAACACTCGTTATTATTTCACGCAAGATTTTCCCTTAGACTTCCAAGACATTGTTGGACAAGAGCGTGCAAAGCGTGCTGCGCTCATTGCGGCTTGCGGATTCCATAATATTCTTTTTGAAGGCAGTGCAGGCAGTGGCAAGAGTATGATTGCCTCTAGGATTCCTTATATCTTACCTCCTTTAAGCCTCAATGCAATGCTCCAACTTGCTTCTACAACACTTGTAATCTCCCCTAATCGCCCTTTTAGAAATCCTCACAATAGCGCAACAAAAGCTGCCATTCTTGGCAGTGCTGTGGGACAGAGTATAAAACCCGGTGAAATTGGACTTGCAAATTTAGGAGTGTTATTTTTTGATGAACTCCCACATTTTCCAAAAAGCATTTTAGAATCCCTGCGTGAGCCTTTAGAAAACCACCATTTCACCATTTCAAGACTGCAAACAAAAATCACTTATCCTACGGATTTTATGTTTGTAGCAGCAATGAATCCTTGCCCTTGTGGAAATCTCTTAAGCCCTACTAAAGAATGCCGTTGCAATCAAAAAGAAATCAATGCTTACAAATCCAAAATTTCAGAACCCCTTTGGGATCGCATAGATTTATTTGTAACAATGCAGGAAAACACGCAATTAGAATCTAAAAATACTACACAGCGCATAGATTCTAAAACCTTACAAAAGCAAGTATTAGAAGCTTTTAGATTCCAACAAGAACGCAAACAGACTTGCTTGAATGCAAGATTACAAGGCGTGGAATTAACACACTTTTGCACCCTCTTACAAGAAGAACAAGAAATTTTAGAAAAAGCCATTGAAAAATTTGGAATCTCAAAACGCGGGAGTGATAAAATCTTACGCATTGCACGCAGTATTGCAGACTTAGATGGGAGTAAGCACATTAAAAAATCGCATTTGTTAGAAGCATTAAGTTTTCGTCGCATTTAAAAAATTTCATATTAAATTTATCCTATAATACGCTTTAAAAATGTTAAGGTTTCTATGTTTTCTAAGCTAAAATGTATTCTCTATCCCTATTATCTGTATGGATTATTATTCCTTTCTCTTAAACATTTTATTCTACAACACTCAAGTCCAATTACTCTTTCCCTAAAACGCTTGGAATCTCAAAAGGATATTCTCTAATGCAAACACTAAATCTAAATTTTCCAAAGGTTAGCATTATTCTAACAACTTACAATCGTGAATATTTTTTCACGGAATCCATTGAAAGCTTGCTAGAACAAGATTATCCAAACCTAGAGATTATTGTTAGCGATGATGGTTCAAGCGATAATACCTTTAATATCGCCTGTGAATACGCGCAAGAAAATCCCCACATCAAAGTTGTGCAAAATGCTCACACTAAAGGTAGCGCAGGCAATCGCAACAACGGCTTAGACCACGCAAGCGGAGAGCTTATTATGCTTTTAGATGATGATGATTTGCTTTTTAAAGAAGCAATTTCACAGATGATTAATGTTTATTTGAGTTTTCAACGCCAATATGGAATCATTATTGCAAACTGCACAAGAAGTGACGATGGGTTTCTATCAGGGCAAGGAATAAATGAATCGCGTGAAATTAGCTTCCAAGAAGTTTTATGCGGACAATTAGATGGAGAGTTTATTACGCTTTTTGAGCGCAAACTTTTAGGACAAAGGCGTTTTAATGAAAATTTACAGCGTGGCAATATGGGGCTTTTATGGCTAAAACTCCATAAATATCGCCCTTGCTATTATCTGCATAAGCCCCTTAAATTTTACAGAATCCACGCAGAATCTTTAACACAAAACTTAAAATACCAGCCTTTAGAAATGGTAAAAAACTACGAACAAGACATTTTGCTTTTTTACAGAGAGCGTTTAAAATACTGTCCTATGCACCTTGCCAAGCTTTGTGCCACTGCTGCACTTCTTTACCGCCAAGGCGGAGATCGCAAAAGGGCGTTAAAAAAAATTCTCCAAAGCCTAGCAATTAGACCAAATTTACTTGCACTCCAAGTATTTGCTTGCTTATTCTTACCCATTTCCTGCTTACCAAAACTAAAAATCCGCCAACGCATTGAAAAATAGCAGAATCTTTTTCTAACTCAATTATTATTAAAAGTTGGAATCCATTTTTTATATCCGCATCAATCCATCTGCTAATTTTAGAGAAGTTCTTTTTAGAAGCTTTGCTGAATCTTCTTCTAAAAGCTTAAGGTAACATTAACTACAAATCTCACACAAGCGAAAGAAAATATTATTTTGCAAAATTAACAGACGCGCAAGCATTGCATTGCACAAATCTGCAAATGAAATCTAAGTTTTTACTAAACTTGGTTTTCATTTGCAGAAACTTCGTTTTTAAATGGGGTTTGATAATACTGCTGCAATCTTAAATCTCATAACAATTAATAATTGCCTTGATTAACTTTGGATTTTAATTTCTTTTTTAACCCTATAAAAATAATACAATTCTAAAAGACAAGAATAAAGTAAGAACAAAGATTAGTAAATGTAGCACACAAGAAAGAATCTCTTTTAACACATTCTATTACACTCTCATCTCCGCACCGTCCTACTTTACCA
>NZ_JALEIK010000020.1 GCF_022770205.1 Helicobacter sp. | reverse complement strand
GAGTTATTATTTTCATAAGTTTTAAATCCATTGCGCCAAGAAATAAACCTTTGATTGTAGCGTGATAACTCTTTTTCTACAGCCTCTGCCTCTTTTTTCTCTAGGGATTCCGCGTTTTCTTGTTTTGTCTGTTCTTTTGGTGCGGTAACCGCTTCTTGTTTGACCTCTGTGGTTGTTTCTTGTTTGGGTGATTCCTGCGCTTGTGATTCTTGTGTTAATTCCTCGTTTTCGTTGAATTCGTTAGCATTGCGTTCTTTATCCTCTTTATGCCACTTATAATGCGCCCCTGCCCACAAGCAAAAGAAAAAGGCATACCATATTACTAATACAATATTTGAAGCTTCAACACCTAACATAAAACACACTATACCCAATACAGGAAACGTTATTAAACCACAAAGCAAAGCTGAAAATGCAGAAGCAAAAATTGATACCAAAAAGCCAAGCATAACCCTATACAAACCTCTGAAACATACCCACCACTACGCCTATTATCTCGTAATCTAAGCTGTTTAGAGAAATTGCTTCGTATTTTTCATTATCACTTAAAAGTTTCGGCGTAGGTAACTTTTGAATGCGTTTCACATAAAGTTCCGATTCCACGCGCACGACACATATTTGACCATCTAACGCATCGCGCTTTTGCACGAGCAGTTGGCATAATGGCGGAATTGTAGGCGTCATAGAATCCCCTTGTGCTGTGATAATGCTAAGATTATCAAGGTTAGTTAGCCCAAATTGTTCCCTTAAAAATGCTCGCTCTAACTCTACTTTGCGCGTAATAACTTCATCATTAATAAGACCATATCCTGCAGAAGCAACGACATCATCAAAAATCGGAATCATAATAGACTTTTTATGCTCTGTCACATAAGTGAAATTATTTGCACCAATAAGCCCTCTAATCATATCCGCAGATTCTGAATTAATCTTGCTTCCTCCCTTTTCATAATTAATAATTTGCCTTTTTGTGATTCCGAGTTTATCCCCTAATTCGCTTTGTGTAAGCCCTAGTTTTAAGCGTATCTCTTTAAATTCCGCAGCTTCCATTAAGCCCCCTTAAAAAAATGCAACTTTTTTCACTTTTATATTGACAAGTGAAATTTATTTCACTATAATCCCACTATCAAAAGTTTGTAAAGTCTTTAATAGCTTTTTGTAGAGAATAGCAAAAATTATCCCAAAGACTGCTTACTTTTATGTTCTTTGAAAATCAAGCTGTCAGACCGCCAAGCAGGTAGTGTTTAAAAGCGGAATAAACCTACTAACAATATCCATATTGAAAGTCCTTTTGTAGCTTCAGATGAAAATCTGCGTTCTTTTATTTTTTATATTCAATGTAACCTTTAACATTTTAATCTTTTAATCTTAACCTTTAACAAGTAAATGTTACTCCAAATTTTAGCACAAAAGGACTTCACTATGGATATTAGAATAAAAATTTGTAAATCCCATAGATTGCAAAGGCAAAAAGTATTACATTTAGCATAATGTAAAAAGCAGATTGCTTGATTTTTTCTAAAGAAGTTAGGTTTTCTACTTTATGCACACAAGAGCAGGGTTTGTTTAACGCATTGCAGTAGCCATTATCGTTAAACTCACAAAGCAATTTAACACGCTTATTTCCTACCATTTGGTAATAAATGTAGTAATTATAATCTTTACAAGCGGTAGTTGGAATCCAAATAACTATTACAAGACTTCAACAAGTGTGTATTGTCAAAACTCATTAAATAAATATTTCTCATTACAATGGGATAAAACTTAACATTTTTTATAGTTTTTGCTAAAAATGTTACAAATTTGATCTTTTTTGACTATAATAATGCGCATCTTAAAAAACAATAAGGAAAGGCTTGATGAAACAAGAACAAGACATTCAAAAACTTGACAAGGCATTTCTAGGGCATCCAAAACCTCTATTTGCCCTATCTGCAACAGAACTTTGGGAGAGATTTTCTTTTTATGGGATCCGCCCTTTGCTTGTGCTTTTTATGACAGCGACTCTACTAAGCGGTGGACTTGGTATGAGCAAAGAGGAAGCCTCAGCTATTGCAGGAATTTTTGGAGGTTGCATTTATTTAGCAGCATTACCCGGAGGGTGGATAGCCGATAATTACTTGGGACAGAAAAAGGCGGTGTTTATTGGTTGCATCATCATTGCCTTAGGACACTTAAGCATAGGGTTATCGTATTTTAGCACCTCTTTATTTTTTATAGGACTTGCTCTCATTGTGATTGGCACAGGACTTTTTAAAACTTGCTCTTCAGTAATGGTGGGTATGATGTATGATAAAAACGATCCAAGAAGAGATTCAGGTTTCACTATTTTTTATATGGGGATTAATATTGGTGGCTTTATCGCCCCTTTAATCACAGGATTTCTACAAACTGAATATGGGTGGCATTTAGGTTTTGGAGCGGGAGGCATTGGTATGCTTATTGCCCTACTTATTTTTGCCTTTAAGGCAGTGCCTGATTTTAAGGAATTTGACACAAAAATAGGAATGGACGAAGCTTGGGATAAACCAGCTAGACACAACAAAAATGCTCCTTATGCGATTGCTATTTTTTTGATAATTCTAATTGGGATTTGCTTTTTAGGCATCAGTGGCTTTATTAATCTCAATCCCGTTGCCATTGCAAAAAGTATGACAATGGTAATTTTATGGTGTGCGGGGCTTTATTTTCTCTATCTTTTCTTTTTAGCACAGCTACAAAGTGATGAGAAGAAAAATTTAGTGGTGTTTGTGGTGCTATTTTTTGCAGCTGCTGTGTTTTGGTCGGTTTTTGAACAACAATACACCACCTACAACTTTTTTGCAGACAATCTTACCGATAAAGTAGTTTTTGGCTATGAAATTCCAACTGTGTGGTTTCAATCCATTAATGCCCTTTTTATCATTCTTTTAGCACCTGTGGTGGGCGCAATTTGGGTGTTTTTAGCAAAGAAAAATTTAGAACTCTCCTCACTCACTAAATTTTCCTTAGGGCTTATTGGTGCTGGTATAGGCTTTTTAATTATGGCATTTGCAGCAACAAGCATTCTAACAAACAATGGCGGAATAGAAAATGCGACCAATGCTATTGGTGCAGGAAATGCGATTTTAGCATCTCCTTGGTGGCTAGTAGGAAGTCTTTTATTTCTAACACTTGGTGAGCTTTGCCTCTCCCCTGTGGGCTTATCCATAATGACAAAAATTGCTCCTAAACTCATTAAATCACAAGTAATGGGTTTATGGTTTGTAAGCATTTCCGTAGGTAATGTGCTAGCTGGACTTATAGGAGGACACGCCAATGAAGAAAATTTAGCAACCTTACCCGATTTATTTTATCAATGCGTATGGATTTTATTAGGAGCAGCTATAATACTTTTAGTGCTTAAAAATTTTATTAAAAAATAGAAAATTAAAGGAAAACAATGAATCCCTTTGCAAAAAGAGTACAGAACCTTCGCCAAGCAATGCAAGAAAAAGGCTTAGACGCCTATATCGTTTTAAGTGCTGATCCTCATTTGAGTGAATATTTAAGCGATTATTACAAAGTAAAGGATTATCTAAGTGGTTTTAAAGGCTCAGTAGGAACTCTGGTTTTCACACAAAAAGAAGCATTTTTATGGGTAGATGGCAGATATTGGTTACAGGCTGAAAATGAACTCCAAGGTAGTGGTATAAGCCTACAAAAACAGGATAAAAACAACACTTTTCAAGATTGGTTACATAGCGATTTAAACCAACATCACATTTTAGGGACAGATTTTGCCGTGCTAAATTTAGCCCTTAAACAAGAATTAGAAAAAATTTGCACCCTTAAACATTGCGATTTAATTGCGCCCCTTTGGGAAAATCGTCCTGCTTTGCCCAAAGCTGCAATTTATGCACATAAAAAGGAATATTGCACACTAAGCGCAAAAGAAAAAATTGCTCTTGTGCGTGAAAAAATGCACGCCTTAAAAGCAGAAAATCATCTCATTTCAAGCCTTGATGATATAGCCTATCTGACTAATTTGCGTGGAAGCGATGTGGAATACAATCCCGTTTTTTTAAGCCATTTACTTATCACACAAAAAGAAACTTTGCTCTTTGTTGATAGAGATAAAATTACACAAGATTTAAAAGCACAACTTGAAAAAGAGGGAGTTTTTCTAGAGTCTTATGAAGAAGTAACAACCACGCTTAAAACGCTAGAAAACACAAGTGTGCTTGTTGAGCCTGCTAAAATGACAGCTTTACTCATTGAATCTTTGCATTCTAGCGTGAAACTGATTGAAGCCATCAATCCAAGCACACATCTAAAAGCAGTGAAAAATGCAAAAGAAATTACTCACATTGAAGATGCAATGGTGCAAGATGGAGTGGCTTTGTGCCGTTTTTTTGCTTGGCTTGAAGAAGCCATACAACAAGGAGAAGAAATTGATGAAGTGGAGATTGATACACAAATTACAGCTTTTAGAGCTAAGAGCAAGGATTATATTAGTAATAGCTTTGCAACCATAGCAGCCTTTAAGGGTAATGGTGCTTTTCCTCATTATAAAGCCGAGAAAGGAAAATGCCTGCAAATTAAAGGCGATGGCTTTTTGCTAATTGATTCAGGGGGGCAATACAGCAATGGCACAACAGACATCACTAGAGTTGTGCCTATTGGCAAAATCAATGCAGAGCAAATCCACGATTACACTCTCGTTTTAAAAGCACACATTAACATCTCTAAAACAATTTTTCCTAAAGATATTCCTATGCCTTTATTAGACGCTATCACAAGAAGCCCTTTATGGGAAGAACAACTTGATTATATCCACGGCACAGGACACGGAGTAGGCTATTTCTTAAATGTACACGAAGGTCCTCAAGTGCTTTCTTATTTTGCTCCCGTGCTTGAAAAAACGAAGGCAAAAGAAGGTATGCTTACCTCCATAGAACCCGGAATCTACAAAGCGGGCAAATGGGGAGTAAGGCTTGAAAATTTAGTGCTTAACACAAAAGTAAGCAACCCAAAAAACACCTCCTTTGGAGAATTTTTATATTTTAGACCCGTTACACTCTGCCCCTTTGAGCCAAGTTGTATTGATAGTAGCTTATTAGATGAAAAAGAAAAGGCGTGGCTAAATGACTATCACAAAGAAGTGCAAGACAAGCTTGCTCCGCATCTAAAAAATGATGAAAAAGCACTAAAATGGCTAACAACAAGAACACAAGCTCTTTAAACCATCGCCAAAGGCGATGCTTAAGCTTACATAAAGAACTCCTTTAACTTTCAACACTTTGATTCTGTCCAGCTAAACGCATTTCTTTGTAATTCTTTTAAACCAAACATTGTTATTTATTCTCTTTCATAAAGCATATAACATTCTCTAGCAAATACAAAAAGCTACCCTTAAGCAAGACATTAAGCCCACAAAAAAGCCCATTGCCTTAAGTGTGCATTGGATAAAAAAGGATAGGCGCAAAAGAGACATAGACAATATTTTAAAACCCATCTTAGACGCATTAAACGGAATTGCGTATTATGATGATTCTCAAGTTACAGAGCTTTTTGTTAAAAGACAACAAGGCGCGCAAGAATGTTTAGAAATTACAATCAAGCAGCTA
>NZ_JALEIK010000019.1 GCF_022770205.1 Helicobacter sp. | reverse complement strand
AGGCATTTGGCTTGCCGACTGTTGCGATGCGTCTTGTTGAGAATCTTGAGTGTCGGCTAGGGTTTGGGCTACACAGATTGTTGAAGCCACTCCTACACTTAATAAAACACGGCTTAGAGCCACACTTATGCTATTTGAAATTTTTGGCATTTTTCTCTCCTCTCCTAAAATAAAATTAATATTTAAAATCCTAATGGACTTAAAAGTGGAATTTTACCCCCCCCCCGAAAAGTCAAGGGCAAAATGAAAAAATTTGTATGGATTTTAAAATTGACTTTTGTGTTTTTAAGGAAGTGAAATAACGAAGAATAAAATGCGAAAAAAGTTATACAATGCACAAAAAGTGCATTATAATCAATTAAGAGATTCCTAGTTTTTTCTCTAGTTTTACGATTCTATCCCAAGTTTCAATAATGGAATCGGGATTTAATGAGATAGAAGTGATGCCATTTTCTGCTAAAAATTCTGCGATTTCTGGGTAATCGCTTGGTGCTTGTCCACAGATTCCACAATATTTGTTTTGCTTTTTACACGCCTCAATTGCCATTTTAAACATTTTAAGCAGCGCAGGATTTCTCTCATCAAAGACATGGCTTACAAGCTCTCCATCTCTATCTACGCCTAAGGTGAGTTGCGTTAAGTCGTTTGAACCGATGGAGAGGCCATCAAAGAGTTGTAAAAACTCATCGGCTAAAATCACATTCACAGGCAATTCACACATCACATAAATTTCTAAGCCATTTTCGCCTTGCACAAGGGCATTTTTACGCATAATCTCTAAAACCCTGCGTCCTTCTTCTGGGGTTCTAAGAAATGGAATCATAATTTTTAGGTTGCTAAAGCCCATTGCATTTCTAGCCATTGCTAGTGCTTCACATTCCCATTCAAATGCTTGGCGGTATTGCTCGGAATAATAGCGGCACGCACCACGATAGCCTATCATTGGATTTTCCTCGTGGGGTTCATAATCCTTTCCGCCTACCATTCGGCAGTATTCGTTGGATTTAAAATCGCTTGTGCGCACAATCACAGGCTTTGGATAAAATGCTGAAGCAATCATTCCCACACCTTCAGCGATTTTTTTAATAAAAAAGTCTTTAGGGTTAGCATAGCCTGACATAATCTCTCTTACGCCTTCAACGCCATCAAACTCTTTGTTTCCATTGTGTAAATCAATGAGTGCTAAAGGGTGCGCTTTAATGTAGTTGTTAATAACAAACTCCATTCTAGCAAGTCCTACGCCATTATTTGGTAATCTTGAGAAGGCGAAGGCTTTTTCAGGGTTTCCAATATTCATATAAATTTTTGTCTTAGGCTGTTCTAGGCTATCTAAATCAATCTTTTCTATTTCAAAGGGGTGGATTCCTGCATACACAAAGCCATTTTCTCCCTCTGCGCAAGAAATTGTTATTTCCATTCCTGTTTCTAGTTTTTCTGTTGCACCAACAGCCCCTACAATTGCTGGAACACCAATTTCACGCGCAACAATAGCGGCGTGGCAAGTGCGCCCACCGCGATTTGTAATCACAGCAGAAGCCTTTTTCATTGCGGGTTCCCAATCTGGGTCTGTGTTGTCTGTAACAAGGATTTCGCCTTGTTTGAGTTCGCCCATATTTGCGATATTATCAATGATGCGCACTTTACCTGTGCCAATCTTTCCTCCTACGGCCTTTCCTGTAAGTAAAATCTCTCTTTCTATTTTTTCTTTAAAGAAATATTTCTCAAGAGTGTTACTTTGTTGTTTCATCTTTTGGCTTTGGACGGTTTCTGGGCGCGCTTGGACAATAAAGAGTTCACCACTATAACCATCTTTTGCCCATTCCATATCCATAGGGCGATATTCACCTGCTTCTTTGGAATAGTGCTTTTCAATCAAGATTGCATAGCGCGCTAGGGTTAGAATCTCATCATCATTTAAGGAGAAGCTTTTTAGCTCTTCTTCTGTGGTTTTTATATTTTTTGTAGGATGAGGGGCTCCGGGTGCTGCATAAACCATTTTAATGTTTTTAAAACCTAATTGTCGCTTTAAAATGGGGCGTTTTCCTAACTCTAAAGCAGGCTTAAAGACATAAAATTCATCGGGATTAATTGTCCCTCCTACAACATTTTCGCCTAGCCCCCAGCTAGAAGTGATAAAGACTGCATCTTTAAAGCCTGTTTCTGTATCAATGCTAAACATAACCCCTGCACTCCCTTTATCAGAGCGCACCATTTTTTGCACCCCAACAGATAGTGCCACTTTAAAATGGTCAAATCCCCTTGAAGCGCGATAGCTAACAGCCCTATCTGTGAAGAGTGAAGCAAGGCAGGATTTAATGTAGTGGATTAGCTCCGTTTGCCCTTGCACACTTAAATAAGTGTCTTGCTGTCCTGCAAAAGACGCATCGGGTAAGTCTTCAGCAGTCGCAGAACTTCTAACAGCAACATCAGCCTCTTCCATATTATATTCTTCGCTTAAGATTCTATAAGCTTCTAGGATTTCTTTACGCAAATCTTCAGGTAAGGGTGTTCCAAAAATCATATCGCGGATTTTTTTGGAGCGGACATTTAATACATCAATTTCTGTTATATCAATCCCATCAAGTAATTCTTTAATTTTTTCCCTAATCCCAGCACTATCTAGCAAATACCAATAGGCTTCACTTGTGATTGCAAAGCCATTTGGGACTTTGATTCCCATAGGCACAAGCTCTTGGAACATTTCCCCAATGCTTGCATTCTTCCCTCCAACTATGGGAACATCCCTGTTGTTTAACTCTTTGAAAAACTTGATGTATTTCATCGTTACTTTTCTCCTTAAATTTTTCGAACAATTCTAATTGCTATGAAGCAAAACACAAATATTTTACAGAATTTAACTTTATTGCAATCTTAGTTTATTTCTACTTTATGCGCCATTTGTTAAACTTTCAGTGATTTTGTAAATTTTACATACAGACTTTTAAGGAAACTAAAATGGAAAACCTATCGCAAATCTTAAAGCAACATAAGCTAACAGAAGAGGATTATGCAAGTATTCTAAGCATTTTAGGGCGTAAGCCAAATCTTGTAGAGCTTGGGATTTTTTCAGCAATGTGGAGTGAGCATTGCAGTTATAAATCTAGTAAAATTTACTTAAATGGCTTTCCAACGCAAGCTCCTTGGGTGATACAAGGTCCAGGGGAGAATGCAGGTGTGATTGATATTGGTGGTGGATATGGTGCAGTCTTTAAGATGGAATCGCATAATCATCCAAGCTTTATTGAGCCTTATGCGGGGGCAGCAACAGGCGTTGGGGGCATTATGCGTGATGTTTTTACAATGGGTGCTAGGGTTGTTGCAAGCTTAAATTCTATCCGTTTTGGGGATATTACAAGGAGCGATTCCATTGGCGCAAAGCATAGGTATTTATTGCGCGGTGTTGTGGCGGGGATTGGTGGTTATGGGAATTGTATTGGCGTGCCAACAATTGGTGGAGAGATGAGTTTTGAGCCAAGTTATGCAGGGAATATTTTAGTCAATGCCTTTGCTTTAGGGATTGTAAAAAAGGACGCAATTTTTTATGGAAAGGCAAGCGGGGTTGGGAATCCTGTCATTTATGTGGGGTCAAAAACAGGGCGTGATGGCTTAGGTGGGGCTGTGATGAGTAGTGATTCTTTTAGTGAGGATGCAAAAGTCTTGCGTCCAACCGTGCAGGTGGGCGATCCTTTTACAGAAAAGCTTTTACTTGAAGCGTGTTTGGAGTTGTTTCAAAAGGATTTAATTGTTGGAATCCAAGATATGGGAGCAGCAGGGCTTACAAGCTCTAGCTTTGAAATGGCAGGTAGAAGTGGCAGTGGAATGGTGATGCACTTAGATAAAGTGCCAATGCGTGAATGTGGAATGACGCCTTATGAGCTAATGTTAAGTGAGAGTCAAGAGAGAATGCTAATTTGTGCTAAAAAGGGTTGTGAAAAAGAGATTTTAGAGATTTTTACAAAATGGGAGCTTGATTGTGCGATTATTGGGGAGGTTACAGATAGTGGGAAGATGGAACTCTTTTGGCATAATGAGAAATGCGCTGAGACTCCAATTGCGCCACTTAGTGAAAAAGCACCGATTTTAAAGCGTCCTGTAAGTGAAAAGCCTAACTATTTGGATTGTATAGAAACATTAGATGTAGAAAAGTTGGAATCCAAAAATAAAAGTGAGGTGTTTAAGACGCTTTTAAGTAGCCCTGAAGTGTGCGATAAGGAATGGGTGTATTCACAATATGATTCTAGCGTGCAGACAAATACGATTGTGTCAAGTGGTGCAGGTGGAGCTAGTGTGATACGCATTAAGGAAAATGGCAAAGGGCTTGCAATGAGTGTGGCTTGCCAAGCAAGGCTTTGTTATTTAAATCCAAGAGAGGGTGCAAAGCAAGCGGTGGCAAAGGTGGGAAGAGATATTGCATTGCGCTCTGGTAGGGCGTTGGCAATTACGGATTGCTTAAACTTTGGAAGTCCAGAGAATGCTCAAGTGATGTGGCAGTTTAAAGAGGCGTGTTTGGGGATAAAAGAAGCGTGCAAGGCTTTAAATACACCTGTTGTGAGTGGAAATGTGAGTTTGTATAACCAAACAAATGGTAAGGAGATTTATCCAACACCAAGTATTGCTGGAGTTGGTGTTGTGGAGAATATCCATAGTGTTTTATGCTCGGAATTCAATAAAGAAGGTTTAGAAGTGTATTTGCTAAAGTCTAAGAGTGTTGTGCCTAGCTTTGGGGGGAGTTTGGTAGCAAAATACTTTGGAAACTCCATTAAGAGTGAGATTGCAGAGATTTCTTTAAGCGATGAGTTGTGTTTATGGAATGTGCTAGCAAATGAGTGTGGAATCTTAAATGCGGCTGTTGATGTGTATCAAGGGGGCGTTGCCATTGCACTTGCTAAGGCTTGTGTGCGTGGAAATATGGGCTGTGAAGCGGTGGGGGATTTGGATTTTAAAGCACTCTTTGGGGAAGCACCCACACAGATTTTAGTGGCGTTGGAATCTAAAAATGTTAGCAAGCTAGAAAAGATGCTAAGGGATTCTAATTTAGAATTAATTAAAATTGCAAGGCTTGAGGGAGAAAAACTTTCACTTGGTGCAATTACGATTCCATTAAAAGAAGCAAAAGAAATGTTTTATGGAGCATTTGAGAAAATTATTGAAACGCTCTAGTTGTTTTTGTAAAGTTGGAATCGTAATTTTAATGTGTTGTTTGTGTTTGCAAGCGATGGATTTTGAAAGTTTTTATCAGCAGGTGCATCAGCAAGCTTTAGAGCGTAATTTTGTGCGTTTTAGGAATCGTGTGCTTGTGAGCGTTGATGCTTACCATTTACTTTCTTTAAAAGAAAAAGAAATTTTTAATCAATCTTATCCTTTGGTGCTTGTGTTTGATAGGATAGAGCGGTTTATTACTTTTAATGCACAAAGTGGAGTTGGGGTTTCAACGCAAAGGGGAAGCCATTTGCAATTTGATATTGCTTATTATGAAACTTTAAAAGACATTGGAATGAGTGGGAAAATCCACGCAATGTGTGTTCTGCCTTATTTTGATAAGTGTATTTTGCTAGGATTTGCAATGTTTTAGAATTTGCATAAGGGCTAATTTTGTATAATGCAGACATTGTTTAGCGTTAGAAAGGATGATTATGCGATTGTATGGAATCAAAACTTGTGGAAGTGTTAAGAAGGCAATGCAGTTTTTAGATGCTAAAGGAGTGGAATATACCTTTATTGATTTAAAGAAGGAAAAACCTACACAAGAAGAATTGGAATCTTGGGTTAAACAAGTAGGTTTTGGAATATTGTTAAATAAAAAAGGGACAACTTATAAAAAACTTGCTTTAAAAGAATTGGATTTAAGTGATGCAGAAATTAAGGAGTGGCTTTTAAAAGAGCCTATGCTTTTTAAGCGTCCTATTGTTGTGTATGATAAAGATTCTAAAGAAAATGTAATGGTAGGCTTTGATAGGGAAAATTACCAAAGGGTGTGGAAATGAAAAAATATAAAATCTTAGCAATCTTTGTTTGCCTTAGTTTTTTGTTCTTTAGCGGCTGTGTGCATAAAGATTATCAGAGTGCAAACATAATCCTGCCCGAGCAGGATTTAACGCCATTTGTTAGGGATTCTAAAGAGCTAAATAGGGCGGCAATGCAATCCTTGAAAAAGGAGTATTTGACACGCTTTTTTTCTCCCTTTGATAAAAAGCCACAATTTACTCAGGAAACACTAAGATGGGGATTAAATGCAGCATATGCGAATTTAGGCTATGGGGAAAATTTATTGCCTTATACAAAAAAGGAAATTCAAGCTTTAGAATACGAGGCAAATTTAGAGCATTACCCTAGTGTTAAAAAGCCAGCAATTATTACTCGGAATTCTAATTTGCGTGTTTTACCTACAAATAAACCACGCTTTTATAATCCCAAAACAGCAGGGGAGGGCTTTCCTTTTGATTATTGGCAGAATTCTTCTATCTATCTAGGCACACCTGTTTTAATCACGCATTATTCCCGTTCTAAAAAGTGGGCGTATGTGGAGAGTGGATTTGTAAGTGGTTGGATAAATGTCTTAGATGTTGGAATCTTAAATGATAATCAAGTGGAATCTTTAAGGAAAACGCGTGATTTTATTGTTGTCAAAAAGGATTATACTCCGCTTACAAATGCACACAAAGAGTTTTTAGAGAGTGCAAGAATTGGTATGCTTTTGCCCCTTGTTGGAAGCACTAAAAAAGAATTTGAAACAGAAATATATGTGCGCAATGCGCGTGGTTACACCCATACGCAAAGGGTAGTTCTAAAGCAAAAGGATTTTGCAAAGTTTCCTATGGTATTTTCAAATGCAAATGTTGCGGCTCTTGGGCAAGATATAATGGGAGAGAAATATGGTTGGGGAGGAATGTTTGGCAATCGTGATTGTTCTATGTTTTTGCGCGATGTTTTTGGTAATTTTGGAATCTTTTTGCCTAGGAATTCACAAGCGCAAATGGATGTTTATTTAGATCTTAGTGGACTTTCAAGAGAGCAAAAGTTAGAATCTATCAAAAAGTATGGAATCCCATTTGCGACTTTTTTAGGAATGCGGGGGCATATTATGTTGTATATTGGCGCAATGGATGGAGAGATTTATGTTTTGCACGATATATGGGGATTAAGGACGCTACAAAATGAAACACAAGAAGGGAGAGAAATTTTAGGAAAAATTTTAATCACTCCTGTGGAAATTGGTAAGAATGTGAAAGGCATTGTGCAAGATAGGCTGCTAATTGATCGTATTTATGGAATGCGGAATTTATTTGGGGAAGATGCATTAAATGTTAGGCAATAAAAGCGAACAAGAAATTATTGTTTGTAAAAATGTTAAATTTTGTTTTACCAAAGAGAGAATTTTATATAATGTGGATTGGACGATTTCCAAAGGAGATTTTTGGGTCATCATTGGTCCAAATGGTGGTGGTAAAACCACATTAGCACGCCTTTTAGTAGGGCTTTTAAAGCCGAGTGCTGGAGAGATTATTAAGGATTCTAACTTGCGCATAGGTTATGTGCCGCAAAATACTTTTTTGAATCGTCATTTTCCCATTACGGCACTTGAAGTGGTGATGATGGGATTTTTAAAGCCCGGACTTTTTGGTGGATTTTTGCCAAAGGGTGCAAAAGAAACCGCAACGGAGCTTTTAGCAAGGTTAAATATGGAATCTTTTGCGCACAAAAAGATTGGAGCACTCTCTGGCGGACAAAGGCAGCGCATTTTAATTGCTAGAGCACTATGTGGTAATCCTAATTTGTTGGTTTTAGATGAGCCAACTGCAAGCATTGATCCAAAAAGTCAAAAAGAAATTTATCATCTATTACAGCAAATTAATCAAGAAAAGACTATAATAATGATAACTCATGATGTTTCTATCTTGTTGGGATATGCAAAAAAAGTCTTATATGTCAATAAGGAAGTTATGGTGCATAATTTGCCAAATAATATAAGCAGTGCTTATGCCATAAATGCTTTTGATGAGCATTTTTGTGAGGTTGAGATGCTCATGGGCTTATGGCACTCTAAAATAGGAGAAGGTAATGAATAATTCTTATGATGCGGCAATAATTGGGGCGGGGATTTCTGGGAGTGCGTTGTTTTATGTTTTGACGCAATATACAGGCATTAAAAGAGTGGCACTTTTAGAGAAATACGCACAACCTGCAACATTGAGTTCTAGTGGAAATAATAATTCTCAAACAATCCACGCAGGAGATATTGAGACAAATTATACTTTTGAAAAGGCAAAGAAAGTTTCACGCTCAGCAAAGCTTATAGAATCTTATGCCTTGTATCATAAGTTACAGAACAAAAGTATTTTTGAATACCAAAAGATGGTAATTGGCGTAGGAGATAAAGAAGTTGATTTTATAAAGAATCGCCACGAAGAATTTAAAGAAATTTATCCGGATTTAGAGTTCTTTACAAAAGAGAATTTAAAAGAAATTGAACCTAATGTTGTGAAAATGGCAGATGGTAGTGATAGGACTGAAAATATTGTGGGTTCTGGTATGCGTAAGAGCTTTTGTGCGATGAATTTTTGCTCTGTGGCGACACATATGATTGAGCAGTCTTTAAGCCCTGAACACGCTGTGTTTTTTAATTATCTTGTAGCAAGCATAACACAGCAAAATGATGGACGCTATTTGATTCGCTCTAAAGGAAAAGAGGCTATTAGCGCGTCCTTTGTGCTTGTAGATGCTGGGGCGCATTCTTTGTTTTTGGCGCAAAATATGGGTTATGGTCTTGATCTTGGCTGTTTGCCTGTTTCTGGAAGTTTTTATTTTATACCCGGCGATAAATTAAAAGGCAAGGTTTATACTGTGCAAAATCCTAAGCTTCCTTTTGCGGCAATCCACGGAGACCCTGATGTTGTTGCACAAGGAAAGAATCGTTTAGGACCAACAGCACTTGCTTTACCAAAACTAGAACGCTTTAAAAGTGGAACTTATTTGGATTTTATGAAAGTTTTTGGCTTTGGCAGTGCGACGACAAAAATTATGTGGGATTTGCTATCAGATAAAGAAATTCGCAATTACATCTTTAGAAATTTTTTGTATGAGATTCCAAGTATTGGGAAAAAGTATTTTTGGGAAGAAGCTAAGAAAATCATTCCCTCTATTCAATTAGAGGATTTAACTTATGCAAAAGGTTTTGGTGGAATCCGTCCGCAAGTTTTGGATAAAAATCTAAAAAAGCTTGTGCTAGGAGAGAAAAAAATTAAGAGTGGCAAAGGAATCACTTTTAATATGACTCCAAGTCCGGGAGCTACT
The DNA here is from genome assembly GCF_022770205.1 of Helicobacter sp. Lineage (GTDB taxonomy): Bacteria > Campylobacterota > Campylobacteria > Campylobacterales > Helicobacteraceae > Helicobacter_D. The sequence continues at coordinate 229,677 of NZ_JALEIK010000019.1, read as the reverse complement.
AGCTGTATGCGTAATGCTTTAATTGATATGCTAGAGATTGCAGAATATTTAAATGCGCAAGTAAAAATGGACAGAATCAAAACAGAGCTTAATGAAGAAAGTTTGGAGTGGCTGGTTGATTAATGCACTTTCTTATACATTTGTGCAAAATGCTCTAATGGGAGCATTTTTTACTAGCATAATTTGTGGAATCATCGGCACGCTTGTGGTAACAAATCGTATGGTTTTTATTGCAGGTGGAATCGCACATAGTGTCTATGGAGGCGTTGGGATTGCGGCATTTTTTGGATTGCCTATTTTAGTGGGTGCAACAGGTTTTAGTGTGCTTTGTGCAGTGATTTTAGCTTATATGCTTTTATATGCAAAAGAGCGTTTAGATTCCATAATTGGTTCTTTATGGGCATTTGGGATGGCATTGGGTGTGATTTTAGTTGAATTAACTCCGGGATACAACAAGGACTTTATGGGATATTTGTTTGGAAGTATTTTAAGCATAACGCAAAATGATATTCTTGTAATGGCTGGCTTTAGCTTCCTTTTGTTTGTGTTTTTGCTGCTATAATATCGTGTGATTTTGGCGTTTTCTTACGATAATGAATTTACGCAACTTCAGGGAATTAACACGCGCTTGTTTAGTGTTGCATTGATGGTGCTAATTGCTGTTGGGATTGTGATTTCTATGCGTTCTGTTGGGATTATTCTTGTTATTGCGCTTGTGAGCATTCCGGCATATTGCAGTGAAATTTTTACCGCTTCGCTTGGAAAGATGATGTTTTGGGCGAGTGTAATTTCTTGTGGTGCGATGTTGGGTGGAATTACAATTGCATACTATTATGATTTGCAAGCAGGTGCTAGTATAGTGATGGTTTTGGCTTTGTTTTCTTTTGTTTTAGCATTTTATCATTACTTTTTAAATTCTAAAATGCGATTAACTTAAAATTAAAGGGATAGGAATGGAAGAGCAACAAAAAACTTTAGAGTTAGCTAAAAGCACAGCAAAAAGAGCGGTAAAAATTGCTTTGATTGCTTGTGTGATTACAATCCTTTTTGCGACACTTAGCCTTTGGGTGTTATTAAATCAAATTACTGCTACTGCAAATTTGACAAAAATGCAAAAAATACAAGAAATGCGCTTAGAAAAACTAGAAAAAGGTTTGATATAAAAATATTTTTTGGATATAATTACGCCTCTAAATGCCGGGGTGGTGAAATTGGTAGACGCGCCAGACTCAAAATCTGGTGGGGGCAACCCCGTGTCGGTTCGATTCCGACCCTCGGCACCATTAATAGAAATAATGTAATCTAAGATTCCAACTACACGATATTCCAACAATAAAATATAATCTAATCGTTTATGGAATAAATTTTCTTTTTAAAAGAGAAGCTTTATAAGAATTTTTGCTATTTTTACTCGCTTTTAGTTTTATGGGTAGGCATCAATATTTATTGAATTTTTAATACCATTTTTATATTTTTTAAAATAGAATTATAGAGAATGCATAGTAATATTTTATATTTTTTGAAATTTATAGAAGGATAAATGCGTAATTTCAATATCATAATTATACAATCGGGTATTGGCATGGGGGATTTTAATTAAATCAATAAGGGCTGTGCATTTATCCTTCTCTAAATTTCAAAATTCTTATTGATGTTTATTCTATTTCTCTTTGATTACTTCTTGAGGGATAAAATCTTCTTTTTTTGCTATTTTGATAGAATTGTGCTATCTTAAAAAATAATTTTTAATAAAAGGATAAATATGCAAGCATTTTATGATTTAGTTGGTGCTATCAGTGGGTTTTTATACACTTATTGGCTTGTTTTTGCGTTAATTTTATGCGGATTGTATTTGACGATTAGAACGCGCTTAATTCAGTTGCGTTTTTTAAAAGATGTATTTTGGGTGTTAAAGGAGCGTGGAAACAAAGAGCATATTACGCCCTTTGGTGCATTAATGATTTCTACGGCTTCAAGAGTTGGAATCGGAAATATTGTAGGGGTTTCCGTAGCAATTACTGGCGGGGGCGTTGGAGCATTGTTTTGGATGTGGGTTACTGCTATTATTGGTGGGGCAAGTGCATTTGTGGAATCTACTTTGGCGCAAGTGTATAAGCGCAAAGACGGAGAGCATCATTATAAGGGTGGTCCTGCGTATTATATTGAGAGTGCGTTAAATTCACGCATTCTTGGTGTAATCTTTGCCATTTCTTTAATCTTTTGTTTTGCTTGCGGATTTAATGGATTACAATCTTACACACTCACTTCTGCGTTTGAAATTTTTGTGGGAAAAGAAATTTACAATAATGGTTATTTGACGCTTTTTGTGGGCTTAATTTTGGCGATTTTAGTAGCGTTTTTCTTCTTTGGTGGAGCAAAGAAATCTGCAATCATTTCATCAGTTTTAGTGCCAATTATGGCATTGGGTTATCTTGTGGTGGCATTAATTATTGTGGGTATGAATGTGGATAAGATTCCGCTTATTTTTGGAAATGTTTTACAGGAAGCCTTTAATTTTGAAGCAATTTTTGGCGGATTTGCTGGAAGTGCAATTGTGATTGGGATTAAGCGTGGATTGTTTTCTAATGAAGCGGGTATGGGTTCTGCACCAAATGCCGCCGCCGCTGCACACACTAGCCATCCAGCAAAGCAAGGTATGGTGCAAACACTATCGGTGTTTATTGATACGCTAATTATTTGTTCAGCAAGTGCTTTTATAGTGCTTTGCTCCAATATCGACAAAGAAAGCTTGCAAGGAATGTTTCTAATTCAAGGTGTGATGCAAGGGCATTTAGGGACTTTTGGGCTTATGTTTGTGAGTGTTGCAATTGTGCTGTTTGCATTTACTTCATTGATTGGAAATTATTTTTATGCAGAGGCAAATTTTAAGTTTATTACAGAGAATAAGCTTGCATTGCAGATTTTTCGTTTTTTGGCTGTGCTTATGGTGTTTATTGGTGCGCAATTAAATTTATCGCTTGCTTGGGATTTAGCCGATGTGTTTATGGGGCTTATGGCAAGCATTAATATTATTGTGATGTTGCTTTTGAGTAATCTTGCCATTAAGGTTTTAAAGGATTATGAGGCGCAAAAAAAGGAAGGAAAAAATCCTGCATTTAAGGCTGAGAATGTTGGAATCACAAATACAGAGTGTTGGAAATAAATGCAATCTTTATTTTAAGCTTTAAAATCTGTTACAATTTGAGTTTTAATTCTTGGAGTGGAAGTGTTAAGACGATTGCGTTTTTTCTCTAAAGATAGAAGCCGTAGGATTCTAAATATTGCAATTCCTTCTGGGTTAAACTCGCTTTTGGACATTATTAATCTTAGCATTGATTTGTTGATGATTGGTGTTTTTGGAGCAAGTGCAATTGTAGCAGTGGGGGTTAGTTTGAATTTTATGCTACTAATCTTTGCATTTACGACGATTATTTTTGTTGGGAATAGTGCGCTTGTGGCTAGGTTTCTAGGTGCAAATGATGCAAGAAGTGCAAATGAGGTGGCACTTAGTTTAACCTTCGCCTCCTTTTGTTTGTCTTTGCCTTTGATGGTGTTGGGATTTTTTAGTTATGAAATTTTTTTCTCTTGGATTGGAATCTCTAATGAAGCGCACGAGATTGGAAGTGCGTATTTAGAAATCGCACTTTTTAGTGTGCCTTTACTTTTGATTAAGCAAGTGAGTATTTCTGCATTTTCTGCTGCTGGGGCTGCGAAATTCCCTTTTTATATTAAGGTTATTATCACGCTTATTAATCCTTTTATTAAGTTTATTTTAATTTTTGGCTTTGTCCTTATTCCTGCTTTTGGTGTGATTGGGGCGGCTATTGGCACATTAATTATTAATACCCTAGAAACTTTAGCACTTTTTTTGCTTTTGTTAGTGTATAAAAATAGTCCTATTGCATTAAGGGGGCGGATTAATTTTAATTACATTAGGCGTGCATTTGTTGTTGGGATTCCAAGTGGGGCGGAGCGGTTTTTAACGCTTTTTGCAATTTTATTTATGACAAAATTTGTAGCTCTTTATGGCACTTATGATTTGGCGGGCTATCAGATAGCTACACGGATTGAAGGATTTGCTTTTATGCCGGGCTTTGGATTTATGATTGCTGCAATGGCGTTAATGGGACAAAATCTTGGAGCAAAGAAGCCTTTAGAAGCAAAATATTCCACGCTAAATACTTTGCTATTAGGTGGAATCTTTATGGGGCTTGTTGGGCTTATAATGAGTGTATTTGCTCCAGAGCTTGCAGGATTTTTCACTCAAGACATTGAAGCAATAAGTGCAAGCGCAAGCTATCTTATCCCTATTGGAATCTCTCAATTACCTTTTGCTTTTATTTGTATTTTAGATGGGGCATTGCGTGGAGCTGGGATTACGAAGATTACATTAGCAATTAATAGTGTGATGATTTGGGGATTGCGTGTTCTTCCTTGCTATTTTATTGCAACGCTTGGATATGCTGTAGAGTATATTTATTTATGTATTTGTTTAGAAACTTTTTTAAGAGCATTTGTGTATTGGAAAATTTTTCAAAGTGGGATATGGAGAAAACAGAAAGTCTAAGATTCCAAAAGTTGGAATCTTTTTGTGGGTTTTAGCTAATTAGGGCGATGAATAACTCAAGATTGCCTAAAATATATAATATGATGATTCCAAAACAAACTAAAAACGCCACAAAGAATAAAAGTTTTTTTTCAAAGCTTGTCAGTTTGGTGCTATTTTTTCTAATTGAAATTCCAGCGATTGCTAAAATTACAAGTGAGATTCCGCATAGAATTGAAAGCGTGAGTGTAAAATTCCCAAGCATTTAAACTCCTTAAAAAAGCTTAATTATATATTGTTTTTCTTTGATTTTTCCTAATTTATAAAATTTTTAGCCTATTTTAAAAAGCAGTATTGTAGAATCCTTACATCTTCAAGTTTGTTGGGGTTATGGTATGATTGATTTAAAACTTCTTGTCAATGCCTTTGATTCTGTGGCAGAAAAATTATCAAAACGCAATATTGATGCAGCTTTCTTAGATGCTTTGCGTCAGAGTAGTTTAAATTATAAGCAAAAGAAAATTGCCCTAGAGGAGTTACAAGCAGAGCAAAATGCAAAAACAAAGCTTTTTGCAAAATACAAGCAAGAAGGCGGCGATATTAACGCTCTTAAAATAGAGTGTGATGGGCTTAAAACACAGATTGATTTGCAAGCAAAAGAGTTAGAAGTTTGGGAAAATCAACTTCAAGAATTAACGCATAATATCCCAAATATTCCGGATTCTAAAACGCCTTTTGGAAGAGATGAGAACGATAATGTGGAACTAAAAAAGGTGCTAGAGATTCCACAATTTAATTTTAAGCCAAAGGAGCATTGGGAATTAGCGGAGCAAAATGGGTGGATTGATTTTGAGCGCGGTGTGAAGCTTGCTAAAAGTCGTTTTAGTGTGTTTATGGGAATGGGAGCGAAGCTAGAGAGAGCATTGATTAATTATATGCTTGATTTTAATAGTGCGCACGGATTTAGTGAAGTTGGCACTCCAGTGATTGCAAATGCACAGACGCTTTTTGGCACAGGGCAGTTACCAAAGTTTGAAGAGGATTTATTTAAGATTTCTGATTTTAAAGAGGAAGAGAGTGGCAAGGGACGCGCATTATATTTGATTCCAACGGCTGAAGCAACGCTTACAAATCTTTATAGTGATGAGATTTTAAAAGAGGATATGTTACCTATGATGCTAACAGCTTATACGCCTTGTTTTAGGAAAGAAGCGGGCAGTGCAGGGAGAGATACGCGTGGGATTATTAGACAGCATCAATTTGATAAGGTAGAGCTTGTGGCACTCACAACGCCACAAGATAGCGATAGGATGCAAGAGAGAATGGTTGCTTGTGCTTCAGAATTGCTTGTGTCTTTGGGACTTCCCCATCGTTTAGTGCAACTCTGTGGTGGGGATTTAGGCTTTAGCGCAAGCAATACGATAGATATTGAAGTGTGGCTTCCGGGGCAGAATTGTTATAGAGAGATTAGCTCCATTTCCAACACAAGGGATTTTCAAGCAAGAAGGGCTAAAATCCGCTATAAAGATTCCAATAAAAAGAATGTCCTAGTGCATACATTAAATGGTTCAAGTCTAGCAGTGGGTAGAACACTTGTAGCCATTATGGAAAATTATCAAAATGCTGATGGAAGCATTAGGATTCCATCTGTTTTGGAATCTTATTTGAGATAGTAAATGGCTGAGAATCAAAGCAATACACCAAGCAATGCGCCACAAGCCCCTGATGGCGATGTGATTCAACTTGATGATAGCTTTAATGTTTTAGATGATATTTTAAAAAAAGATGCAGAACCACAAAAGCCAGAAGGGAAAACAGTTAGGTTATTAGACTATTTTGCACAACATAAGAAAACAACAGCTTTTTTATTTTTTTTGTTTGGGCTTTTGTTGCTTGCATTTATTTTTCTCATTGGTCTTCTTTTGACTAAAGAGCATAAAGAACCGCAACAAACAGATGCTATGATAACTCCGCCAGGAGATTTTACGATTAATCAAAGCAAAGAATTGATTACAAATGCTGAAAATTTAGAAGCATTGATTAAAAAGGCAAATTTTTTATACACAAATGGAAACAAGCAGGAAGCATTAGACTTATATGGAAGAATTTCTAATTATTCTGAAGTTTTGTCTAATTATAATTTAGGTGTGGCACAAATGGAAGAGAGGGCTTATGCAGAAGCCCTTAAGTCGTTTCAAAAAGCGATTGATTTAAATGAGGATAGGGTGATTAGTGCATTAAATGCGGCGGTGTGTGCTTTGCGTTTAGGGGAGCCATTGCAATACCGCTACTATTTGCAGTTGGCACAAACTTATTTGCCTTATTCTGGAAATTTGCCTTTATATTCTTATTTGTATTCTTTGACAAATTTTTATTTGGGGAATTATTTAGAAGCGTTTTCATCCCTTTTGCATAGAAATTCTCCGTATTATCAAGCTGAAAGTGATGCGCTCTTAGCAGCGATGTATGCGTATTTTAATAATAATTACAAAGCCATTGAAGCTTTGAGTAGAAATTCAACAGATGCTAAAAATTGGTTTAATCTTGCTTTGCTTTATGCGCGCATTGGGGATTATCCGCGTGCAAACTCATTAATGCTGCAAAGCATTGACGCCTTTGGAAGCACTCAAGAAGCAGATTTTGCGTTGCTATTAATTAAGATGAAACTTCCAGAATACGGACAAGCTTCTAGGATTTCTAGTAAGTATGCAAACGATGAAGGTGCATTAAAGAGTAATCCCTATCCAATTAAAATCACTTTGCGCGATGAGTTTTTTAATGTGGATATTGCACAAAAGCGTTTTTGGGAGAGTTTTAGCGGACAAAAGCTAAATGCTTATAAGATTCTTTTTTATTATGCACCTTATAAGGTTTTTGATGCGCAAGAAGCCTTTAATGTGATACAAGAAGGTGGGATTAGCATACACATTGAAAATTTGCAAGAAGCAAAAGAGATTTTAGTGCGCGGACAGACGATTTCTCGTGTTAATCGCAATATTGCAAATGCGATTTTAGAAACGCTAAATGGGAATGTTCGCAATGCCAATGCACTTTTAAAGAAAGCGGTGGATACCTATCCAAACCATTCTATTTTGCATTATAATTTAGGATTAAATTATGCGCAAATGAATGATTTTGACTTAGCATATCGTCATTTTTTGCGCGCGTTTCACTTAAATCCTAGTGATTTGCACGCCGGACTTTTTGCGATGATTGCAGCAAAATTAACATACAGAGATACCACACGCTTAGAAGAAGAAGTGGGCAGGGAGATTGTAAATTTTAATGGCAGTATAATGGAGCAAGAGTTTATTCAAGCACTCTTAAATTTTGTGCGTGATGGGATTCCAAATTCTTTAGAATCGCTAGAGAAAGAAAATAGCAATGTGGCAATTTATTATGCGCTAGATTTTGCGCAAGGTGTGCAACTCAATAACCAAAGCTTGCTAATTAAAAGTGCGGAATCTTTAAAGCATATTGCACCGCGCGATCCTATTGCAAATTTGCTAACCCTGCTTGCACTTAATTACAAAGATGATCCAAAAGCCCTGTCTTTAAAACTTCAGCAGTATTACCAAGACAAAAATATCAATAAAGATGCGTTTTATTATGGCGCATCTGTGGTGCGTGAGATGTATGTTGAGATTGCATATATTATTGGAACTTTGCATTATATTGAACAAGATTTAGATGTGCGTTTAATCACGGAACAAAAAGATGTGCGTGGCGTGATACAGGCTTTAGCATTAACTTATTTGTATCTACAAGAGTTTGAAAAAGCTTTTACGCTTTATAATAGTTTAATAGATGATTTTAAGGAGCAGGATACGCAAACGCTGTTTTTAGCGGGAGTTACAGCAGTTGGGGCAGGGCATTTAGAAAATGCTGCTGCGTTGTTGCAATTAGCTAAACTAGAAGCACCAACGCATTATGAAACAAGGATTGCTAATGCAATTATTTATCTACAAGAGAAAAATTTTAATGCAGCAAGTGTGCAGTTTGGAATGCTTGGGGATTCTAAAGTGGAATCTAAATATTTTGATTTTAAAATTGATACAAGGCAATTATTACAGAATCCATAATGGCTTTTAAGATTCCAAAACATCCCTCTAAAAAGTTTTTAAAAGTGTTTTTAGAAGCACAATATCAGAATTTTAATGCAGAATGCGCTGTGAGTGAAGAGTTCTTAGATCCCTTGCTTGTGGCAAGAGAGTTTAGAAATGAAAAGATTGCTTTGTTTTGTGCGTTATTTGCTTATGGTAATGTTAGGGCGATTTTAAAATTTTTACGGAGCTGTAATTTAGGGGATTTGTTAGATTCTAATGGGAATTGTAAATTGCAAACAAATCAACCTTATCGCTTTCAAAGTAATGCAGAGATTCAGGATTTCTTTAGGGTGTTGTTGCATTTAGAGTCTTTGGAGAGTATTTTTTATCAAGGGTATCAAAAAGTTGGAATCCAAAATGGTATTTTAAGTGGAATCCAAAGTTTGCAAAATGCAATTTATAGGCGTTTGCAAAACCCAAATTCTAAGGGCTTGCAATTTTTGTTAGGTGCTCCAATTACTGAGAAAAACACTTCGCCTTTAAAAAGATGGAATCTTTTTTTGCGTTGGATGGTGCGTAAAGATTTTCTTGATTTAGGGCTTTGGAGTAGTGTGGATACAAAGGATTTATTATTGCCGCTTGATACGCATACTTTTAGAATCTCACAAAGGCTAGGATTGCTAAAGCGCAAAAGTTATGATTATAAAGCGGTGCTTGAAGTCAGTCAGAGTTTAAGGGAGTTTGATGCAAGCGATCCGATTAAATATGACTTTGCGCTATACAGAATCGGACAGCTTAGGCTTTTGTCTTAGCGTTTGAGTTGGATTGCTTCTTGCATTAGCTGATCGGCTGTTGTGATGGATTTAGCACTCATTTGGTAGCCCCTTTGATAAATGATTAAATCTGTTAGGGCGGTTCCTGTATCTACATTGCTAGTTTCTAGCATATGGTCCATTACTTGCCCAAACTTAAGCCCTGCAAGCCCTTTCTCATTCCACGCTAAAATCGGAGGTCCGCTGACAACATTCGTTTCTTCATTAATGGTGCGCACATTCATCTCAAAAAGATTCCCACCTATTTTGCTTAAACCTTGATCATTAACAAATGCAGCAATTCCAAAGCGTCCAATAGGCTCCATTTTTCCATTTGTGAAATTAACTAAAAGGATTCCATCATTATTAATGATAATGTTTTTTACAATTCCAGCTTGTGTTCCATCTTGCGTAACGGATTTTGTGGTGGAATCTGTGTAGGCAAAGTTGCTAGAAGTTTTGCCATCTTCAGATTTTGTTAAATCCACGCTAATACTTTGGTTATTAAATGGCACTTCAAAAGGAGTAGCATTTGCGCTTCCGTCAGCATTAAAAGTGATTTCACTCATCACGGGAGCATCGCTAATTAGCATTTTTCCTGTGCTGTCATAAATTTCTGTGCGCACTTCCCAGTGCTCTAGTGTTGCTGGGTTAGCGTTAGGGTTGCTTTGTTCTAAAAGCACATATTGACTCTTTAAAATAAATTTTTCACCAGAATCGCTAAAGATTTCTGTATTTGTTTCATAAGTTGGAACTTGAAGTTGTGTGCTAGTGATGCCATTGACTCTAAGTGGTTTCCAGCCTTGTGAGTCTTCGGCAGGATTTGTGTTGCCTGTGCCATTAATTTTTTGGTATAGGATTCCATTATGGCTAACAATAGAATCCTGCTCATAGGTTTCGCCTTCTTTGTATTCTCCGATACTCCCTATTGCAGCTTCAGCGACTTCTTTCCAGTTTGCTGTGTCTTCTGCTGGGGGAGTAATGGTAGCTTCGCCAGTAACGGGATCTATGACTTCTGTTATACCCCCTTTTCCTGTTTGCTTTTGATAAATCTTACCATCTACAACAACAAGGGCGTCTTTTTCATAATCTTTAGCCTGTTTCTCAGAATATTCTGCCACAATGCTACTATCAATAAGCGTCCAACCATTAGGATCTTCAAGTGGATTTGCAGCAGCTGCTCCATCGCCATTTTTTTGAAAAATGATTCCTTCATATTTAACATAGTCTTTGTCTTTGTAAGTTTCGCCATCTTGGTATTCTTTAAGCTCGCCTTTAAAAGCGGATTCCAATGGGCTTTTATTTGCTTTTAAACCTAGTTTATCTGCTAGCTTTCCGCTAACACTTAATTTTATATCTTGCATTCCGCTATTGCTTAAGAATAAAGAACAATCAGTGGGATTGCCAAGGCTATCAAGCTTTAATCCTAATGTTAAGCCAGTTGTTTCCTTGATGCGCTCCATAAGCTCACCCATACTTTTAAAATCTACTCCATAAGAGAAAGCATAATCTCTAGTTATTCCTTCTTTTTCAATGCTAAATTTAATGTCTTTAAAGTTTTGCGCATCAATAAGCTTCCCGCTAGCGTCCATTAGGGAGTTAATGTCTTGTGCTAGGAATTTATCCATACTAAAATTGCCCTTTTCATCTTTTAAGGCGGTGATTCCCTTTGGATTTTGTGTGCGGTTTAAATTGATGGCAAGATTTACTTCTGTGGTTAGTGTTGGTTGGTAGTGTAGATTTTTTGGGATTTGCAAAGGCTTTAATGTTGATCCTCCAAGTGCTGCATAATCTGCTTCTAGGTTGTTTGTGCCTGTTAGCGTTCCATCAGCTGCGATTTTTCCTAGATTGATTCCATACATATAATAACCGCTAGAATTTACTAAATAGCCTTCACCATCTAAGCTAAAAGAACCATCGCGCGTAAAAAAGTTTTGTTGCACTCCTGTGTAGTTTGGTGCTTTAATGTCAAACTCTCCGCCTTTATTTAGCCCCACAACAAACCAGCCTTTTCCGCTATAAGCAACATTAAACTCTCCATCAGCCTTTACATAAGTCCCATCATTAGCGTTAATTGCATTTGCTCCAATCGTAGAACCATAATTATAGTCATTAGAAATTGGAGAGTTAGAGTTGATGTAGTTTAGATTTGTTGAAAAAAGACTTTTAAATTCTGTGGAATTTGCTCTGTATCCCGTAGTATTAACATTTGCAATGTTGTTTGAAGTGGAATCAAGTGCGAATTGATGTGTTCTGATTCCACTAATCCCTCTGTATAATGAACCTATCATTGCAAACTCCTTTATGCTTTGTTTTCAGGCTTGGGCAAATCAGGCAGGTCTATTCCTTCCCCTGTTTTTTTATAATAAGATGTAACATAGACAATGGGGATGGTTAATTTCTCTCCTAATTTCACATAAGGCACTCCTTGATCAAATACGATGCTTTGCACCTCACCTCTGCCTAATTGCGTTTCTTTGTATTTGTTTGAAGTTTTATCAAGATTGTATTCTGCTCTTACTACATAATCGCCTTTTTGCATAAAATTGCCTTGATTATCTCTTGTATCCCATTGGAATTGCACATATCCTTGCTTGCCTTGATACTTATAGCTTCCATCAGAGTTTTTTTCAGCTAAGTCAATTTCTTTAATGACTTTATTGTCTTTATCCATAATGGTAATTTTAGGAGAACCTTTTGTTGGATCAATTGGCTCATCAAAGTAAAGCTCAAAATCAATGGCTTCGTTTTTTTCTATTTTGAGTGCAGTAAATGGTGTTTCTGCGATATTTCCTATCATTCCAATTGTGTTGTAACCATTAAGGATAGAACCATCTTGAATGCTTCCAGAAAGATTTCCCATTGTTTCTAGCATTTTTTCTTGTGTTTCTACAAGCTTTTTTTGTGCTTCAATGGTAGCTTGATTTGTTTCTTGCATAGACTTCATTGTAGTTGTCATATCTTCCATTGCTTTTTTCATTTTTTCTTGTGCTTCAACTTGTGTAAGCTGTGCAGTTTGGGTTAAAATCTCTTGTGTTTCCATAGGAGCAGTTGGGTCTTGGTTTTTGAGCTGTTCTAAGAATAAGCGCATAAAAGCTTCATTGGATAGGGAATTACTATTTTCTTGGTTTTTATTTGGAATGGGCTTATCGCCTAGTGCATTAGTGTTGTTTTCTGATGGCTCAGTAGAGTTTGCTGTATCGTTTGCGCTTGTATTGTTTTCTAATTTGTTAGTGTCTTCTTCTTTTGTTGCGCTTGGTAAGATATTATTTTCTCTTGAAGTTGGGAATTGGTAGTTGCCATTTAAATTTGGGATTGTTGACATAGTTGCTCCTTAGGCGTAATATGAAAAGCTAAGTTCCACAATGGCTAATTTTTCATAGGGATTCTTTGCTTTTTTGTCTATGTGCAAGCTATTTTCGTTCCAATTTTCAGTATTTTGTGAATTTTGTTGTGTGTTTTGTTGAAAATTGTGTGGATTATGTTGTTGTCCTTGTTGGAATCCGTTTTGCTGATTTCCGCTAGAATCGCTAAAATTCCCATTACTTAGACTACTACCTTGATTATCTTTAAAGTCAATCTCTACATTTTGGAATCCTAAATTGCCTAGTGCATTTTTAAATTCTTGTGTGTTTTGCATAATGAGTTGCAAGGCACTTTGGTTAGAGCTAATTTGCACAGAGAGCTTCTCGCCATTTTTGGCAATGGTTAGCTCCACACTACCTAGATTTTGTGGGTTTAGCTCTAGGCTTATTTTTGTAACAGGGGGGCGATAATTTGTTATAGCATCTCTTAGGTGATCGCTAAAATGTATAAAAGTGTTTTGGGGATTAAAGCGTGATTCCCTTTGGGTTTGTATGGGGTTTTGGTAATTTTCTTGGTTTAATTTTTCATTTTCTTTACGGATTTCTTTTTCTTTGGGTGGTTGTTGGGTTAGTTCTTTTGGCTCGCTTTGTGGTTTTTGGTTGGTTTTTAAAAAATTATCTAAAAAACTTTCTTGTTTAGTCTGTTCTAAGGACTGCTGAGTGATTTCTTCTTTTTGTGTTGCAACTGCATTAAGGGTATTGGGCAGATTTTGTCTAATCTCTGTTTGTTTGTCATTTTTGATTGCAGGTTCTTTTTGGGATTCTTTGCTGTTTTTTGGAGTAAAGTCCCTTTGTATAGCATTTGGCTCATTTTTAGTTTTAGAATTTATTTTGGATTCTAATTTTGTAAAGTCTAGCTTGGAGTTAGTTTTAGATTCTGTTTTGGACTCCTTTGATTCTTTTTCTTTAATGGGTATGTCTAATTCAGATTTAGAATTTATTTTGGATTCTAATTGGATTTCTGTTTTAGATTCTGGTTTTATCTCTGGTTTGGTGTTTGTTTGAGATTCTTTCTTTTTAAGGGGAATGGAATCTAAAATGTTGGATTCTGTTTTTGTTTGTTTAATTGTTTTAGTTTCTTTGGTTTCCCTTATTTTTGGAGAATCTTTAGAAACTAGGTTTTTATCCTGTAAAATTAAGTTAAGCAGCGAAGAGTTTTTTGGAATGTTTTGGAGTTGTTGTTTGGATTCTATTGTATTTTTAGATTCTATTTTAGATTCTACATTTTCTGACTTTATAGAGATTTTTTTAAGAGAGAGTTGTAAGTTTTTGGTAACTTCGCTTAAGTCTTTGAGTGTTTTGCCTTGTTTTTGAGAGCTTGAAAACTCTAACAAATCTTTAGCACTCTTTAGTGGAGGGGTTTTTTGGTTTTTGAAATCTTTTGTTAGATTATATTTTTCATCAAGGATTTTTAGAAAATTGCTAGGTTGTTGATTGGGGGTTAGCTTATTTCTTCTATTTAGCGTTTTTAGAGTAGAATCTTTTTTTGTTATGGGTTGTGTTAGCGCGTTAAAAATTTGTGCAAAATCTTGAGAATTCTCTGTGGGGTTATCCAATAAATTTTGCGTTTCTTTAGAGATGCCTTTAATGAGGGTAGAGGATTTTTTTGGAATGGATTCAACTTCTAAGAAAGGGAGCATAACAACGCCTTTTGATAAAATTTATTGTATTTTAAAGCAAAAAGTATTCCAAAATATAGAAGCAGGATTAGTCTGATTTTTTAAGGATTTTTTGAGTAGAATCCGCAATTTATTTTATTGATTAAAACTCTTTAAGGAAACAAATGCAAGAGATTAGAAATATTGCGGTTATTGCGCATGTAGATCACGGAAAAACAACGCTTGTGGATGGTTTATTGCGGCAGTCTGGCACATTTGCAAGCCACGAGCAAGTTGATGAACGCGTGATGGATAGCAACGATATTGAAAAAGAGCGTGGGATTACGATTTTATCTAAAAATACAGCAATCCATTACAATGGGACTAAGATTAATATTATAGATACTCCCGGACACGCTGATTTTGGTGGAGAGGTTGAACGCGTTTTAAAAATGGTTGATGGAGTGCTATTGCTTGTAGATGCGCAAGAAGGGGTGATGCCACAGACTAAATTTGTGGTAAAAAAAGCATTAGGGCTTGGAATCCGTCCTATTGTGGTAGTCAATAAGATTGATAAACCTGCGGCACAACCTGATAGAGTGGTTGATGAGGTGTTTGATTTGTTCTCTGCAATGGGAGCAAATGAGGAACAATTAGACTTTCCTGTCATCTATGCTGCGGCGCGTGATGGCTATGCAATAAAGGAGCTAGAGGATGAAAAAAAGAATTTAGAGCCACTTTTTGATGCGATTTTAGAATATGTGCCATTGCCTAGTGGGAATAGGGAAAATCCTTTGCAGGTGCAAATTTTCACGCTAGATTATGACAATTATGTGGGTAAAATTGGAATTGCAAGAATCTTTAATGGTAAGATTAAAAAGGGTGAGAATGTAATGCTTGCTAAGAGTAATGGGGAGAAAATTACAGGTAAGATTACAAAACTCATTGGTTTTTATGGGCTTGCAAGAACAGAGATTGATGCAGCGCAAGCGGGGGATATTGTAGCCTTAGCGGGATTCCATTCTATTAATGTTGGGGATTCTATTGTAGATCCTAATAATCCTATTCCACTGGATCCTATGCACTTAGAAGAGCCAACAATGAGTGTGAATTTTGCAGTTAATGACTCCCCATTTGCCGGATTAGAAGGCAAGCATGTAACAGCAAATAAGTTAAAAGAGCGCCTTGAAAAAGAGATGCAAACAAATATTGCAATGAGGGTTGAAGAACTAGGCGAAGGGAAGTTTAAGGTTAGTGGCAGGGGAGAGTTACAAATCACAATCCTAGCGGAGAATTTAAGAAGAGAGGATTATGAGTTTAGTATTTCGCGCCCTGAAGTGATTGTTAAAGAGATTGATGGGCAAAAATGCGAGCCTTTTGAATCTTTGGTTGTGGATACGCCACAGGATTATTCTGGGAGTGTGATTGAAAAGCTAGGGCGTAGAAAAGCGGAGCTAAAGGCTATGAATCCTATGGGTGAGGGATACACAAGATTAGAATTTGAGATTCCAGCTAGGGGGTTGATTGGATATAGAAGTGAGTTTTTAACAGATACTAAGGGAGAAGGTGTGATGAATAATAGTTTTTTAGAGTTTCGTCCCTTTAGTGGAAGCGTAGAAACACGCAATAATGGTGCGTTAATTTCTATGGAAAATGGAGAAGCAACGCCTTTTTCGTTGGGAAATATGCAAGAGCGCGGTGTGCTATTTATCCCGCCACAAACTAAAGTTTATATAGGAATGATTATTGGAGAGCATAGCAGAGAGAATGATTTAGATGTTAATCCCGTCAAAGCCAAGCATTTAACAAATATGCGCGCAAGTGGAAGTGATGATGCAATTAAGCTCACTCCGCCTAGAGATTTAAATTTAGAGCGTGCATTAGAATGGATTGAAGAAGATGAGATTTTAGAGGTAACACCAAAGAGTATTAGAATCCGCAAAAAAGTGCTAGATCCAACGCAAAGAAAAAGAAAAGCAAAATAATTTTAAGGAGAAGAGAATGGATGCATTTTTAGAATCTGTGCATTTTAGACATGCTTGCAAGTTATTTGATAGAGACAAGAAGATTCCACAAGAGGTTTTAAATGCAATTTTAGAAGTTGGAAGGTTGGCACCTAGCTCCTTTGGTATGGAACCAACAAGAATGGTAGTTTTTCAAAGTGAGGAGGCAAAAGAGTCTTTGCAGACGCTTTGTTGGAATCAACCACAAATTGCCACTGCCAGTGCTGTGGTGGTTTATAAAGTTTTGTGTCAAGATTTAAATCCACCAAGTGCATATTTAGCGAAGCTTGCAAGCGGAAAAGCCCCTAGCAAAGAAAGTTTAGATGGGCTTTTTAATGTGTTAAAACAACATCTAAAAACTAGGGGATACTTAGAAAATAATATTTTTCAATGGGGAGCAATGCAGGCTTATATTATGGCAACTTATATGGTTGCTTATGCAAGTTATCTAAAGATTGACACTTGCTATATGGAGGGTTTTGATAAGGCAGGGATTGAAAGCTATTTGCATTTAGATGCAACAAAGGAACAAGTGGCTTTAGTTGTGTGTTTTGGTTATAGGGCAAAAGCGCAGCAAGAGAGATTTCGTTTAGGATTAGATGAGATTGTAGAGTATAAGTAATTAAGGCTTTCTTCGTGCAGTTTATAAGACTTTAGGTTAAACTATGAGAAATTAATAAGGGGTATTATGCTAACAGTGATAAAAAGAAATGGACGCATTGAGCCGTTAGATGTTACAAAGATTCAAAAATATACGCGTGATTCTGTTGTTGGATTAGAGGGGGTTTCTCAAAGTGAGTTAGAAGTGGATGCAAAATTGCAATTTCGCGATAAAATCACCACACAAGAGATTCAACAAACACTCATTAAAACAGCGGTGGATAAGATTGATATTGATTGTCCTCATTGGACTTATGTTGCAGCGCGCTTGTTTTTATATGATTTATACCACCGCGTAAATGGATTTAATGGCTATAAAAGTCTTGCAGAGTATTTTGCAGTGGGGGAAAGAGAGAATCGCATTATTAGGGGATTAAAAGAGAAGTTTAATTTGGAGCGTTTGGATAAAAAAATTGTAAAAGAGAGGGATTTGCAGTTTAATTATTTGGGTGTCAAAACGCTTTATGACCGCTATTTGCTAAAGGATAAGCAAGGCAATCCCATTGAATTGCCGCAGCATATGTTTATGGGGATTGCGATGTTTTTGGCGCAAAATGAAAAAGATCCAAATTATTGGGCGGAGCAGTTTTATGATTTACTCTCAAAATTTGAAGTAATGGTAGCAACACCAACACTCTCTAATGCAAGAACGCCGCGCCATCAGCTTAGCTCTTGCTACATTGGAAGCACTCCTGATAGCATTGAAGGGATTTTTGATTCTTACAAAGAGATGGCACTTTTAAGCAAATATGGGGGTGGAATCGGATGGGATTTTTCAAAAATCCGTGGATTAGGAAGTTTTATTGATGGGCATAAAAACGCTGCAGGTGGGGTGATTCCCTTTTTAAAAATCACAAATGATATTGCTATTGCTGTGGATCAATTAGGCACTAGAAAGGGTGCAATTTCTGTGTATTTAGAGCCTTGGCATAGTGATATTTTTGATTTTGTGGATATTAAGAAAAATAGTGGTGAAGAGCGAAGACGCACACACGATTTGTTCCCGGCATTATGGATTCCAGATTTGTTTATGAAAAGAGTGAGTGAAGATGGCTTGTGGAGTTTGTTTGACTCGCTTGCTTGTGCAGATTTAACTAATCTATATGGTGAAGCCTTTGAAGCGCGCTATATGCAATATGAGCAAGATGCAAGTATTGTTAGAGAAACCATTAAGGCTAAGGATCTTTGGAAAAAGATTCTAACAAGTTATTTTGAAACAGGCTCTCCCTTTTTGTGCTTTAAAGACAATGCAAATCGTGCTAATCCAAATGCTCACATAGGGATTATTAGAAGTTCAAATCTTTGCACAGAGATTTTTCAAAATACAGAGCCAAACACTACTTTTATCCGTGTAGAATTTGAAGATGGTAGCATTAAAGATTATCCAGAATATCAGTTGATTCTTACGGATTGTGGCATAGAGAAGCCTTCTAATAAAATCACTTCTACAGATAGCATTGGTGGGAAAAAGGTTTTCATTGCACAAAGAGAGTCAAAAGATGGAAAAACTGCTGTGTGCAATCTAGCGTCCATTAATCTTTCAAAAATCCACACAAAAGAAGATATAGAGCGCGTTGTTCCCATTGCAATTAGAATGCTTGATAATGTGATTGATTTAAATTTTTATCCCAATCGCAAGGTTAAGGTTACAAACTTAGAGAATCGTGCCATTGGGCTTGGCGTGATGGGTGAGGCACAAATGCTTGCAGAATCGCGCATAGAGTGGGGGAGTGATGCGCATTTAAAAAAGATTGATGCAATTATGGAATCTATTAGTTATAATGCGATTGAATCAAGTTGTAAGTTGGCGCAAGAAAAGGGTGTGTATAGCGATTTTGTAGGCTCTGAATGGTCTAAAGGGATTTTTCCTATTGATAAGGCGAATAATGAAGCAAAATCCTTAGTGGATCGTGGTGGTTTATTTGCCTATGATTATGATTGGAATGCCTTGCGTGAAGAAGTGAGAAGCAAGGGGATGCGTAATGGCTATTTGATGGCGATTGCGCCGACAAGTTCTATTTCTATTTTAGTTGGCACAACACAGACGATTGAACCCATTTATAAGCGCAAGTGGTTTGAGGAAAATCTTAGCGGTTTGATTCCCGTTGTTGCTCCAAATTTGAGCTTGGAAAATTGGAGTTATTACACTTCAGCCTATGAAATTGACCAAAAATTATTAGTAAAAGCCGCCGCTGTGCGCCAAAAATGGATTGATCAAGGGCAAAGCACAAATATCTTTATGGCTCTTAATCTAGCTAGTGGAAAATACTTAAATGAAATTTATATGCTTGCTTGGAAGCTTGGCTTAAAATCCACTTATTATTTGCGCTCACAAAGTGTAGAAGCAGAAGCCACAACAGATACAATGGATAGAAGCATTGAATGTGAAGGTTGTCAATAGGTGAAAAAATCCTATCTCATTGACACTTCAATCATCTTAGATGATGTGGAGAATCTCTTTTTTCTCCATCAAAATGGTGAAAATGCAATTTTTATTTGCGATGTAACCTTAAGCGAGCTAGATAAGAAAAAGGACTTAAATAACGAAACGGGATTTTTTGCAAGGGAATTTTTTAGAAATATTAATAGTGATAACACTAGCATACCACGCATTTGCGCAAAGGAAAATGACAAAATCCATACGCTATATTTTAGCAGTAATGCTAGAGAGATTCCTTTACAAATTATCCATCGTCCCATTTATAAAACAAAATTTCAAGATTATGGGTTAAATGATGCGCGCCTTTTAGAAATTGCAAAAGATTATAATCTCACACTTTTGACCAATGATATTTCACTAAAAGTTTATGCACTCTCTTTAAGTATTAACTCACAATCTCTAATGCGCGATCGCATTGAAAATCCCCAAGAGATTGATTTTTTAACGCATTTTAGCGCACATAAGAGCGATATTAAAGCAAACATAGAGAAAGAGCAAGCATTTAAACATTTAAAAAATTGGAGCTTGCTTGCCATTGATGAGTTGGACAACACAGAAAATAGTTTGTATCAAACAGGTAGAAAGCACTATGGATTTAAGCTTGATGGAGCTTTTGAGTTATTGGATTTTGATGTGCTTTTAGAAGAATTTATGTTTTATGTCAAGCCTATTAATTTAGAGCAAAAATTTCTTTACGCACTTTTAATGCACCCTAGGAATAAAATCACCATTTGTAGCGGTGCAACAGGGAGCGGGAAAACGCTCATTGCATTACAGGCGGGGTTGCATTTGCTAAAAAAAGGAGTGGTGAGTGGAATCGTGTATTTGCGCAACACCATTACAGCAAATGATAAGGAGGCAGAACTTGGATTCCGCAAAGGCGATGAAAATCAAAAACTCAACTATTTTATGTATCCGCTTTTTAGTGCAATCAACTTTATGATTACTAAAATGCAAAAGGAATCCCTAGCAAAGCGTATTGAGTATCGCGGAGAGGCAAATAGCATTCAAAGCAAGGAGGCAACGGAATATTTTATCACAAAGCATAATATTGAAGTGATGGATATTGCGCACGCTAGGGGGGTTAGCATTGCTAAGAAGTTTGTGATTTTTGATGAAGCGCAAAATGCTTTAAATGCGACGATTAAGCTGATTGGCACAAGAATGGCAGAAGATTCTAGGATTGTGTTTTTAGGCGATCCTATGCAAATTGATCATCCTTATTTAAGCAAGTTTCGCAATGGGCTTGTAAGCTTGCTAAAAAAAGCAAAGCAAGATGATTTTTTGTCTGCTATTGTGTTGCACCAAACAATCCGCAGTGAGATTGCAGGTTGGTTTGAGGATAATTTTTAAATTACGATTCCGCATTTTGCGTATTAATGTGAATAAGCACGCCTTCTAAAATCGCATCAATATCGCCATCTAAGATTGCATCTACATTAGTGTAAGCAAGATTGGAGCGTAAATCTTTGACTTGTTGATAAGGCGTTAAAACATAGCTTCTGATTTGATGTCCCCAGCCATTATCGCCTTTGTCTGTATTGCTAGTTTGTGCTTCACGCTTTAGACGCTCTAGTTTATAAAGTTTAGATTTTAGCATTTTAAGCGCACTGGCTTTATTTTTATGTTGGCTTCTATCATTTTGGCATTGCACGACAATTCCACTAGGCTTGTGTGTGATGCGCACAGCAGATTCTGTCTTATTCACGTGCTGTCCGCCTGCACCGCTAGCACGATAAGTGTCAATTTCTAAATCTTTTTCATCAATTTCAATCGTGATAGCATCATCAATTTCAGGGCTTACTTGCACGGAGCTAAAGCTTGTGTGGCGTTTAGCATTTGCATCAAAAGGAGAAATGCGCACTAGGCGATGCACACCATTTTCAGCCTTCGCATAACCATAGGCGTTTTCACCCTTTATGATAAAGCTTGCATCTTTAATCCCTGCTTCATCTCCTTCTTGATAATCTAGTAATTCCACCTTAAAGCCCTTGCGTTCTGCCCAGCGCAAATACATTCTATAAAGCATACTTGCCCAATCTTGCGATTCCGTCCCTCCAGCACCCGGAGTGATGGTAAAAATTGCATTGTTGGAATCTAATGGATCACTTAGCATCACTTCAATCTCAGCATTTTTAATTGTGGATTCCAACTCTTCAGACTCTGCAAATAATGCTTCAAGGCTGTCTAAATCATCACTTGAGAGTTCAAAAAGCTCACTTGCATCATCAAGGGCGGATTTTGCATTATTGTATTTTTCAAGTTGTCGTTCACAACGCTTTTTTTCCTTTTGTAACTCCCCTGCTTTTTTTGCATCTTCCCAAAATTCCTTTGTTTGTTCTAGTTTTAAAATTTCATCAATGCGCATTTTTAGGGAGCTAGGTTGCATAATTTTTGCAATGTTTTCACATTTTGTAGCAAGAGTTTTTAATAATTCGCCATAAGTGTAAGTATCCAAAAGTTTCCTTTATTTGTAAAATTGTGTAGCAAAATTGCAAATTTCAGTATGCGCTTGCTCTAAGGAGTGATAGGGAATGGTATGGAGATAGGATTCCTTTTTATAAACCTTATCGTAATATTTTATGAGTAAAATCTCAGCCACTCTTTCTAAATCTCCGCATTCAAAGGCATTTTTAGCATTTTGCCAATATTCCTTTTTCATAAAAGGAGCAATTTTTTGCATTGCATTTTCAAAAAATGTGGGTGAAATTTTACCATATTGCTTAGTAATTCTTTTAATGCGCTCATTAATTGGAGTTTGGATAAGAATTTTTGGTGCATTTTGGTAAGTGTTATAAAGCACACTAGGCAAGATTAAATTGCCAATCCTTTTGCTCTCACCTTCAACCAAAATAAAGGGAGCGTTTTCTAGCTCCTTAAGCCTTGTAAATAGCGTGTTTTGGAAGTTTTTAACGCTAGGTTGGAATCCAAAAATTGCCCCAAAGCTAGAACCTAAATGCCTTGCAATCCCTTCTAAATCCAAAGAATTTTTAAAAGAAGCGATAATCTCACTCTTCCCACTGCCTGTTTGTCCTATAAGCGTAATGAAGCGGTGTGGCAAGGGGGATTGCAAATAGCGCACAACCTCTTTGCGGTAAGCCTTATACCCACCTTCTAGCAAAGCGACTTGATAGCCAATTTGATGGAGTATAATCCCAAAGGATTGACTACGCATTCCACCGCGCGCGCAATAGATTCCAATAGGTTTTTTAGGATGGATTGTTTCTTGTAGTTTTAAAAGATATTTAGAAATATTTGCGCTTACAAAACTTGCACCTAACACCTTAGCATTAAAGGGATTTTGTTTATAGAGTGTGCCAATGCGCTCAAACTCATCATCATTTAAAACAGGGTAATTTATGGCGTTTGGAATGTGTGATTGTGCGTATTCTCTAGGGGAGCGCACATCTATGATATGAGAAAAATCTGTTTGTAAAAATGTTTCTATGGGAAGTTTGTTTGTCATTTTAAATCTTTAACACCCTTTTTAAGATACTTGCGGCACATAGATGTTTTAGAGGCTCTGCTGTGTTCCCACCCTGAAGCATTATCTAAAAAACCCATTGCACAAGTCTCAAAAAGGGCAGTTAGAATTATATTTTAAACTTTAAAAAAAAGCAAATTTTAGATTCCAACTTTTTAGATAAGCCTTAATAAGACTTGTTGTTTAAAGTTTTGCGCTTTACATACAAAGGATAGAGATAATTTTGTCAAAGGCTGTTTTTTTATGCAATTGATGTTTAAAAAGTTAGAATCGTAATTGAACTGTTTGAAAAATTTAAAACACTAGAAGTTGCAATGCAAGATATTCTTTAAAGTTGGAATCGGTTTTTAGATTCCAACTATTATACAAATTACACAGGGAATACCCTAATGCTAGAATCTAAAGATTCTTGTAAGACGGATTCAATGGCAAAGAGTGTTCCAGTAGCACTACTAGAACAACCGCTGCAAGCACCTAAATAGCGGATATAAACATCTGTGTAGCCATCACTTCCATTTTTTAAATCAATGATTTCCATATTGCCACCATCCATCATTAGCATTGGACGGATTTTTTCATCAATTGTGTTTTCAATGGCTTTAATTTTTTGCACCATTGTCATTTCTATGAATTTCAAATCCCCGTGGCTTTGTGCATCTGCCTTTTCTTTTAAGGATTCTTCTTCTATTTCTGCACGCACTTCATTAAGAATATCCACTAAATAATACTCTCTCTCTTCGTGTCCACCGGGTTTAATGCAGCTTTTACAAAATGCACCTGCCTTTGTGTATTCTGTGATTTCTTCTACACTTTTTAAACCATTAAGTTTAATCACTTCTTTAAGCGTTCCAAGACTCACTCTAGCGCATTCACACACGATAATTTCATCTTCAAAATCTTCAGGATTTTTTCCTAGATAGAGTGCTGCTGCTTTTTTAATCACATCATATGCCATTACAGAGCAGTGCATTTTTTGCCCCGGAACAGCTGGAGTGTCAGGTTCATCGCGTAAGGCTTTTTCCACATCAATGTTTGTGATTTTCACAGCCTCTTGCACTTTTTTGCCCAAACAAAGTTCTACCATCATATCACTGCTTGCAATTGCCGTTCCACAGCCAAAGCTCTTAAACTTTGCATCTACAATCACATCATTGGAATCCACAAGCCAATATAAACGCACAGCATCGCCACAAGCTTCTGCGCCATAATCAGCAACAATCAGTTTTAAGCCTTTTTTATCCGCTTCCTCTTGCGTGATAACTCCCAAATGCGTAGGATTATCCATTCTTTCACTAACTTTTTTAGAATATGCATCCCATAATGCTCCACCTAATAATTCATTTTTTGCCATATTTTTTCCTTTAATAACTGCTTGAAATCGCTCTTAAGCGCTCAATGGATTTTTTAAAAACTTCAATTGCATAGTCAATCTCCTCTTCTGTTGTAAAACGGCTAAGAGAGATTCTAACTGCTGTGTGTGCTAGCTCTTTATCCGCTCCAATCGCACTCATCACTGGATTTGCTTCTAAGTCCTCACTTGCACAAGCGCTTCCTGTGGAACAAGCGATTCCGTATTTGTTTAAATCCCAAAGCATTGCTTCACCTTCAACTCCACGGATGCTAATTAGAATTGTGTTTGGCACTCTTAAAGAACGATTTCCTACCACAAAAGTATCTTCAATGCTCAAAAGTGCATCTTCTAGTTTATCTCTTAATCGGCGCACATTATTGCGTTCAAAATCAAGATAGAGTGTTGCTTGGCGCATTGCCTCACCCATTGCCACAATATAAGGCACATTTAAAGTTCCGCTACGGCGTCCCCCCATATGTTCACCTCCGTGGAATAGGGGAGTGAGCTTCACGCCTTTTTTAATGTATAGTCCGCCAATCCCCTTTGGTCCGTGGAATTTATGTGCACTAAAGCTTAACAAATCAATATTGCATTTTTGCACATCTACGGGAATTTTACCAATAGCTTGCACGGCATCTGTGTGAAAAAGGATTCCGTGTTTTTTGCAGATTGCGCCAATTTCTTCAATGGGGAAAATGATTCCTGTTTCATTATTTGCCCACATCACGCTAATAAGTGCAGTTTTGTCTGTTATTGCTGCTTCAAGCTCAGAAATATTGAGTGTGCCACTTTCTCCAATGGGTAGATATGTAATATCTACTCCTAAATCTTCTAAAAAATGACAGGCAGCAAGAATCGCTGGATGTTCTACTTCTGTTGTGATAATGTGGTTTTTCTCGCCAAAGCGCAAAATGTCAAAATACACGCCCTTTAATGCCCAGTTGTTGCTTTCTGTCGCACAAGAAGTGATGATAATATCGTCTTCATCGCGTGCATTAATACCTTCATAAAGATATTCAAATGCCTCTCTGATTGCTGGATGCGTTTCTGTTCCGAAGCTGTGCAAAGAATTAGGATTCCCGTATTTTTCACAAAAATACACATCCATTTTTTCTTTTGCTTTTGGGTCTAGCATTGTGGTGGCATTGTTATCTAAATAGACCCTTTTGTTAGACTTCTCCATATTGTTCGTCCTTTCTTTAAGAGTATGGAAATAATGTTTTGTATTAATGTCAATCATAAATTGCGTTTAGCTTTTACTCTAAAAATGCTTAGATTATTTTTAAGTTTATAAATGCAGGGTAACACAGCTTAATCTAGTTTTAGTCTTTTAAATTTTACAAACAAGAAAAGGCAACCTTGAATTGCAAGCGATTCTTTCCTTATTGCTTGTAAAACTTAAAATTCTAAAAGTCTTCGTTACTCCTATTTAGAAGTGTAAAAAGTTGGAATCTAAAATGAATGCGACAAGATTTTTAGTGTGCGTTCTAAATCTTCTTTTATGTCAATGCCAAAAGATTGCGATTTAACCTTTGCTATTGCGATGGTTTTGCGATTTTCTAATGCGCGAAGTTGCTCTAGTTTTTCACTAGATTCCAAAGTGGATTTTGGCAAGGTGCAAAATTCTTGCAAGCTATCCATACTAAAAGCATAAATTCCTAAATGCCCATAGTAAATTACAGAATCCAAATTATCCCTATTATAAGGAATCTTAGCACGAGAGAAGTAAATTGCTTCATTGTTTGCATTTAACACAACTTTAACAAGGTTGGGATTTTCTGCTTCATCTTGCGTGATGACTTTTGCACAACTTCCTATAAATGGGTTTTTGTTTTGCATTAAGTGTTTTAGTGTTTGAATCACTTCAATTTCTAAAAAAGGTTCATCCGCTTGTAAATTTATCACAATCTCAGAGCTTTTAAGTTTCAAAATGCGTGCGCATTCTGCGATTCTGTCTGTGCCGCTTTCGTGTGCGCTACTTGTTAAAACAGAAGGAATTTTGTGTTTCTTGCAAGCTTCAACAATGCTAAAATCATCACAAGCCACTACAACATCATCAACTTTTTGCGCTAGCATTGCAGTGCGAACTACCATTGGGATTCCATTAATCTGCGCTAAAACTTTCTTGGGAAAGCGCGTAGATTTAAGTCTTGCTGGAATGATAATCATTGCTACTCCTTAGAATCAGTGTTATGGGGCTTAAGAAGGGTTTTGTAAATCCTAAGCAATGCAATAAACAGAGCAGTGATTGCTGGTCCTAGCACAATTCCCCAAAATCCAAAGCTTGTAAGTCCAGCAATAATGGCAAAGAAAATTAGCATTTCATTAATTTGCACAGGGGTTTTAATGAATACGCGGTTAATAAAGGCGATAATAAGAGGCTTTATGCCATTATCCGCAAGGGTTGCGATGATAATAATAGAGTAGAGTGTGATGACAATGGCGTTTGTGTAATTGCCAAGATAAAGTTCATACCCAACAATAGGAAGCCATACAAGAGAGCCACCAACAACTGGAATAAGGGAAGCAAAGCCGTAAAAAACGGCGAGCAAATAGGCATTATAACCAAAAAAAAGCATTAGGATTCCAAAGAGTGTGCCTTGCAAAATCATTGAAAAAATAGAAGAATAAAACACCACGCTAATCACAGCACTGACTTCATTGTATAGAGATTGTGTCTGTGTAGGGTTAAAAGGGATTAATTCTAAGAAATAATGTCCTAGTGCATTTCCGTAATAATAAAAAAAGAATAAAAATACGAGAATAAATAGCGTATCGCTTGCAAAATAAAAACTATTTTTTGAGGCTTTTGCGACTAGATTTAACACTTGCTTAACGACATTGCTCCAATTGATTGTGTGAAATTGCTCTAAGTAGGCATTCACTTCATTTTGCATTATTGTTGGTAAATAAGTCAGCAAGTCTTTGCTAAAAAGTGTTAAGCGTATTTGAGTATCAAGTAAGAAATTTTGAAAATTTCCTAAATCCAAATTTGTGGCTATGCTTGCGAAACTTAATAAAATGTAAAAGATTGGAACAAAACAAAGAGTGATGAGGATTAATACCATTAATATTGCAACAAGAAACGGAGATTTTAGGCATTTTAAAAGTGTGCAATAGATGCCTTGTGTAGCGATAAACAATAAAAAAGCAATTAAAAGATTCATCAAAAAAGGCATATAAAGCTTAAAAAGTGCTAATAAAGTTAGCACAAAAGCAATTAAAAGGAAATAGATTCCACTGCTACGCATTGCTAGCCCTATTTATCCATTACTTTGTTAGGAGGATAGATGAACACACTTTTTCTATGCACTTCAATGGGCTCTTTGCTATCTAGTGCATAGGCTTTGATTTGTAGCTGAATATGCGTATTTTTCTGTGCATTTTGTGCTAAGTTTTTATTTGTGTAAAGGGTAACGGGTTGTTTTTGCTTTTCTCCTGCTTTAACCAAAAATGGTTTGCTTGGGCGTTTAATTTTGATGGCATCGTTATTTTCAATTGTAAAATAGAATTTATAATTTTCATTGCTTGTATTTTGGAATAAGAAAATGTAGGAATTTTCTACGATGTGATTATCGCGGATGGATAGCTCTCCTCGGTTAATATTTAAAAGCATACTTTCTTTTGTGGCACTCATTGCTAAAAGCCCAGAAAAAACGATTCCTAGTGCAACTGCATAGGCAATGGTTTTAAAACGCACATAGCGCACTTTTTTGCGCTCTTCAATGCTTTGGGGGCTCGTCCAAGAAATGAGTGTTTCTTTGCCAAGCTTTCCCATTACTTGGGTGCACGCATCGGAGCATTCAAGGCAGTTAATGCACTCTAATTGCATTCCTTTTCTAATATCAATGTGTGTGGGGCAGATTTTTACACACGCTTCACAGCCGGTGCATTCTGCATTAGGAGTTTTAGGTTTCTTCCAAAGTTTAATCCCTTGGGGATCAAATATAGTGCCACCACGCTTATAATCATACACAGTCATAATGGTGTCATTATCATATAAAACACTTTGCACACGACTATAAGGACAGATATAAATGCAAAAATTTTCTTTAATAAACACAACATCAGCAACTAAAAATAGTGTGATTCCAAGTAAAAAAATGGATAGATATTTATGTTCAATTGGGTTTTGAATGTAGTGAAAAAAGTCTGTTGGTGGAACGAAATACCACATAAAATTTGATGCTGCAACAAATGCTAAAAATCCCCAGATAAATACAGCTATGATTTTTTTTATTTTGTTGATTCCTAACCGCATATCAGGTTCTAGTTGGCGGTTTTGGATGCGCTTTCTTAAGCGTAGAATTTTTGTTTCTAATAAGTCTCTGTATAGCACACGGAATATTGTCTGTGGGCAAGCCCAGCCACACCACACGCGCCCAGCAAGTGCTGTCAGAAAGAAAATGGACAAAAACATTAAAATGAGCAAGAAGGGCATTAAATACAATTCCTGCATATCAAAAGCAACGCCAAGTAAATGCAACTGCTTGTGGTCAAAAGATAGGAGAAAAATTTGATTGCCATTGATTTGAATAAATGGAATCACAAAGACAAGAATTGTTGTGATAAGATACACTATATAGCGTTTTTTGAAGTATTGTCGCATATTGCGCACCTGTTCCATAAAAACTCCTTAAAAAGTCTAAAAATTTGTCGCAATACTAGCGCAATAAGAGTAAAAAGTAGCAAAAAAAATCATATTTTAACTTACTTTATGTTACAATAAGCGCGCTTTTTTATAAAGCAAATTTTAAATTTTAACACGAAGGTGGTGATTTAGATGCCAGGTATTAAGGTTAGGGAAAACGAATCTTTTGATGATGCGTATAGAAAGTTTAAAAAACAAGCGGATAGAAACCTTGTTGTTACTGAAAGTCGTGCAAGAAGATTCTTTGAACCAAAAACTGAAAAGCGTAAAAAGCAAAAAATCAGCGCACGCAAAAAAATGCTCAAACGCTTATATATGCTTAGACGCTACGAATCAAGGCTCTAATACAATAAGGATTCTATGTAGAATCCTTATTGCTCTTTTATCTGCTTTAATATGAAGTAAAATTTACTCATATTTGCTATTGTAAACTTTCCCTTGCGATTCTTTTTGCTACATCTAGTGCTTCTTGGACTTTGTTAGTATCTGTTATCTTACCCCCAGCGGTGGCAAAGTCATCTCTACCCCCACCATTGCCTCCTAAGATTTGTGCGACTTGCTTCACCCAAGCCCCCGCTTTAAGTTTAGATTCCATACCCTTTATCCCTGCAGTAATGGCGATTTTCCCATCAGATGCACTAAGTAATAAAATCGCCACCTTTTCATTCTCATTTTTCGCCCTATCTATCATTTCTTTTGCCTCTTTTGCTTCCGTTAAATCTAGCTTTGAAACAATGAGTTTTACTCCATTTATTTCTTCATAATCTAAGCTTTTGACGCTTTGTTTTGTTTTGTTTGCACTCTCTTTTGCTTCTCTAAGCGCATTTTGGAGCTTTGCTACACCTTGTAAGACATCTTGGCTTTTTAGTGTTTCTTTTAGTTTTTTTATGGATTCTAATGCTATCTTGCCATAACTATACGCCGCCTTGCCACATACCGCTTCAATGCGTCTAACACCACTGCTTACACTGCTTTCTTTAGTGATATAAAAGCTCCCTATCTCGGCGGTATTTTTCACATGAATCCCACCGCATAATTCAATAGAATCACCGAAAGTTATCACACGCACACACTCCCCATATTTTTCACCAAAAAGAGCCATAGCCCCCTTTGCTTTTGCTTCTGCAATTCCCATAGTTTCGCACACTTGAGAGTTTTGGTTTAGGATTTGTGCATTCACAAGTGATTCAATTTTTTCTAACTCCTCTTGCGTCAAAGCTCTTGGGTGGCTAAAGTCAAACCGCAGGCGATTAGATTCTACAAGGCTTCCAGCTTGTGTGATATGAGAGCCTAGAATCTCACGCAACGCATAGTGAAGTAAATGTGTAGCAGAGTGATGCTTAATAATCTCAAAACGGCTAGAATCTACTTGCGCTATGATTGTATCGCCTGTTTTTAAAGTGTTTAAAGTGTTGATTTTAGAAAGATTTAAGCCAAAATATTTTTGGGTATCTAAAACTTTAGCGACTATATTTTGTGGATTGCTAGAATCCACAATTCTAGTATTTGCGGTATTGCTAGTGGGGCTTTTTGTGGATTTTAGGGAGGAGCAAGAATCAATATCGCTAGAATTTTGGCATTCTAAGATTGTGTTGCTAGTTTGGGAGTTGTCAAGAAAATCGCGATTGAGCTTACTAGAAGCAAGTGATTGAGCGATTTTCTCAGATTCCGTCGAAATAGCAGTCCAAGCTGAATGCCCTAGCAATATCCCTTTGTCTCCAATTGGTCCGCCTGACTCTGGGTAAAACGGCGTAACATCTAACATCACATAGCCTTCTGTTCCACTTGCTAGGGATTCTACGCATTTAAAATGTGAGTCAAGCAAAGCTAGAATCTTAGATTCTGTCTGTGCGTGCGTATAGCCTACAAACGCATTCTCTCCAAATGTGCTTAGAAGTGCATTAAAATCGCCATCTTTCACGCTATCACCACTGCCCTTCCAGTGCGCTTTACTTCTATCTTTTTGCTCCTGCATACATTTTTCAAAGCCCTGCAAATCCACGCTTAAGCCTATCTCTCTTAGCATATCTTGGGTTAAGTCAAGCGGGAAGCCATAAGTGTCATAGAGTTTAAAAGCTATCTCACCATTAAAAGTGAGTTCCCCACTACTAAAATTATTGTTTTTAGCCAGTTCGCCTATAAGGTTTTTTAGTCCTTTTGCAATGTCTTCCCCTTGTTTATATCGCTGCTGAAGTTTTGTTAAAGAGGGCAATTGTTCGTGCATTAATTTTTTGATAGTTTTTATGTTTATTAACTTTACAAGTTCTCGCAAAAAACTTTTATTAAAGTTGCCAATATCGCTCCAAAATCCTTTCCAGAGAATATTTTCCACTTCTTTTTGAAACAATGCCATTCCTGA
Source organism: Helicobacter sp. (assembly GCF_022770205.1). Taxonomy (GTDB): domain Bacteria; phylum Campylobacterota; class Campylobacteria; order Campylobacterales; family Helicobacteraceae; genus Helicobacter_D. The sequence continues at coordinate 198,362 of NZ_JALEIK010000019.1, read as the reverse complement.
TTCTATTGTTTCAAAAAATTTCTCTTCTTCTGCCTTGCACTGCTCTTGCATAGCGTTTTTGCGCTCTTGTAGATAGCTATAATGCGCACCCATACTATCACACACAACGCCTATCACTTTGTATAAAAACGCCTTTCTTAAGCCTAGCAAATAGCCATGCCTTACTGCTCTGCGTAAGATTCTGCGCAAAACATAACCCCTGCCTTCTTTATCAAAATTTACCCCTTGTGCAAGTAAAAATGCTACACTTCTAGCGTGATCAGCAATAACCCTAAAACTTGCTACAATCTCATCGCCTCCAAGTCTTGTTGCTTTAAAAGATTCTTGACTATTATCAATAGAATCTTCCATATTGATTGTGCTAATATCAGTTCGCTTATTTTTTGCATCATCAGGGATATACTTATATCCACTTATCTCTTCAATCTTTTGCATTAAAGGCGCAAAAAGCGAAGTATCAAAATTACTAATTTTCCCTTCTTTTAATGCCACAACTCGCTCCAGTCCCATACCTGTATCAATACTAGGCTTAGGCAGCGGTGTCAAAGTCCCATCAGCACTTCTTTCATACTGCATAAACACAAGATTCCATATCTCTAAAAATCTATCCCCCTCTCCGCCAAAATAGTCCTCTTCACCATTAAAAAACTCCGCCCCCTGATCCACATATATTTCACTACAAGGTCCGCAAGGTCCAGTGTCTCCCATTTGCCAGAAGTTATCTTTATCACCCATTCGCTTAATGCGACTAGATTCTATATGCTCACACCACAGCTCATAGGCTTCATCATCGCTTTCGTGGATTGTTACATACAGCACCGATTTATCAAAGCCTAGAATCTCTGTTACAAACTCCCACGCATACGCAATCGCATCTTTTTTGAAATACGCTCCAAAGCTAAAGTTTCCTAGCATTTCAAAAAGTGTGTGATGGCGCGCGGTATAGCCGACATTTTCTAAGTCATTATGCTTCCCACCTGCGCGAATACATAGCTGTGCGCTTGTAGCGATATTAGGGTTTGGGGCTGGAATCTTGCCTGTGAAAATGTCTTTAAACTGCACCATTCCTGCATTGGTAAAAAGCAAGCTCGCATCATCTGGCACTAAAGGCATAGAATCATAGACTTTATGCCCCTTGCTTTTGAAAAAATCTAAAAATAATGCTCTGATGTCTTTTGTGTCCATTGCGATACCTTAAAAATTTTAAGTAAAAATTGCAAAATTCTACTTTTTTTCAATTAAAAGCCCGCTTTAGTTATGGTTTTTGCATAAAATTATGCGAGATTTTGCAGTGCGCTTTGCCATAAATTTTTGTGTTTTAGTAATGTTTGGGCTGTGTTTTGGTGTGCTTGACGCAAGGTTAAATTGTGATAGGATTTTACAAACTCTATGACTTTTTGTGTGATTGTTTCTTTGGGAAATGTGTAGGCTTTTGGAATGTTTAAGGTGCAAGTTTGGAAGCTTTGTAAATTTGCGCTTTGATTGCTTACAACTTCTAATGCAATGGCTGGGATTCCACAAGAAAGGATTTCTCTTAAACTCTGTCCGCAAGCACAAATGCAAAGATCCATTGCACAAATACACTCTACCATTGCTTTTGGATTAAGATGGCAGTATGCAGTGATGGTTTTGGGTAAAGCGTTAGAATCTTTTGTGATGCAATGGATTTGTAGGTTGGGAAAAGTGCTTGAAAGGGCATAGGATATAGGAATATTAAGCCCTAAAATGTCTTCACCACCTAGTGTAATTAAGCAATGCTTAAGGGTAGAATTGAGTTTTGTGTGCGCTTTTTGTTTAAAAATATTTTGTGTTAGAGCGTATCCACTGCCTAAAAATAGTGTATGGTTGGGGTATTTTTCTTTGTATTTTTTGGATTCCATATTTGCGCTATTGACAATAATCCCTTGGGGGTAATTTAGACGCAAAGTGTCATCAAAAAATAAACAGCATTTAGCGTGCTTGGTAGCTAAGATGTAGGAATCTAAAGGTAAAATGTAAGAATCAATTGCTATTAAATCATAAAGGGTTTGGAAGTTGAAAGATTCCAATAATGCGGAATCTAAAAGTTCTGTTTTGAAATTTTGGGATTCTAACTCTTCTTTTAGGGCAGTGCAACGGCTAATATGCCCCAAACCAACACCAAGTTTGCCATCAGCAAAGAGTATAGCGGTTTTTGTTAGCATTAGAGCGTGTAGAGTTTTTTTAAGTTTTCAAGCTTGCTTGTTGCATTTAATAAAAGCATATCTGCTAGGATGAGTGCAAGTTGTGCTTCACACACAACACTGCCGCGCACGGCAATGCAAGGATCGTGGCGTCCTTTGATATTGCATTCTACCGCATTGCCTTGAATATCTTGCGTGCTTTGAGGGAGAAAAATACTAGGCGTGGGCTTAAAATGCACTTTAATTAGAATTTCACTCCCTGTGCTAATGCCTCCTAGGATTCCTCCGCAACGATTGCTTTGGAATCCGTCTTTATCCATTGCATCATTATTTTCTAAGCCTAGCAAATGCGTTGATTCTATACCATTGCCAATTTCTACTGCCTTCACACCATTTAGCCCTAGCATTAGCGCACCAATTGCTCCATCAAGCTTGTAATACAAAGGCTCACCAAGCCCAGCTGGGATTCCGCTTGCTTTAATTAATGCCATACCGCCTATGCTATTGTGCGTATTTCTTGCGTGGCTGATTGCTTCTTTTTGTTGGGATTCTACACTTTTGTCTAGGGCAAAAATTTCGCTGTTTTTGGCGTATTTAAAATCCATTTCTTTGCCTAAAATTTTTCCAATGCTTAGGATTCCACTTTCTGTGCTGATGTTAAAATGTTTTAAGAATAACTTTGCAATTGCTCCTGCTGCTACGCGTGCAGCACTCTCTCTAGCACTGCTTCTGCCACCACCTCTATAATCGCGAATTCCGTATTTTTGAAAATAGGTAAAATCAGCGTGTCCTGGACGGAACAAATTTTTTATAGAATCGTAATCTCTACTTTTATTTGCAGAGTTTTGGATAAAAAATCCAAGCGGTGCGCCTGTGGTTTTACCTTCAAAAACCCCACTTAAAATTTCAACCACATCGGCTTCCTTGCGCTGTGTGGAATAGAGATTTTGACCGCCAGCTCTGCGTCGCATTTCTTGATCAATAAAGTCAGCATCAATTGTAATGCCCGAAGGCAGCCCATCAATCACCCCGCCAATCCCCGCTCCGTGGCTTTCTCCAAAAGTTGTAATTCTAAGTGCTAATCCAAAAGTATTCATTCTATCCCTTTAGTGCTTTAATGGCGATTTTTGCGCAATTTTGTTGGGCTTCTTTTTTGCTTTTTCCTTTTGCTCTTGCAAACTCTTTTCCTTGGATTTTGACGCCCATGAGAAAGTTTTTATTATGGTCTGGTCCGCTAGAATCTAGCAAAACATACTCTGGAGTTTCACCAAATTTTGCTTGTGTGAGTTCTTGTAGGGCTGTTTTGTGGTCGTAAAACAGGCTGTTTAAATCAATATTAGGATGGACTGCATTTAAAAGATTATGCACTAAAGTGCGCACTGCTTCTAAGCCGCTTTCTAAATAAATTGCTCCTATGAGTGCTTCAAAAGCATTGGATAAAATGGAATCCTTTTGACGCCCATTGTTTTGCTCTTCAGAATTTGAGATGAAAATATAATTTCCAATGTTTAAATGGCGTGCAATTTTAGCAAAGGCTTTTTCATTAACCATTGAAGCACGCATTTTAGAGAGTTCTCCTTCTCTTGATTTTGGGAATTTTTTATACAAAAATTCACCAATGATTAAATCTAAAACGGCATCTCCTAAAAACTCTAAACGCTCATTATGCACACCCTTTTTTGCACTTTTATGCGTGAGTGCTTCTTTGAGCAAATGTTGTGTTTGGAAATGATAACCAAGTGTCTTTTCAAAATGTTTTAAATCCACGATAATCCTTAAGCATTTTTAAATTTTAATGCCTCTTCTTTAGCAATCCTATCGCAACGCTCATTTTCATTGTGTCCGCTATGTCCTTTTATCCATTGCACCCTGATTTTGTGGGGTTTTGCAGCTTTGATGTAGCGTTGCCAGAGCTCAGGATTTTTGACATTTTTAAAATTTTTAGCAATCCAGTTTGGAAGCCACTTACTAAGCCCATCTAGCACATATTTAGAATCGCATACAACAAGCACTTCGCAGGGTTCTTTTAAGGCTTCTAAGCTTGCAATTAATGCCATTAATTCCATTTGATTATTTGTGGCGTTTTTTGCACCTCCACTTAGGATTTTTTCGTGTTCTTTGTAGCGCAAGATTCCACACCAGCCACCAAAGCCTGGATTTCCTAAAGAAGAACCATCACAGAATAGGGTAACACACTTCATCTTGCTTTTCCTTTAAAAATGTTAGTGTTTTAGAAGTTAATAGTCCATCACAATGCGGACAGCGGTCAAAAGATAGAGGGGAGATTCTGCTGCAATTTGTGCATTGATAGCTAAAATGCAAATCGCCTAGATAGCTTTTGTTTGCGCGCAATAAACAGAGCACTTCTAGCTCAAAAGTTGCCTTTTTAGAAGCACTTAGTGGTAGGATTCCTTTTGCTTCTAAAATGCTTTTTACAATCCTTTGATTGTCTTGTAAAGTGGCATTTTCTAGCTCTTTTAGTAAAGAAGTTGGAATTTCTTTTTGATTCCATAATAAGTCTAGGATTTGCAAGAGTGCATTATGGGGGATCTCTAATAAACATTTCCAAAAGAGTGTAGGGTGATAGTCTTTTAAAAAACTTAAAATTAAACGCGTAAGTTTTAGCTCTTTTTTAAGCAAGGAAAGAAGTTTGTAGGGAAGTTGATTTTGACTGATTTTATTGGGATTTTTGTGTGTGAAAATTAGAATCTTAGCTTTTAGGTAGGATTTGTGGAGTTGTGTGCCACCTTGCATTTCTTCTAGGCAGTCTAACGCATTGAGTGCATCTTCAAAGGCATTGAGCGTTTCGTAAATTTTAATCAGTGCATTTAAAATCACAGGATTGCGTGGATGGTGGTGTAAGATTTCAAGATAGATTTCTTTTGCGCGCAAGGGAAAGCCTGCTTTTGTATAGACAAGCCCTAGGGATTCTAAAATAGGAATCTTATCAAGGGGGTTTTTGATGGAATCTAAGAGGGTGGCATATAGGCGAATAGCTTTTTCATAATTTGCGCTTTTTTGATACATTTTTGCCATAAAGAGTAAAGAGGGAATCGGATTTGGACTTAGGGCTAGAAATTCTTTAACTTCCTTATCAAAGCCAATATAATCAAAGCTTTCCATAAATTTACTTAAAGATTTTTGCTGTTTTTTGCTAATGATATAGTTCCAATAATAGCCAAGAAGACTTACAAGCCCTATGCAAAAAATCAGCACCACAATACCAAAAAGCGGATCGCGATATTCAATATTATGGATTGTGTATGCAAAAAAATCCATACCTTTCCTTGCTTTTTAAAAATGCAAGGATTATAACAAAACTTATAGGTTAAATTTTGTAAAATGCACTTTTTTAAAGCAAATTTAGATTCTTTAAAACACACTTGGATTTTTGGAGTAGAATTGATACAGCAACAAAGCATAGATGCGCTAAAAAATCAGTTAGACATTTTAGAAGTAATTAGCCATTATATTGAAGTGAAAAAAATGGGCAGTAGCTATAAGGCTTGCTGTCCTTTTCATCAAGAAAAAACACCAAGCTTTGTGGTCAATGCAAATAAGGGCTTTTATCATTGTTTTGGTTGCGGGGTAAGCGGGGATCCCATAAAATTTGTAATGGAGTATGAAAAATTAAATTATGTAGAAGCTATTGAAAAACTAGCGCAATTTTATAATGTGCGTTTAGAATATTCCCAAAAATCTCAAAACAATGAGAGTTATAGGATAATGGATTTTATGAATGGTTATTACCAAGCAATGCTGAATGCTGAAGTGGAATCTTATCTTAAGCAAAGGGGGATTAGCACAGAGATTAAGGTGCGCTTTGAGCTAGGTTTTGCGCCGCAAAACCACGAAATTATGGCGCATTTACAACGCAATGGGGTGCATTTACAAGATGCGCTTAATCTTGGAGTCTTAGGCGTGGATTTAGAAAATGGAGTGAAGCGTTATTATGCGCGTTTAACGCAACGCTTGATTTTTCCTATCCGTTCAGCACAGAATAAAATTATAGGTTTTGGCGGGCGCACACTTGCAAATCATCCTGCAAAATACATTAACTCGCCCCAAACAAAGTTGTTTAATAAATCCCAAGTGCTTTATGGCTATCCGCAGGCTAAGGAATCCATTTATCGCTTAGGAAGTGTGATTATTACAGAAGGCTATTTAGATACGCTAATGCTCCATCAAGCAGGCTTTACAAATGCAGTAGCAACGCTTGGAACAGCACTGACAAAAGAGCATTTACCCTTGCTTGCTAAAGGCAGTCCCAAAGTGATTTTAGCCTTTGATGGTGATAAGGCAGGAATGCAAGCGGCTTTTAAGGCGGCAAGCTTGTTAAGCATTGCAAAAAAACAAGGAGGAGTTGTGTTATTTGAGGGGGGATTAGATCCTGCTGATATGGTAAAAAATGGTGCAATTGAAGAGCTAAAAAGCCTTTTTGATTCTCCGATTCCACTCATTGATTATGTTTTAGAAAGTATTATTAAGTGCTATGATTTGCAAAATGCGGTGCAAAAAGATGATTGTCTAAAGGAAGTTTTAGAATATCTCCATCAACTCTCCCCTGTGATTCAAGAAGAATATAAACTTTGGTTATCCCAGCATTTAGCACTCCCAGCGCATTTAATCCAAACTAAAAAACCTAGAGTGAAGCATCAAGGCATTACAAAAGAAGCTTTGCATTTGAGTGCAGCAAGTTTTTATGATTTACCAGAAAAAATCATCATTAGAAGCGTGCTAGAGAATATGGATCTTTTAAGTTTTGTATTAGATTATCTTGATCCCCAAATGTTTCGCACACAAAAAGAAGCTTATATCAAGCTTTTAAAAAATGAACTTGAAGATCCCTTACTAATTGGAATCCTATTAGATGAAAAGATAAAACCACAGGATAAGGAGCATTTAAGATGGCAAATTATTATGGTTTTATACCAGTATCACGACCAAAAACGCAAGGAATTAAGCTATAATAAGAATCTATCTTTGCGTGAAAAAGCATTTTTATTGCGGAAATATCAAAAATATTTAGACGATTTGAAAAAAGGAGATTTATCGCTGTATGAAGGCATTAGCATTATTTAGCGGTGGGCTTGATAGCTTGCTTGCAATTAAGATTGTTAAGGATATGGGAATTGATGTGTTGGCGTTACATTTTAATATGGGCTTTGGTGCAAGGCGTGATAAAAGCGCACTTTTACGCCAGCGTTTAGATCAAATCGGTGTGGAGCTTAAGATTGTAGATATTAGAAAGCAGTTTTTTGAGGATGTGCTTTTTAAACCAAAATTTGGTTATGGAAGATATTTTAATCCTTGCATTGATTGCCACGCAAATATGTTTTCACACGCCCTAAGTCTGCTAGAGAGTGAGGGAGCTAGCTTTGTGATTAGCGGAGAAGTGCTAGGGCAAAGACCTAAAAGCCAAAGGGCAGAAGCATTAGGGCAGGTGGAGCGTCTTTGTGAGGGTGAGGGTTTAATTGTGCGTCCGATGTGTGCAAAGCTTTTGCCAATAACAATTCCAGAGCAAAAGGGTTGGATTGATAGAGAAAAGCTCCTTGATATTCACGGAAGGGGGAGGGAGCGACAATTACAGCTTGTCAAAGAGTATGGCTTAGAATATTATGAAAGCCCAGGTGGAGGCTGTTTGCTTACAGAAACTTCCGTAGCAAATAAGATAAAAGACATTCAAGGGCGTCGTGAAGTAGTGTTTGAGGATATGGAGCTTGTGAAGTTTGGGCGGTATATGATTTTGCCAGATGGCGGGCGTTGCGTGATTGCAAGAAATGCAGAAGAAAATGAACGCCTAAGCTTTGTGCATCCTAAAATGAGCAAAATTGAGCTATTAAATTGTATTGGACCTTTAGGGCTTGTAGAAAATAGCGCAAGCGAGAGTGATAAGCAACTTGCAATAGAGCTTACATTGTTGTATGGAAAATCAGAGGCGGATAAAAACTATAAGGTGCGCTTTGAAGGGCAGGAACGAAGTGCTAAAGCCTTTGAAAGTAAAGAAAAAGCAAGAGAATTTTTAATAAAGGAATGAAATGGAATTTTTAGAAACTATAAAGGCGCGTTATTCTTGTAGGGCTTTTAAGGAAACTTTAATTGATGAAAAAATTTTGGATTCCATCTTAGAAGCAGGGCGTTTAGCTTCTAGCTCTCTAGGTTTAGAACCTTGGATGTTTTATGTGGTGCAAGATGCTAAGAAAAAGCAAGAGATTGCACAAATTGCAAATCATCAAAGCCAAGTTGGGCAGTGTGGGGCAATTATTATTATTGTTGCGCGTTTGGATTTTGAAGAATATTTTGAGAGCAAATTAAGGGCGCGCAAACTCCCAGAAGCAGAATTGCAGAAGCGTTTAAAGGCGTATAAACCCTTCATTGATGGAATGAGTGGTGAGAGAAAATTAAGCTATGCTAGGGAGCAGGCATTTTTGGCGTTAATGAATATGGCAAATGCTGCGACTGCTTGTAGTCTTGGCTCTTGTATCATTGGTGGTTTTGATAATGTGGCGTTGGATAAATATTTGGGATTAAGTGAGAGTCAAAAGAGTGTGGTGATGCTTGTAGTGGGTGAGCAAAAAGAGAGTGTTGTGGTGGAGAAAATACGGAATCCAAAAGCAGAAGTTGTAAAATTTTGGTAGAGGAGAGTTTGAATAAATCCTTAAAATATAAATCTTTGCAGTATTTTGATAGGACTAATTAAAGGAGATTTTATGTTTGGTAATTCAAAAAGAGAGCAAGAATTAGTTGCAGAAAATAGCGCATTATTGTTAAAAATTGATCAGCTTCAAAATGCGTTGCGCCAACAAAATGAAGAGAATGAGAAAAAAGATGCTTTGATTGCAGAATTTAGTAGAAATAGTGGAGAGAAAGGAAAATCTACAATTTTTAATGCAGTTTTTCAGGTGTTGATGGGTTCTTATATAAAAAATTTGCAAGCATTGCAGGATAATTTTGCCTCTTCGGTGGAGATCTTAGAGAATGCAAAAACCACTTCTACGGAAAATGCGAAGCAAACAAAGTTTTTAGAGGAGGCAATTGCAGATAGCGTGCTTCAAGTGACAGAGCGTTTAAATAGTTTTCAGGGAATGATTCAACAGGTGTATCAGGATTTAGATTCCATTGCTAATGTGATTAATCTAATTACTGATGTTAGTGATCAGACAAATTTGCTAGCACTCAATGCTGCCATTGAAGCAGCAAGAGCAGGAGAGCACGGAAGAGGGTTTGCTGTTGTTGCTGATGAAGTGCGAAAACTAGCAGAGCGCGCACAAAAGGCAACAAAAGAAATTGAGATGAATATCCAAGTGTTGCGTCAAAATTTCTCAGAGGTGCAGACTTCCACAGAGGAAATTGTAGATGATATGCACGCAGTGAATAACGAAGTTGTAAAGTTTATAGAGGTTGGGGAAACTTCAATGGAAGTAAGACACGATTCTGCAAATGTGCTTGATATGACATTTATTGGTCTTGTGAAGTTGGATCATTTACTCTTTAAAATTAAGGGTTACAAGGCAATTTTAGAAGAAGATTTAGAAGCAGAGCTTGTTTCACATCACGATTGCCGTTTGGGTAAATGGTATGAACACGGAATCGGAAAAGAAGCATTTGGGCAATTAGCAGACTATCCCCGTTTGGAATCTCCCCACGCTGGTGTTCATAATTGTTTTAAAGGCGCAATTGAGGTTTTTAAAAATAAAGGTATTGAGGGCAATTCTGAAGAGATTTTAGAGTTTTTAAAAGAAGGAGAAGTTGCTTCAGATCAAGTTGTAGAAGTGCTTGATAAAATGCTTAGCGCAAAGATTGCAGAGCGTAATAGTCGTTCTTAATTATCTATTGCGCTAATAAGAGGAGCAGTAATGCAAGTTAGCGATGGAGTGTCTATTTTACAAAATAGCTATCATTTTGAAAAAGATTCCACAAAAGCTAAAAATACACAATTTATCACAGATAAAAAAGCTCCTAATGGTGAAAATTTAGATCCCCAAGAAGTGCAATATGTAAGGGAGCTTGAAAGCATCGATAGGAATGTCCGTGCACACGAAGCAGCACATATTGCAGCAGGTGCTGGTGTTGTAACCGGTGGTGCTTCTTTTACCTATACGCGCGGACCTGATGGAAAAATGTATGCAACTGCTGGTGAAGTTCCAATCGCAATGAAAGAAGGTAGAACACCAGAAGAAACGATACAAAATGCGCGTCAAGTTATCGCTGCTGCGTTAGCACCATCAGATCCTAGTCCGCAAGATTATAGAGTAGCAGCAAGTGCAGCACAAATGGAGAGTGAAGCTAGAATAGAACAGGCAAAAGAAAAGGTTAAAGAAGTAGAGGAAGCATTAAAGGATTCCACAACTCTGCGCGATTATGCAATCCAAAGCTATAAAGCAAATTCTGAAAATTCTTCCCCTTTGCTTGAAATTGCAGGTTAGACACATTGTATAAATTTTTAGGATAAATATGCGAATTATTTTTATGGGAACGCCAGATTATGCAGCAGTGATTTTAGATGCTTTATTGCAATGCCATACTATTTGCGCTCTTGTGTGTCAGGAGGATAAAAAGGCAGGGCGGAGTATGCAACTCAAAGCTCCTGCAACAAAGGAGTTTTTAAGACTTAAAGACTCTACGATTCCTATTTTTCAGCCAAAGTGTTTAGATGCGTCTTTTGTAGCAGAACTAAAGCTTTTAAAGCCTGATAGGATTATTGTTGCAGCTTTTGGAAAAATCTTGCCAAAGGCAGTTTTAGATATTGCGCCTTGTGTGAATTTACACGCATCAATTTTGCCAAAGTTTCGTGGAGCAAGTCCAATCCAACAAAGCATTTTAGAGATGGAATCGTATTTTGGCGTGAGTGTTATGCAAATGCAAGAAGGTTTAGATTGTGGCGATATTTTAGGTTTTAAGGTGGTAAAAAATACAGGACAAGATGCGATTGCACTTTTTGATGTTTTAGCAAAGCTTGCTGGGGAATTGATTTTAGAATATTTAGAGCGCATTAGCAGGATTCAACCTTTAGTGCAAAATGATGCTGGTGCTAGTTATTGTAAAAAGATTAAGAAAGAATTTGGGCTTGTAGAATTTGATAATGCCAAAATATTGGCAACTAAGGCACTTGCTTATCGCCAATGGCCTGAAATTTATTTAAAAAGTGGTTTAAAATTAAAAGCCCTTAAAATAGATTCCACAGATGGTGTGTATGAGAAAGGGGAGATTTTAGAAATTACAAAAAATGGAATCAAAATTGGTTGTGCAGAGGGAAGCTTGTGGATTACAATGGTGCAAGTACCTTCAAAAAAAGCAACAGAAGCTTATGCCTATGCGCAAGGCAAACATCTAAAAGTGGGGGATATTTTAGAATGATGCAGATGTTAAAATTTGATTGTATAGAATCTACGCAATTGTATTTGGCAGAACGCTTGCGTGAAGGCAGTTTGAATGCTCCCATTGTTGTTGTGGCGGACACACAAAGCGGGGGGGTTGGTAGCCGTGGTAATGTGTGGGAAAGTGTGCAAGAGGGATTGTATTTTTCTTTAGCGATTCCATTATCTATGCTTCCACAAGACTTAATGGTGGAGTCAATGTCAATTTATATGAGCTATCTTTTTAAGGAGGTTTTAAGCCAAAATGGCGCACAGGTGTGGCTAAAATGGCCCAATGATTTATATGTAGGGGATAAGAAGGTTGGAGGAGTGATTTGCACTAAGATTGAAGAAAATATTGTTGTTGGAATTGGACTTAACTTAAAAGTAAGCAGCATACGCTTTGGAGCAGTGGAAGTTGGAATCAAAAAAGATGAGATTTTAGAGGCTTTTGTGGAAATCTTGGAAAATGCAAAAAAAAAGTTTAGCTGGAAGCAAATTTTTAGTAAATATGAGTTAGAATTCCCTAAAAATTTCAGCTATGGATTCCATCATAAAGGCAGGATTGTGGAGATGAGTGAAGCGGTGCTATGCGATGATGGTGCAATTTTAATTGGAAATGAAAAAATTTATAGTTTAAGATAAAGTGGAGTTTAAATGATGTGTGAAATCATTTGTATTGCAAATCAAAAAGGGGGCGTAGGAAAGACAACAACAGCGGTTAATCTCGCCGCCTCTCTTGCTGTGGAGGAAAAGCGTGTTTTATTGATTGATGCTGATCCGCAGGCAAATGCGACAACAAGTTTGGGATTCCACCGCAATAGCATAGAATTCAATATTTATCATGTCCTAATTGGCACAAAAAAGCTATCCCAAATCCTTCAAAAAACTGCGATTCCAACTTTGCATTTAGCTCCTTCTAATATTGGTTTAGTTGGAATTGAAAAGGAATTTTATAGTCATAGGCGCAATGGGCGTGAGTTAATTTTAAAAAAGAAAATTGCAGATGTTTTAGGTTTATATGATTATATCATTATTGACTCTCCGCCTGCACTTGGACCACTTACTATTAATGCGCTTTCTGCTTCAAATTCTGTGATTATTCCCATCCAATGTGAATTTTTTGCGCTTGAAGGTTTGGCGCAACTTTTGAATACGATTAAGATTTTACGCAAAGAGATTAATCCGGATTTAGAGATTAAAGGTTTATTGCCAACAATGTATAGTGCGCAAAATAATCTCTCAAGGCAAGTGTATGCGGATTTGGTGCAGCATTTTGATAAGCAATTGATTAAGGAGGAAACTTCTAAGGCTACTATTGCTATTCCGCGTAATATTAAACTTGCAGAATCTCCAAGCTTTGGAAAGCCAGTGATTTTATACGATGTGCGCTCCCAAGGAAATATGGCGTATCAAAATCTTGCACGCGCAATTTTAAAGAGAGCTTAATGGCAAAGAAGGGATTAGGGCGCGGGCTTGGTGCAATTTTAAGCGAAGTAGAAGAGGCGTATCAAAACGACTTAGGGGATAATTCTGGTTTAGTTGTGGAGCTTGACATTGAAAAAATTAAGCCAAATCCCTTGCAGCCACGCAAGGTTTTTGATGAAACTTCCCTACAAGAGCTTGCTGTTTCTATTGAAGAGCACGGGTTGTTGCAGCCTATTTTAGTGTATGAGGATAGTCAAAAAACAGATTTCTATTATTTGATTGCTGGTGAGCGGCGTTTGCGTGCGAGCAAGCTTGCTAAAAAAGAGAGCATTAAAGCAATTATTGTAGATGTCCAAACAGGTAAATTGCGTGAATTAGCACTGATTGAAAATATACAAAGAGAGGATTTAAATCCCATTGATTTAGCACGCTCTTATAAAGAACTCATTGAGGATTATGGAATCACGCACGAAGAAATGGCAAAACGCCTTTCAAAATCACGCACGCAAATCACTAATACATTGCGTTTGTTGGATTTAAGCAAGGAAGTGCAAGAGTTAGTATTGGAGAATAAAATATCCCAAGGACACGCAAAAATTTTAGTAGCATTGCCAAAAGAACAGCAAAATCTCATTGCAAATTCTATTATCGGACAAAAATTAAGCGTGCATACAACAGAGAAAATTGTAAAAAATTTTAAAAATACGAAAAGCAAAAACACGATTCCAAATTTTTCAACAAATTCCTTGCGGGAGCAAAAAAATCTCAGCAAAGATTCCATTGCAGCTTTAGAGGCTACTTGTGTTGCATTTAAAAACAATGGAATTGTAGCGTTTGTTAAAAAAAATCGCTTAGTTGTAGAGTTTAGTAACGACGAGGAGGTGAAAAAGTTTAGTAAAATTTTGCTAATATGAAGTTTTTAAGAAAAACTTAGAAAAAGTCGTGTTAAAATAAAAACTATTTACAAAATAGGGAAAGGAGTGCAAATGACTATTATCCCAACTCCTTGGGTAATGGCGTTAGTCTTTGTTGTTTTTCTTGTCTTGGTGTATTTACTCAATCGTATGTTGTATAAGCCATTGTTGGTGTTTATGGATACACGCGATGCTTCCATCAAGAAAGACAGCGAAGGAATAGAGAGTAATACTGCAGATATTAAAGCCTTGAAAAAACAAGCGGATGAGATTTTACAAAAAGCTAGAGAAGAAGCAGCCTGCATTAAAAGTAAGGCTTATGATAGCGCAAAACAAGTTGCAGAAATGAAGATTTCTGATAAAAAGAATGAATTGGCACAAAAATACCATACATTTATGGTGAGTTTAGAAGGTGAAAAAGAAAAGCTCAAGGTATCTTTGCGCTCTGAAATTCCACTCTTTAAAGAAAGCTTACAGGCTAAGCTTGAAAAACTTTAAAGGAGATAGGTATGGGCAATAAAAGATGGCATCTTTTATCATTATTGTTTGTTCCTGCTGCGCTTTTTGCGCTAGGTGCTGAGAGTGCTAGTGTTAATAATTATGATATTATTGAGAGAACGATTAATTTTGTAATTTTCTTTGGGCTTGTGTATTATTTTGCGGCAGATGCGATTAAAAATAGTTTTAAAACCCGTCGTGATGAGATTGCAAATTCTTTAGCAAGGATTCAAGAAAAATTGCAAGATTCTAAAAAAGCAAAAGAAATGGCGCAAATGCAGTTAGAAGAAGCCAAAAAGACTGCACGAGATATTGTAGAAACTGCACATAGGGAATCTGTAATTATTGCCCAAAAGGTTGAAGAAGCGACAAAAATTGAGCTTGAAAATCTTGTGCGTCAATACAATGATCACATTGCATTTGAGCAAAGAAAGGCAGAAAAATTGGTTGTTAATGACATTTTATCCGAGTTTTTAAATCAAGATTCTGTTGCGATAAGCAAAGATGTTTTGGTTAAATCTTTACTAAAAAAGGCGGCATAAATGAAAGATTTGATTGCCAAGCGTTATATTAAAGCGTTAGCTGTTTCAGTATCGCAAAGTCAATTAGAAGAAATTGCATTGTTGCTTGCAAAATTAGCAGAAGCAAGTGCAGTTTTAAAATTTAGGGATATTATGGAATCGCCTTATGTATCCACAACACAAAAGGTTGCTTTTATCTTGAAAGATATTTTAGACAACTCCGGGAATATAAAGTTTGTGAATTTTATTAAAGTTTTGGCAGAGCATAAGCGGTTAGATTTGTTTGAGGGGCTTTATAGGGAGTTGTCTTTGTATTTAGCGATTTTAAATAAAGAGTATATTGCGCAACTCATTGTGAATGAGGGTTATGAAGATTCTGTTTTAAAAGAAATTGAAAGTAAGTTTAGTAAAAAGTTTGGCGTGAATCTTTTATTAAAGCAAAAGATTATGGCAAATATTGGAATCAAACTAGTTGTAGAAGATTTGGGTATAGAAGTTTCTTTTTCAAAAGAAAGATTTATTAGTGATTTAAGAAATCATATTTTAAAAGCATTTTAATTTTAGATAAGGAGTTGCAGTGGTAGCAAAGTTACAAGCAGATGAAATTAGTTCTATCATTAAAGAAAGGATTGATAATTTTGAACTTGATTTAGATATTGCACAGACGGGGAAGGTTGTTGCATATGCTGATGGAGTTGCAAAAGTTTATGGGCTTAAAAATGCAATGAGTTACGAGATGGTTGAGTTTGACACTGGCGATAAAGGATTAGCATCAAGTTTAGAAGAAGGTAGTGTTGGTGTTGTTGTGCTAGGTGCTGGAAAAGAAATTAAAGAAGGGACTTCTGTTAAGCGTTTAAATAAACTTTTGCGTGTGCCAGTTGGCGATGGTATGATGGGGCGCGTTGTGAATGCTCTTGGTGAACCAATTGATGGAAAAGGTGCTGTTGAAGCAAAAGAATATCGTTTTATGGAAGAAAAAGCTCCCGGAATTATGGCTAGAAAATCTGTTCACGAACCACTTCAAACAGGTTTAAAGGCTATCGACGCACTTGTTCCAATTGGTAGGGGACAAAGGGAGCTGATTATTGGCGATAGACAAACGGGAAAAACGACGGTTGCAATTGATACGATTATTAACCAAAAAGGACAAGATGTTGTTTGTATCTATGTTGCAATTGGGCAAAAGGAATCCACAGTTGCACAAGTGGTAAGAAAGCTTGAAGAACACGGTGCAATGGAATATACAATTATCGTTAATGCACCAGCTTCAGATTCTGCTGCAATGCAATATCTTGCACCTTATGCGGGTGTTACAATGGGTGAGTATTTTAGAGATAATGGCAGACACGCATTAATTGTTTATGATGATTTAAGCAAGCACGCTGTCGCTTATCGTGAGATGTCTTTGATTTTAAGGCGTCCTCCGGGTCGTGAAGCCTTTCCGGGTGATGTGTTTTATCTCCACTCAAGATTGCTAGAGAGAGCAGCTAAGGTTAGTGATGAATTAGGGGCTGGATCTTTAACTGCGCTTCCAATCATTGAAACGCAAGCAGGTGATGTTGCAGCATATATTCCAACAAATGTCATTTCTATTACAGATGGGCAAATTTTCTTGGAAACGGATTTGTTTAACTCTGGAATCCGTCCTGCAATCAATGTGGGTTTATCGGTTTCTCGTGTGGGTGGTGCAGCTCAAATTAAAGCAACAAAGCAAGTTTCTGGAACTTTAAGACTTGATCTTGCGCAATATAGAGAGTTGCAGGCTTTTGCGCAGTTTGCTTCAGACTTAGATGAATCTAGCAGAAAGCAATTGGATAGAGGTCAAAGAATGGTAGAAGTGCTTAAGCAGCCTCCGTATTCTCCATTGGCAATAGAGCGTCAAGTTGTGGTTATTTTTGCAGGTGCTAGAGGATATATGGATGATGTTCCAGTTGCGAATATTACGAGGTTTGAAGAGGATCTCTATCCGTTCTTGGAAGCGAAGTATCCACAAATTTTTGAGGATATCCGTTCTAAAAAAATGTTAGATAAAGATATTGAAGAAACACTTTGCAAAGCGTTAGAAGAATTTAAATCTAATTTTGCTGTATAAAATAGGGAGTTGTTATGGGAAACAACCTAAAGGATATTAGAAAACAGATTTCTAGTGTTTTAAATACACAGAAAACAACGCGTGCAATGAAGCTTGTATCTACTTCTAAACTTAAAAAAGCTGAAGAGATGGCTAGACGATCTCGTATGTATGCAGCAAAAATCGTAGAGGTTTTAGAAGAGATAAAAGTTAAAGTTGCAAGCGGAGAGAATGTGCAAGAAAATCCTTATTTTAATGCAGGAAATAAGGAATCCAAACTCGTTGATATTGTTTTGGTGACAGCAGATAAAGGACTTTGTGGTGGATTTAATATTAACACAATAAAGGAAGTTAATCGCATTATCACTGAACAAAGAGATAAGAATCTAAAAGTGCGTTTGCGCGTAATTGGTAAGAAAGCTGTTGAATATTATAAGTTTAATGAAATTGAAGTGCTTGATAGTGCTGTTGGTTTAAGTGCTACACCACAATATGCAGATGCTGCAGAGTTTATTGGTAGAGCGGTTGCAGATTACTTAAGTGGCGTAACTTCTAAAGTAATTTTAGTGCATAATGGTTTTAAAAATATGATATCCCAAGAAATGAAAATTTCTCAACTTTTGCCAATTGAAAGTGCAACGCTTGCAGAAGAATGCTCTTCAGTGTTAGAAGTAGAACCAAATGAGCAAGAAAGTGAGATTTTGAGCCAGCTTGCTAAAAAATACATTGAATTTAGTATGTATTATGCGCTTGTGGATTCTTTAGCGGCAGAACATAGTGCTAGGATGCAGGCAATGGATGTGGCAACAAGCAATGCTGGTGAGTTAGCAAAAAGTTTAACGATTGCTTATAATAAGGCGCGCCAAGAAGCCATTACAACAGAGTTGGTAGAGATTAATACCGGCGTTGAGTCAATGAAATAAGGAGTAGAATAAATGTCAGAAAATATGGTAGGAAAAATCATTCAGGTAATGGGTCCCGTGGTTGATGTTGATTTTGAATCATATCTGCCTGCGATTAATGAAGCATTGGACATTGATTTTGAGATTGATGGGCAAAGTCGTAAGTTGGTTTTAGAAGTTGCAGCACATATTGGGGATAATCGTGTGCGTGCAATTGCTATGGATATGACAGAGGGCTTAATAAGAGGCGAGAAGGTAAGTGCTAGAGGGAATCCCATCACTGTTCCCGTTGGCGAGCAAGTTTTAGGTAGAATCTTTAATGTAACAGGTGATGTGATTGATGGTGGGGAAGCACTAAATAATCCTGAAAAATGGTCAATCCATAGAAGTGCTCCGACTTTTGAGAACCAAAGCACAAAAACAGAGATGTTTGAAACGGGGATTAAAGTTGTGGATTTGCTTGCACCTTATTCTAAAGGGGGTAAGGTTGGTTTATTTGGTGGTGCTGGTGTGGGTAAAACCGTTGTTATTATGGAGCTTATCCATAATGTTGCCTTTAAGCATAGTGGTTATTCCGTGTTTGCTGGTGTTGGTGAAAGAACGCGTGAGGGGAATGATCTTTACCACGAAATGAAAGAATCAGGTGTTTTAGATAAAGTTGCCTTGTGTTATGGGCAAATGAATGAGCCACCGGGTGCTAGAAATAGAATCGCATTTACAGGGCTTACAATGGCAGAGTATTTTCGTGATGAGAAGGGTTTAGATGTATTGATGTTCATTGATAATATTTTTAGATATGCGCAATCTGGTGCGGAGATGTCGGCACTTCTTGGTAGGATTCCATCTGCGGTAGGTTATCAGCCAACATTAGCAAGTGAAATGGGTAAGTTACAAGAGAGAATTACTTCTACAAAGAAAGGTTCTATCACTTCTGTGCAAGCGGTTTATGTGCCCGCTGATGACTTAACTGACCCAGCGCCGGCTTCTGTTTTTGCTCACCTTGATGCAACAACGGTATTAAATAGGAAGATTGCAGAAAAAGGAATCTATCCAGCAGTAGATCCTTTAGATTCCACTTCAAGAATTTTGGATCCCCAAGTTGTAGGAGAAGAGCATTATAAAGTTGCTACAAGTGTGCAACAAGTGCTTCAAAAATACAAAGATTTGCAAGATATTATTGCGATTTTAGGGATGGATGAGCTTTCAGAAGAAGATAAAAAAGTTGTGGAAAGAGCTAGAAAAATTGAAAAGTTTCTTTCTCAACCTTTCTTTGTTGCGGAAGTTTTCACAGGAAGTCCGGGTAAATATGTAACGCTACAAGAAACTTTGGAGGGCTTTAAAGGAATCTTGGAGGGCAAATATGACCAAATCCCAGAAAATGCTTTCTATATGGTTGGTAACATTAATGAGGTTCTTGAAAAAGCAGAGAAAATGAAAGCTAACGCATAAGGAGCTTTGAATGGATACCTTAAAATTAGATATTGTAACTCCAGAGGGTAAGATTTTTTCTAATGCTGTAAAGGCTGTTACTCTTCCCGGTAGCGAGGGTGAGTTTGGCGTTTTGCCCGGACATGTTGGGATTATAACAACATTGCGCACAGGAGTGATTGAGATTGAAAAAGTTGATGGGCAAAAAGAGATTGTTGCAATCAACTGGGGATATGTAAAAGTTGATGAAACAAGTGTAGATGTGCTAGTAGAGGGTGCAGTGGATATTAATGGCAATGGTGAGAGTGAGATTGCTCAGGCTATTGCGAGTGCAAAACAACTCCTTGAAGAATCTACTGATAATAGTGTGGCTGTTTCAATGGTAGTTTCACGCATTGAAAATGCCGCAAAGAGTGTCTTGTGAATTTTTTCACATTACTGGATAACTATGGGGTGATTACTATAGTTGTCCTTTCTTGGCTTTCTTTATATTTTATCTTGGTACTTTGGATTTTTATCTATCGTTATTCTTTGATTGTGGCAGCTTTGTCTTATGAGAAGAGATGCTTAGAAACATTGTTAGGCGGTCGCAATACATTACCTCAAAACTCTTTATTGGGCTCTAATTTGATAGGGGTTGATAAAAAGCTAACAGAACCAATGTTGCAATATGCTTTGGATAAGGCGATTAAAGATGTAACAATTGGCTTAACATTTTTAGCCATTGTTGCATCAACTGCTCCTTTTATTGGGTTATTTGGAACGGTGGTTGAAATTTTAGAAGCATTTTCAAAATTGGGAGAAAATTCAAAAGCAACTTTAGATGTTATTGCGCCGGTTATTTCAAAAGCACTTGTTGCCACTGCTGCTGGGATTTTAACGGCAATACCTGCCTATTCTTTTAATTTATTCTTAAAGCGCAAAGTTTTTGAACTTAGCACCTATTTGCAGTTGCAAATCAATGTTTTAGTTTCTCCAAAAACTTAAAATCAGGAATCCTATTTTGAAGTCGCATTACAATTGGAATGAAACTCCAGAGCTAAACATTACGCCTTTAGTGGATATTATGCTTGTGTTATTAGCGATTTTAATGGTAACAGCTCCTGTCATTGTTTATCAAGAAGAGATTGTTTTGCCGCAAGGTTCAAGGAGTGTAAAAGTTCAAGAGGATTCTAAAATTGAAATTCGTATGGATGTAAAGCGCAATATTTATTTGAAAGATGAAGTTTTGACTTTTGATAGCTTTCCAGATGCTTTTGTTGTGTTTGCAAATTCTTATGACAAAAATACGCAAGTGTATATCCGTGCAGATAAAAATCTAAAATATGACGATGTGATTTATGTTTTAAAAATCACAAAGCAGACCGGATTTTCAAGGGTTTCACTCGTTACTGATGGCTAGAAATCTCTTATTTTTAACAAGCGGTAGTATTTCTATTTTTTGCTATGCCATTATTATTGCTTTATTGCTTTGGCGTTTAAACACAGCTAGTCAGCCCCCAAAAGCTTATACAGCCTTTCAAGAAACCACTTTTAATGTTGATTTTATTGAAGAGATTAAACCTAAAAAAGAAGTCAAAGTTACACAAAGGAAAATAGAGAAAAAGGTTGAAGAGATTCCAATTAAAAAAGAAAGTGCGTCTGTGAGTCCTAATATGGGTGTTGGGATTAATGATTTATTTAAACAAGTGGAATCCAAAATGCCAGTAAAATCCACAAAACCTCCTAGTCAAAACGATAAAATCGCTAACAATAAAAAAGCAAAAGAGAGTGTGCAAAGAGAGAGTTTAGACGATGAGTTAGAAAAAATTATGGCAGATTTAAACACACAAGAAACACTTAGTTTTGTTACTCCAAAGGGTGAATATGATGCTTTTTATGCAAAAGTGCACGCAATTTTGGCACAAAATTGGAATCCTATGCGCACACTTATTGAACATTTTTCAGAAGTCGCAATCACTATTGATGCGCAGGGTAATTTTTCCTATGTGATTGTCAAAAGGTCAGGAGATTTGAAATTTGATGAGGCTTTGCAAGGCTTTTTGGATATAATGCGCACTAGAGAGTTTCCTCCTTATGAAGGTGGAAATAGCACTAAAATTATGGTAACTTTCAAAACTGAGGTGTGAAAATGAAAAAAATTGTTTTTATGTTGTTGTGTGCTTTAGGGTTTGCTTATGCAAATGCAGTGGATGCAACTTTGGAGGTTGTAAAAAAGTTTGGAAATCTTCCTAAGATTTTAGTTCAAAATATAGGGGGTGATTATTCTGAGCGCGAGTTTAGTCAAAGAATATTTAAAATGCTTGTTGCAGATTTAAAAGTTACAGGGCATTTTGTCGTCCAAGAAGCTAAAGAGATAGTCCCTAATGAAATGCTTGTTAATTTTGATGAGTATCGTAAAAATAAGATTGATTTAGTCGCACGCATTAAAGCGGAAAAAAGCGGTGGAGGTGTGCTTGCAAGACTTCAGCTTTTTGATGCAAATTCTGGTTTAGTTGCGTTAAGCAAAGAATATAAAAATACACAACAAGAAACTTATCCTTTTTTAGCGCATAAAATGGCGATTGATATTAATGCTTACATTAAAGCTCCAAGCGTAGATTGGATGGAGCGTATGGTAATCCTTGCATATTATACAAAGCCCGGAGAAAGCGATATTATAATGAGTGATTACACGCTTACTTACAAAAAGAGAGTATTAGGAGGTGGTTTGAATATTTTTCCAAAGTGGGCAAATGAGGCACAAACTGCATTTTACTACACAAAATATCTTGACAAGCCTACACTTTTTAGATTTGAACTTACAACAGGGCAGAATCAAAAAATGTTTGATAGCAATGGGATGCTCATTGCTTCGGATGTAAGTAGTGATGGGAATAAAATTTTAGTAACAATGGCACCTAATGAGCAGCCAGATGTTTTTATGTATGATGTTACAAATGGTGTGCTAAAGCGCCTTACACAATATAGTGGTATTGATGTTGGTGGGAACTTCATTGATAATGAAGAGCGTGTGATGTTTATTTCTGACCGCTTAGGCTATCCTAATGTATTTGCGATTCCAACTAGTGGTGAAATTTCTGGTAAGGTTGAGCAGATGGTATTCCACGGACGCAATAATAATGCAGCAAATGCCTATGGGAATTATATTGTGTATTCTAGTCGTGAGAGTAGTGATGAGTTTAGTCGGAATACTTTTAATTTATATCTTGTTTCCACAAAAAGCGATTTTATCCGTCGTTTGAGTGCAAATGGCGTCAATCAATTGCCGCGCTTTTCTAGGGATGGAGAAACGATTATGTATATTAAACACGAAATAGGTCAAAGTGCGCTTGGAATTATCCGTTTAAATTACAATAAAACGCTGTTGTTTCCTTTGCAAGGTGGTGTAATTCAGTCAATGGATTGGTAAAATAAAAATATTTTGCAAAAAACGAATTTTTTCTGCTATAATGCGATGTTTTTTAAAAAATAGGGAGAAGAGATGAAAAAGTTTCTAGTCTTAGGCTCATTAGCCGCTGCATTATTGGTAACTGGTTGTAGTCAAAAAAGTAGTGTGGATTCTGCCACAGATGTAAATCAAGCTAAGGATAAGGGTTATGCAAGTGCTCAAGATAGTTTTGCGACTTTTCAAGATAGAATTGGTTATGTTGAAAACCAACTCCAAGATGTATTTTTTGATTTTGATAAGTTTATTATCCGTCCTGATATGCAAAGTGTTGTTGATAACGATGCTAATGTTTTGAAATCTCAAGCGATGGGACAATTAACCATAAGAATTGAAGGAAATACTGATGAGTGGGGAACAGATGAATATAACTATGCTTTAGGTTTAAAAAGAGCAGTTGCTGTGAAGGAAGCACTTGTTTCTAAAGGCGTGGAAGAAGGAAGAACTATTTTGGTAAGCTATGGTGAGAGCAAACCAACTTGCACAGCAAAAACAAAAGAATGTTGGGCTGAAAACAGAAAAGTAACATTTAAGATGTTGCCATAACTGGTAATTGGAGGTTTTATTGCGCAAGTTATTCACCTTAAGTTTTGCCATTGCAAATTTAGTTTTTGCGCAGGAGCCCTCTGCATTTAATGCAGGTGGAATCTCTCCTCAGAAGACAGAATCTCAAATTCTCAATGAGAGACTTTTTAATCTTTCTGCACAGGTAAGGAATATTGCAGAATCGCAAGAGGGATTAAAAAGTGTTTTTGAAGGACAACTTCAGAGAATGCAAGATGTTACGGGTAAGATTGAGAATTTAAAAGCGGAAAATAATGCTATAATCACAGAAGTTAAACAACACACTGATTCTAACTTTGCCTTACAAAATGAGAATATTGAAACAATTAAGCAGAGTATTTCTGCTCTTGGAGCGTTGATTAAAAAGACAAATGTGCAAATGCAAAGTCAAATTGATGCTATGCAAGAAAAGATTACAGCGTTAGAATCCTTACAAACAGCGCGACTAACGCTTACAGAGAACAATGACACTCCTATCAAAGAAATGGATAATATCAGTCAAGTTAGAGAGAATACATCAGAAAAATTGCCAATAGATGGTGTAGAAAATAATGTGGCAGAAGTTAAAACGAAAAATTTAGAGGCTTTGGCACTACAGACATCTGAGATTGACAAGGTGGAAAATGTCCAAAACATTGAAAAATTATCTAATGATACAAGTGAGAGTCAAGAGACTTTAATACATAAGCAAGATATGGAATCTAAAACGGATTCTGAAGGAGTAGAGGATAAGAGTATTCAAAAGGTTGTTCCAATAGAGGTTGCAAGAAGCCAGAATCTCAGCTTATCATCAGACACAACAAAAGAAAATGCGGATTCTATAAAAGCAGAATCTAAAAATGATACAAATAAAGTAATGCAAGAAGTGGATTTAAAGAAAAAACCATTAGCAAGCGTGTTTAAAGAAGGTGAGCAGTTTTATAAAGATAAAAATTATCAAAAGGCTGATGAGTATTTGCAGTTTGTAGTAAAGGGCAATTATAAACCAGCGCGCGGAAATTATTTATTGGGTGAAGTTGCATTTGAACAAAAGCGTTATGAAGATGCAATTTATTACTATAAAACAAGTGCCACGCGCTATGATAAAGCGGATTATATGCCGCGCTTAATGCTACATAGTGCAAAGTCTTTTGACGCACTTAAGGAAAAGGATAATGCAAAGCGTTTTTTAGAAACTTTAATTGCTCTGTATCCTGAATCTACTGAAGCAATGGAAGCGAAAAAACTTATTAGATAATAAAATAGGAGAAAAAGATGATTGATAAGAATCAAGTTGTAAGTGTTGAATATTCTGTAAAAGAAGAAGGGAAAAGTGATATTTTGGATTCCAATGTTGGCGGAAAACCGCTTGAATTTATTATGGATGCTGGTGAAATCATTAAAGGTTTAGAAGAAGCGGTTTCTGAAATGGAAGTTGGCGACAAAAAAGAAGTGGTGATTGCTCCGGTTAATGCTTATGGAGAATATCAGTCTGATTATGTGCGAGAAGTTCCGCGCGATCAGTTTGTTGGGATTGACTTACAGCAAGGAATGACACTTTTTGGTCAAGGTGAAAATGGCGAAACGGTGCAAGTGATTGTCAAAGATTTTAACGATGATATGGTAATTGTGGATTACAATCATCCCTTAGCTGGCAAGACACTAAAATTTTCAGTAACGATTTTAGCAGTGCGTGAAGCAACAGAAAAAGAGTTAAGTTATGGCTTGCATTATCAAGAACATAAACACGGCGGTGGTGGTTGCTGTGGTGGTGGATGCGGTTGCCACTAAAGATTGCTAAATGCGATGAATCTCTCTTTTGCTTATACGCACTCACCGATAGAATTTTATTTTAAGCAAAATCCCCGTGATTTTGTCGTTGAGGAGGTGCCACTCTATCCCTTTAGCGGTGATGGTGTGCATCTTATTTTAAAAATCCGTAAAAAAAATCTCACGACTTTTGAACTTCTAAAAATCCTCTCAAACCATTTAGGAATTAAAGAAAAAGATATGGGTTATGCGGGATTAAAAGACAAAAACGCTCTTGCCATTCAGCATATCAGTTTACCACTTTCTGTTAAGAAAAAATTAGAAAGTTTTGCGCATTCTGAAATTAAGATTTTGGATTCTAATTTACATAATAATAAAATCAAAATTGGACATCTAAAGGGTAATAGGTTTTTTCTCCGTGTAAAAAAGTTAAATCCTTTAAATGCCCAAAAAATCGTGCAAGTTGTGGAATCTATTAAAAAATTTGGAATCCCAAATTATTTTAGCTATCAGCGTTTTGGGATGGATGGTAAAAATTATTTGCAAGGCAAAGAGATTGTAGAGAAAAAACGGCGTTTGCGTGATAGAAAAATGCAAAACTTTTTAATCAGTGCATATCAAAGTCATTTGTTTAATTTATGGCTCTCTATGCGTGTAGATATTTCACATATTATTGCTTCATATGACACAAAAGAGATTCTAAAAGCATTAGAATTGTATTTGAAAACAAATGCGATTCCAACTTTTTTAAAAGAGCGTGCATATTGCAATGCGCTAAAGAGTCAAAAGCATCCCTTTAAATTACTAGAAGGTGATTTGTTATGTCATTATCCTTATGGAAAGTATTTTCTTTTGGAAAATTTAGAAAAAGAATCTTTGCGTTTTTTGCAAAAAGATATTGCTCCAACAGGTTTATTAAGCGGAAAAAAGGTAATGCTTGCTTTAAATTGTGCGGAATTTTTTGAAAAACAATTTTTAGATTCCAACATTTCAAGCGTTGGACAACGCCGTTATGCTTGGGTTTTTCCACAGGATTTAGAATTTTTTTACAAAGAGCAAGAAGCACAGGGTGAGTTTAGCTTTTTCTTGCCAAAAGGGGCGTATGCGACAAATTTATTGCGCGAGATAGCCCATAGAGAGATTATAGAAAGGATGGAAGAGAATGTTTGATAGAGTGATAAGAGAGAATCAACTCAAGACAAATTGCGTGATTGCGTTGTATGCGATTATTTTTGTTCTTGTTGGTTTGCTTGTGGATATTGTTAGGATTAATGCAAGAACGCTTGGTGATGGTTTTTATATGCTTTTGACTTTCCAAAAGTTTCCCTTAGTTACATTTATTTTGCTTGGAATCGCTATTGCTATTGTGTTTTTTACGATTAATAATTTTAAGCAAATTTTGCTAAGTGGAAGTGAGTATAAAGAGATTATTGCAGGTTATGAAGCAAATGTGCAAGAACGGAATCTTACAAAAATGCTTGATGAGTTAGTAGCGGTTGCAAATTTACCCTTTCGCCCAAAGCTTTACATAATGGACGCACCTTATATGAATGCCTTTGCTAGTGGTTGGAATGCTGATAATTCCTTGATTGCACTAACGACTACTTTGATACGGAATCTAAGTTACGAGGAGCAAAAAGCAGTGATGGCACACGAGTTAAGCCACATTAGACACGGGGATATTCGCCTAACTTTAATGGTGGGCGTGCTAAGTAATATTATGCTTTTAGTCGTAAATTATGGTGTGTATATGTTTTTAGGAAATTCAAGGGAGAAGGGTGCAAATGCAGCTAGAATGCTTTTGCTTATTTTGCAATTTGTGTTACCGCTTTTAACGCTAGTGCTACAAATGTTTTTAAGCCGTTCAAGGGAATATATGGCAGATTCTGGGGCGGCGTATTTAATGGGGGATAGTGCGCCTATGATTCAAGCCTTACAAAAAATTAGCGGAAACTATGCGCAATCAGACTTTTCACAAAGCGATAGGAATCCTACGCGCCAAGCCTTGTATATCTTTTCAGCTGGTGAGTTGTTTAGCACGCATCCTAGTATTGAAAATCGCATTCAAGCATTGCTTAATCAATAAGGAATCCAAAATGCACACAACAGAATATGCACAAGAGTTGATTCGTTCCATTTTTGATTGTATTGGAGAGAATCGCAATCGTGAAGGTTTATTGGATACGCCAAAGCGTGTGGTAAAAAGCTGGGAGCATCTTTATAGCGGATACAAAAGCGATCCTAAGGAGATTTTAGGAACGGCTTTTACAGAAGGGGCTTGTGATGAAATGGTAGTGTTAAAGGATATTGAGTTTTACTCCGTGTGTGAGCATCATCTATTGCCCTTTTTTGGTAAGGTTTCTATTGGATATATTCCTGATTCTAAAGTGGTTGGAATCTCAAAATTAGCAAGGCTTGTAGAGGTGTATTCAAGGCGTTTGCAAATCCAAGAGAAAATGACTGCGCAAATTGCAGATACACTAATGGAGGTGTTGCAACCAAAGGGAGTGATGGTTGTCGCAGAGGCAAAGCATATGTGTATGGTAATGCGTGGAGTGGAGAAGCAAAATAGTCAAATGCTAACAAGTGCGATCCGTGGGCTTTTTAAAAGCGATCATCGCACCAGAGATGAGTTTATGGGGCTAATCCGCAATTAATTGCAGCGATAAGTTGTTTTGCTTTTGCAAAGGTGGCTTAAGAAGCACTCTTGGCATTTAGGATTAATTGCCTTGCAAGTGTAGCGTCCAAAAAGCACCATTGCTTGATGCAAAGTGGCAAGATTGTCCTTAAAGATTTTTGTAAGTTCTGCTTCTGTGGCAAGGGGAGTGGTAGCAAAGCTTAAGCCTAGGCGGTGAGAAACCCTAAATACATGAGTATCCACAGCGATAAAATTTGCTTCTTTGGATTCTATTAGCACAACATTTGCGGTTTTTTGTCCAACTCCGGGCAATGTTTTTAAAATCTCTCTATCAAGGGGAATTTCACCCTGATATTTTTCACAAATTTCTTTTGCCATAGCCTTTAGATTCTTTGCTTTATTGTTAAAAAAACTACAAGTCTTAATGCATTCTTTAATGGAATCTAAATCCGCTAGGCTTAGTGCTTGTGGAGTTGGGAATTTTGCAAAGAGTTCAGGCGTGATGAGATTGACACGCTTATCGGTGCATTGGGCTGA
The DNA here is from genome assembly GCF_022770205.1 of Helicobacter sp. Lineage (GTDB taxonomy): Bacteria > Campylobacterota > Campylobacteria > Campylobacterales > Helicobacteraceae > Helicobacter_D. The sequence continues at coordinate 170,146 of NZ_JALEIK010000019.1, read as the reverse complement.
AAGCATTACGGCAATTAAAAGTTCAAAATCATTTGAAAAAATAAGTTCTGTTCTAGCCCCTTTAAAATGCTCTAAAAAAAGTGCTTTGATTTCTTGGATTTGCTTTTTGGTAGCTTTTGTCATTTTGGATTCCTTAGTTAAAGACTTCAAAAGGTGATGTGATCACCCGTTTTAAGATGTTAAAGGGGGAGAGGAGAATATCTTGGGTAGTTTGGGTTTGGATTTGTGGATAATCAAGCGTTCCATTGATTTTAAAGTTTGTAGAGATTGTGCCATCTTTGCCTAGCACAATGTAATTAACAAGGGGGATTTTATTGATGATTCCACTCAAAGCCTTAGCAGTGATTAACTCAGCATTAAAATCAATCATTTTGGATTCTAACTGAATGATTCCTTGTCCTTTAATGTCAATAGAAGAACCTTTGAAATGCAGTGTATCAATGGCTAGGAATTTATCATTTAATCCAAAATAAATACTTCCTTCTTCTAAATAATAACCCTCATTGTTAAATCCCGGAGGTTTTAAACTCAGTAAAGAAGGAATCGTATCAAGAAAAGCCATAAGGTTTTGCAATACATTAAGTTCATCAATAGAAGCGTTAAAAAGCTTCATTTCGCCGATAATGACACCTTTTTCATTGGTGTTTGCATTGATAAAAAAGCGTCCTTTGTTAAAAATTTTTCTACGCGCAATGGTGTTTAAGAATGTATCACCAAACTCTCTTGCATCAAGAGTAATAAAAATCCCGCGTTTATAAATATCAGCAGTCCCATTTTTATGTTTTAATGTGCCTTTAATCGTATCATCGTGGAGATTAAAAGTAAAAGAATCGCTTAAGATTGTATAATCTTTAAAGATGAGATTGGTGTTGCTGCCTTCAATAATTGTTGGAATTTTGGTGTTTTTAGGATTGGTGTTTGAGAGATTTTCATTGTTCAAGTTTAGGTTGATGTTTTTAAAACTTATTTTTTGTGTATTTTGCGTGTTTGTTAGACTAAAAACATCACTGGTTAATGTTAAGCCATTTGGGGTATAGGATAAGTCTATATGAAGTGTAGAAAGCGGTGTGTTATTGTTTTTGTGCATTAAAATATTTTGTGCGCTATTAATGGAAATTTTTGCTTGGTATTCTAAAAAATTTTGCGTATTTAGCTTGAGTGTTCCTTTAGTGATTTTGTAATCTTGTAGAATTTTAGAAAAGGGGACAAAGTGACTTAGATTTTCTATATCAATCGTGTAAGGAGCATTTAATGTAGCATTGAGTGCAAGGGTTGGCAGGGTTAGGAAAATAGCATTTTCATCTTTAAAATTTATGCTAAAGGGTAAAGAATGATTGGAGATTTGCAACACATCAGGTTCAACTAATATTAAAGAATGGATAAGTATATCGCCGCTAATATTTTTATTTTCTGTGTTGATAATGAAGTTGGAATCCCCTTGTAAAGTTTTTTGATAAATAATATTCTTAGATTTCACTTTTATGATATGGTTTTCCAATGTGATGTTTAAATCTTCAAATTTCAAAGGCACACCGCTTAGTGAAATTTCAGAATCTTTTGCTTTAAAAAATCCTTTAGCTTGGAGTGCGTGAGTGAATAAATCTAAATGCATAAAAAGTTTTGTTGTGATGTTTGCTTTTGGAGCTTTTAGGGGAAGGGTAATATTGTAGGCTTTTAAAACCTCTTGAATGTTGGAATCCAAAGGCGCAGTGGTGTTGAGATTGATTTCTAAGCTTGGTGCTTTGCTTGTAATATTCCTTATAGCAATTGTTGTGCCATCAGCTTGGTATTGCTTGTAAGTTGGGCTTTCTGGGTAAAATTCTAGAGCATTGTTTTGAAAAAGTAGTTTTACGGATTTTGCGTGTGCAGCTAGGAGATTGGGATGAAAGATTACTGCAGTATTTTTAGCAGTAGCTAGGACATATAAGGAATTAATGGAATCCTCTACAATATGTTTGCTACCTAGTGGAATTGTGATGGAAAAATCATTAATTTGCACATTTTCTACACTATAATTATCAAAAATCCACGCTTCTATAAGTTTGTTTTTAATCTCTGGGAGCAAAGGTTTTAGAAATTTAATATCACTAAAAACATTGCTAGAACCTTTGATATTAAGTGTTTTTAAATCGCTAAAGACATTTAAATCCAAATGCACATAGGAATAATGGCTTTCTTTATTGAGAAAATCTAAGCCGCCATTTAGCATTATTTCTTGGCGTTTTAAGTCATAGACGCCTTGTCCTTGATAATAGATTCCATAAGGTTTAAGATAAAAATCGTGGATTTGAATGAGCAGCTTAGAAGTGTCTTCTGTAAGATTGATTTTGACATAAAACTCTGGGAGATTGAGTGTAAAATTATCTCCGTCGTAAAATAAATTTGCTTGATAATCTTCAATATGGATGTTTTTTATGTTAATTTTTTCGAAATATTGTAAGAGAAAATGGATGTTTTTTGCAAAAGTAACTTGTGTGGAAATAGAATGTTGATTGCTAGAATCGTTGGTGTTGAACTGCTTTAAATGCAAAGATTGGATTTCTAAAATGAGTTTTTTATCTAATCTTAGATAGAATCCTTCAATCTGTGAGCCTGCTAGATTAAAGCGCTCTAATTTAATTCCTGTGTATAGAAAGGTATAAAGCGTGATAAATAAGCCTATAAAAAATGTAAAAAATAAAATAAGCTTAAGTATTCTAATAGATGGAATTTTTATTGTTTTAATCATTTTGTGCTTTTATTTGCAAACTCCAATGCAATCTAGTCGCGTTGTTTATATTCCAAAGGGCGGAACTAATGCAATTGTAACATATTTGCAAGCAAATAATTTTGACTTAACAGATGGAGATAAATATTTAGTGCGATTTTTTGGTTATCCCCAAAGTGGTTGGCTAGATATTGGGCGGGACATTTTAAGCAAAGGCGATTTTCTTTATAAACTTACAACTGCAAAGGCGGTATTAGAAGACATTACACTCATTCCAGGAGAAACACTGCATTTTTTTATTAAAGAGATTAGTGTAAAACTTGAATTAGATGAAAATGCTTTGCAATTAGCGTATAATAAATACGCTCCAATGCCCGATGGTGTGATTTTAGCAAATACTTATAAAGTCCCAAAAGGCATCAGTGCTTCCCATTTAATGTATTATCTTGTGAATACTTCACTCAATGAACACAGAAAACTAGCAATTAAATTTTTAGGAGAATATGATGCAAAGCAGTGGTTTAGATATGTGATTATTGCATCAATTATCCAAAAAGAATCTGCAAATGATGAAGAAATGCCCATTGTTTCAGCAGTCATTAGGAATCGCTTGGAAAGGAAAATGCGCTTACAGATGGATGGCTCTTTAAATTACGGCAAATATTCACACACAAAAATAACGCCTGAAATGATACGAAATGATACAAGCAGTTATAATACTTATCGCAACGATGGAATCCCAGAGGCACCTGTTGGAAGCGTTAGTTTTAAGGCGATTCAAGCGGCATTATTCCCAGCAAATGTAGATTATCTTTATTTTGTTAGGAATAAAAATGGACTGCATTCTTTTAGTAAGACTTACAATGAGCATCTTAACAATTTCTCAAAATAACAAAAAGAATCATCAAAAACTTTAAAAATAATATTAATTTAAGAAAAAATACTTAACAATAACCCTGACAAAAGTTAAAGAAAGTTTTGCTTTTTAAAAGCGACTTTCACAAGGGAATCCATTATGGAAAGAATAAAGAAAGTAGGAGTTATTGGCGCGGGTAATGTAGGTTCCACTTTAGCTTATATTTTGTCTGCTACAACTCCTTATGAGATAGTTTTACAAGATAAAGATAAAAACAGAGCAAGAGGAATGTTGCTTGATATGTTTCAAGCTTCTTGTGTGGGACCAAAATTTACAAAACTTGGCGTGATTGCTTCACCTAAAGATTTGCGTGGTTGTGATGTAATTGTTATTGCGGCGGGTTCTCCTAGATTGCCCGGGATGAGTCGCGATGATTTGTTATTAGCAAATGCAAAAGTCATTACTGAAATTGCAAAAGATATTAAAGAGAACTCTCCAGATGCTATTGTTGTGCTTGTAACAAATCCCCTTGATGCTATGGTTTATACTGCTTTGAAAGAAACAGGATTTAATCCCAAGCAGATTTTAGGAATGGCTGGGATATTAGATAGCGCAAGAATGGCAAGTTTTATTTATGAAAAATTGCGATGTGCCCCAGGGCAAATTATGTCTCCGGTAATGGGAGGGCATGGCGATGATATGGTGCCCCTTGCGCGGTTTTGTATGGTAAATGGTGTTCCTTTAGCTGAGCTATTAAGCCAAGAAGAAATTGATGAAGTAGTAGAGCGCACAAGAAATGCGGGGGTTGAAATTGTTAATTGTCTTAAAAAAGGCTCTGCCTATTTTGCTCCTGCTAAAGCAACTGCTGAAATGGTTATTGCAATTATGAGTGATAGCCATAAGATTCTTCCCTGTTCTGTTTTATTGCAAGGTGAGTATGGATACTATGATGTTGTAGGTGGTGTGCCAGTTGAACTAGGAATTCACGGAATAGAACGCATTGTGGAATTAAAACTCAATGCAGAAGAAAAAGCGCAATTTGATAAATCTATACAATCTGTAAAAAGCTTAATTGATACATTAAAACAAGAATATTTTTAGTGGATTTCAAGGAGGCTTAGCATAAGAAAATTTGTCAGTGGCGGCAAGTAATTTAGGTGAAATAAAATTAAATTTAGGAGTTTAAAATGGGATTATTAAAAGCCCCAGATAATACGCCCGTTTGGGTAAATGAAAATCGTTGTAAAGCTTGTGATTTATGTGTGTCTGTTTGTCCAACAGGAACACTTGCTATGCGTTTAGATGAACATATGGTGTTAGGAAAAATCGTTAAAATTATCCATCCAGAGAGTTGCATTGGATGTCAAGAATGCGAATTGCATTGTCCGGATTTTGCAATTTCTGTTGCAGATAGAAAGGAATTTAAATTTGCAAAAATAACAGAGGAAGCAAAGCAAAGAGCAGAGGCAATCAAAGCTAATGGCTATATGGCTATGTGAGGAGTATGTGTGAGTAGAGAATTGATTTCAAGCGGAAATGAACTCGTTGCACACGCCGCAATTGATGTTGGCTGTAGATTTTTTGGTGGATATCCAATTACCCCTTCTAGTGAAGTTGCACACGAGATGAGTGTGATGTTGCCACAAGAGAATGGCTCGTTTATACAAATGGAAGATGAAATTGGTGGAATCTCTGTGGCGCTTGGTGCTTCTATGAGTGGCGTAAAGGCAATGACGGCAACTTCAGGACCTGGAATTTCTTTGAAGGCGGAGCAAATTGGACTTAGTTTTATGGCAGAGATTCCTTTAGTGATTGTTAATGTTATGCGTGGTGGTCCATCAACTGGTCTTCCAACGCGTGTTGCGCAAGGCGATATTGCGCAAGCTGCAAACCCAACACACGGAGATTTTCAATCTATTGCATTGTGTCCTGGGAGCTTAGAGGAGGCATATACAGAAACAGTGCGTGCCTTTAATTTGGCAGAAAAGTTTATGACGCCTGTATTTTTGCTCCTTGATGAAACGCTAGGGCATATGCACGGAAAGGCAGTTGTTCCAGAGCTTGGCGAGATTCAAAAATCCATCATCAATCGCAGGGAATACACAGGGGATAAAAACTCTTATAAGCCTTATGGTGTCGCAGAAGATGAATCAGCGATTTTAAATCCATTCTTTAAAGGGTATCGTTATCATATTACAGGATTGCACCACGGACCAACAGGTTTCCCGACAGAAGATGCAGTGTTATCACAAAAGTTAATTGATAGATTATTTAATAAAATTCTAAGTAAAAAAAGTGAGATTGTTACTTATGAGGAATATAAGCTTGATGATGCAGAGATTCTGCTTATCGCTTATGGTTCAACTTCAAGGAGCGCAAAAGAAGCAGTGGATAGATTAAGAGAGGAAGGTAAAAAAGTGGGATTATTTAGACCCATCACACTTTGGCCATCTCCTAAGGAAGAATTAGTAGCACTTGGTAAGCGTTTTGATAAAATTTTGGTTGCTGAGCTGAATAAAGGGCAGTATGCTAAGGAAGTAGAGCATAGTATGAAAAAAGAGATTGCGTTGCTAGCAAAAGCAAATGGGCGTCCATTATCTCCGCTTGAAATCATCAATAAAATTAAGGAGTTATAAGATGGCATTTAATTATGATGAATATTTAAGAGTGGATAAAATGCCTACACTTTGGTGTTGGGGCTGTGGTGATGGTGTCATCTTAAAGTCAATTGTGCGCGCTATTGATAAACTTGGTTGGAATATGGATGATATTTGTTTGGTTAGTGGAATTGGTTGTAGTGGGCGCGTTTCTTCTTACGTGAATTGTAACACAGTGCATACGACACACGGGCGCACACTTGCTTATGCAACAGGAATCAAACTTGCAAATCCAACAAAAAAAGTCATTGTTGTTGGTGGTGATGGTGATGGTTTGGCAATTGGTGGAAACCATACAATCCACGCCTGTAGAAGGAACATTGATATTAACTATGTGTTAATTAATAACTTTATCTATGGACTTACAAACTCCCAAACATCTCCAACAACACCAAAAGGAATGTGGACGGTAACTGCACAATATGGCAATGTAGATCCAGAATTTGATCCTTGTAGCCTAGCAATTGCTGCTGGGTCAAGCTTTGTGGCGCGTGAGTCTGTGCTTGAGCCTAAGAAGCTTGAAAAAGTTTTAGTAGAAGGTTTTGCGCACGAGGGCTTTGCATTTTTTGATGTTTTTAGTAACTGCCACGTAAATCTAGGTAGGAAAAATAAAATGGGTGAAGCGGTGGATAATTTGAAATGGATTGATAGTCGTATTCTTTCTAAGAAAAAATATGATGAATTGAGCGATGAAGAAAAGAGAGGAAAATATCCAGCAGGTATTTTACACCACGATACTGATAAAATTGAGTATTGCAAAGCTTACAAACAAGTGCAAGAAAAAGCGCAAGCTAAAAAAAGGGGGGCAAAATGAGAAGGCAGCTCCGCTTTACAGGTGTAGGTGGGCAGGGGGTTTTATTGGCTGGAGAGATTCTAGCTGAAGCGCAAATTAGGGCTGGTGGATATGGTGTAAAGGCTGCAACTTATACTTCGCAAGTGCGAGGAGGTCCGACAAAAGTAGATATTTTGTTGGATAATGAAGAAATTTTATATCCCTATGCTAATGAAGGGGCGGTAGAATATATGTTATCTACTGCACAAATGAGTTATAATCAATTTAAAGAGGGGCTAAAAGAGGGGGCGATCATTGTGGTGGAGCCAAACCTTGTAACGCCAAGTGATGCGGATAAAGAGAGGTTTAAGATTTATCCGATTCCAATTATTAGTATTGCAAAAAATGAAGTGGGGAATGTGGTAACACAATCTGTGGTTGCTTTAGCGGTAACTGTTGCTTTAACACAATGCGTAGAAAGAGAATTGGTGTTTGAAACAATGATTAGTAAAGTGCCAGCAAAGGTGGTAGAGCTTAACAAAAAAGCCTTTGAACTTGGGGAAAAATACGCCAAACAAGCCTTAGGTTAATAGTGGCTTCAAAAAAAGATTCCAACTTTTACCCTAGCTTTTAAAGGCTTGGGTTTTCTCTGCTCCGATAGACTCTCTTAAATTTAACTCAGTTTATTCTATAAGTTTTCTAAGTTTTTAAATAGAAATCATAAAAGCAAATTTGCTAAGATTTCACATAAAATTGACGGCTAATGATTAGTCAAATTAAGAAGGGTAAAAATCAATGTCAGAAAAAAAGAATAAACAAATACTGGAAAATATCTTAAATGAAAATTTGCTAGGCTTAACAAAGGACGCTCTTGTAAGTAGAATGTTAGAGCAAGAAGTTGCTGGACAAAGAGTGTTTTATGTGTGGCTTAAGCAAAATGGCTTTAAGGATATAAAGCCTGAAAATATGGACAAGAATCAAAGCGATGGAATTATTGGTAATGCTATTATTGAGTGTAAGCTTGATGAGAGTGAGGGCGGAGGTGTTAAAAAAGCTTATGGGGAGCTTATTCCTACAAGACTAAAACAAAAGGGAGAAAAAATCCCATATTATCGCATTTATGTGGAATTGAAAACATTTTTAGTTGAAGTGTATGATTGTCATTGCAATCTTGTGAAAAAAATTGGGTATAAAAATCCAAAGGCGTTTAAAGCATTTTTTAACGACACAAAAGAGACTTATGAATATGATTTAATGGATAGTGATGTGGATTTGGTAGAAGTTATCCAAAATATTTATAAGGTTTTTAATATTAAAGAAAAGATTGAAGCGTAGCAAAATTAGAGCAGGGTATTATTGGATGGTTTAAGCCTTTTGATTATAAAAATACAGATATAAATCGCCTAATCTTAAATAATGATAGAATGAATGAAAAATATGTTCAAAAAATGCAAGGAGCGTTTTTTACCCTGCCACAATATGTAAAAATTTCAACACAATATGTTTTAAATGCTATAGAGCAAAGCAAAAAAGATGGATATGATGATTATGTGATTATTGATAGATGTGTGGGGGTGGGGAATTTGCAAAGCCAGTTTGATAAAAATGTGTATTCTCATATGATTTTAGGAACGATTAATGAAGCGGAAGCTTTAACGGCAAATATCCGCTTTATGGATATGGCTGAAGTTAAAGTGATAGATAGTCTTTCAAAAAGTGGAGTTGCATTTTATCAAAAAGCAATCGCTGATTATAAGAAAAAACATAAGGTGAAAAAATTAGCCGTGATTTTCCTAGAAAATCCACCTTACGCACAAACAAATTCAAACAAAGAGGGCGGTATTAACTCAAAATATCAAAAAGCTTGGGTGCATACACAAATGCAAAAAGGTGGCGAGGATTTAGATGAACAATTTTGCTTTTCTGCTTTTGAGTTTTATAAGCCTTATGCATATATCCATTATGGTCCTATTAAAATTTGGAAATCAAGAGATTTGATTAATAAAGAGGTTGCTGAGTGCTATTTGTGTAATAGAAAATATTTTAATGCTAGTGAAAGTGCTATTGCTCTTATTAGTTGGCGAAATGAGGATAAGTTTTATGAAAAATTGCATTTTAAAAACGATATAGATGATGATTTTATCGTTAAAAAGGTGCATAGCACGATTTCAAGTTTATACGAAGATGATGGAGAGGAAAATGGCATTTGCGTGATAGAAGCTAGAAATTTTTCTTTTGCCTCCCCTCGCCTTACAGGGAGTCTTAACTCAAATGCAAAGTATGGCAAAAAATGGATAAGTGAGGAAAATTTGCTTAAAGTGATTCCGCTCTTTTGTGCAGCAAGAGATGAAGTTAGTGAAAATGGTTATATTAGAGATGGTTTTAAGGATTATCGTATTATAGATACGACTTATAAAAGTGGTGATGGTGGTATTGCATATCAAAATGATTGGGAGTTTTTGCAAGATTGTTTATTGTATGCGCTTTGCACGCAAAAAAATAATTGCGATATGAATTCTAAATTTTGGGAAGTTGCTAATAATTTGCTAGATAGCAAAAGAAAAGAGAGTGAGATTTATAGGATTTATCAATGGCTTTGTAATGAAACTCAATTAAAAGGCTTAAAGAGCATAGAAAAATACAAGAAAATGAATATGGTAAATTGTGGAAAGAGCATAATCTTTATCCAAAAATAGTGGATTTAAAAGTTAAACTTAGAGTTTTGCATTCCAATAAAATACGTCCTAAAATGTTAAAATATGAAATTTTAAAATAGGCAGTTTAAGTTAATTTAACTTGTTGTCTAAACATTCCAAAAACTATTCCTAAAATCAAAACAAGATTTGCAAAGGCTAATCCGCTAAAAAAGGCTAGAGTATCAAAAAGTTCGTGGCGGATTAAAATTAGGATTCCAACAATTAAGATTCCATAAGTTAAAAGACGCAAAGGGAGAAAGAATATTTTAGCCCCTGTTTTTACATTAATTGCACTAAAGTTATCTAAAAATTTGCGCTTTTTTAGCGGAATTTCTTGTGTGTTTTGTTGGTAGTGTTGGGGACTTTTTTGACTTTTTTGTGGGAAGAGATTTTTAGTAAGAGACGCAAAAAAACTATGCCTTTTTTTAGAATCCATCGTTTTTGTCGTTTTATTGGTATTTTCTTTGGGCTTTATATTTGCTAAAGAAAGGGATTGTGTGTTTGTAAGATTACAATTCCAGGATTCACTTTGCAAAGCATTGGAATCCATTTTGGATTCCATAAAAAACTCTTCTTGCTCTTCTTCTTGTTTTTCTTGCTTGCTTTTATAAGTTTCTGCTAGGGCTTCTAGCTCTTCTTTAGAAGCTCCGTTAATAAGCTTTAAAATCTTTTGCTTTTGTGTGTAGAAAACGCCTAAAACAATAATCAAAAAAGACAAAAACGCAAACATAAAATTAAGCGTGAAAACATTGCCAAAAGTTAGCCAAACACAGCAAAGAATCACAAAAAGAAGAACGAAAAAAATCTTAGTCTTTTTCATCGTATTTGCAATGGGCGTATTTAGGGTCGTCTGCTAGGGCGTCTAATTCCTTCTTTTGTCGTTTATAAGCCTTATACACATTTAAAATCGCCGCACATATTCCCCACGCAACGCCTAGCCAAAAGAGCCAACGCACATTAAAAAGGGATTCCAATGCGTAGCCAATTCCAATCCCAATAAGCACAGCAAGCACCATTGAGATTCCAAGCGTGGCGTTAGAATAGGCAAGCACAGCTTCCTTGTATTTTGGCGTGTTTTGCGATTCCAAATTTGTGTGATTTTTAGATTCCATCTTATGCTCTGCTGATTTCTTGTAGCACAATTTGCGCCTTTTGCAGCACTTCATCAATCATTTTAGAATCCATTGTGGCGCAAATAAAGCCAGATTCAAATTGCGAAGGGGCGAAATACACTCCAGAATTTAACATTCCTTGATGGAAAGCTGCATACATTTTTACATCACTCTTTAGCGCGTCTTGGAAGTTTTTCACAGGATTTGCGTTAAAAAAGAATCCAAACATACTCCCACGCACGCAAGTTTGTAAGGGGATTTTAAGGGAAGCGCAAATATCTTTTAAGCCATTTGTAAGCTTCAAGGCTAAGGATTCTAAATGCTCATAAATCTTAGGATTTGCGCGTAATTTTTGAAAAGCCACAAGCCCAGCAGCCATCGCTACGGGGTTTCCGCTAAGTGTGCCTGCTTGATACACGCCACCACTAGGTGATAGCAAGTCCATAATTTCCGCACTTCCACCAAAAGCACCAACAGGCATCCCCCCACCAATAACCTTACCAAAGGTGGTTAAATCCCCGTGCACCTTGTAAAACCCCTGCGAACCACTAAGTGACGCCCTAAAACCGCTCATCACCTCATCTATGATTAAAAGGATTCCGTGTTTATCACAGAGTTTTCTTAAGCCTTCTAAAAACTCCATTTCACAAGGCACAAGCCCCATATTCCCAGCAATAGGCTCTAAAATCACACAAGCCACACCGCTACCTTTTTCTTTGCTTAAAGTAACGCAAGATTCCACGCTTGCTAAATCATTATAAGTTGCTACAAGCGTGTGCTTTGTAAAATCGCTTGGAACGCCTAGTGAGCTAGGGTTTCCAAAGGTTGCAAGCCCACTTCCAGCAGAGACTAAAAGCGCATCGCTATGCCCGTGGTAGCAACCTTCAAATTTAATAATATCCTCTCTTTTTGTATAAGCCCTAGCAAGCCTAATTGCGCTCATCGTGGCTTCTGTGCCACTTGAGACGAAGCGGATTTTTTCAATCCCTTCCATTATACTAATGACTTCCTTAGCAAGGGCGGTTTCTAGGGGCGTTGGTGCACCAAAAGACAAGCCCTTTTTAGCAGTTTCTATAACGGCGTCTTCAATGTCTTTATCGCAATGCCCAAAAATTAGGGGTCCCCAGCTTTGCACAAAGTCAATGTAAGCATTATTATCCACATCAACTAAATATGCTCCCTTAGCGTGCGCAATAAAAGGCGGTGTGCCTCCTACGCTTTTAAAAGCGCGCACAGGGGAATTGACACCGCCAGCGATGACTTGTTTTGCAGCATTAAAGTCATTAATGCTATTTAAAAATTCTAAAGATTCCATTTTTAAGCCTTATTTAATTTTATGCGCAACAAATTTTGAGAGATTATCTAAAATTTCCCCGCCTTTACGGAATCCTAACGCACACGCTTCATACGCATAAAACACATTGGGTTGATAAAACATGCCATTATGGCTATTTTGCAGGGCGAATTCTTGGTAAATTTCAGGGTAGTTTCCATAATCTCCACTTTGAGTGTAGATGGGATTACCCTGTGCATCAAGGATACTCACACTCTCTCCCTCTCTGCCAAAGGCGTGTTTTTTAACCTGCTTTTTACCTAAAGGTTCATAGGAAGCTTCAAGCAACAAGGGGTGATTTGGGAATAAATCCCAAAGGATTTTAAGCATTCTTTTGCTTTGGAATAAAAGCGTGTAAGCAGGATTTAGAAAAATTGTGTTTTTATTTGCAATCATTGTATTAATAAGTTGTGCAAGTTCGGGTTCATCAATAGCGATACTCTCCCAAGGGATTAGCTTAAACCAAAATTCATAAGTTTCCCCATTAAAGCTTAAGCCGTTATTTTCATCTAAATGCGCTTCGTGGGCGTAGCAAAAGCCTGTGTTAAAGCCAGCCTCCCTTGCAATCACCTCTAAAAGCTTGGTAGTTCGCTCCTCCTCAACACTCCCTTCAATGCTAGAAAATAAAATCTTCCACCCTTCATAAATGCTTTGGAATTGCGAAATATCATCGCCTAGCGTAATCATTCTTTGAAAATTATCGCGGAGTGCTTCATAGAGATTATTAAATTGCAAGGATTCATTAAATCCATTTTTCTTAAGCAACGCCCATTGGATAATAGAGCTTTCATACACCATTGTTGGTGTATCTGCATTAAATTCTAAAAGCTTAATGGGATTCCCATCTAAACCCCCTGCAAAATCAAATCTCCCATATAAATGCCAATGCACTTCCTATTCCCAGCTTTGTTTAATGGTATCTATAAGATTAAAAGGAATCCCTAAATCAAAAAACAAATCCTTATCAATCACATATTGCCCCGCTTCTACATACATATCATAAAGTGTATTTGCCGCATCATAAAAGCTTTGTGCTTCTTGCTCACTAATCTCTACAATTTCATTACTGATATAAGAAGTTTCATCGCTATCTGTGTGCCAAGCAAGCCCTAGCTCTTCTAAGTCTGTGTTGCTTAAAGGTTGTGCGTTTAGAATTTGCATTGCTTAACCTCCGTAATTACTTGTTGCGCTATCTGTGCTACCGCTTGAGCGATTTTGTGTTGTTGCGTTGCTAGGAGAATAAAATCCGCTGCGTCCAGCATTAGCACCTGCATTTGAGCGGTTAAAAGAGTTTTGAGAGCGTTCGTAAGCTTGTGGAGTTTTATAGCTTGTGCGTTGTTGGTTTTGGAAGTTTTGGTTATTAAAAAGCTTGCTTCCAATCCAGCTTCCAAGAATTGCCCCAGCAGCACTTGCTAAAATCGTTTCACCTAGAGATAGTCCCCCACCTGTTGGGTTTGTAAGCTGTGAAGTGCCACTATCAATTTTTTTAGATTCCTCCACGATGATCCTATCAACTTCCTCTTGGCTTAAAATCCTTTCACCCCCATCTTTTTCGCGCAAAATCACACGCGTTTGCGCACTTGGAAATTCATCTAGGATTTTATAAGTCCCATCAGCTTGCTGTTCAATGGTAACTGTTGCGCCATTTCTTGTAGCTTCTCTAATTCCGCTATTCTGTGCATTTTGCTCATTTGTATTGCAACCAGTGATAAGCAAAATCGCAGTAAGCCCTAAGCCACTTTTGCTAAAAATGCCAGCAATCTTGGGGTCTGAGATTTTTTTTAAATATTTGTGCATTGCATTCTCCTATAAAATTTGCAAAAATTATATCTAAATATCAATAATCTTTGAGATAAGGATATTAAGAAGCATTAATTCCTTGGTATTTAAAATATGCCGCACAGGCTCCTTCACTGCTTACCATACAGCTCCCTAGCGGATTTTGGGGATTGCAAGCTTTGCCAAAGAGTTTGCAATCGTAGGGTTTTTTATTGCCTTTTAAAATTTCTCCGCATAAACAATGCTTATGCTCATCTTTTGCGATTCCTTTTAGGCAGTCTTTAAAAACAATGCTTGCATCATAATCTTGATAACTTTCTTTAAGGCGTAAAGAGGAGTAGGGAATTTCTCCTAATCCGCGCCAATGAAAATTATCCTCTAGGCAAAAGTATTTTTCAACAAGTTGCTGTGCTTTTATGTTTCCCTCTTTTGTAACACTGCGCGCATATTGTGTTTCTACCTTTGGAGTATTTTCTAAGACTTGTTTGAGTATGCTTAATAGGCTTTCTCCAACATCTAAAGGTTCAAAACCACACACAACAATTGGGATTTTAAACTCTTCTAATAAAGGTGCATAGATTTTAGAGCCTGTTATCACACTGACATGGGAGGGTGCTAAAAGCGCATTGATTTGACAATTCTTATTGCTTAAAATTGCTTGCAGTGGAGGTGGCACTAACACATGATTAATGTGCAACAAAACATTTTCTAATTTCTCATTGATGATGCGTTCTAGTAATGCAGCAGTCATTGGCGTAGTAGTTTCAAAACCAATAGCAAAATATACCACGCGTTTGCTGGGATTTTCTTTTGCGATTTTTAGCACATCTAAGGGGGAATAAACAAAACGCACATCAAGTCCATTTGCTCTTGCTTCCTGTAAGCTTCCATAACTTCCGGGCACTTTTATCATATCCCCTAGTGTGACTAAAATGACATTTTCTTGCCTAGCTAGATGGTAAGCGCAATCAATGCGATTTTTTGGCATTATGCACACAGGACAGCCGGGTCCGTGTACAAATTCAATGTTTTTTGGAAGTAAGGCAGGCAGAGCGTATTTCATAATTGTATGGGTGTGTCCGCCACACACTTCCATAATTTTCAAAGGTTTTTTTAAAGATTTGGCAAGTGCATTTATCGCTTTAAAAATGCGTTCAATACTTTTGCTGTCTCTATAAGTTGTAATATAGGGATTTTCTTGCATCAATTAACCTTTATGTTATAAAATAAAAAGAAAAATGTTAAGATTCTAGCTTGCATCACATCTCTTTTAAACCATAAATTTTAGCAAAATTATTAGGGTAAAAGCATTAAGGATTAAAACTTGGATAGAATTTTTGTTGCAAAAAAACCTCTTTTCATCACTTCAAATAGTTTTTTGAGCAAGTTAAAGCGTAAGTATGGTGTCAAAAAAGCAGGCTTTAGTGGAATCTTAGATCCCTTTGCTTGCGGTGCATTAATTGTTGCTTTTGGGCAATACACAAAACTTTTTCACTTTTTAGAAAAATCTCCAAAGGTTTATAAAGCTACGCTTTGGTTGGGGCTAGAGAGTGATTCATTGGATTTAGAAAATGTGCGCAGTGTGCAAGAGGTCGCACCTTTAGAGCCAGGAAAAGTCAAGGAAGTGTTGCAGAGTTTTTTAGGTGCAGTGCGTTTTACTCCGCCTAATTTTAGTGCGAAAAAAATTAATGGCAAAAAGGCTTATGTGCTTGCTAGAAATGGCGCAGTAGAAGAATTATACAAAGAGTTAAAAGAACAAACAATGCAAATTTTCTCATTAGAGTTTTTAAACTATGCACATCCTTTTATTAGCTTTAGAGTAAGTGTAAGTGAGGGGGCGTATATCCGTTCTCTTGGAGCATTAATTGCAAAAAAGCTTGGTTGCATTGGGGGGTTGAGTTTTTTAGAGAGGGAGAGTGAAGGGGGATTGCGTTTTGAGGGGGAGAAAATGTTAAATCCTTTAGAGATTCTACCTTTTTGTAAAATTGATTTGCGCGGGAATTCTAAGATGCGCACTTGCATTAGAGATGGCAAAAAATTTCATCCAAAAATCCTTAAAATTTCTGAAAATACAAAATATATAGTGCAATTTGAGGATTTTTTCTCTATAATTTCAAGCAACAATGAAAAAGTGCAATATTTAGCAAATAGGATTCCTTTATGTTGATACTATCCAGAAAAGAAAATGAAAGCATTACTATTGGAGATTCCATAAAAATTAAAGTCATTGGTATTGACAAAGGAAGTGTAAAGCTTGGTTTTGAAGCACCCCCTGAAATGCTAATTTTGCGCGAAGAACTAAAAATTGCCATTCAAGAGGAAAATAAAAAATCGTTACAATATGGCGAAGTTGCCCTCAATCAACTCTATCAGATTAAAAAGAAGGTGTAATGCCTCTTGGTTTAGACACACAATTAAAAGCTTGTTCTGTGTTGGTTAAATCGTATGCAAAAATTAATTTATTTTTAAAAATCATTGGAAAAACACAGATTAATAACATTTCTTATCATCTTTTGCAATCCCGTTTTATGCGCGTTTCATCACTCTTTGATACTTTGGGGTTTAACTTTAATGCAAAAGAATTTACTCTTATTGGTGATTTTGATTGTTCATTAGAGAAAAATACGATTTATAAGGCGTTTATTGCGCTTTTGCCTTATGTGAGCAAAACACAAGCAAAAGTATTAAATCGCACACAAATTGTTGTGCAAAAAAAGATTCCAAGCGGTGGGGGATTAGGTGGTGGAAGTTCTAATGCGGCGCGTTTTTTACAAGTTGTAAATCGTGAGTTAAATTTAGGGTTAAATCAAAAAATGTTAGCAGAAATTGGTGCAAAAGTTGGAAGCGATGTGCCGTTTTTTATGAGCGATTTAGAACTTGCTGATGTTGAGGGTAGGGGAGAAATTGTTACGCCTAGTGTGGAATCTAAATTCAATGTAGAAATCATTAATCCTAAGGTGCATAGCAGCACTGCGGAGGTTTTTAAAATGTATGCAAGGGAATTTTATCGCGCAGATGCGATTCCACAAATTAAGGCTGAATCGTGGCTACAAAAAAGCAATGCAGAGATTTTAAGCAATGATGCTTTTAGGAATAATGATTTATTAAAACCGCTCTTAAGCCTGCATCCAGAGTTGGAATCTTATTGTCAAAAGGGAGTGTTTTTAAGCGGGAGTGGAAGTTGTTTTTGGAGAAAATGTGAGCAAACAGAAAGTGGAATCGCACAAGAAAACACTAAAGATGCAAGCGATTCACTAAGGCAGAAGAATGAAAATTGTTGCAACAAATAAAAAAGCAACTTTTGATTTTTTCATTTTAGAAAAGTTTGAAGCTGGTATTGCATTGCAAGGAAGTGAAGTGAAGGCAATCCGCTTTGGAAAAGTTAATCTTAAAGATAGCTTTGTGAAAATTATCAATGGCGAAGCTTTTTTATTCCAAGCACACATCGCAACGCTTGCAACAACAAATTTGCATTATAAGCCTGATGAGAAGCGTCCGCGCAAGCTTTTGTTGCATAAAAAAGAGATTGATAAGCTTTTTGGTAAAAGTCAAGTTTCTGGAATGAGTATTGTTGCCTTAAAACTCTATTTTAACGTACGCAATAAGGCAAAGTTAGAAATTGCGCTTGCTAAGGGTAAAAATCTCCACGATAAGCGCGAGAGCTTAAAGGAAAAAATCCAAAAGCGAGAAATTGCGCAGACTTTAAAAGAAATGCAAAAATTTAGATAAGGAATCAAAAGTGCCTTTGAAAGAAGTGGTAGAATACGGAGTGATTGGGATTTTGGTTTTAATGAGTGTGGTAGCACTTTGGGCAAGCATTGAGAGAATGCTCTTTTATCACTATATCAAGCTTGTGCTATACACAAATAAAACCGAGCTTGAGATAGATTTATCAAAAAATTTAACGCTGATTGCTACCATTGGTTCAAATGCTCCTTATGTTGGGCTTTTAGGCACTGTATTTGGAATCATTTTAACTTTTGTGCAACTTGGGCAATCTGGAGTGGTGGATACTTCTAGCATTATGACTGGGCTTGCATTAGCCTTACAAGCGACAGCAGGTGGCTTGCTTGTAGCAATTCCTAGCATTGTGTTTTATAATCTTTTAATGCGTAAAAGCGAAGTGTTAATTGCGCAGTGGGAAGTTTTGCAGGAAAAAGACACCAAAAAAGGCAAAGAATGAAACGCTTTAGGCGTATGGATAGCATTAATATTGTTCCTTTTATTGACATTATGCTTGTTTTGTTAGTGATTGTGCTAACAAGTGCAACATTTATCGCACAGGGCAAAATTCCTATTCTAATTCCTCAAGCACAAGGCTCGCAAGACGCTTCAAAGCATACAAAAAGCATTGAAATTGCTATTGATGCGCAAGGAAATTATTATTTTGATGGTAAGATAATGGAATTAGATGCAATCCAAACAGAGCTCTCTAAGCTTCCAAAGGACACTCCCATTCTTTTGCGTGGGGATCAAAAAAGTTATTTTGAGCAATTTGTAAAACTTGTTGGAATCTTAAATCAAATAGGGCATAGTAATGTTGATGTGGAAATTGAACGCGAATAAGGAGAAGATTTGTTAAGAGAAAGTTATGATTTATCCACACTAATTTCGGCAGTTGTTACTTTTATGCTAATTGTGCTTACAATCCGTTTTGTATTGTATTTTGCAAATCGTAAAGGCTCACAAATCCAAAAACCAGATTGGCTAGATGATGAGAGATTTGAAATAAAAAAGAAAAAGAAAAAATAAAAAGGGAAGGGTTATGGAGAATCTACTCATCAATGGAATTTTTACAATATTTATGCTTGCTCTTGCATTTTGGGATTATTATAGTTATGGAAAGCAAAAGCATAGAGATTTTAAACCCATTATTATGAGTGCTGGGGTTTTGGGGACATTTGTTGGAATCTTTATAGGCTTGCAAGACTTTGATGTCAGCAATGTTGAAAATTCTGTTCCATCGCTTTTAGCAGGCTTACAAACCGCCTTTTACACTTCTATTTTGGGGATGGCTTTAGCGATTTTACTTTCTATTTTGCAAAAAAGCAAAGCAGTGAAGAGTGATTTTGAAAATATGCTAGATTATTTTTCCTTGCAAGCTAGCAAGCTAGATAAGCTAGAAAATTTAGAAATGCTAAGTGATGTTAAGAAGGCACTTAAGGAGATTGTTAGTCAAAATCAAGAGAGATTAGAATCACAAAAGAGTTATCAAATCACACAGATTGAGAATCTAAAAACGCTGGAGGATTCCTTTAAGACTACAAATGCAACACTCAAAGAAGCAATGCACCATTTAGCAAAGGGAGCAAGTAAGGAGCTTATTGCTGCACTCCAAGAAGTGATTAGGGATTTCAATTTACGCATTACAGACCAATTTGGAGATAATTTTAAAGAGTTAAATAACGCCGTTACGCAGATGATTACTTGGCAGAATAGTTATAAAGATTCCATTGCTGGGCTTGATAGCAGTTTAAAAAACACCTTAAAAGTTTTTGACGCAACTAAGGAATCCCTAGAGCTTATTGCAAAGCGTAATAATGAAGTGGTTGAAGTGTATAATGCACTAGCGCATAGTATTGAAGCTTCGCGCATTGAAAATGAAAAGCTTGCAACGCTTTTAGAAGGCTTTGAAAATATGCACGCAAATGCAGAGCTAGCACTCAAAGGCGTGGCGGAGTTAAGTAAAAATTTAGATTCCACACACGAAAAATCTTTAAGTTACATAAAAGAATCTTTAGATGGGGTGCAAGGATTTTTAACGCAAAGCACACAAGAATATCAACAGAGTTTGCAAAACACTTTAGAAAATAGTCTAAAAATTTTGCAAGAGGATTCACAAAAACAAAAGGAATCTTTATTAACGCTTCAAGAAGCATTTAGCGCATTTAATGCAGAATACATCACACAAAATAGAGAGCAATTAAGTAATCTTTTGGATTCCTTAAAAGAGGAGTTAAGCGCATTTGTGGAATCTTTTATTGAGAGTGATTCCCAATTAAAGCATAAAAATTTAGAAATGATTTCACACATTCAAAATAGCATACAAGAACGATTAGAAGGCATTAAAGAAAGCTTCAAAGAGAGTTTGGAGGTGCTAGAAAACGCACAAAAGGAATCCTTGCTATTGATTGAAGAGCAGGCTAAACGCAGTGATGATGTGCTAATGCGCCATACACAAGAAATGGGAAGTGTGGTTGAAAAAGCAAGCCATCATTTACAAGAATTAAGCGATAAAACGCGACAAAATTTAAGCAAAAACTCTGACACGCTAGAGCAGCATATTATAAATGCGGTGTTAAATTTTGATACACTGCTTGGAAAAACAACAAAAAGTTTAGAAGAAAACTTTGAGGATTCTAAGAACACTCTAATGGAATTAAGTAAAGAGATAGAATCGCAAATGGTCGTTACCACAAAATCTCTCAATTCCCTTTTGAATGACACTGCGCAATCCCTAAGTAAAAGCACACAAAATATTGAAGAATCTTTAGTGCAGACGAATGCGACTTTAAGTCAGAGTTTTAAAGAAACCACAGAATCTATCACAAGTAATCTTACTACGCATTCTGCGGTGATTGCAGAAAATTTAGAATCTGCAACAAATAATGTGAGTCAGAGTGTTGCAAATTTACTAGAGCAAAATCAGACTTATAGCCAAAACTTAAATGCACTTTTAGAAAATAATGTTAAAACCTTTGCTAAGAGTTTAGAGCAGTTGCATAAGGATTCTGCACAACACACACAAGAAGTGCAGGGGCAAATGCGTGCTAGCTTTGCGGAATCTTACAAAAATGCTTTAGATTCCTTAAGTGCGTATCTTAAAAATACTACCAATGCGTATCAAAATAAACTCCAAGATTTATCAAAGTTGGGCTTTGAACAACAGCAACAACTGCACACAAATTTACAAGAGCAACTAGAAAATATGGTTAAAACTTTTGAAATCCATAGTAAAAAGGTTTTGCAAAGTAGCACATCTCTAGCAGATAATCTTTTGGAAGCTTCTACAAAGTCATTAGATGCACACATACAGAATGCTATACAAAGCCATAAAGCTTTAGATGCAAGCGTTAAAACAACCTTACAAGAAATGGCAAAAAATTATCTAGGAATGTTAGAGCTGCTCACAAAACAAAGCCTTGAAACCCCAAAAAATGCGAGTGTAGAATTATTAAATGCCTTTAACATTTTACAAAAAAATCTAGGCGAGGCGTTGATGCAAACTTATGCATCTTTAGAAAGTAATCGTAAAGAAATTGATGCAATTTTAAAAATCACGCAAACAAACATTACAACTTCACTAAGCCAAACTACACAGCTTAATGAAACGCTTTGCCAATCTTTAGGGGAATTAGATAGTGCATTATCAAATATTACTTTAGGATTCCGTCAAGATTATGAATGGTTTTTGCGTAGAATCCGTGAGTTGATGGGGGCTAGAGGTTAATGGCAAATTCCCATCAAGGCAGTGAATGGATTAGTATTTCAGATATGATGGCAGGAGTGATGATGATTTTCCTGCTTATTGCTGTGTCTTATATGGTAATTATTAGTCAAGCAGAAAAACAGCTAGCCTTGCAAAATGTAGAACTTAAAGAGCTTAATAAGCAAATGAGCGACATTGCAAAAACGCACGAGGATTTGCAAGCTGCCTTGCATAAAGATTTGATTGCAGAATTTTCTAAAAATTTGGAATCTTGGAATGCAGAAATTGACGCAGACAACACATTGCGCTTTAAAGAGCCGGAGATTTTGTTTGACCAAGGTCAAAAAGAAGTTAAAATGCGTTTTAAAGAAATTTTAGATGATTTTTTTCCGCGTTACATTCGCATTCTAGCTCAAGACAAATACATAAATGACATTGATGAGATTAGAATTGAAGGGCATACTTCCACAGAATGGCAAAATGCAAAGACATTAGAATCGCGCTATTTAGGAAATGCGGAACTCTCACAGGCTAGAGCATTGGAAGTTTTGAAATATTGTTTTTCAAACACAAAGATTGATGGAAATAAAGAATGGCTTATTAAGGTTTTGCGTGCAAATGGACTTTCTTTTGCAAAGCCTTTAGAAACACCAGAGCTATCACGCCGTGTAGAGTTTAAGGTGATTACAAAAAGCAATCAAAAGATTATGGATATTTTAGATGTCAATAAAGACAGAGAAAAAATCAAAGAATAACTAGAAAATGAAAAATCTTTTACATATTTTTAATTACATTCAAAAATACCACGAAGATAATTTTGATGTTTTGTATCTTACTTTGGGTTTTTTATTGCTTGCAAAAAATAAGAAGTTAAGCGATGCACTGCTTAAAAAGAAGGATAAAACACAAGTCTTAGAAGAGTTTGCAAATTATTTAGAATCTTTAGGATTAGAGCCTTTTAGATTCCATCTTAGCTTAAACCATAAAAAAATTTTGCAATCTTTGCACGGCTTTAATGTCCAAGCACGCACTCTATGGGAGTTTATCCAAGTTGTTACAATACAAAAAACAATTCTTAAGCTTTATGAATACGCAACGCCAATGGAGATTAATGCTCTAGTGTGTGGGATTTTAGACATTCAACAAAAAGAAAGTGTTTATAGTCCCTGTTGTGGGTTAGGTTCTTGGTTTTTGCATTTAGATGCGCATTCCAAAGATTCTGCATTTTATGGTATAGATGTTAATCCAAGGTTAATTCATATTGCAAAGTTGCTTGTGCTTCTGCTAGATTTTAAAACCTGTTCTTTAAATGTTGGGGATATTTTTAGCGAGCCTTTCATCACAGAATTTAAATTTGATAAGGTTTTTTGTCATCCGCCTTTGCTCAATCATTTAAACATTAAAGCCCCTAAAGAATCACGCCTTGCGCCTTATAATAAAACTGCTTTAGAGATTCCATTTATAGATTATTCTTTGATGCGTTTTAGAAAAAAGGCAGTTTTTATTGTGCGCACTTCACTTTTAAACAAAGGGGTAGGGGAGCGTTTATGTAGGCATTTATTGGATTCTAAATTCTTAGAGTGCATCATTGAACTTCCGGATAATATTTTTCCCTACAAGACGGAATCTTATTCCATACTTGTCATTTCCAATCTTAATAAACGCTGTTTATTTATTAATGCAAGAAGCTTTTATTTGAAAGAAGGCAAGTATCATAAACTAATCAATCTTGAAGAGATTTTAGATTTGTATTTTTCTAAGCAAACTACACAATACTCTTATCTCTTAGATTATGCAAGCATTCAAGCAAGCAGTATCCGTCCGTCTTTTTGTAATGCCCAATACGATTCTCAAATCCCTTTAGGAGAGCTTTTAGAGTCCATTTATAGGGGAAGTCGTATTGCTTCTAAAAGTGATAGCGATTTAGTTTCTTGTTATGATTTTGGTATTAAGGATTTTAACCCTTATGGTTTTAGCAATTATTTTTGTGATCCCATCTTAAAAGCAAATAGTGCGCAGTTAGAAACGCTTAAAATCAAGCCTTTTGATGTATTGCTTTCTATGCGTGGAGTGATTCCAAAAGTTGCAATTATTGGTAGAGATGTAGAAAACAAAATCGTCCTTCCCAATGCTGGAATTTTAGTCTTGCGTTTTAAAGATGATAAAGTTGCAAAGGCATTATATTTTTATTTCTCAAGCAAAATTGGCCAAGAGATATTGAAGCATTTATATTTAAGCCATAATGAGCGTGTCGGTGAGAAAGAAATTAAGGGATTAGAGTTGCCAAAAAACTTTTTAGATTCCTTAGAAGCCTACAATACAGATTTTGAAAAATTATGCAAACACGGAGAAAGCATTGCTAAACACACACAGAACGTAAAGACTTTGCTAGGATTTTAAGGGGCTTAAAAATTAGAATCCTAAAATTCTAATTTTTAGTTACAAATCTTGCAATTCTTTGGATTCCTTTTTCAATGCTTTGTAAATCTGTTGCAAAAGAGAATCTAAAATACCCTTCCATTCCAAACCCAATCCCTGGCACAACTGCAACTCCCTGTTGCTCTAGCAAATCTTTACAAAATTGCATAGAATCTTTTGTGATACTGCTACAATTTACAAAAAGATAAAATGCGCCATCAGGTTTAATCACATTTAAACCTTCAATTGCATTCATTTTTTGGTGTGCAAAATCACGCCTTTCTTTAAAAGCTGTGCGCATATTTTCAATGTCTTTATCAGCACTTCCATTTAGTCCAGCAATGGCAGCTTTTTGTGTGATAGAGTTAATATTAGAAAGGGATTGGCTTTGTAATCCATCAATAAGTTTGCAAAGCTTTTGATCTTTGCTTGCTAGATAACCCATTCTCCAACCCGTCATTGCAGCAGCCTTGCTTAAGCCATTAATCGTAATTGTGCGCTCTAGCATATCGCCACTAATGCTACCTGCGGAAGTAAATTTTCCGTCATACACAAGTTTTTCATAAATTTCATCGCTTAACACCCAAATGTTTGTGTTTTTTAACACCTCCCCAATTGCTTCTAGCTCTTGTTTAGGATACACCATACCAGTAGGATTTGAAGGAGTGGTTAAGACTAGCATTTTTGTTTTTGGAGTGATGGCTGCTTTTAGCTGTTCTTTTGTGATTTTAAAATTATTTTCTTGCGAAGTTTCTATGAAAACATTTTTGCCTTTGCTAAAGGCTACAAGCTCAGGATAAGTTACCCAATATGGGCTTGGAATAATCACTTCATCATCCACATCAATAAGGGCTTGAAAAACATTGAATAAAGAATGCTTTGCTCCGCTATTGACAATGATTTCTTTTGTGGAATAGTTCAGATGATTTTCTCTTGCAAGTTTTTCGCTAATTGCGCTAAGTAATTCCGGAATACCAGCAGTTGCAGTGTATTTTGTAAAGCCTTCTTGGATTGCCTTGATTGCAGCATCTTTTATAACTTGTGGTGTGTCAAAGTCTGGCTCTCCAGCTGAGAAGGATAAAATATCCTTGCCTTGCGCTTTTAGTTCTCTTGCTAATGTGCTAATGGCGATGGTAATGGATTCTGAAAGATTTGTAATGCGGTTTGCGTAATATGCTTGCATAATGGCTCCTAATTGCGGTTAAATTTGAAACAAGGATATAACTTTTTTCCTTTATTGTCACTAAAATTTTAATGTTTAAAAATATTAGTATTATAAGCTAATTAATATTTAGTAAATAAGACTAAAGTATTATGAATTTTTTAACTAAATGTATTGACAATCCTAAAAAAAATCATTATAATTTCGCCGTTTTTAATTAAATTTAAATGTTTGGAGGTAATCCTATGAATTTTAAACCACTTGGAGAAAGAGTCTTAGTAGAAAGACTTGAGGAAAATACAACAACAGCATCTGGAATCATTATCCCTGATAATGCAAAAGAAAAGCCACTTGAAGGGATTGTCAAGGCAATTGGTTCAGAGGTTAAAGAAGTAAGCGTTAATGATAAAGTTGTGTTTGGTAAGTATTCCGGCACAGAAGTTAAACTTGATGGCAAAGAATATTTAATTTTAAAACTTGAAGATGTTTTAGGCGTCATTGCTTAATTTATAAAGAAAGGATAGAAAATGGCAAGTAAAGAGATTAATTTTTCAGATAATGCAAGAAATCGTTTGTATGAAGGCGTAAAACAGCTTAGCGATGCAGTTAAGGTAACAATGGGTCCACGCGGGCGCAATGTATTAATCCAAAAAAGTTTTGGTGCACCTAGCATTACAAAAGATGGTGTTTCTGTGGCAAAAGAGATTGAGCTAGCAGATCCTATCGCTAATATGGGCGCGCAACTTGTTAAAGAGGTTGCTAGCAAAACTGCAGATGCAGCAGGTGATGGGACAACAACTGCAACAGTGCTTGCATATAGCATTTTTAAAGAGGGTTTAAGGAATATCACAGCAGGTGCAAGCCCTGTGCAAGTAAAACGCGGAATGGATAAAGCAGCAGAAGCAATCACACAAGAGCTTAAAAAGATTTCTAAACCTGTTGCAGGGAAAAAAGAGATCGCTCAAGTTGCAACAATCTCTGCAAATTCTGATTCCAAAGTGGGCGAACTCATCGCAGAAGCTATGGAAAAAGTGGGCAAAGATGGTGTTATCACTGTTGAAGAAGCAAAAGGAATCAATGATGAATTAAGTGTTGTTGAGGGAATGCAGTTTGATAGAGGTTATCTAAGCCCATACTTTGTAACAAATAGCGATAAAATGGAAACAGAATTAGAAAATCCATACATTCTGCTAACCGATAAAAAAATCACTGCAATGAAGGACATTCTACCGCTTTTAGAATCCACAATGAAAAGTGGCAAGCCTTTATTAATTATTGCTGAAGACATTGAAGGAGAAGCGCTAACGACTTTAGTTGTGAATAAATTGCGCGGTGTGTTAAATATTGCAGCAGTGAAAGCTCCCGGATTTGGTGATAGACGCAAGGAAATGTTAAAAGATATTGCAACACTAACAGGTGGCGAGGTGATTAGCGAAGAGCTTGGTAAAACTCTTGAGGCAGCAAGTATTGAGGATTTAGGACAAGCAGCTAGAGTTGTGATTGATAAAGACAACACAACAATTGTAGATGGTGCAGGCAGCAAAGATGCAGTGCAAGCAAGAGTAGGGCAAATCAAAACACAAATTGAAGCAACAACAAGCGATTATGACAGAGAAAAGTTACAAGAAAGGCTAGCAAAACTTAGTGGCGGTGTGGCTGTTATTAAGGTTGGTGCAGCAAGTGAAGTAGAAATGAAAGAGAAAAAAGACAGAGTTGATGACGCATTAAGCGCAACAAAAGCGGCTGTTGAAAAAGGAATCATCATTGGTGGTGGTGCAGCATTAGTGCGTGCAGCAGCAAAGGTAAATCTAAGCCTAGAGGGTGATGAAAAAATCGGCTATGAAATCATTAAGCGCGCAATCTCTGCTCCAATTAAACAAATTGCAAGCAATGCAGGCTTTGATGATGGTGTTGTAGTGAATAATGTAGAAAAAGATTCCAACATTAATAATGGTTTTGATGCTTCAACGGGTAGTTATGTGGATATGTTTGAAGCTGGAATCATTGATCCACTAAAAGTTGCAAGAATCGCATTGCAAAACGCTGTGTCTGTTTCGAGCTTGCTTTTAACGACAGAAGCAACAGTGCACGAAATCAAAGAAGACAAACCAGCTATGCCTGATATGAGCGGTATGGGTGGAATGATGTAATTCCCCTTGTTTTATTTAAAATTTTATAGGAATCCTTTTTGGATTCCGCATTTCAAGCTTTCTAACTCTGTTAATTTTTTAAACTCTTTAAAACTTTCATTAACATATTTATCTCTAAAATTTACAAATTATTGTTAAGATGACATTACCTATGCAACAAAGGGGCATTTCAAACGACTAACAAACGAATTTTTAGAAGATTATAAAAACTATAGTCCCATTTTTGAATATAAAGATGAAAACACTAAAAATCTATGAATTACATATTCTCTCAATGCAAAGGAAAAGAAGTCATTATTGCCACTGACCCAGATAGAGAAGGGTATGGAATAGGATATATGGTTTATGAAGTGATTAAAAATGTAGCGAATAGTGTTAAAAGGGCTGAATTTTTTGAAATTACTGAAAATGGAATTTCAAAAGGACTCCAAAATGCAATCCCTTTTTCACAAAGCAATTTAAAAATGTATGACAGCTTTAAAGCAAGGCTTGTAGGGGATAAAATGATAGGATTTATCTTAAGCCCAAAATATGTGCAAATTTTAAAGGATAAAAAAACAGGAGTAGGGCGAGTGCAAACACCTGCATTAAATTTATTGTAAAAAGGGAGCTAGAAATTCAACAATATAATGCACTTCCACTCAATCAAAAGCTTGATTATAGAATTACTGCTAAAAGCTTAAAAGATAATCTTGCATTTACCATTAAAAGTGAAAATCTTTATAATGATAAAGAAGAAGCATTAAGAATCATTGAAGATTTAAAAACCCTTAATACTGCTATATGCTATGAAATTAAAACGAGAGAATCTAAACAAGCCCCCAAAGCTCCTTTTAGGACTTCACAGCTTCAAGAAGAAGCCAATAAAGCCTATAAATTCACAAGTGAATCTACAATGCAATATGCCCAAAAACTCTTTGAAAAAGGACTAATTACCTACCATAGAACAGATAGCAATTCCTTAAGCAATGAATTTTTAGAAGAAGTAAAAAGTAAATTTAGCCAAGAAGAATGGTATCAAAGGCGAGAATATAAAGCAGGGAAACAAAGCCAAGCAGAAGCACACGAAGCCATTAGAATTACACACGCCCACACATTAGAAGAAATGCAAGCAATTAGCAATGAAAACAACTTAAGCAACGAAGAGATAAAACTCTACACATTAATCTATCAAAACTCTATTGCTTCACAGGCAAAGGATTGCATTAAAGAAATTAAAGACTATATTTTTAATATCAAAGGAATACTCTTTAAATTCACAAATTCTAAAATCATTTACAAGGGATTTAAAGGAGTTTTTGAAGATAATATAGACACAGAAGAAACAAGAGAAGATGAAAATTCCTTACGCATAGATTTTAGTCAAAATGAAAATATTAACCTTATAGATTATTCTTTTATAGAAGTTAAGAAAAATCAACCCAAACGCTACAAAGAAAGCAATTTTATATCTTTGCTAGAAAAAGAAGGAATAGGGCGACCAAGCACTTATGCAAGCTTTTTAAAAACTCTCTTAGAAAAAGAATGCGTTGTTTTAGATACAAAAGGGGAAATTACCCCTACACAAAAGGCTTTAATCTTATAGAGGCATTAATGCAAAATAATGATGAATGGATAACTACTAGTGAATTTACCAAACAAATGGAATTAGTCTTAGATAAAATTGCCTCTAATGAATTGCACTATTTAAATTTCATTCAACCCATCCACGAGAAAATGAATTTCTTAGAAATAGAATCTAGCATCAATACACCTCTAAGCTCAAAACAAATTCAATTCTTAAAAGCTTTAGCAAAAGAGCAGGGCATAGAGATTCCAAAAGAAGCCTATGAAAACTATAAAGAATGCAATGTATTAATAGAAAAACTTAGTAAATCCAAACCCAAAAAACCACCAAGCGAAAAACAAATTAAGCTTGCAGAAGACTTAGCAAAAAAATACAATTTAAATCTTCCAAAGGATTACAAGGAATATTGGAAATCGTGTTCAGATTTTTTAGATAAAGCTTTTAAGGAAATAAAGAAGTAAAACCCAAAAATAGGGCTTAGACAAGAATATTTAAAGCAAGAAATCTATATAATATGTATGGATTTAAGGTATCGGCTTTCTTAAAAAGGAGGCGATATGGCAGAAGTTATAATCGTTCTAGTTGTTATACTCTTGCTCATTCTAGCAGTAAAAGCTAGATAAGCAAAATAATAATAAAACATTTAATTCTATGCCACTTCCGCTTATAAAAGCCTTAAATCCCTTGTAAATCTAAAGCCACTTTAAGCGGAGATGGTTTTAGTTTAAAGCAGAGAAAATAAAGTTTTAAAACCCAAAAATAGGGCTTAGACAAGAATATTTAAAGCAAGAAATTTTAAACATTCCCCCTTTTTACCAAAACCCTCCATACACGAGAAAAAATTGACACTATTCTTTGTAAGTTTTTAATATCCAGTCCCGCAAGCTTTCAGCAAACGGCAATTCTTCAAACCAATCCTTTGCGAAGGATTGGTTTTCCCAATGGTGAATACTGCTTAAGTTTTCAAAAAATTCTGCGTCTCTTACATATAACCGATCTTACACTTACATACGCCATTTTTCAATCCTTTTAAATTTTTGTATTATTTACCAAAACCCTATCATAACCTGTGTTTCATCACCACCCGAGTTTATCGGGGGGGGGGGGGTAGCTTGCACATTTAGATTGTCTTTATTTTCATATTCTATTAGTGCTTTATGCTTTGGAACAAACTCAAACACAATAGCACTCACAACACTACCACGCCCTTTACCTGAAACTTTAATTTTTTGGTAGGTTAAATCTTTAAAATAGGGTATTCCATTATGATTATTGGAATTAAGCTTTGAAATGCTTGGGTTTAAAACTCGCTTACTTACAACTCCTTGCTCATAACTTTCAGGGATACACATAATATTCTTAAAGGCTTCCCAATCTAGCTTACAATGTTTTAAATTCTCATATTGTTTTAAAATCCTATACAAATTTTTTGCATACTTAGAATCAATGGAGCAGAATTCTTTTAAATCAAATCTTGTGTAATTTTTGAAAAGATTATTGACTAAACAAGAGGCTTCTTCACTGATTTTTACAAAAAATGTTTTATAATCTTCATCAATATCAATCACAGAGAAGAAATTAATTACACTATATTTCCTTTTTTTTATTTATACCCATATGCCTATAACCTTGAGCTTTTAAAGACATCAATTTATTAGAAAATAAAACCAAAGATTCATAAAATCTGTTTCTATTTGTAGTTTTGTGATTATCATTTAACTCAACAAGCAATCTTACTTCTTCAAAAGTTAGCGATAAAGTCTTATCAGCTCTGTTTTTAAAAATAAAGCAAAGTGCAAAAAAGATATTAAAATCAATTTCATTAAATGCAGTAAAAACAATAGAATTTAAATCATTATGAAATTCCACCATAGGATTTTTAAATTCAGCTTCAGTGATTGTTTTTCCAATTTTTGAAAAATCTATTTCTTTTTTCTTTGGTTTTTTAGACTTATCCTTAAGAGTTTGAAAACCTAAAGTTTCATAAGTTGCATAATTCTTGCCAAATTCGGTAATACCGTTAAGTAGAGCAGTGTTTTGTTCCATTTAAGCACCTTTTAAGCACCTTGTTAAAAGAAACAAAAAAGTTTGAAAATTATAGTTTTCAATACAAAAATAATAGATTTTTGCTATAATGCGGTTTTTATTCATCTTAACAAAAACTTATAAAGGAATCCTTATGCGTTATGCGCTTGATCATTTTGATGATTTTAATAAAAATCTTTTGTTTTGGCTAGAACGTTTCATTTATAGCAAAATTAATAGCCTATCAAACCATCAAGTGAGAAACAAAGATGAGATTTTAAAAATTCTAGCAAGATTTCGCAAGGGCTTTGATTCTATGGAGTCCCTGCAAAACGCCTGCAAGGAGTGTCGCAATATCGGCTTAATCGGCATCAACACCTATATTTTACCCCTAAGCAAGCTATATGAATATCTCACACAAATTGGCTTAGAAAGCCTAAAAAATGTGGATGAGGAGCTTTTAAAAGAGTTTCTAACGATCCACACAAGCGCATTATCGGATGCTAGCAAGAAAAATTATCGTATGGCTTTGTTAAACTTTTTTGGCTTTATTGATAAGCAGAATGAAGATGCGCAAGGCACTTCGTATAATTTTCGCATTGAGCTTAAAAACTGGGGCGGTTTGCGCGGAAAAAGTGGGCAAAAACTGCCCTCATTTATGAATGAAGAAGAGGTGCATCGCTTCATTGATGGCATCAATAATTTTGTCTTCAAACACCAAGATTTAGGGGCTAGAAACCGCTTAATTTTGAAAATTATTATCTATACAGGAATCCGTGTGGGAGAAGCTTTGGGGCTAAAGTTAAAAGATATGATGCAAGATGGGGAGTTTTATCTCATACAAGTGCGTGGGAAAGGCAATAAACCGCGTGTTGTAATGTTAAAATCTAAGAATATCCACACGGATTTGCAACTTTGGAAAAGCACGCGCGATACAATGCAAACTGAAGAGGATTTACTCTTTTGCAATCACAAAGGCAAAAAATTAACACAAGCTTATATTAGCAGAATCGTAGAGCAAGTTTTAATCGCAAATGGAATTAGAAAGGAAAAAAACGGCGCACATATGCTCCGCCACAGCTTTGCTACCCTGCTCTATCAAAAAAGCCAAGACTTAGTGCTTGTGCAAGAAGCACTAGGACACGCAAGTTTGGACACTTCGCGCATTTATATGCATTTTGATAAACAAAAGCTAAAAAGCACCACAGAGATTATGGATTAAGCACTTTTCCCAATATGCGCCATAAAGCAAGTGCTATAAATTCCACTCTTACCTACTCTATTCATTTTGTGTAATGTTTTACAAAATAACTCTAAAATCTAGCGGTGTGTGAAAAATACCTAAAAATTTATCTTTTCATTTTCCATATTTTTCTTTTTCAAATATTCTTTTAAATAAGCTCTTGACTGCAAAAAATCAAATGTTTTAAATGGTTTATTGTTTTTCTGTAATCTTTCCAAAATTCCCGATATAGTTCCATATTTATTGAGAATTGTATTTACCGAAGCAAAATTACTGGCAGATGGATTTTCACCTATATTTTCTCGTAGTTTCATAATTATGTCATCTAAAATATGAGTATCACTCAAGTTTAAACCCAGATACATAATGCTAATAATCTCAAAAAGTTCATTAGCTAATGTTGTTGGTTGGATTTGCCTATCTTTTGGCATACTAGAACTCTTATCATTTGCCACGCTTAATCCATCATCAATTGTTTGTTTAAATGGATTAAAAAGCTTTATGGAATCAACAGGGATATTTAATAACTTTAGCAATTGTTGTCCACAATCATAACCAAGATAAAAGATTTCTTTTCGCCCTGTGTTTTTGTGTATCGCACTAAATTGATAATATTTATCTGTCAGCTCTCCACCACATTGATTTGGCTTCTTATCACCATTGAGTAAAACGGCATAGACCAATACTTTAACATCTCTATATTCTTTTATAAATTTTTGTTTCGCAGACTCACCTCTTAAAGATTGCATAATATAATCCTTATAAATATTTTGATATATTTCCAAAAAACACGGAATCTAACATCACATTTTCTAAACTTCTTTGTGAAAAGAGAAACCGCCCATCATATCACTTTAATTACTATTTTAGTAAAGGCAAATGTCGCACTATTTATTCAAAACTTCAATAAGTCTATCTAATAGCAATTTCTCCCTTTCTTCTGCAAATTTATCAAAATTTTCAAGCGATAAATCCACATCTGGAATTAAATGTTTATTTAAAAAACCCTTTCTATCGTTTCCACAATTTTCATCTACCCACTGCTCTAAACTTTTATCTTGTTTTGACTTATTTTCATTAGCATCAAGCATTTGTAAATTTACCAAAGAGTTATAATATTTAAAATCTTTCCACTGATAGTCTGGTTCTTTTTCTGCTCGTTTTTTGGCTATTTTCTCATATTTTTTATATGCAGATTCTGGATGCAAATGATCTTTATGAAAGTTATTATTTTTATAATCCAAATTTGGATAAAGCAAAGATAATATAGCAAAAGATTCGGAATTATGTTTTTCATACAACATCACATTGTTTTGCAAGTATTCCATATCTAAATTGTAGTTATATTTTGTTTCTTTTTCAATTTCTTGCCAAGGAAAGTATTCTATTTCCCTATCAAAAAATATACCATTTTGCTTAAAATCCCTAATAAAAGCTTTGCGAGTATTTGTCAATATAGTATCACTACTTCCCCCAAATGATTTAAATATCGTAGCTCTAAGCAGCCATTTTTTAATAAGTTGTCTATTTTCTTTTTGTTTTACAGAATCTACAATACTATGGGTTAAATCTTTATGATAAACAAAATACAAAATAGGCAAAATTGCATTGTTTGATGAGAGTGTTTTTGCATCAAAGCCAAAACTTCTAAGCAATCTGAAAGTTTCAATAAAGGCATTTTGAATAGCTTCCCATTTCTCCTCAATATCTTGGATAAAATTTTTATCAAAACTATTGATTTGGAATTTAATAGAATTATGAAAGAGATATAAAAACCCTTTTAACACCAAATCTTTTGAAATGCTAAAATTTTCATTAATTCTATCCACAAGATTATTAATTTCTGTTCTAGCATCAATCCTATTCCAATTTGCAATAGCAATGCTAAATAAAATATCAGAATAATCAAGAGAAGTCCCACCCGAATTAATGCGTATAAAGATATTTACTGCCTTATCTGGATTTTGCTCTTCTTCTAAATAATAATTAATTAAATGTTTATCAAATATTTTTTGACTGAATAATTCCAATCTTTCCTCTTCATTCTCATCCAACTCAAATTCTTTTGCTATTTTTCTCACTCTGCTTGTCTCGTGCTTATAAATTTCTTTGCATTTAAACCATTTTTGCCTTTGTTTATCAATATAAATACCTTTTTGCTCTGTCTCTTCTCTATCAAGCCATAAAAACTCATATTCTACTTTTTCATTTTTTGGCTTTTCACTTTGAGTGAGATTAAAATAAAAATCACAGATCTTAAAACGCCTATCGTCATTTTCCCATTTTTTATTACTCCTGTGAATATCATAATTTCCAAATAAAGCAAGATACAATGAAGTGAGCCTTTGTTGCCCATCAAGCACAGCATCAAAATCTTTATGGTTTGAGGTATTAAAACACTCATTATGCGTGTGATACCGCTCTCTATAATATTCCAAAAATCTATAAAATTTCCACGCTGTCTTACTTTCATCTTTAACACGCCAAAACAACATTGAGCTAATCGGATAATCTCTCATAAGAGAATCAAATAATTCCTCTATTTGTTCTGGCTTCCATGCATATTCTCTTTGAAATGCTGGTAATAAATACTGATTTTCGCGTATTTTTTGCATTGCTTGATTGATTGTGATGGGTGATTGAAATCCTGCCATTGAAAACTCCTTTTGTTTATATCTAAAGTGCTTAAATTATATCGCAAAAATTACATTCTACTCCCACTCAATCGTTCCCGGGGGTTTGGAGGTGATGTCATAGACTACGCGGTTAATGCCTTTTGCTTCGTTAATAATGCGGTTTGAAACAGCTTCTAAAAATGCGTGGGGTAAGTGTGAAAAGCTTGCTGTCATTCCATCCATTGCCCCCACAGCACGCACACAAATGGTATTATCATAAGTGCGATTATCGCCCATTACACCTACACTTCGCACATTTAAAAGCACACAAAACGCCTGCCACACACTATCATACAAGCCCCATTTATGCAGCTCTTCTATAAAGATAGAATCCGCTTCTTTTAATAGCTCCAAATCCGCCGCATTCACTTCGCCCATAATGCGTATGGCAAGTCCAGGTCCGGGGAAGGGGTGTCGCATAAGCATAGATTCAGGCATTCCAAGCTCCCTGCCTAACGCCCTTACCTCGTCTTTAAAAAGCTCCCTTAAAGGCTCGATCAGCTCAAACTTCATCCATTCAGGCAGTCCGCCGACATTATGGTGGCTTTTTATCGTCTTGCTAGGACCTTTGACACTCACAGATTCAATCACATCAGGGTAGAGCGTGCCTTGTGCTAAAAACTTTATCTCGCCTTTTGTGTTGTGCTTTTTGGCTTCAGCTTCAAAGACTTCTATAAAGGTTTCGCCGATGATTTTGCGTTTTTTTTCAGACTCAGTTACCCCCTTTAATCGCCCTAAAAATAGCTCTTTCGCATCTGCTACAATCAAAGGCACTTTTAGATTCTCTCTAAACATCGCTTCTACCGCTTCTCTTTCACCTTTTCGCAAAAGCCCGGTATCGACAAAAACAGGGATAAGATTCTCCCCTATGGCTCGGTAAAGAAGTGTAGCTACCACGCTAGAATCTACGCCTCCGCTCACCGCACACAACACTTTCTGCGTTGGCTTTTGTGTGCTTTTAAGGGAGTTTGATTTTGTAGCTTCGTCATTTATGTTCAATAAACTCCTTGCTTCAAAATCTGCACAACTCTTAAAATCATCACAAAATCCTTCCGCATTAGAATCTAACCCTTTTTCTTGTGAATTTTCTTGCGTTAGCTTAGAATCCACCCCATTTTCGCAACTCCCCCCAAGCACCTTTTCTCTTAGCTTCACAATCTCACTTTGCGCAAAATTTCGCATATTCCAATTTGTATCCGTCCCACAAATCCCAACAGCAAAATTTTTTAGAATCTCCCCGCCACACTCACTATGCACCACTTCAGGATGAAATTGCAAGGCATACACCTGCCGCTTAATATCTGCAATAGCACAATAGTGCGTATTTCCACTTTTAGCAAGCTCCACAAATCCGTTAGGCAGAGACTCCACTTTATCGGCGTGGCTCATCCATACGATAGAGTTTTGCTTCACATTATGGAATAAAACATTATGCGATTGCAAATTAGATTCCAACTTTTTGCTAGAAACTTCCAAATGCACCATTGGAAAATCCCTACCCTTAGAGTCCTTTTGACTTCTCCCTATTTCTTTAAATCCAAGTTGCGTATAAAACCTAAGCCCCCTAACATTTTCCACATTACAATCCACAACAATGCTATCATATTGTCTTAAAGAACGCATAAATGCTTCACGCAAAAGCGCAATCCCAACTCCACGCTTGAAAAATTTTGGATGCACAAAAAGCATTTCAATACGATTTTGCTCTACCCCTAAAAAGCCTAAAAATATCGCATCATCTGTAACTACAAGTGTGTTTTCTGACACCTTTAAAAGCTCACTAACTTCAGGTTTAAGCGTGGCAATATCACTCTCTTTTAAGAAATTGTGGCTATCCCTTATGGAATCCTCCCATAAATCCACAAGTGCTTCTAGGGCTTTGGGCATTGATTTGTGGCTAAACTCACTAAAGGTTAAGCTCTCTTCTAAATTTAAAATCTCAAGCACCGCCTTGCCAAACTCCTGCGCTTCTGCCCTTACCACACTTCCACCAAAAAAATGCGCGATATATTGCATTCCATAGCAAATCCCAAGCACAGGGATTCCAAGCTCAAATATTTGAGAGTCTGGCTTATACGCCCCTTCTTCATACACACTTGCAGGACCGCCACTTAGAATAATGCCTTTAGGATTTTTTGCTTTTATGGAATCTAGCTTTTCAAAATATGGCACAATCTCTGTATAAACCCCATATTCACGAAGCCTTCTAGCGATAAGTTGTGTGTATTGTGAGCCAAAATCTAAAACTAAAATTTCCACATTTTGCAAAAAATTCTGTTGCATAAAAGACCTTTAAAAAGAGTTGATTTTTTTTGTAAAACAAGCCTAGATTCTAGCAAAAACTAGCTTAATTCTGTGGCTTATGGTAGCTGTGAGTGGAGTAAGATAAATCAAACAATCGCATAGTAAAAAGCAAAAAGCCTTAAAACGCCACTAGTTTTAAAGTTTTTTAGCAAGAAAAAGCGTGCAAACACCTACGGAGAATGCTTTGGTATAAAGGGGCTTAAAGCCTACTTCACTAAGTTCAGCGTTTAATTTATCTGTGGTTAAAAACTCTTCAATGGAATCTGGCAAATAGCGATAAGCGCGGTAATTCCTTGAGATAATTCCCCCCACAAAAGGCAGAATCCTTTTTGTATAAAATCCCATTAATTGCTCCATTAAACTAGGATTTTCACATTTTGTAAATTCTAAAATCACTAGGATTCCATCTTTTTTAAGCACTCTTGCAAACTCATTTAACGCCCTTTTACGCTCCAATACATTGCGGATTCCATAGGCAATGCTTAAAATATCCTTACTTTCACTCTCTAGCGGTAACTCTGTTGCTTCACATCGCATAAAGCGAATTTCTGGCATTTTTTTGCGCGCAACTGCTAGCATTCCCTCACTTGGATCAAGCCCTATGATGCTTTGAATCTCTACGCCTTCTTTGTGCGCGTTTTTTTGCCAATGGCTTATCATATCCCCCGTGCCACAAGCAATATCGGCAATCTCTAAACCTTGAGTTTTTAAGAGTTTAAAGGCTTGCTTGCACGCAATTTTACGCCAAGTTATATCAATCCCACAGCTCATTACGCGATTTGTTAAATCATAACTCTCTGCAATGCCATCAAACATTGTAATAATTTCTTGCTGTTTTGACATCACGCATTCCCTAAAGTTGTTTTAGCAAGCTCCAACCACGCATTTAAGCTCTCAATCTGCGCTAAAGTGGCTTGTGTAGAAGTCCCACCATAAGAATTGCGACTCTCCATTGAAGCCTTTAAATCAAGGCTGCTATGCGCTTCTTTTGGAATCCTACAATCCACTGCACAAAGCTCTTCTACACTTAATTCACTCAAATCTTTCCCTAAAGATTCCGCACTTGCAACGGCTACTCCTGTAATGTGATGGGCTTCTCTAAAAGGAATTCCACAATTTTTAACAAGGAAATCCGCTAAATCTGTCGCGCTTAAATGCCCTACCCTACACGCTTTTAGCATAGAATCTTTATGGATTGTCATACTCTTTAGCGCATCATTTAGGATTCTTAAAGAAATCTCAAGCGTTTCAAAACTATCAAAAACCCCTTCTTTGTCTTCTTGTGTGTCTTTGTTGTAAGCTAGCGGCAAGCCCTTCATCACTACCAAAAGCCCCATTAAATTCCCATACACACGCCCACTTTTCCCACGCAAAAGCTCTGGCACATCGGGGTTTTTCTTTTGTGGCATAATAGAGCTTCCCGTAGAATACGCATCACTTAGCGTAATAAACCTAAACTCATAGCTACTCCATAGCACAAGCTCTTCTGCAAGGCGTGAAATGTGCATTGCAAGCACACTTGCATCATACAAAAAATCCAGCGCAAAATCCCTATCGCTCACAGAATCAGCAGCATTTAGTGTAGGTGCGATAAATCCTAGCTCTTTTGCCACAAAATGCCCATCTGTGCCATAAGGCGTGCCAGCAAGGGCGGCAGCACCAAGTGGGCAGTAATTGTTACGCTTAAAAGTGGATTCCAACCTTTCAAAATCGCGCATAAACATACAAACATACGCACAAAGTAAAAAGCCAAAATTCACAGGCTGTGCGTGCTGTAAATGCGTCATTCCAGGAAGCATTGTTTGTGTGTGCTCTTTTGCAAGGTTAAGAAGTGTTGAAATTAGATTTAGCACTAAATTGCGCAAATGCTTATTGGAATCTAAAACAAAAAGCCTAAAGTCAAGTGCGACTTGATCGTTACGACTGCGTGCTGTGTGGAGCTTTTTGCCCACTTCACCGATGATTTGCGTTAAACGGCTCTCCACTGCCATATGAATATCTTCATCACTAAGTTTAAAGTCAAACTCCCCTGCTTCTATTTCTGCTTGCACTTTTTCTAAACCACAACAAATCAAATCCGCTTCATCTTGGCTTAGGATTCCAACTTTTGCTAGCATTTTTGCGTGTGTTTTAGAGCCTAGAATATCTTGTTTATAAAGCTTTTTATCAAAAGGCAAAGACGCATTAAACACATCTAAAATCTTAGCGGAATTTGTGCTAAACCGCCCTCCCCATAGCTTTTTGCCTGCCATAATTTGCCTTAAAAAGGTTTTAAAATCACTAAGATTACAATAAGAATTAGCACAAGCGTTGGCACTTCATTATAAAAACGGAAAAATTTACCACTCTTAAAACAGCGATTCTCCCTAAAAGCCACCATATAACGATACAAACTAAAATGGTATGCTACCAAAAGCACCACAAGCAAAATCTTAGCGTGCATCCAGCCTTGACCTTTTAAAAAACTTGGTTCTAACAATAACAGCCAAGCCCCTGAAATAAGTGTCGCAATTAATGCAGGATAGCCCACAAAGTTAAACAGCTTTTGCTCTTGCGTCTTTACCACTTCCACAAAGCCCTTATTTTCAATATGTTCAGCGTGATACACAAAAAGGCGTGGCAGATAAAATAGCATCGCCATCCAAGATACAAAAGAAATGATATGAAAAATTTTCACATAATAAAAAGTCATCATAAGCTCCATTTGAGATAATTTCTTAAATGTGTGATTGTAGCAGAACAGACTTAAATGAGAAGAAAATGAGAATTTTTTTGTATAATTGCAGAATTTTCTTGGGAAATTTAAGGAAATACATTGTTAGAGTTATTTTCAAGCCTTGATATTGTATTTATGAAAAATGCGATTCCAACTTTCCTAAAAGCCCTGTGGCTAACACTGCATCTTTCATTTTTTGGAATCGTTTTTTCTATCATTTTAGGCTTTTTTATCGCACTCCTACAATTTTACAAAATCCGCTTTTTAAGCACCCTAGCACAAGCTTATATTGAACTCTCACGCAACACTCCGCTACTGATTCAACTTTTCTTTTTATATTATGGCTTGCCACAAATTGGACTAAAGCTAGATGGCTACACTTGCGCACTTATTGGCGTGGTATTTTTAGGTGGAAGCTATATGGCAGAATCTTTTCGCGCAGGATTAGAATCTGTGGGGAAAATCCAAATAGAATCAGGGCGAAGCTTAGGGCTTAGTGAAAAACAGCTTGTGCTTTTTGTGATTCTCCCCCAAAGCTTAATGGTAAGCCTGCCTTCTATCAGCGCAAATGTGATTTTTCTCTTAAAAGAAACCTCCGTTGTTAGTGCAATTGCCCTTGTAGATGTGCTATTTGTTACAAAAGATTTGATTGGCAGTTATTACAAAACAAATGAAACACTGCTTCTTTTAGTGCTTTGCTATTTAGTTGTCTTGCTGCCTTTATCTCTTATCTTTTCAATGCTAGAGAAGCATTATAAAAAATATCTAGGATAAAATATGGAAATCTTATTTCTACCCCAGAATATTTTAAGGATTTTACAAGGTGTTTTTGTAACTTTGCAAATTGCACTCATTGCGATTGTATTTTCTTGTCTTTTTGGTTTTCTTTTAGGATATTTGATGGCATTAAAATCCAAGCTCTTAAAAGCAATTTGTCGTTTGTATTTAGAATCTATACGCATTGTTCCAATTCTTGCGTGGCTTTTTATTATCTATTTTGGCTTATCAAGCGTGATAAACTTAAGCGGTGTTGAAGCTTGTATTTTAGCTTTTAGTCTTTGGGGGATTGCTGAAATGGGAGATTTAGTGCGTGGAGCAATCTCAAGCTTACCAAAGCACCAAGAGCAAAGTGCTAGGGCTTTGGGCTTGAAAGAATGGCAGGTGCAGGTGTTTATTATTTTCCCACAAAGTTTTAAGCGACTTTTACCAAGCCTTGTTAATCTTTTCACGCGAATGATAAAAACAACTGCGCTTGCAGCACTCATTGGAGTTAGTGATGTGTTAAAGGTTGGACAACAGATTATTGAAGTTAATCTTATTAGCTATCCAACAGCAAGTTTTTGGGTGTATGGTGGAATCTTTTTTGTGTATTTTGCGCTGTGTTACCCCTTATCCCTGTTTAGTCGCCACTTAGAGAAAAAACTCATTTAAGGAGAACAATGGTTTTATTAAAATTAGAAAACATTATGAAAAAGTATCAAGATAACCTTGTTTTAGATGGTGTAAGTTTAGAGATTAAAAAAGGCGAAGTGTGTGCAATTTTAGGACCAAGTGGCTGTGGAAAAAGCACATTGTTGCGCTGTGTTAATGGACTAGAGTCCATTCAAGGCGGTAAAATCTACTTAGATGGCGTGCAAATTGGGGGCGAGAATGTGCAAACAAAATGGAGTAAGGTGCGTCAAAAAATTGGAATGGTATTCCAAAACTACGAGCTTTTTCCGCATTTAAGTGTTTTAGAAAACATTATTCTTGCTCCCATTAAAGTGCAAAATCGCACAAAAAAAGAAGCAAGTAGCCAAGCCTTAGAGTTACTTAAACGCGTTGGATTGGTGCACAAAAAGGATTCCTATCCCAAAGAATTAAGTGGTGGACAAAAACAGCGTGTAGCAATTGTGCGTGCTTTGTGTATGAATCCTGAAATTATGCTCTTTGATGAAGTGACTGCTTCCTTAGATCCTGAAATGGTAAAAGAAGTCTTAGATACCATTAGAGGGCTTGTAAGTGAGGGAGTGACAATGCTTTTAGTAACCCACGAAATGAAGTTTGCAAGGCTTGTTGCAGATAGAATCGTGTTTTTTGATGGCGGAAAAATTGCAGAAATCGCAACGCCCCAAGAGTTTTTTACAAACCCAAAAAGTGAGCGCGCTAAAAAATTTTTAAATATTTTTGAATTTTAGGCTTAAAATTTTAAACAAGCTTAAAAAAATGAATAATCTGTTTTGGATTCTATATTTAGACTTGATACTTTTAGTCTTTCTAAGCCTAGCTATTTTTGCATTTTCTTTGGTTTTAGAAGTTTGTTTTTAAATTTATTGTGCAATTGCATTTATTCTACTAAATAATGCGCCCCTACCGAAAAATCACGCTTAAGTGCTGATTCTATAATATTTTTTGCAGTGAGCAAACGCAAGCGAAGTAGTCGCCCTACTCCGCTTTGTAGCATCACTTCCACTCCACCTAATGCTTCATTGAGTCCTGATTTTTTACGCATAATACCAACTTTGCTCCACATTAAATTGCGTAAAATGGCTTTAAGATTCTCATCTTGCGGATTTTGTAAAACTTCTGTGTGGAGCAAAAACTCTCTAATCTTTTGCTCTCCCTTTGCGCCATAATTTCCTACAATATTTTTTGCACTACGCCTTGAAAACACCAAGCCTTCAAGCAAAGAATTTGAAGCCAAACGATTTGCGCCGTGAACTCCTGTGCAAGCACACTCACCTACTGCATAGAGATTTTTCATTCCTACAACCTTACCCACACCATCCGTTTCAATACCACCCATACAATAATGAAACGCTGGAGAAATTGGAATCCTATCTTTAGGCAAGTCATATCCAAAGGCACTAAGATTGCGTGCAATATTAGGAAAACGCTCATAAAAAAAATCTTTAGAAAACGCATTTAAATCAAGATACACTTCTTTTTCTGCTGGATTG
This sequence comes from Helicobacter sp., assembly GCF_022770205.1. Lineage (GTDB taxonomy): Bacteria > Campylobacterota > Campylobacteria > Campylobacterales > Helicobacteraceae > Helicobacter_D. Next base: position 127,606 of record NZ_JALEIK010000019.1, on the reverse strand, counting down.
TTAAATTTTTCTTGCAATTTTAACTTGTAATCAAAAATACTTCTAGCAACTTTATCACGCGAAGCCAATTCCCCTTTTGTGTCATAATCAAACAAAAAACGCTTTCCCCAAAAATCTACAATTTTTGCTCCCTCGCCCCTTAGGGCTTCACTTAGTAGCATTTTGCGTGCTTGATGCGTTTTGACAAACACCGTTGGATGAAATTGTAACATCTCCATATCCTTAAGTTTTAAGCCATTTTCAAGAATCATTCCGTGCAATTCACTAGAAATCGTATAAGCATTGGTATGGTATTCAAAAAGTGCGCCCACTCCCCCGCTTGCTAAAATAATATGCTTTGCATAGAGATTATAATTCCCGCGCTTTGTTAGCACGCTAACACCATAGCAATGGTTATTCTCAATAAGGAGTTCTGTAACCGTTGCATTTTTCCATAATGTGTGTGAGATTTGCGCCATTAAATGCGAATGCAATGCACGCCCTGTGGAATCCCCACCAGCGTGGATAATGCGTGAAGTGCTATGTGCAGCCTCTTTGGTAAAAAGCAAATTACCCTTAGAATCTTTATCAAAAGGCGTTTGGCGTACAACTAAGTCTTCTAAAACTTCTAAACTCTCTTCGCTCAGTGTTTTTACAGCATCTTCATTACACATTCCAGCTCCAGCTTCTAGCGTGTCTTTAATGTGTAACGCAATGTCTTCAATGTTTTTTGCAACTGCGATTCCACCTTGCGCATAAAAGGTGTTGCATTCCCAAGTTTGATCCTTGCAAAGAATTAAAACCTTTAAATGTTTGGGTAAATTTAGCGAAGCATATAATCCAGCAACCCCAGCCCCTACAATAATCACATCAAAATGCAACATTGCTATTCTCTAGGGCTGTATTTGTATGCTTTCTAAAAGGCTCATCTTTAAATCCGCAACCCGCATTTAAAGCACTAAACAAAACAATCTGTGTTATAATCAAAAAATGAAAAATGTATCGGAAGTTTTGACGCATCTCCTAAGTTCTCCTAACTTTAAAAGATTACACGAAATTAGAGAATCAGAATGCTTTATCCAACTATTATCCTTTAGTCTTAAAAGTGGAATCGCTTTTAGCTTCACTAGGGATGAAACACTATTTATCGCATTAAAACACTCTTGTTTCAAGCAGGAATTCTATCACAAAATCGCCTTAGTTAAGCAACTTTTAAAACAATATCAGCAAGAAAAAAATGCGTTGTTAGAAATTAAAGACATTAAAGTTTTTGTAACCTATGATATTTATAAAAAAGAAGTGGAAAAAAATCAAGAAAATACGATTCCATTAACTTATGGCGAGCTGAGTCTAGGAGAGTTTGAAAACCTAGCAACAAACCCAAAAATCCACGCCTTATTTGAATCCATACGCAACCACATTTTAAACAACCAAGAATAGCCAACATATGGAATCCAATCTTAAGCCGCTCTCACAAACCCTGCTAGATACTTTAAAAAAGATTCCAAGTCAAAGTGGTGTGTATCATTATTTTGATGCACAAGGCAAATTGCTTTATGTTGGCAAGGCAAGGAATCTAAAAAATCGCATTAAGAGTTATTTTCGTTTTACACCAAACTTAGCTCCCGCTTTAAACTTAAGCCCTAGAATTGCGCAAATGGTTAGTCAAATTGCGCAATTGCGTTATATCGTTGTAGAAAATGAAAACGATGCGCTAATCTTAGAGAACTCACTTATTAAGCAACTTAAACCAAAATACAATGTGTTATTGCGTGATGATAAGACTTATCCCTATTTATGTGTGGATTTGCAGGACGATTTTCCGCGCATTTTACTCACTAGAAAAATTTTTAAAAAGCAAGGTTTGCGCTATTTTGGACCTTTTTCAAGTGGTGCTAGAGATCTTTTGGATTCCATTTATGAAATTTTTCCGCTAGCGCAAAAAGAAGCTTGCAAAAGGGGCAAAAAAGCTTGTCTTTTTTATCAAATCCATCGCTGTTTAGCCCCTTGTGAGGGTAAAATTTCTACCAAAGACTATGCAAAGATTCTCCAAAATGCCCTAGAATGCGTGCAAAATCCTAAAAAAATTTTAATACCTTTAGAGCAAAAAATGTTGCAACTCTCACAAAATTTACGCTTTGAAGAAGCTAAAATCTTGCGCGATAGAATTGCTAAAATTAAAAACTTAAGCCCCCTTTCTTCTGTGGATTTTGCAGATTTAGTGGATTTAGATGTGTTTGCGCTTGTGTGTGAAGAGAAGCGTGCAGTGCTTGTCAAATTTTTTATGCGTAATGGCAAAATTATCTCAAGTGCAACGCAGAACATTAAAAGTGAATTGGGTTTTGATAGCTTAAGCATTTATAAACAAGCACTCATTAACCACTACTCTAACGCCCTTCCACTAGTCCCAAAACAACTTCTAATCCCCTTTGATTTAGGAGAAAACACACGAGAGTTGGAATCCTTTTTGCAAAACAAAACCGGAAAAAAAATCACAATACATTTTCCAAAAAACGGAGATAAAAAACGCCTATGTGAGTTAGCAATCCAAAACGGAAAAGAGATTTTACGCTTAGAGCAAAATAATGAGGAAGAAGTTTTTGACTCCCTTAAAACCCTCTTTTCTCTACAGGAAACACCCCATCGCTTTGAAATTTTTGACACCTCTCACCACAAAGGCGCACAATGCGTTGGAGCAATGGTTGTGTATGATGATAAGGGGTTTGTTAAAGAATCCTATCGCCATTATTTATTAGAAGGAAAAGATGAATACACACAAATGCGCGAAATGCTAAAGCGTCGCATACAAGATTTTACAATGGAATCTCCTCCGGATTTATGGGTACTTGATGGAGGTGTTGGACAGATTAATCTAGCTAGAGAATTGCTAGAGAGTGCGGGGGTTAATTTAGAAGTTATAGGGATTGCAAAGGAAAAGATTGATAGCAAGGCACACCGCGCAAAAGGTAGCGCAAAAGATATTTTAAGAGATGAAAATTTAAAGGAATATCGCTTAAGTGTGAGTGATAAACGCTTACAATTTTTACAAAAACTGCGTGATGAGGCGCATCGCTTTGCTATTACCTTCCACCAAAAACAAAAGCAAAAAACAATGCAACATTCTAAGCTTTTAGACATCAAAGGCATAGGCAAAGCGACGCAAAGTAAGCTTTTAGCATATTTTGGAAGCTTTGAAGGAATCCAAAATGCAAGCTTAGAGGAGTTTAATAATGTGCTTTCTAAAAAGCTTGCAGAATTTGTTTTTAAGGCTTTGCATTAGAAGTTTCCAAAATAACGCACAGCACTGATTTTTCTCTCCACATTGCTAAGTAAATTTAGATTTTCTTTGCTTAAATTTGCATTTTGCAATAGATTTTGTGTTTGTGTGGAATCTAAACTAGGATTAAACTTATAGAGCATATCAAAACCCATTTTTTCCTCTTTATTTAAGATTCCACTTTGCGCCATTGCATCACCTAGTTCGCTAAGATTCCCATTAATGCTAAAATCTTTAGCAAAATCACGGAGCTTTGTAAAATCGTGACTAAGCGTCAAAGTGTCTTCAATTTCACTTGGCTTAATATTGGAATTTATCGTATCAAAGAGTGTATCAATACCTTCTGTTTTTTGTGTTTCTTTGGTAGAGCTTGTTAGATTACTAGATTTATTTTGGTCATAAGCTTGGCTTAATAAGCCCCACATTTGGCTATTCTTATCACTAACTTGCATAGTTTTTTCCTTTATTTTAAGTTTCACATTCTAAAAATAAAAGCAAAAAATATTCCAAATTAATGCTATTTTGGAATTTCCTTAAAAGCATTTTCACACCATTTTCTATAAGGCTTAGAGACCTTATAAAGCTTGATTCCAATAATCTCAGGAAGTTCATAGGTATGATGTTTTAAAAGAATCTCTTTTAACTTCTTAAAATCTTTTTTAAAAACCTTAAAATTTAGCAAAACTTCTGCTTCATTTACGATTTGTAAAAAGTTAGAATCCTTTTTCCACATATAGCTACTTTGAATCTGTGCTTGCTGAATGCAAGGGCTTAAACCTAATTCTAATGCGACTTTAATCAACAATTTCGCATTAGATTCTGTGGTAGTTGTTTGCAGTAACATCAATTGCATTAATTCCTATTTTCTCCTCCCATTCTCTTCTTCTTTTCTTCAAATGCTTTTTTCTTCTCTTCTTGACGCATTTTCTCTAAGTTTCTTTGGCGTTCTTTTGAGCGTCTGTATTTTTCAATAAACTCCTGACGCTCCGTTTGGTTCTGGTAAGAAATAGGACGGATAAAAAAGATTCCAAGCATTAAGATGAAGAAGAAAATTGCAGTTTCTTGGTTTGCAGTGAGTTGATACCAAACCATTGCGATTCCAAGCGAAATAATGACTTTTAAAGCAAAAACCATATTACAGCATTTGTGGTTTAATTTTATGTGCGTGAAATCCTAAAGATTCCGCATTTGCGTCGCTGAACAACGCCAAAATCACTTGCGGCATAAATAACAATGGAATCTCAGCAGTATCACGCCCAGAAATATCTTGTAAGTCCTTAATGTGCTTATCCATAAGTTCAAAATTTCCAAGATTTTCAGCCATAATAAAATCCACTCCGCAATCTACCATTTCATAATAGTCCATTGCGCCCATTTTATAAGCCAATGCAGGGTTGCTTTGCAATAAATAGGCATAACTCTCTTTGAAAAAAGGCAAAAGCTTAAGCCCTGTGATGCTTTCAATGCGTGCAAATAGTTGTGATTCCTTAAACTTTTCTTCAAGCCCTCTATCAACAATAAACGCGCATTTAAAGCCCTCCCAACGCCTATGTTTAATCGCATCAGGCGAAATCTTATCCATTAGCACTTCGGGAGCAAAAATAAAAGTGTTTTCAAGATTTAAAATATCAATCGCACAATACTTTGCTAGCTCCTCTCTAAACTCCGTATTTTCATACAGATTCTTTAAAAGCCTTTTGATAACCAAAAAACTTTGAGAATCACACACTAGCACCTTACACCCTTCTTGATGTGCCTTATCTAATAACACAATTAAGGGCTTAAAATACTCAATAGTCGCCACAAAAGGCAAAAATTTATCATCAAGCGCAAGAGATTCTGTGCGCACAACAGAGATGTGCAATTTATCTAATAGCTTTTTAGCATTATCCATTAAAAGTTTAGAAGACTTATAAAAGTGATTATGTAAAAGAATATAAGATTCCATTATTTCTCCTATAGGCTTTTTAAAATTCTAGTTTTAAACTTTTGAATCTTTGGATTTTCACAGCGGTCAAAAATCAAAGTTTTTAATTCTTCTATGCAAAGATCAAACTTATCATCTTGCGGAAAAAGATAAGTTTTTAGCCGTTGTACATTTAAGATTCCATTTTCCATATCGCATACAGCCTCTAAAATGTCATCTGTTTTATGCTTTGCATACAATGCCGCAGCAAGTAAAAAATACGCCTCACCTAGATAGTTTGGATTTTCCACACTCAAAGGCGTTGCATAGGCATAAGGTAAAAAAGAAAGCAAAAAAGTATTGCTTAACATTTTAGATTCCAAATTTTCAACACAAATTTCCTTAAAATCTGTATGCTTAAAAGCACTCAAAACTTCATCGTATGCAAGCTCATCTAACCCTAATTGCTTTAATGGCATAAGCTTCTCCCAAAATGGTTCAATATTAATGGCTAAATCTTTAAGTGCTAAATGCGCATTAAGCGGTTCTACTTTCCAAGCATTTCCAAACTTTTTTATAAGTTCAAAAAGAGAAAGTTCAAAATCAAAAACAACTACCCCATTAATCTTAAAACCATATCCATTATATCCGTAATCATACACAGAATCTTGGATTATTTTAAGCAAATCTAATAGGGATTTTTCAGGGGCAACCTTAATTGTAAGCTTCGCAAAATAAGGTAGATAATCGGTTTTTATATCAAAGCGAAATAATTCTAAATTAATTTTTTTCTCCATTTTTTCTCCAACAAATTATTTTTTAAATTTTTTATTTTTTGGATTTGCTAAAAGGGCTTGCATTGAGCTATTTATCCCCTCTTCTTCCATTTGACTTGGCTTAATTTTAGGAAATGTTGCAAATAGATTCATATAAATACAAAAATCTGATTGCAAACCATCATGGTTAGGAAGCAAAATCTGCACAATACTATCAAGTGGAGATGTTACAAAACTACCCACATTTTCTTCACCAAACCCTGCTTCAAAATACAAATTCTTTCCATCAAGCTCTAAACTCTCAAAAGTGTAACCTGCTAAAATAAACAAAGTTAGCTCACTAAAAGCATTACGAATTTCTTGTGGCAAACTTGGTTCAAACTTCACACACTCTATATTACACAGAATTGAAAAGCTAATTTTCTTACGGATTAAATGCTCCAAAATTTCATAGCAATGCTTCTCTTTCATTGCTTGAAATTTCTTATCTTTCAACAAAATTTCCATCTCTCCTTATCCTTTTATTCTTCTTTTAAAATCTCTTTTAAGCCTTCCAAAAGGATTCTAACTTCTTGCATTCCAATCTCCCAAAAATCGCTACTCTCAATATCTAAATCAAAGATTCCAACAAGTTCTTTTGGTGTTTTGCTTCCGCCAAGACTCAAAAACTTCTCGTATTTTGCCACAAAATCTTCTCTTTGCTTGCGATACACGCCAAAAAGTGCAAAAACTAAAAGTTGTCCATAACTATACGCATAGCAATAAAAAGGTGTGTGGATAAAATGCGGAATATACGACCACCACAGCTTATAATTCTCTGTTAAAACCACGCTTCTGCCAAACATTCTTTGATTCTCTTCCTGCCATAGCACATTTAGTGTTTCTGTGCTTAATTCCCCTTCTTTTTTATGCACTAAGCGTTCAAAATTTGTAAAAACATTTTGACGAAAAAGCGTGGCAAACACATCTTCTAGCTTACCTGCATAAAGGGCAATTTTCTCTTTATTATTTAAATTTTTCTGCATTTTTTCAAAAAGTAACATTTCTGCAAAAACAGACGCCGTTTCCGCCGTTGTTAGCGGAGTATCAGCATTGAGATAACCCACAGAATACGAGAGATATTGATGTATCGTGTGTCCTAGCTCATGTGCCATTGTGAAAGCATCACGCCTACGATTTGTGTGATTCAGCATTAAATAGGGATGCACACTAGGCACAGCACTATGGCTAAATGCCCCACCACGCTTATTTTCTCTAGGATGTGAGTCAATCCAACCTTCACTAAATGCACGCTTTGCAATGGCATAAAATTTTGGCGAAAACTCCGCAAACGCTTCTAAAACAACGGCTTTAGATTCTGCGTAACTAAAGTCCGCTTCATCATTAGCAATAGGCGCATAGCGGTCATAATCATAAAGGCAGTCATAGCCTAGTAATTGCGCTTTAAGCGTGTAATACTCCTCTACGATTCCAACATTTTGATTGATGGTTTCTACCATCATATCCACACTTTTTTGCGTGGTTTGATTAGAAATATGGCGCGATTGCTCCAAGCTCTCATACCCGCGCAACTCCGCTGTAATCTTTAAATCCTTTCGCACCACATTATAGATATAAGTTAGAAGCGGGAGATTTTGCGCTAGCGTTTTGCTTAAGGATTCTTGTGCCATTTTACGCACTTCCCTATCCTTATCATAAAGTAGGCTTAAAACTTCCTCCTCACTCACTTCCTTAATTTCATTTTGAAGCGTGATTGAAAAGCGCAAATTGCTCAAATGCTCATCAAATAGGCGTTTAAAGCTATCCACACCCACAGGCTGTGTTTTTAACAACACCTTTTCTTCTTTTAAGCTTAACTGATGCTTTGCGTGTTTTTGCAAAAGCTCTAAATAATACGCATATCCCTTCGCACTCTCTATAAATTCTTGCTGTTTTACTCTCTCAAGCGCATTAAATTCTAAATCAAAAAACAGCAAAGAACCCTGCGCTTTATTAACTTCCATTTCGCATTCTGCATAAAACGCCCCCTCCTTCGTATCAGACGCAAAGCACAAAAACGCATAAGTCATAATGCGTGATAACTCCTCGCAAAGTGCTTCATACTCTTTTAAGCTTTGATAAAAGGATTCCGCATTTAGCGCATTAAGATTGCCTTTGTATTTCGTCTCAAAGTCTTGCGCCTTTGTAATTGCGCTTTGCATTGCCTTGTGTAGAGATTCTTTGTTATTAAATAGGTGTTTTAGATTCCATATATCTTTTATATCTGCCATAAATATTCCTTTAATTTTTGCGAAATTTTACAGCAAAGGGGCTTAATAAACACCATTAAGCAACCCAACATTAACAATATAAATTATATATGATTTACTCCATCGTGCTTTAAGCGTACATAAATATAAATTTCTTTCTTTATATTGTTTTCTTTATTTTTCAAAAATGCAATTCCAAGTTTTTGCTCTAAATTTGCTAAAAAGTTTTTGGCGATACTCTCTATATCAAATTGTATTGATCCGCCAACTTCAATAGCGTTATTTATTTCATTGGAAATTCCCACCACTTCACTAAATTCCACATCTAAACACCCAACACTCAAAAACTCATTGATTGCCATTTTCAGCTGATTTGGCAAAGAGTCTATATTGATTCTTTCTTTTTCTATCCATTCCTTTATTTCTTTTGGACTGCATTTTGGCTGAGAACTCTTTAAAAACCAATTTTTTGATTTTGTTTATGATTTTTCGTTTCTTCACTGAATTGAAATTCCGCTCCCGCACTTACTCCAATACTGCCACCTTTTAATAGATCTTGTTCATTAGCACCTGCATTAAATCCAAAATATCAGTAATGATTCTTTTGTTTCCTTCCCTTCTAATTTGGACAATGTAATGGATTGCAGTGCAAATGTAATCAACTAACATTGCTCTATCAGGATTTTGTAGGCTACCTCTTAGAATTATGTTTGTAATAATGGCTTTAATGGCGTCTTCTGGGCTATTAGCGTGAAGCGTTGATAAACTTCCGCCGTGTCCTGTGTTGTTGATTCTTAAAAATGGAAATGTGTTGCGTGTATCAATTTCCCCTAAAAATAATCTATCAGGTCGCATTCTCATTGTGTTATTGATTGCAATTTCATAGTTATAATGTAGGCTTTCTTGCTTTGGGACTGCTAGTTGCACTTTATTGTGGTGTGGAATGAATAATTCTTGTGAATCTTCAATGCTAATGATTCTTTCTTTTAAGGGTATGTTTTCAATAAGTGCATTTAAAAAGCTTGTTTTACCGCTACCTGTTCCACCACTTATTAATAAATTCTTTTTGTATTCCCCTTGCTGCTTAACAATATCCTTGATTTTTTAATAATTCCAACCTGCTTGCATTACTTTTTGGCTTAATATAAAACTTTCAAGTGGAAATCTTGTTTTACTTGGAATCCTTATAACGACACTACAATCACTATTAAAAAGAGTTGCTTTGTGTTGCACTTGGATTCTATATCTTAGATAGGGTGGTGGTAACTCACAAGACAAGTGGCAATGAATTTCATCAAATTGTTGCCTTCTTGTTGTTGCTAATTGAATTGCTAGAGTATCTAAGAAATCTCCATCAATCTCTTCATCTTCTATAACTTCCCATTTGCTATTTCTATCAATCATTAATTCTTTGGGCTTATTGATACAAATTTTATTCGCTTCTAATGTGAGATATTTATCCATTTTTTCTAGCATAGTATCTAAGACGATAGAAGACATATTGCTACCTTTTAAATTTCTTTATAGCTTTGATTAAGCTTATTGAGCTTTGTTTTCTTTTTGACTAACTCTGTTTCAATTTTTGTGATTTCGTCTTTTGTTTGAAGGATTTTTTGATAAATTTTCTCTTTCTCAATTTTGCTTTTTTGCTCCTCTTCAATTTCATTTATGATTGCATCAACATTGATTGCATTATTTGTTGTTTTTTCTTTTTTTATTTCTAGTTCTTGCTCTTGCATAATTACTCCTTTGTAAAATATTGAACCATCACTTCATTATTTTTTGGTTTTGGAAACCAGATGTGATGTGTTGGCACTAGGAAAATTCTACTCCCTTGTTTAATTTCAATGATTCCATAGCGTTCAAAGTATTTATTATTAACTTCACCCAATGCACCGCTCATTCCCATACTATCTGAAGTCATTGCATTAGTTAAGAGAATATTTACACCCTGTGGGGTAATGATTTCTCTCCATTGAATTTGTAAGCGATTCTGTCCTATTGTGTTATTGTTTTGGTAAAAACCTATTGCCTTACTTCCTCTTGGAATCATTACTGCCTGCCCCATTGTTGCATAAATGTATTCTTCAACTTGTGCAGTAACTAATCCACTTAAGTCGCTACTAATTGCAGTTGTTAGCACCGCTGGAATCATACGCCCTGCCCTTATCATTCTAAATAAGCGATGCTCATTTGTTGCTTCATTAATATTGGGCTGATTGCTAAAAGAATCCACTCCATAAATTCTTTTATTAGAATTTGAATAATCTACAATGGATGGATTTGCCCTATCTGATAAGATTCCATCTCTAATAAGTTGTTGGATTCTATTCTTTTCTTTTTGATAAGGGTCAATTTGCTTTTGTTGTGTGATGGGTTGTGTGGATATAATCTGCTTTTGGTTCTCTTGTTTCTCTTCTTTTTGTTCTAGCTTATCGTCCTCTTGGCTTTCTTCTTCAATCTTTTTTAAATCCTTAAAGATTTCTTGATGAATATCATTAATTTGTGGTATTGCTCCTTTTTTGGGTTCTTTTTTAAGATTCCATAAATAATCATCAAGCGGAAAATTGCTTTCATTTTCAAAGAAATAATCTAAATTCTCTTGTGTATTATTGTCTTTTAACACATCTTCTGCATTTAAGCAATTTAGAGCTAAAAGGGAGAAAGATAGAGTATAAAAAGTCTTTTTCATTGCTCCCCTCCTTTAATGTCTTTTACTTCAATAATATTAGGGGGTGTAAAGGGATTGTCCTTTTGATGGTTGTGTTTTTCTTCCTTATTGTTTAGGTCTTCTATACAAACATAGGAATTCCCGATGTAAATTGTAAATTTAGGGTTAATTGTTTCTGCAATAATGTAATCCCCTATGATTTTTGTTTCAATAGGAGTGTCTTTTTTATCAATGACTGCAAAAATGGTAGGGATTTTAGGCATTTTATCTTTTGGGTATTTAAAGTAAGTCCATTTATTATCCCTAAAAATGTCTTCTGCTAAAAGTCATTTATTTTCTTCTTTTGCTTTTTGCTTAAATTTTCTTTTGATTGCATCTCTTTTAATTTTCACTTTTGCGATTCCCTCTTGAATCACAAGGTAATTTTTTGCCTCTTCTTCTTTTTGTTGCTTTAATTTTTGTTCATAAAGCATTGCTTCTTCATCTTTTATATAGACAATTAAATTGGGGTTTTGACTATTTTTATAATCTGTGGAAAAAATGTAAAAATTGTGCAATTTATTATCTTCTGTAAAAATTGTTAAATTGGTATCAATTCCTATTAGACTTGGAGTGATTGCAAGAGCATTAGACATATTTGGGATTTCTTGCACTTTATAACCTTGTGGGTCGCCTAAAATGTAGCTTTTAATTTTTGTATCAAAAATCAAAGTTGTATTCATTGCAAAGCGTGTCCTAATGGATTGTGTCTTATTTTCTTCATAAAGGATTGTTAAGACATTTTCAAATCCTGTGCGTTTCTTTTCAAAAAATTTATTTTGCAAAGCTTTTAAGTTTTGATGTCTAATTGCTTTTTTCATTAGCTCTATTTCTTCTTGGCTAATCTGTATTTGCTGTGGGTTTGTATATTGTTGTTGCACTTGCAAAGTTTCAATTTGCTCAGAAGTTAATTGATTATTGATATTAATGCTTTCTTTGATACTATTATTAATGCTTTTATCGTGTTTGATATTATTGTGCATAAAAATATTTTCCCCTGATTGTTGCCCTCCTTCTGTTTGTCCTTGTAAATATTGCAGTCCTATAGGTTCTACAATTTCAGCATTAACAATATTTATAAGGCTTGCACAATACAATAAGTTCACAATTAATTTATGATTCATCTTGCTAATCCTTTTTATCCAATATTGCTTCTTTTATTTTTGTGTCATTTTCTGTTTTGCTTGTTTGATTGTTTTCTAATGGAGTTTCTTGCTTCTTTTCTTGAGTTGTGTTTTGATTTTCAATGTTAATTTTTGTTGCTTGATACTCTTTAACAATAAAGCCTGTTGGATTGTTTGGAACAGATTCTTGTGTGATTTCCCTATTGATAAAGTCGTATTGGATGCTTACTCTAAAGCGTGAGATGTTTTTAACTACACCTTGTTGTGTGGTTGCGATAAAATCCACTAAAGCAACATTTTTACTTAGGATAGAAGTGTTGATAATTTCAATTTCTCTATAAAGATTAGGAGTTGTGTAAATGCTTCCTCGTTGGGTTACTAATCTTTCAAAAGCTTTCCAGACTTTGTTTTCGCTCTGTGAAGCTATCTTTCTGTATCTCTCTTCATCATTAATTCTATTAATCGTTTCTCTATCAAGCACATAACCGCTTATAATGCTTTTTAATAAGGCTGTATCAGCCTTTATATTGTAGTTGCCTTGCACTACTCTTACAAAATTATTGTCTGCATTTTGAAAAGAATACCAAGTAAGGCTCTTTTTCCTTAAGCGGCATTAGCATTAAGATAATCAATAGCGCAAGCATTAATAAGATTGATAAAATTGCAACTAAAAGCAAAAGTGTTTTTTGATGTTTTTTTCTAAACTAAAGATGTAATTAGGGTCTTTTCTTAAATCATTATCGTTAGCTACCATTATTTATCCTAGTATCTCTTCGTATGTAAAACAAGCACAAGGGCTTGTTTTATGGATTTTTGAACCACAACCACTGATGAATATAATCATTCCTGCTGTAAGGATTAATTTGGCTAACATTAACTTTCTCCTTGTAAATATAATTCTCTCCACTTATCCGTGTGGAATCTTTTTAAATCCATCATTCTATTGACATCTAATGCTTCAGAGCTAAAAGTGTTTAAATACCCTCCTAAAGAAGATAAATCCACATCTAAAATTGCGCTTTTATTGAGTCTTTTTTGTTTTAAAAGGATTTTTCTTTCGCTGATTTGTGTTTTTCTTAAAAAGTCAATTTCCCCGCCTGTTAATTGCGCTTTTATTTGTAGATTTTCTAAAACGCTTTCATCAGTTGTTGGAAAAATGATAAAGTTACTCATATTATCAATGAAGCTTTGGCTTTTAGGGATTACATTAAAAAAGTCTAAATTTTGAACTGCCATCATAATAATCCCATTAATTTTTCTAATCTCTAGGATTGATTCACGCATTGTTTCTTCTAATAGGTAGTCTTTTAATTCATCAATGAAAATAAAAAATCCCTTGCCACTATTTTTAGAAACATTTTTTAATTTATGGAATATATAAAGTGCTGATAGGCTTGCTAAGTCTGGATTTTTCAATATGGAATCCATATTTAAGATAGAGAGTTGCTTAGAAAAATCTAAAGTATCTTCTTTATTGTTAAACATAGAATCTAAATATTTTTGGTATTTTGCCTTTAAGTCAATTTCATAATCTGTTGGAAGTGCTGTTTGAAAATCTTGTAGTGTTGGTGTTGTTTTTGTATAGCTTGTTAAAGCCTTTATTGTTTTTGCGACTTGATTAATGTGTTTGTGTTCATTTGTTTTAATGTCTGCCATTTTGCATAAGAAAAAATTTAAAAATTGCTTATTCTCCATAGTGTTTGCTAAAGTAAAGGGGTTAAACTTAAAATCGTCTTCTGCATCATTATACTCCCCACCATAAAATTCAGTAAAAACACGCATTCCACGCAGTTTGTCCATTGCAAAGATATTAATGTTGTATTTAAAAAGGTTTAGCATTAAAAATTGTGTTAGCATTGTTTTACCGCTACCTGTTCCACTCACGATAATGGTATGTCCTGTTGCGCTTTTGGATTCATCTTCGTGAAAATTAAATAAGAATGGACTTCCACTTAAATGCTTGAAATAGGTAATTGGCATTTTTCTCCAACGATTCTCTTTGATTCCTACAATATCATTTTCAAAAGTGATAATGGTGGATAGATTTGAGCTTTGCAGGCTTCTTTTTCTGACATTTAAATTGCCTCTACTTGGAAAGAATGAAAAATAAAGGGGTTTTTGGTTTAGCGTTTCTCTAACAACTGCTAAATTTTGATTTTCAAGTGTTCCTAGTAAATCATTACAATTTTCATTTAAGATTTCCTTAGAATCAGCAGTGACTAAAATAGAATAGCTAACAAGCATTAGTGTTTCTCTGTCTGTATTAATAGCCTTCATTAAATTTTCTAATTCAACTTTTATTTCATCCATTGCAAAAGGCTTTATGTCTTTAATGTGTTTAATTGCCTTGTCTTTTGTGTAGCATTCAGTATGGATAAAAATCATAAATTCTTTATTTTGTCTAAGCACGGAAGTAGAGATTAAACTTGAAACTTCTTCTGTTTCATAGGCTTTTATGCTTAAGAATCTTGCGTAAATTCTTTTTCCATCATTCCTGTGAAAAATCATATAATCATTCTTCTTTCGTGTTCTTGTTCTTGGATTTTATTATTTTCTTTTTTCATAGAAGAAAGTGCATAATTCATTTTGTAAAGAGCTTTTAAAATCTCATTAATATCCTTTGCTTCAATGAGTTTTTCTACACTTCTATCAAAATTTTCTTCTAATTCTTGGATTCTTTCAGAGATTTGTTGCTTACGCTTTAAATACATTTCATCAATGGAATCGGGGCTTAATTCTGCATTTTCTAATTGCGGTGTATTTTCTTTGCTGTTTTGATTGTCTAAAGGCTTGTCTTGTGAATTTTCTTACATAGATTGCTTAAACATCTCTTTTCCTTGTTCTGTTTCTAATTGCTTCAATTCTTCTTTTAAAGCTGTCATTTCTTCTAAGATTTCTAAAGAATCTTTTGCTTTTTCTACACCCTCGCTATTTAATGCTTCTTTTGTTGCATAAATAGCTTGTTCTGGAGTGGAGTTATTTAAAATCTCTTCTACAAGCTCTTTTTTATTTTCTAGCTCGTGTTTTTCGCCTAAGATTTGCATTGCTTCTTGTGCATTAGCTTTTTCTTCTGCAATCCTTGCCTCTTCTATTTTTTGTTTTGCTTCTTCAATTCTCCTACCTTCTTCTAAAAACTCTTCTTCATTAAAGTTTTCTGCAAAAGGTTGTCCATAAAAAGCTAAGGTATCTGCATAATCAGAATATTCAAAAGAGCCTTCCCTTGATACATCATAATAAGGACTTGTTATATCTTGAGTTGCTTCTTTGGATTCTGTTTTTTGCTTAAAATCTTGAAATTCTGTATAAAGAGATTCTTTATTGCTTGTATCTGTTTTATTGTTTTCATTCCCTTCTTCTTTGCTTGTTGTCTCTTTATTTTTGTTATTATTAACTTCATTAACTTCTTGAATTTCTTCTTGTGCTGGCATCTTCACTCCTTTAAGTATAGATTTGTTTTGTTTAAAAAATCTAAATTGTAAATTCTACCTTGAAGCTTGGAAAATCCAAAAAAACGATATATAAAAATGAAAAATTTTAGGTATAATTAAGTTATATGTATGGAAATTGAAGGAATTACAATGGGTGGACAAGCAATACATAATAGCAATTTAGAAACAAGAGAAATATTATCTCCTGTGTTACTAGCCTTTTTAAAACAAAAGATTAAAGAATTAGGGCAAGAGAAAAATGAACAAATTATTATGGAATCCATAAAAATTGTAGCCGATGAGATTGTTAGTAAGCAAGCTATTAATGCAACTGCCATAAGAGAAGAGCTAGAAGAGAGATTAAAAAATGAACTTGCAACTAAAGATTTTGTAAGGGCTGAAATCAATCAAGTAAGAACAGAAATTGCAGAAACTAAGCAAGAATTAAAAGTGGAGATTGCAGAATCCCATAAAAAACAAATGTGGCTTATTATCTCAACAGGAGTTATTTCAGTAGTTACAATCATAGGTGCAAATTTTGCATTGCTTAAATTTCTAATTGATACATTCTTAGCTGCTTTAAATACTAAATACTAATTTAAAATAAGGAGTTACAATGCGTGGATATTTACAACAAGAGAAAAATCAAGAGAAAGTTGAAATAACACGCTGCTATCACAAGAGAACTAACTGATGATACAAAAATCAGCCTTTAGATTATAACAACTTTGATGACTTACTAGAAAGTATTGATTCGGAATTGAAAGCAGTGGGAGCTTGGTTTTATTTTAAATTATTTAAAAATACATAAAACCTCTTTGCCCTTTATCAATCATTCAACATCTAAGAGTGTGATAGCACGCTTAGAAGATTTTTCAATGTCCTCAAAAGTTTCAATAATGGAATCTACATTTTCTTTTGTAAGTGTTTGGCTAAGCTTTTCAAGTGCAGAATTTGTATCCTCAAGCAATGCAACTTTTGTTTGATTTAACCCCTCAATGTCAAGGTTTTCAATTTTTAAAAGCATTTTTTCATCATCTAAATATTTAGAGATAGGATTAATTGCATTAAAGTCACAAGTTTTTTTTCTTAAATTAAAACTCAAATATAAATTAGATTTATACACAATGTGTTCAAGTTTTGAAATGCTATACAATAGGCGCGATGATAGTTTATTAAAGACTTCTTGAAGCGTTACTGTGGTCTGCTCCATTCTACCAAAGACTTCATTAAAATTTGTGATATTACTATGTGTTGAATTTGCATAATCTGAAATTTGTGCAAAATTATCTTGAATCTCTGCAATTTCTTGTTGCATATTTTGAACGACCATTGAGATTCCATTTGTTGCCTTATGCGTTTTTTCTGCAAGCTGGCGCACTTCATCAGCAACAACAGCAAATCCTCTTCCGTGCTCACCTGCTCTAGCAGCTTCAATGCTAGCATTTAGTGCTAGTAAATTTGTTTGGTTTGCAATATCTGCAATGATGTCTACAACTGAACTCACATCTTTTGACTTTTGGGTGAAGCTATCTACGGTTGCTAAATTATCGTTGATAATTACCATTAAAGCATCAATAGATTCCGTAATGCCTGCAACATCTTTTTGTGAATCTTTTGCGCTATTTGTGATGTTTGTAACATTATCATTTACCACATCTAGTTGCTGCATATCTCCGTCTAAGTCTGATGAAATTTTTGTTAAATTTTCATTTTGGCTACCTAAACTCATATCTAGCAATGACTTTGCAAGTGCATTTTGGATATTTTCTTTTGCATTTTCCTCAATTTTTAATAATGCTTTATTGATATAATTAATGTTTTGAATAAATGCTCCTTTTAAACCCTGTGCATAAGCTAAGCGATAATATTTACCTTCTTGGGAGCAATGAACTGCTGTGCTAATTTCACGCATAAAAGCTTCTAAATTATCTGCCACTGTATTGATATTATTTGCTATCTCACATAAATCTTCATCGCCTTGAATATATAGGACGCGTTGTTCAAATTGCCCCTTTTGATACATTTTCGTTACTTTAAGTATATTTTGGATAAGGCGCTCACGCATTGTAAACTTTACAATTCCATACGCTAATATAATTCCAATTAATACATAAATAAGTAAAAAGATGCTAAACCCTTGCATAAACGCTTCTAGCACAAAGCCAATGGCACAAAGTATAATGCCAAGAACAAGTAAATTTCTCATCGGTATCCCCCTGCTTTAGCTTGTTTTTGAAGGCTAATGATAAACTCATTCCATTCTGTTTTGTTTTGTTCTAAATAATCTGACACAAATTGCATACTAGCCTCTAAGCCTTTTTCTTTTTCAAGCAAGAGCAATTGCTTATAGATTTCTATGATTGTTTCAATCCCAACTTTACTTGGTCGGCGACGCACAGAATAATAACCAATTACCCTTCCGTTTTCATCATAAGAGGGTGTTACATTTGCAAAAACCCAATAGGTTTGGCGATTTTTAGAAAGATTGCAAACATAGGCAAAAAACTCCTGTTTTCTTCCCATTGTATCCCATAAAAGTTTAAAAGCAGCGCGTGGCATAAAGGGATGGCGCACAAGATTATGGGGCTCCCCTAAAAACTCATTTTCATTATAGACGCCATATTCAATAAAATCAAGATTTCCATAAGTAATCTTACCTTTTAAGTCTGTCTTAGAAGTGATTAATGTATCATCTTTTAGTAAGACTTCGTTTTTTAGAAGTTTTAATGCAGATTCCACTTATTTATTCCCTTAAAGTATAATAAATTACCAAAATTTGGAGCTTGAAATTATTGTAAAAAAATTATTAAAAGTCAAGATTAAGGGTTTTGAAAATAAAATATACAATAAACTTTTTAGCTTTTAAGGTTAATGATGCAAAATTATCAACAGAAAGATTTTTTAGATTCTAAAAATGCCCTAGAGCTTTATGATTTAGACATTTTTACACTTGGTAAAATGGCAGATTCTCTGCGACAAAAATATTTTAAAAAAAAAGTATTTTTTAACTCTAATCGTCACCTTAACCCCACTAATCAATGTGCTGATATTTGTAAATTTTGTGGCTTCTCTGCGCACAGAAAAAATCCCAATGCCTACACGATGGATAAAGAACAAGTCTTAGAGATTGCTAGGGATTCCATAAAATCGGGCGCATTAGAGTTGCACATTGTAGGTGCACACAATCCAAAGCTTAATTTAGAATGGTATTTAGAACTTTTTAGGACCCTTAAAGCGGAGTTTCCACAGGTGCATATTAAAGCCCTTACTGCTGCTGAAGTCAATTATCTAAGTGGAATCTCAAACAAAAGCCACAAAGAAGTGCTAGAATTAATGGCGCAAAATGGTGTGGACTCTATGCCCGGTGGTGGTGCAGAGATTTTTGATGAAAAAATTCGGAATTATATTTGTAAGGGCAAGGTAGATTCCAACACTTGGCTTAAAATCCACGGAATCTGGCATTCTTTAGGCAAAAAATCTAATGCTACAATGCTCTTTGGACACATAGAATCGCGCGAGCATCGTATTGATCATCTCTTGCGTTTGTATTATCAACAAGAAAAAAGCGGGGGTTTTAATGCGTTTATCCCCCTAGTCTATCAAAAAGAAAATAATTTTTTAAAAGTTACTGAGTTTCCTAGTGGACAAGAAATTTTAAAAACGATTGCAATTGCTAGGATTCTGCTCCCAAATATTCCACACATTAAAGCCTATTGGGCAACTTTAGGGTTAAATTTAGCACTTGTTGCACAAGAGTTTGGTGCAGATGATATTGACGGCACAATTCAAAGAGAAGCAATCCAAAGCGCAAGTGGTAGCAAAAGTGCCTATGGAATTGCAAAAGACACTCTAATTGCAGAAATCAAAGATGCGGGATTTATCCCAGTAGAGCGCGATAGCCTTTATAATATCATTCAAACTTACTAATAAGGGTAAAACTTGCAAAAGTTTTTCGCAAACCAAGTTTATAAATAGATGGAGTTTTTAGAAAGCAGAAGACATAGATTCATAGACTACTTATTTAAGCACTTTTGACAAACTACATATAACATCATATCGTGTCCTACAAGTTTGCCTTTGTAGGATTCTGCTACATCAACTTGAAGTTTTTCAATCTCATCATTACAAAATTCTTCAATCCCTCCACACTCTACACAGATGATGTGATCGTGGTGTAATCCGCTTGCAATTTCATAGCGCTTTCCATTCTTATCTACTTCAATAGAGCTAACAAATCCTTCTTTTTCCAAGAAGGATAAAATCCTATAGATTGATGAAATGCTTGTGTTTTTACAAGTTTTTCTAATAATCGTAAAAATATCTTCAGGACTTAGATGTCCTCCGTCTTCATAAATCACTTTCAGGATTAACTCTCTTTGCTTAGAGCTTTTTAAATTATTTTTTTTAATGGATAGATGCAATCTATCTAAAATTGTCTTGAGAGATTCTTTATATTTTTTCATTATAAAATCCTTATTGATATGTAGTTGTTGCTTGATAATGGCTATTGTATCAAAAAGAATGCAATAAATCAAAGATAAAATAAGAATTATTTTTATTTTATATTAAGTTGATATTAATTATCATTTTATAAATTAAATCAATTTTCAAAAGGAGAAAGAATGTCGGTTTTGGTTATTGGTGGTGATGAGATTACTCCCATTAAAGCAGTTCTTAAAAACTTAGGATGCAAGAAGATTACGCATTGGGATGGGAGAAAAGAAAGCGTAAATCATAAGGACTTACCACAAAATATTGGATGCCTAGTAATGCTTACGAATTTTTTAAATCATAACACAATGCGCAAATTCCGCAACGCTGCAAAGAAAAAAGAGATTCCTGTTATTTGCACTAAACGCAGTGTAAGCTGTCTGTATTGTGAATTTATGAAAACTTTTGGAGCAAATTGTAATAAAACCTGCCCTTGTGAGTAAATACTAAAACTTAATTAATTTTTTAATATTTATAACATACAATTTGTGTTTAAACTCTTATCAAAAGTCATACACAGGGAATGAAATGACACCAGAACTTTTAGAGCCACTAAACACACTAACTTTACTAATTGTTGAAGATGACTCTGTTGCCTTAGACTTGCTTAGGATTCCGCTTGAGCGTCGTTGTAAAAGAATTATTACTGCCAAAAAAGGGGAGCTTGCATTAAAATATTTTAAAAGTGAAGCAATTGATATTGTCATTACAGATGTAAAACTTGATGGCAAGTTAGATGGGATTGCTATGGTTAAAAGTATGCGAAAAATCAATCCAAATATTCCTGTAATCTTTATGACAGCTTATAGTGATGAGGAAAAAATCGCTGAAATGGTCAAACTCAATGCAACATCTTTAATTAAAAAAGCAGTGGATTTAGAAGAGCTCTTTGTGCTTTTGCTAAACATCAATAAGGGCATAAACAAAGAACAAGTTGTAGAACTTGGACAAAATGTTATTTATCGGCGCCGCGATAAGTCTATCCTAAAAGGATTTGCAGTATTTGAACTCACCGATAGAGAATGTAAAATTTTAGACTTGCTGTTGGAAAGTGATGGTTATCCTGTTACTTATGAAGAATTTCGTCAAAAAGTTTGGAATGGGCAACAAATGACAATGGATTCTTTGCGTATGCACATTAATGGCATTAGACGCAAAACTTATTATGAGTTAATCCGTAACCAATCACGCCTTGGTTACAAGCTTCAACCTATCTTAGATGAAGAAACTAAAGAATAAGACTGCAATTTTCTTAAAAACTTAATCTCCATTCTGTATAGCCCGCTCCTCCTTTAGAGTTTGCATAGCCTTTTGTAGAACACGCATTGAAACAAAATATCAAAGATGCACAAGTAAGCAGTGTTAGAACTTTTGGCATTTTATCTCCTTTAATATTTTTCAAAAATAATCACTTCATAGGAACTTTGTTTTTTAACCACAGATTTACTAGGCTGATTTGCCTTAAGTTTTTCCAAGCTCAAGCGCAACTCCTCAATCTCTCTATCTTGTTCGTCTAGCTTATCTTTAAGGCGCATAATAATATCCACGCCAGCTAGATTAACGCCTAAATCCCTAGTTAAACGCAGAATCGTTTTTATCTTATCAATATCTCTTTGAGAATACAGACGCATTTTGCCATCTGTTCTGCCCGGCTCCACAAGCCCTTCACGCTCATATTGGCGCAAGGTTTGTGGATGGATGGATAAAATCTTTGCCACAACGCTAATTAAATAAACCGGTTCATCATAACTATACATTCTCTCTCCTTATAAATATTTCTCTAACGCTTCCTTTAATGCTTCTGGAAGTGTATCGCTATTAGGAAGCACAACATTTGCTTCTAAATATAAATCGCCATAAGTTTTACTTTTGCGATTATAGCCTCCTAATTCTTTAACACGGAATCTTTGAGCATTTTTAGTGTTTTTTGGCACTTTTAGCGTGATGGTTTTGCGCAATGTTTCAATTTCTATTTTACCGCCAAATAAAGCAATCTTTAAGGGAATATCAAAAGGCATTGTCAAGTCATCGCCCTCTTGCGTGTATTGTGGATGAGGAGCAACACTCACTTTTAAGAGCAAATCACCGCTTTGCCCTCTTATGCTATTTCCTTTGCCTTTTAGACGAATGGTTTCTCCGCTTTTCACCCCAGCTGGAATTTTAATGTCATAACTATTATTTTGGATATTAACATTATGCAAGCCCCCCAAAAGAGCAGTTGTAAATGGAATCGTAATTTGCGCATTAACATCAAGATTAGAACTTCTTGCATTTCCAAAACTACCAAAATTTCCAAAACTACCTCCCCCAAAACCGCCTTGTGCAAATCCTCCTCCAAAAATCTGACTTAAAATGTCATCTAAATTCATATTACCATAAGAGCGTCTAAAATCGTGAAAGTTTTGCCCACCAAACATAGAATCGCCAAATTGATCGTATTGTTTGCGTTTATTTTCATCGCTTAAAATTTCATAAGCTGCATTCACTTCTTTAAATTTATCTTCTGCTCCGGGTTCTTTATTGATATCAGGATGATATTTGCGCGCAAGGCGACGATAAGACTTTTTAATCTCATCTGCGCTTGCATTTTGCGCAACTTCTAGTGTTTCATATAGACTTTTTGACATTTGCTTTTTTCCTTAAAATTTATAACTTTTAGTGTATTATATTATAAACCTTTAGCTTATGTCAATCAACTTTATTTTACATTTTTGAAATGTTATAATTCTATTTTTGGAGAAAATTATGCAACATCCGCTATTATCACTAAGCGCAAGTGCAGGAAGTGGAAAAACTTATCAGCTCACAAGGCGTTATTTAAATCTTTTGCTACAAGGTGCAAAACCTGCAAATATCCTGACTTTAACCTTTACAAAAAAAGCCGCAAAGGAAATGGAAGAACGCATCACGCATAACCTTGAAGAACTTTATCATAATAAAAATAATAGAGATTATATAAAAAAACTTGAGCTTATTAATATAAATGATAATGCGAAGGAGGAGGATTGGAAAGCCATAGAGGATAAAATCCATCGCATTTATAAAAGTTTTTTAGAGCAGGATTTAAAAATCACCACTATTGATGCGTTTTTTCAAAAGATTTTAAAAAGTTTTTGTTGGTATGTGGGAGTGGAATATGATTTTAAGGTCCAAGAAGAGGATTTTAATGCCATTTCTGAAATTTTTTTAAACACTTTGGATTCTGCAAGTTTTGATGCCATTTTAGAATTATGTTATTCCACCAAACAGACTTTAGATTCCTTATTGCAACTCTGCATTTTTTTAGATGCCTTTAAGGAATCATTAAATCGCAATCTTTTTGTGCGTAATTTGATAAAATCCCGAG
Source organism: Helicobacter sp. (assembly GCF_022770205.1). Classification (GTDB taxonomy): domain Bacteria; phylum Campylobacterota; class Campylobacteria; order Campylobacterales; family Helicobacteraceae; genus Helicobacter_D. Next base: position 104,317 of record NZ_JALEIK010000019.1, on the reverse strand, counting down.
GCAAAGATTATAAACAGCAAGCAATGTATTATGCAAATAGACTTAAAAATACCTATTATGAAACCTTTGAAGAGATAGCAAAAAGCCTGCAATTTAATGATTTTGAAAGTTTGTTAGATAAGGGTAAAACTTGGCTTACAAAAGAAAAATTAGAAGATTATAAAAGGGATAAATTTGCACAAGTGCCTTTTAATGCAGAGGATTTCGCACTTTTAAAAGATTCCCTTCATTCTTATTTTTTAAAAGAGGAATCACAATATCTCCTTATGCTTTATCAAATTTTTAAACATTTCTTAAAGGCAAAAGAATGCTATTACCAACAAAGCAATTCCTTAAGTTTTAACGCAGTGGCTTCTAAAGTGCATAAGCTTTTAAAGGAAAATTTAATCCCTAAAGATTTCTTGTATTTTCGGCTTGATAGCACACTTAATCACATTTTAATTGATGAATTTCAAGACACAAGCATTTTGCAGTATTCTATTCTTGAACCGCTTATTAAGGAAATAAAATCTGGAATTGGACAAAAAAATTTCACGCGCAGTTTCTTTTATGTGGGCGATGTAAAGCAATCCATTTATCGCTTCCGCGGCGGAAATCCTAAGCTTTTTAAAATCGCAAGTGCTGGAATGGAGCATTGCAACTTAGAGTTTAATTATCGCAGTGCTATTAGCATTGTAGAGTTTGTTAATCACACCTTTAAAGATGAGATTGAGGATTTTATCCCGCAGATTCCAAACTCCAAGCACACAGGATTTGTAAGTGTAAAAAGCTATGAAAAAGATGTGCTCTATCAAGGTGTGCTAGAAACTTTACAAGCGCTTAAAGCAATGGGTGTTAAAGAGGATTCCATTGCGATTTTAGTGTTTGATAATAATGCAGTTGTAGAGCTAGCGCAACTTTTACAGAAGCAAACATATAAAGTCGTAATTGACACGAGTGCTAGGCTAGTAAATCACAATGAAGTGCGTGCAATTTTAGAACTCTTAAAATATATCACTACGCAAAATGTGCTTTACAAAAATGCTTTTTTTATGCTTTTAGGATTAAAAAGGGATTCTGCATTTGAAGTTTTTCTGCAAAGCATACAGAGTGTAAAAACCCCTTCACAGCTGATTTTAAAAATAATGGAGCGTTACCATATCGCAAGCTTGAGTAGCAAAAAATTCCTAGAATCCACACTAGAATACCCTACCCTTACGGAACTTTTAGAAAACATTGGAAAAAAATCTTTAGACATAGTTTCTAGCGATGCTTCTGGAATCCGTATTATGACAATCCATAAATCTAAGGGATTAGAGTTTGAAAATGTTCTAGTTGTGGATAAAGCAAACCGCAATAATACACAGCATTCCAAAGTGTTTTTTGATTTTGACACAAATGGAGTAGATATTAAACAGATTTTTCAATATAGCAATCCTGTGCGTCAAAGTTTAGATTCCAACTACGCCAATGCCCTTGCTAAAGAAAAAGCACTAGAAGCAAAGGATTTAAAACATCAGCTCTATGTTGCCCTAACGCGCGCTAAAGAAACAATGCATATTTTAAAACTTAGTGAAAAAGGGGCTTTTGTAGATTTAAACTTACAAGATTCCACTTATGGAATCCTAGAAAAATCTAACATTTTGCCCAAAACAACTTCACAAGATATGCCAATGCTAAATCAAGAATTTAACAACATCATTAAAGAAAAACCTAGTTTAGAAAATCAAGGACGCCAAAGAGATATTCAAACTTCAACTTCCCCACAATACGCACACAATCTCAAAGGAATCTATTATGGAATCGCTTTGCACTTTGCGATGGAACAAAAGCTAAAATTTAACTTAAATGATACCCTGCTCTTAGAAATTCTAAATAACAAAGTTGGATTTTATTTAGATTTTACAGAATTAGAAAAAATTGTTTTGCGTAGTAATTTAGTCTTAAAAAATCAAAATTTTATTGAAATTGTAGCTAAAGGCAAGGTAAAATGCGAAATTCCTTTTTTGTCAAATGGCAGAGAAAAACGCCTTGATCTTTTAGTTGAAGGAGAAAATTCCGCTTGGATTGTGGATTATAAAAGTGGCGAGCAAGAGGATTCCCACGCAATACAAGTGCGTGAATATATGGAATCTGTGCAGCAAATGCTACACAAAAAAACTTATGGCTATGTTTTTTACACCCAAGAAGAGCAAGAAGGAAAACTTATTGAAATTATATAAAGGAAAAGTATGGAAGCAGAAAATAAAAGCGGTTTTTTAGCCACACTTGGCAAAATCACACGGAGTGAGTCTTTTGCTGGCATCTTATTACTTTGTTGTGCGGTGTTAGCGATGATTGTTGCAAATTCTCCGTTAAGTGAAGGGTATGCAGCACTTTGGAAAATGCAATTTGGCTTTACTCTCAATAACACATTTATTGGAATGAGCTTAGAACATTGGATTAACGATGTTTTAATGGCGTTTTTCTTTTTGGTTGTAGGTTTAGAAATTAAGCGTGAAGTGCTTTTTGGCGAGCTTGCAGGATTTAAAAGAGCGGCATTACCTATTATCGCGGCACTTGGAGGAATGGTAGGACCGGGGCTTATTTATATTGCTTTAAATGGTGGCACACCATCCGCACACGGATTTGGGATTCCTATGGCAACAGACATTGCCTTTGCGCTTGGTGTTTTAGCAACTTTAGGCAAGCGTGTTTCAATCTCTGTGAAAGTTTTTCTAGTTTCTTTAGCCGTTGCGGATGATTTAGGGGCAATTATCATTATCGCCGTGTTCTATTCAAGCGGAATCTCTTTAGGTTGGCTTGCCATAGCCGCTGGAATTGTAGTTTTGCTTATTATCTTAAACAAACTTGGGGTAAAAGCACTCACGCCTTATATGCTTTTAGGCGTGTTGTTATGGATTGCAGTGCATAGTTGTGGGGTGCACGCAACAATTGCAGCAGTTGTGCTTGCTTTTACAATCCCTGTTGCGCCAAAAATTGACACGATGCGCTTTATGGAAAAAATCACAAAAATCGTAGATCACTTCAAGCAAGCAGAAAAGGAAAAAGATGGAATCCTTTTGCAAAATGAGCAAGTCCACGCATTAGATGAAATTAGCAAGCAAAAAAAAGCGGTGCAAAATCCTTTATTACGCTTAGAACACGCACTTGCGCCTTATAGCAGCTTTGTGATTATGCCCATTTTTGCCTTTGCAAATGCGGGGGTTACTATTGGCTCAAATATTGATTTTAGTGTGGATTATGTCTTTCTTGGAATCTTTTTAGGGCTTGTAGTTGGTAAACCTGTGGGGATTTTCTTATTCACATTCTTAGCAGAAAAATTAGGAATCGCAACGCGTCCAACAGGTGTAACTTGGACAGAAATCTTTGGTGCAGGTGCATTAGGGGGAATTGGATTTACAATGTCAATGTTTGTAACAAACCTTGCCTTCTCTGGCGAACACGCACTTATTGCTACTAATGTTGCGAAAATCTCTATTTTGATTTCCTCCCTAACCGCTGGGATTTTAGGGGCTATCTTTTTCCTTGTGCGTGATAAAGTTACGCACCATTAAGAGCTTTTGCTCTTAATTTAAATTTTTTAAAATTTTCTCTATTTTTAAAGTTGCCTCTATGGCTTTACAGATTTTTTCTAAATGCTCTAACTCCGCCCTAGAACAAGTGTAATCATTTCTATAACTTAACCATTTTTCAATCACTTTATATCCACCAATGGTGTAATGATAGACTTCGTGGTTTACTTCTTTTAAACATAAATCCTCATTAAGAATAATAGAAGAATCTACAAAACGCTCTTTGGCGTTTAGTTTTTCTATTGTATAGCTTGGTTGTTTTGTTGTAGGGCTTCTAAAATCTAGCATAATGCTAGAATCTTTTAGCAATGTTTCTAGCAATGGAGAGTCTTTTAATAGGTGTAAATAAACAAGTTTTTCACCTAAATCTTGTAATGTTTCAAATTCCTTTTGACTCACTTCAAAATTAATGCGCGGAAATCCTATTTGTAATTCCTCTGCATATTTTTCTCTAAAGTTTGGATTATAAAGCGTGGCATAAATGTAATAAAAAATCTGTTCTGGGGTTTTATTTTTTAGATTTTTTTTAGATTTAGAATATTTTAAAAAATCATCTGTGAAATTCACGCTTTTTTCCAATTTTTCATCTTGAGATTCCATATCATAAAGGGGGGCTACATAACATTGTCCGCCATTGTAATGAATATCAGTGAGTAAATGCGTAACAAAAGGCGCATCATAATATCCCCAATAATCTTTTGTAAAACACAAGCCTAAATTTTCACCCAACATAAAATGTTTTGATGCTTTTGCCGATGGAGTTCCCCAAAATCCTCTGCTTTTTCCGCTAAAAAATGTGTATCGCACATCAAAAGGACGATAGGCGATTGTTTGAATTTTAGATTCCATAGTTTCCTTGTGCTCTATAACATCAGCCTTCGCTCTTTCTATGCTCCAATCCCTAGTATCTTTTTTGAGCTGGTATTTATGGCGAATCTTTTGAGTATCTAGCTCCATAAAATCTTGCAGCACATCTCTTAAGTGTTGCTCATTAAAATGCAAGCAAATTTTATCCCGCTCCGATTTATTTCCGCTCCTATAAATTTTAAAGATTGCTTTAGTATCGCCCAACGCCTTATCCTCACCTAAAGCCCAAAAGTTTTTATAATTTGTGGAATCCAAATTGCGTGGGATAAACCAATAAAAAGGTGCTTCACATTTTAAAGCATTCCACGCAATGCTTTTTAATCCTTGCTGTGCGATTTTGTTTAGTAAGGCGTATTTTTCTACCCTTTTATAAATTGCATTTTCGTGCGTGGAGTAGTAGAAAACTTGCGATTCTCTTTTTTCTTTATGTTTAATAAAGAGTGATATGCACACACCTATGCGTATGTCAAAAACATTTTCATCATTTTTTTCATCTTTTTCATTATCTCCGTGAAGATTAATGATATAGATAGTGTCAAAGGAATTAAAAAGAGATTCGCGCATTTTGCGATGTGTGCGCCCCCATATAAAAGAATTTGGCGTAATAAAACCCATAAGTCCATAATGTGTGCTGTCATTAAATAAGCTTAGAGTAGAAGGGTTTGTTCGCTCTAAAAGCTTCCATTGCGCAAAGCGGATAAATTTAATGTAATCATTGTTTAAAGGCTGAATGTTTTGCTCTTTTAAGCCAAGTTTGTAAAGATTGTGTAAATTAATAATTTCTAAAAGATTGTTTTTAGAATTTTGATAATAAGGCGGATTTCCTAAAATCACCAAAACTTCCTCTGTGTGCTTAATGCTATGCGCTTTTTGCTCCTGTTCTTCTAATAAAAAGAGTGGCATAGAGATTTGTAATTTTGCTTGTGTGCTTAAATCTAATGTGTTTGTCAAAAAAATTTGTAATTTATTTGTTTCATCTAGCACATCAAATCCGCGCGCTTTAAGAATGGCTGAAAGTTTAATATGCGCTACAATATAAGGAACAAAGCTAATTTCAAAACCATAAATGTCTTTTAAAAATTTTTGCTTTATTGCATCATTTTTCCAAAAGTGTGATTTTTCTTCTTCTAAAATAATTTCAAACACTTTTGCTAAAAAACTTCCCGTCCCTGTGGCAAAGTCTAAAACCTTAACCCCCTCTTCTAAAAACCCCCTTTTCTTATCAAATTCACTCTTTAAAAGAGAATGCAGGCTTGAAGTGATGCAATTTACAATAGATTCTGGCGTGTAGAACACTCCACCTTCCTTACGCTTCTCGCTTCCGCGCAAATCATCATAAGCCTTTAAAAAATCTTCATAAAGATAAATTGCAATGGATTCTATTTGCGTGTTTAACATTTTTGCAATGGCAGCTCTATCAATGAGCGCGATTGTTTTTTTAATATTTTCTAACGCATAAGCAATGGGGGCTGGAATGTGAAAAGCAGGAATGGAAAAATAAATAAACTCGCTTAAAATTTGAAATTCCTTTGGCAGAAGTGCCACAATACTATCAATGCTAATTGCCTCAAGTTTAATAGTGTCTTTGTGATTGTTGCTTTCTAAATGCGCCACAAGTAGCCCATAAACAACACTTTGTCCTAAAATATCACAAAACTCTTCAATGCTAAAATCATAAAGCATATCCCTAAAACCATCAAAAGTTTTTTCAAAATATCTATGAAAAGTTGAAAATGGGGTTGTTTGATAAAACTCCCTAGTCTTTAATCCTAAATAAAAACTCTGTGTTGATAGCACTTTTATAAGCTCTTGTTTAGTGGTAATATTTGCGTGTGTAGAATGAAAAAAGTCAGATAAAAGCGTTGAAAATTTTTGCACAACTTCAACATCTAAAATATTGGAATCGTGTGTAAAAAGATTAGAATCCATACCATAAGGAAACAAAAGCACATCAGCAATCACCTCTCCAAAATTAATTAAAATAAAGCGATTGTAATCTGTCAGTAAAATATTGGGACAAATGCTTAAATATTTATGGATTTGACTGCTTTTTAACTCTTTTTCTAGCTTTTTGCCCCACTCTTTGCACTCTATAAAGCCAACTAAAGCATTGTAAGTGAGTGCATCTTTAGAATCTACTTGTTTATACACTTTAAAATCAGGACGAATATCCCCCTGCCCTACTTCTGCCTTTGGCTCTTGTATCACGCGGATAAAATCTTCTTTTAGAGCATTAAGAAGATTTTGGAGTTGCGTGCGATAGCTATGCTCATTTGAACGTTTAAGATTAGCTGTTTCTTGCAAAGCATTCTTATAGGCTAAAATTTTTTCTAAAACTTCATTGTATAACATCACTTTTCCTTATTTCTCTAAAATTACTCCGCATTCTAAATGTTTTGTATGGGGAAACTGGTCAAAAAATGCTGCGTGTCTAATATGATGTGTTTTTTTAAGAATCTCTAAATCTTTCCCTAAAGTAATTGGATTACAGGAAATATAAATGATTTGTTTAAAACGCTTTAAAAACTCGCACACTTCCACTCCAAGCCCACAGCGTGGAGGATCTACAAAGACGCTACTAAAATTAAACGCACTTAAATCAATGTGCCTTAGGCGATTAAACTCTCTTATACCATTTAAGGCTTCAATGCACTCTGCCCCACTTAATCGCACGCAAAAAATATTTGGAATCTTATTTTTCTCACAGGCAAATTTTAACGCATTTATGGAAGTTTTAGAAATTTCAGTGGCTAGGATTTTATCAAAACAAAAGGATAAAGGGATTGTGAAGTTTCCACAGCCACAATACATTTCTAGCAAATCCCCGCCCCCCTTCAAATGCTTTAAAACCCAAGCAATCATTTGCGCATTTATTGCAGTATTTGGCTGACTAAAAGCCCCTTCATTATAGCGATAATAAAACCGCTTCCCTAAAATCTCTAGCGTTTGTGTTAAATAATCCTTCCCTAAAACTAACTTCACACCACGCGAACGCCCTACAATCTCAAAATGGAATCCTAAATACTCTTTTAGCCTTGTTGCTAAAACTTCTGCGTCTAAAAGCCAAGATTTTTCTAATTTTTTGTGGTAAATTAGCGTTAAAAGTAAGGTGTTATTTTGACTTGCGAGAATCTCTAAGCTAAATAAACGCTCTTTAAATGCACCAAATTCTTTGGCGTTAAAAATTTTTAAAAGAATGGGCAGTGTTTTTTGGATATTTGGCAAAAGGTTTTGACAATTTTTAATTTTCACAAAGCGTTCTTTTTCTCCGCGCATTGTGTAAAAAATCTCCCCATTATCGTGGTAGATTCCAAGCTCTGCACGCCCTCTAAAATGCGATTGCTCACTTTTAAAAACTTCAAAATCTTTAAAGCTTAAAAGACTAGAAGCAAAAGCAATTTTGGATTCCAATGTCGCCCCAACACAACCCCCACATTTGCCCAAATATTCACAAACTAACGCCATTGCTATCGAAAGCTTTGCACTAGATTTATTGTTAAGAGATTAAAACCATCTACTAAAATAAAAATTAGAATCTTAAAGGGCAGAGAAATCATTGTGGGTGGTAGCATCATCATACCCATTGCCATTAAAATGGAGCTAATGACCATATCAATGACTAAAAAAGGCAAGTAGAGCAAAAAGCCAATTTGAAAGGCTGTTTTCATCTCACTAATAATAAAGGCAGGCAATGCAATGCTTAAAGGCACATCTTGTGCGGTTTGTGGGTTTTCAAGGTTGCGGATTCTATAAAAAAGAGCTAAATCCTTTGGGCGTGTGTTACGCATCATAAAATCCTTAAAAGGTTCTGAAGCAAGCAAAAACGCCTCATCATAAGGAATCTCTTTTGCAATATAGGGTTTTATACCTTTTTCATAACCTTCTTTTGCCACAGGCTCCATAATAAATATTGTTAAAATTAACGCAAAAGAAACTAAAAGTTGCGTGGGTGGGGATTGCTGTGTTCCCATTGCAGTGCGCAAAAAAGAAAGAACGATTAAAATCCTAGCGAAGCTTGTTGCCATTAAAATCAAAGACGGAGCTAAAACAAGTAAAGTTAGAATCGCAACGATATTTAATGTAGTAACTAAATCTCCCGGTTCTGTGGGCGCACTAAGGGTTAAATCAATGGTAGGAATCGTAGGGGTTTCAGGGGCTGCAAAAAGCGCAATAGCTCCAAAGCATAAAACAAAAACTAAACGCAGCACTTAAGGAATCCCTACTACATTGGCATCTCTTAGCCTTATTGCTTCGTTATTTTCTAATTCTTTTTTTTCAATGATTTGTTCTAAAATGCTTTGCCTTCTTTGCAAATGTCTGTCATCTGGATAGAATCTAAACTCTACGCGACGATTTCTTTGACGATTTTCTTCGCTAGTGTTTGGCACAACAAAATTTGTTGCACCATTACCAAATGCTGTCATTTTCTTTGGATTGACACCATTTTCTAGCAGCACTCGCTCTACCCCAAGTGCTCTAAGCGCACTTAGCCCAATGTCATCTTTATATTTTGGTGTAGGAGCAATGGAGCGATTATCGGTGTAACCAATCACATCTAAGTGCAAATTAGAAGGCATTTTTTGCAAAATTAATGCAAGCCGTTTAAGAAAGAGCATTTCATCAGCATCATTAAGTCCCGTTTCATTCTCATCAAAGAGTAATTTTCCATTAAAGCGTAAAATAAAACCTTCACTTCCATCATCAATGATATTAGAAGGACCTAAAGAAGTTTTAATATTTTCCTTAAAGTCTAAAATTGTGCTTTCAATTAAGCGCACTTCTTCAGCACTCTCTGGCTCCACGGTAATATCTGCTTGTTGTTGGATTCTTGTGTTATCTGGTTCAATTTTAATTCCACCGCTAAGTAGCGATAATGAACCTTTTAAACTAGATTCCGCTTCTGTAAGCTTTTTTGCATCAAAGGTAACCATTGACAAAAGCAGAATAAAGAAAGTAAGAATAAGCGTAACCATATCCCCATAAGTCCCTATCCAAAGTGGCAGGACATTAGGGCAATCACAAGGAGGACAGCGTTTTGCCATTTTCTACTCAAATTGGCTAACGCGTTGATTTGGCGGTAAGAAAGTTAGCAATTTCGCTTCAAGCGCGCGTGGATTATCGCCGGATTGAATGGACATAATCCCTTCAATAATAAGAAGCTTTACTAATGCTTCATCATTAGCGCGAACCATCAAAATGTTTGCAATAGGAGAACCCACAATATTTCCAATAAAAGAACCATAGAAAGTTGTAAGAAGCGCAACTGCCATTGCAGGACCAATAGAAGCAGGATCGGACATATTTAAAAGCATTGCAACTAAACCAATTAATGTTCCAAGCATTCCATATGCCCCCGCATATGCTGCCCAAGTGTCAAAAATGCCGGCATTTGACTTATGGCGATCTAATGTCCTATCCATATCCGTTTCTAATAAATCGCGAATGCTATCAGGTTCAGCACCATCAATTGCCATATTTAACCCGCGCTTTAAAAACTCATTTTCTTCTTGATTGGATTGTTGCTCTAGTGATAAAATCCCATCACGCCTCGCTTGTGTAGAATAATCCACAAGCTTTTTAATCAGTGCTGGAACATCAAAAGTTTGTGGCTTAAAAGCAATCATGAAAAAAGCAAATGCCTTTTTCATACTCTCCATTTTGTAACCAATTAACAAGCTTGTAATAGAGCCACCCACTGTAATTAAAATGGAAGGAATGTCGAAATAAGGACCAATCCCTACCCCCAACATCATCGCAGTTCCAAGCAAAATAAGAGATAATGACATCCCTACAACTGTTCCTAAATCCATACTTTTCTCCAATAATCTACATTCTAAATAAACTTAAAAAATGTGCGAATTCTAAACTTTATTGTGTTAAAATCAGATTAAATTTATTTTAAAATGGAATCGTAATGCAAAACAACACCCTATCAATCGTAATTTTAGCTGCTGGCAAGGGAACAAGAATGCAATCTAGCATCCCAAAAGTATTGCATAGGATTTGTGGCAGGGAAATGCTCTATTATAGCATTAAAGAATCCTTGCTTTTGAGCGATGATGTGTGTGTGGTTTTAGGCTTTGAAAATGAAAAAATCCAAGCCAAAATGCAGGAATACTTTGGCAATAAAATCCGCTTTGCAATCCAAGATACACAAAACTTCCCTGGAACCGGCGGTGCGCTAAAAACCTACTGCCCAAAATATGAAAAAGTCCTTGTGTTAAATGGAGATATGCCATTAATCCAAGCAAATGAGCTTAAGCAGTTTTTGTATAAGGATGCAGACATTATTATGAGTGTGCTAGATTTACCAAATGTTAGTGGATATGGGCGTGTTGTGATGAGCAAAGATGAAGTTCAAGCAATCATAGAAGAAAAAGATGCAGACTCTAAAACCCTAGCCCTTAGCACCTTAAATGCAGGAGTTTATTGCTTTAAAACTCACATTTTAGATTCCTATATTCCAAAGCTTACTAACAATAATGCACAAAAAGAATATTATTTAACTGATATTATCTCTCTTGCGCGTCAAGATAATATTAAAATCATTCCGCTTTTTGTGAAGCTTGAAAACTTTAAAGGCGTTAATGACAAGCTAGATTTAGCAAATGCTGAAGAGATTTTAAGCAAGCGCATTAAAGAATTTTGGCTAAAACAGGGCGTGATTATGCGCCTTCCAAAAACTATATATATAGAGGAAGGTGTGGAGTTTAGCGGTGAGTGCGTCGTAGAAAATGGTGTGAGCATTTGTGGGGATTCTAAAATTACAAATTCTTACATTAAAGCGCACAGCGTAATAGAATCTAGCATTGTTGCAAATAGTGATGTAGGACCTTTAGCGCATTTACGCCCACAAAGTGTGCTTAAAAATTCGCATATTGGAAATTTTGTAGAAGTGAAAAAATCCACACTCAATGGTGTAAAAGTGGGGCATTTAAGCTATATCGGTGATAGTGAAATTGAAAGTGGCACTAACATTGGGGCTGGGTTTATCACTTGTAATTATGATGGCAAAAATAAACATCAAACAAAAATTGGCAAAAATGTGTTTATTGGTAGCGACTCCCAAGCAGTTGCCCCCATTACAATAGAAGATGATTGTTTAATTGGTGCTGGAAGCACAATAAGACGGAATCTAAAAAAAGGAGAGTTGTTTATCACTTGTGGAAAAGAGATTCTTAAAGAAGGATTTTTTTATAAATTTTTCAACAAAAAAACATAAAATAACAAACTTTTTCAAAAGGTGGAAGATAATGCAAATTCAACTCAATGGAAATCTCATAAATACGGAATCCAAAAACATCTTAGAACTTTTAGTGGAATATGCTATTGAGCAAAAAAGCATAGCAGTGGCTGTAAATACGGAAATTATTAAGCAAGAAAAATGGCAATCTTATACGATAAAAGAAAATGACACGATTGAGTGTTTGACTTTTATGGGTGGTGGTTGAAGCGCAAAAAGGAAAGTTATGTATATTAAAACTGCAATCATCGGAGTGAGTGGTTATACGGGCTTAGAGTTAGTGAAACTTTTACTCACGCATCAACATTTTACGCTAGCTGGTGTCTATGCAAGCGAAAACCATCAGGACATTGTAAGCTTACACCCTAGCTTAAAAAATGTCGTTAAACTTCCTATCCAAGAAGTGAATATAGACAAAATCACACAAGAATGCGAGCTTGTTTTTCTTGCCTTGCCCCACCAACAAGCAATGGAATACGCAAAAACTTTACTCAATAAAAATATTAAAGTTGTGGATTTATCCGCAGATTATCGCCTAAGCCTAAAACAATACGAGCAATATTATTGCCCACACAGCGATAAAGAAAATCTCCAAAAGGCTGTTTATGGGCTTCCAGAATACAACCGCCTAAGCATTAGTCAAACAAATCTTGTTGCAAACCCCGGCTGCTACCCCACAGCAACCTTACTTGCACTCCTTCCTTTTGCAAAATATCTTAATAACACACAGAGCGTTTATATTGATGCAAAAAGTGGTGTAAGTGGTGCAGGAAAAAAGCTTGCACAAACCTCGCATTTTGTAACAATTAATGAGAATCTTTTTGCCTATTCACCCATTAACCACCGCCACTCCCCAGAAATCAATGAACAGCTTCAAAAAATTGCTAAAGTTCAGCTAAAAACACTCTTTGTTCCGCATCTAATTCCTTTAACACGGGGTATGTTGGTTTCTATTTATGCGCGTTTAAAAGAACAAATTGATCCGCTTGAAATTTTATGCGAGCGTTACAAAAATGAGCCTTTTATTAGAATCCGTGAGAGTTGCGCACAAATTAAAAATGTTACGGGGACGCATTTTTGTGATATTTATGCTAAGGCAGATGGAGAGGATTTATTCATCACTTCTAGCATTGATAATCTCTTGCGCGGTGCAAGCTCTCAAGCTATTGCAAATGCGAATTTAATGTTTGGGTTAGATGAAAACTTAGGATTACCACAAATTGCGTATGTGCCATAATTTACCAATTACCATAGAAGAAGGCGCAATTTTTATCGCCGACTCTCATCATAATAGCCTTTATCAAAACACTTTGGATTCCATCTTTACTGAGCTCTTAAAATCCAAAAAACGCCAAATTTTCCTAATGGGCGATATTTTTGATTTTCTTATTGGACCAATTTTGCAAAGCATTAAGGATAATCAGCGCACCCTAGAGCTTATAGAAGAATTGTCTTTAAAACACACAATCTATTACCTAGAAGGCAATCACGATTTTTTGCTAAAAACGATTCCGTATTTTAAGAACATTCATTATTTCCCCTTAAACGCACAGCCTGTTTTGTGTCGATTGAATAATCAAAACGCTTACCTTGCGCACGGAGATGTGTTTTTAAGCTGGCACTATAAATTTTTTTCAAAAATTATCAGAAACCAATCTTTTATCATTTTTCTAAATCTTTTTGCAAATATTTTGTATCCTAAAATCATACGCTTTTTACAAAGCAAAAACATTAAAAAGAAAAATAATCCCTACACTCCCCAAAATTTCACACAATTTGTACAAATGCGCATTAAAAAATATCTCAAAAAAATGTCTATTCCAAGTAACTCTTATATCATTGAAGGACATTTTCATCAAGGGAATTACACAAAAAATCAAGACATTAATTACATCGGGTTGCCCTTCTTTGCTTGTAAAAAAAAATATTTTATTGTAAAATGCGCAGACAATTGTTTAACGCTAAAGGAGTCTTAAGGTGTCGAGCTTCGAAAAAAATGATACTCTAAAAGTAGGAACCAATGAAATGGAGTTGGTGGATTTTAGAATCCACAAACTTGAAAAAGGCAAGCAGTATGAAGGAGTTTATGGTATTAATGTTGCTAAAGTGAATGAAATCATACGCCTACCCGACCTTACAGAATTGCCAGGTGTTCCAGACTACATAGAGGGAATTTTTGATTTACGCGGTGTTGTTATTCCTGTTATTAATCTTGCAAAATGGATGCATGTAGAAATTCCAAAGAATAAAAAAATTAAACCGCGTGTGATTATTGCAGAATTTAATAACATTATGATAGGTTTTATTGTTCACGAGGCAAAGCGTATCCGTCGTATCAATTGGAAAGACATTGAACCTGCACATTTTAGCTCCTCTGCTGATACAGCGATGGATAAAAATAAAATTACTGGTGTAACTAGAATTGAAGGTGATCAAGTTTTATTGATTCTCGATTTAGAGAGCATTGTGCAAGAATTAGGATTTTATCAACCAGAAATTGACTCCGAAAGAACTTATAATAGATTTAGCGGGCTTGCACTTGTACTAGATGATAGTGCTATTGCTAGAAAGATTATAAAAGAATTTTTAGAGAAAATGGGCTTTGATGTTACAGAAGCAAATAATGGAGAAGCTGGCTTAAGAAAACTTGAAAAACTTTATGAAGCTTATGGTGATGATCTTACAAAAACTCTAAAAATTATTATTTCAGATATTGAAATGCCACAAATGGATGGATTCCATTTTGCCGCAAAAGCAAAAGAAGATCCAAGGTTTTCTAAAGTTCCTATTATTTTCAGCTCATCCATTAGCGATAAATTTAGTGAGAATCGCGGGCGTGAAGCAGGAGCGGAATCTTATCTTGTTAAATTTGATGGCAACAAATTTCACGATGAAGTTTCAAGAATTATGAATAAATACAACACTCAAACTCATTAAAATTTTTAAGGAAAGGGTATATTATGGATGAAATGCAAGAAATACTAGAAGATTTTCTCATTGAAGCGTTTGAAATGATTGAACAGCTAGACCAAGATTTGGTTGAACTAGAAAATCATCCCGATGATTTAGATTTATTAAACAGAATCTTTAGAGTCGCACACACAATTAAAGGTTCGGGTTCATTCCTCAATTTTTCTGTGCTTACAAAATTAACACACCATATGGAAGATGTTTTAAATAAAGCAAGACACGGAGAATTAACTATCACTCCGGACATTATGGATGTTGTTTTGGAATCCATTGATTATATGAAAAAATTACTCAATGCAATTAGAGATACAGGGACTGATGGCAATACAGGATTAGAGGGCGATATTGATAATACAATTCAACGCTTAGATGCAATCTCAAGAGGGGAATCCGCAAACGCAGTGCCTCCTGCTGAAAATGCTTCCGCAGAAACCTCACTGCCAGAAGAAGAGCCTGAATTAGATTATGCAAGTATGTCCCCAGAAGAAGTGGAAAAAGAAATTGAACGCTTGCTTAATAAACGCCAAGAAGAGGATAAACAAAAGCGCGAAGCAAAACGCGCTAGAGGAGAACTTGAAGACATTCAAGCCCCCAGTGAAATTTCTGCTGATGCAGCTCCAAGCACACCTAAAGAAGCTGCTCCTTCAAAGCCTGTTACGCCTAAACCAGCTCCAAAAGCAGAAAGCGCATCTCCAAAAGCAGCCCCTCGTGCTAGCAATGACGACAACAAAACTCCAGCAACAGCAGTTGAACAAACAATTCGTGTTGATGTTAAAAGACTTGATAGTTTAATGAATCTTATTGGAGAATTGGTTTTAGGTAAAAATCGTTTGATTAAAATCTATAACGATGTAGAAGAACGCTATGAAGGGGAAAAATTCCTAGAAGAGCTCAATCAAGTTGTTGCTTCTGTTTCAATGGTAACCACAGATATTCAGCTTGCAGTTATGAAAACAAGAATGCTGCCTATTGGTAGAGTGTTTAATAAATTTCCAAGAATGGTGCGTGATTTATCAAGAGAGTTAGGAAAAAACATTGACTTAATTATCACTGGGGAAGAAACGGAGCTTGATAAATCAATTGTTGAAGAGATTGGTGATCCTCTTGTGCATTTGATTAGAAATGCGTGCGATCACGGCATTGAATCCAAAGAAGATAGAATCGCTGCTGGCAAAAGTGAGCAAGGGACTGTTCATTTAAAGGCATACAATGAAGGGAATCATATTGTAGTAGAAATCAAAGATGATGGACACGGAATGGATCCTGAAGTGCTTAAATCTAAGGCAGTAGAAAAGGGGCTTATTAGCGAGAGAGAAGCTGACGCAATGACGGATAAAGAAGCCTATTCATTAGTCTTTAAAGCAGGTTTTTCAACAGCTAAAATTGTAACAAATGTTAGCGGTCGTGGTGTTGGAATGGATGTTGTTAAAACAAATATTGAAAAATTAAACGGAATCATTGATGTAGATAGTGAGTTGGGCAAAGGAACAACGCTTAAATTAAAGATTCCATTAACGCTTGCAATCATTCAATCTCTACTTGTTGGTGTGCAAGAAGAATATTATGCAATCCCGCTTGCTTCTGTTATTGAAACGGTTAGAATTTCACAGGATGAAATTTACACTGTTGAGAATAAAAGCGTGTTGCGTTTAAGAAACGAAGTCTTACCTCTCGTGCGCTTGGCGGATATTTTTGGTGTAGATTCCGTGTTTGATAACTCTGAGCAAGCTTATGTTGTTGTTATTGGGCTTGCAGAAAATAAAATCGGTGTAATTGTTGATTTCCTAATTGGACAAGAAGAAGTCGTTATTAAATCACTTGGTTCTTATCTTAAAGGAACAGAAGGGATTGCTGGGGCTACAATCCGTGGTGATGGTAGAGTAACTTTAATTGTAGATATTGCCGCAATGATGCAAATGGCTAAAAATGTAAAGGTGAGCATTAATAAGCTTAAACAAGAAAGTGAGAATAAGAAAGAAAAGAGTTCCCCAAGTGATTATAAAGTCTTAATTGTTGATGATTCTATGACTGATCGTAGCATTATGAAGAAATCGTTAAAACCTCTTGGAATCTCCATTTCAGAAGCAGTAAATGGCGTAGAAGCTCTTGATATTGTTAAAAACAGCGATAATAGTTTTGATGCGATTCTTATTGACATTGAAATGCCAAAAATGGATGGTTATACATTAGCTGGTGAGATTAGAAAATATGCAAAATTTAAAAACTTACCACTGATTGCTGTAACAAGCAGAACTAGCAAAACAGATAGAATGCGTGGTGTAGAATCTGGAATGACAGAATACATCACAAAACCTTATTCTCCAGAATATTTAATGAATGTTGTTAAACGCAATATTAACCTAACAATGGAGGTAACAGAATAATGAGTAATCAACTAAAAGATGTTTTACAAAAACAACAAGAACAAAAAAAGCCCGCTGCAGAAACCGAGAATATTATCCAGCTTGTTGCCTTTGTGGTTGGGACTGAAGAGTTTGCTGTGCCAATCCTTAGTATTCAGGAAATTATTAAGCCTTTAGAATACACAAGAGTTCCGGGAGTGCCAGATTATGTCTTAGGCGTATTCAATATGAGAGGTTGGGTTGTGCCATTGATTAACTTGCGTTTAAAATTTGGTTTGCCTTATGAAAAGCCAACTGAAGATACGCGCTATATTGTCATTAGAAATCAAGAGGAGCGTGCAGGTTTTATTATTGATCGCTTAACAGAAGCGGTTAGAATCAAAGAATCCGATATTGATCCAACGCCTGAAACAATTACGCATCAAGATGAAAATCTTATCTATGGTGTGGGAAAAAGAGATGATAGACTCATTACTATCTTGCATCCAGAAGAATTACTAAAGCGCACATTTTAGTTGATTTAAGCAATCTTTATGTTGCTTAAGTCTAAAAAGTTGGAATCCTAAGTTTAGATTCCAACTTTATTCCATTTCTAGGCGTAAAAGCAGCATTTCATTTCCACTAGAAATAAATACATTTTGACTTTTACATTTTGGGCATTCCGTATAATTAACCTCATTCACTTCGCTTATAATTCCACAATTTTTACAAGTTAGCCCTACTTTTTTATAAGTAATCTTAAGCTCTGCTTCCTCACATTTACTTCCTACTTTAAACGCACTAAAAGCACTCTGCAATAATACAGGATTTACTCCGCTCCGCTCTCCAATCTCCACATATACCACAAGAATCTTATCTGCTTTGTTTTCTTTAGCAATTTCTTCACAAGATTCCAAGAGAGAAGAAACAATAGAAAATTCGTGCATTTTAACCCTTTTTTAAAAAAATATTGTATTATACAAGTTTTATTTTGTATAGAATTTAATCCTGCGCTACAAGGTTTATTAATGCGACATTTTTTGACTTTAGCTGATTTTAGCAAAGAAGAAATTTTAGAGATTATAGAGATTGCCAAAACGCTAAAAAATGAAGTTAAATCTAAAAAATATAGTGCTCTTCTTGCTAACCAAACACTTGGAATGATTTTTGAAAAAAGCTCTACAAGAACACGCATAAGCTTTGAAACTGGAATCTATCAGTTGGGTGGGCAAGGCATTTTTCTTTCCAATAATGATACACAGCTTGGACGCGGAGAACCTATAAAGGATACAGCTAGAGTGCTCTCATCAATGGTGGATTTAATTATGATGCGCACACACGGGCACGATCGCCTAGAAGAGTTTGCTCACTATTCTAGTGTGCCTGTCATTAATGGATTAAGCGATGATTTTCATCCTATGCAATTGCTCGCAGATTATCTAACGATGCAAGAATGCGGCAAAGATAATAATCCAATAGTTGCCTATATTGGCGATGGAAATAATATGGCACATTCTTGGCTGATGCTTGCTGCAAAATTAGGCTTTGAATTGCGCATCGCTTCCCCAAAAAACTATGCAATCTCCCCTAAAATTTTTCAAAAGGCACAAGAGTTCATTAACATTTCTGGTGCTAAAATCATCATAGGAGAAGACCCCAAAGCAGCCATTATGGGTGCTGATGTTGTGGCAACAGACACTTGGACTTCTATGGGACAAGAAAGTCAAAAGAAAGCAAGAGAAGAAGCCTTTAAAAGCTACTACATAGACAATGCACTAATGCGACTTGCAAAAAAAGATGCAATTTTTTTGCACTGCTTGCCAGCATATCGCGGAGAAGAAGTCAGTGAAGAAGTTTTAGAATCCCATCAAAGCAAAATTTTTCAAGAAGCGGAAAATCGCTTACACACACAAAAAGGAGTAATGGTTTGGCTACACCAAAACCGCTAGAAGCAAAAGAAAACTACAAGACAATTAAGGAAGTGTTAAATCACAAAAATATGGAATCGCTCAGTTATGCTTCCACACTTAAAGAAAATGGAATCTACTCCTTAGTAGATAGCAATGCTCAAGAATTCTATCTCATTCCCAAAAAGGTGATGCATTCTCTTATGCGTGAGCTAAAAAACCTTGAAAGCGATAAATATCTCTTTAAGCTTGAACAAGAAATCTATAAAAATATGCCTGTGGATTTTGATGATGTGTGGTGCGTTGCACTAAAGGAAGTCAGAGATTATAAAAAAGAGCCAAAGGCAGTAGTAAAGCATCTAAAAAAGCGTTATCCTTATCTATTTCTTGATTTTTTAGAACGACTTGATGCACCAAAATAAACCTTAGGATCTCCAATGTCAATGATAGATTTTAAAAAGTTTGCAACTTATTCAAAGCCCGGACCGCGTTATACAAGCTACCCAACTGCAATAGAATTTAATGAAAATTACACTTTGGATTCCTATTTGCAGGATTTAAAAGCAGACTCTAATCCACTCTCTCTTTATGTGCATTTACCCTTTTGTCGCAGTGCCTGTTATTTTTGTGGCTGCAATGTTATTTACACAAGCAAAGAGGAAAATAAAACTCTTTATTTAGAATATCTCAAAAAAGAGCTTGCACTCCTAAAAAAAGTAATGGACACACAAAAGCCTGTGTATCAGCTCCATTTTGGCGGAGGAACTCCTACTTTTTTTGATGCAAATGAGCTTGAAATGCTGATTTTTCTTTTAAAAGAAACTTTTCCTAACTTTGCAAAGGATGCAGAAATTGCCTGTGAGATTGATCCGCGTTTTTTCTCCGTCCATCAAATGCAAACTTTAAAAAATGGTGGATTTAATCGTTTAAGCTTTGGAATCCAAGATTTTGATGCCAATGTGCAGCAAGCCATTCACAGAATCCAGCCCTTCTCCCTTGTGCAAGATTCTATTAATCTTGCACGAAACTTTGGAATCCATTCAATTAATTTTGATTTAATCTATGGACTTCCCTTTCAAAATCTTCAAACTTTTAAAAATACATTAGAGTTAGCACTCAAACTCAATCCCGATCGCTTTGCAATTTTTAATTATGCGCATGTGCCTTGGCTTAAAAAAACAATGCGCAAAATTGATGAAACCACACTTCCAACACCAGATGAAAAACTTAAAATTTTAGAATTTAGCATTCAATTTTTACAAAATAAAGGTTACAAAATGATTGGAATGGACCATTTTGCAAAGCCTGATGATGAACTTTTTAAATCCATTCAAAAAGGGCAGTTGCGTCGCAATTTTCAAGGTTACAGCACTAAAGGTGGCACGCAAACTATTGGAATTGGGCTTACTTCTATCGGAGAAGGTAGCAATTATTATGCGCAAAATTTTAAGACATTACCAGAATATCAAAATGCAATTGATAAAGGAATCCTTCCCTTCCACAAAGGTATTAAACTTAGCGCAGATGATATTTTAAGAAAAACCATTATTATGCAACTAATGAGTAATTTTAAATTGGATTTCCGCACAATTGAAGCACAATTTAAGATTAATTTTATGAAGTATTTTGCCGATGCACTTGAAGCGTTAAAACCTCTAGAGTATGCAGGGCTTATTCATATCAATAAAGACGGAATCATAGTTAGCCAAACAGGAGCTTTGCTAATCCGTAACATCACAATGCCTTTTGATGCGTATTTAAAGCGTTTAGGTGCAAATCAAAAAATTTTTAGCAAAACAATTTAAAGGGCGCAAATGGCACATTTTCAAGATTATAATTATCTCAAAACAAGTGATGCTTGTGTGAAATGTGGTAAATGCTTGCCAGATTGCACCATTTTTAGTATTAATGGCGATGAAGCAACTTCGCCTAGGGGTTTTATTGACTTACTAGGTGCTTACCAACGCAATGAGATTCCACTAGATAAAAACGCAAAAAATATCTTTGAAACCTGCTTTTTATGCACAACTTGCGTAAGCGTTTGCCCAAACTCCCTGCCAACAGATACCCTTATTGAAAACATCCGCTATGAAATCGCCCAAAAATATGGAATCGCTTGGTTTAAGCGTGCTTTTTTCTATCTTTTAAAGCATCGTAAAATAATGGATATTAGCTTTAAGTTAGGTGCTATTTTCACTCCTTTATTGTTCAAAAAAACAAACGATGGTAACTCCATTATCCCCCGCTTCAAACTCCCAATAATAGGAAATAGAATTTTTGGCGCAATGGCAAATACGAGCTTTTTAAACTCCCATTGTGAAGAGTTACACTTCAATAAAGAATCTACTCCAAAAAAATCTAAAAAAGTTGCAATTTTTATTGGTTGTTTAGGCAATTATAATTACAAGGGAATTGGTGAATCCTTGCTTTTGATTTTAGAAAAACTTGGCATTGACGCAAAACTTGCTAAGGGACAAAAATGTTGCGCTGCTCCTGCGTATTTTACAGGAGATTTTGAAAGCGTTGATACGCTCATTCGCCACAATGTAGAGTATTTTGAAAGTTTTATTGAGGAAGTTGATGCGATTTTAATCCCAGAAGCCACTTGTGCAGCAATGGTTTTAGAGGATTGGGAACGCTTTATGCAAAAGGATTCCTTAATGCAAGAGAGAATCAAGAAGCTCTTACCAAAAATCTATATGGCAACACAATATTTAGAATCGCAAACGCAACTCATAGAATATCTAGCTTCATTGCAAGGGAATTCCCCAAAGACGGAGAGTATCACTTACCACGATCCCTGCCACGCAAGAAAAGTGCTTGGAATCTACAAAGAACCACGCAATCTTTTAGCACAAAATTATCAACTCATTGAAATGGAAGATTCCAATGCTTGCTGTGGTTTTGGCGGAGTAACTATGCAAACTGAACGCTTTGAGCTCGCACAAAAAGTTGGGAGCAAAAAGGCAAAAATGATTGCAAAAACAAATGCAAATTTCGTAGCCGCTGAATGCAGTGCTTGCCGTATGCAACTTAGCAACGCATTGCACCAAGAAGAAATAAAGATTCCTTTTTCCCATCCCTTAGAACTGATTGCAAAAGTGATACGCAGCCATAAATAATCTCTACTTAAGGAAAATTTTGTTAGCTTATTCTATTACCCGCCAAAATTGCTTTTAAAAAGGAGATAGTATGCCAGGTAGAAACTTGTCTTTAAAAGCTCAGCTTATTGTAGGGTTTGGGGTTATTTTATCGCTTATCGTGATTATTGCAGCCATTGGATATTATAAAATCAACTCTGTCCACGAAGCCATAACCCTCATTGATGATGTTAATGATGTCAAGCAGCATTATGCGGTTAATTTTATGGGGAGTGTGCACGATAGAGCAATTGCTGTGCGTGATATTCTTATCTTAAAGGATATTAATGAGATTGAAACAACACTTCTGCTTATTAAGCAATTAGAGGATTTTTATAAAGATTCTGCTGCTAAGATGGATGTTATTTTTCAAGATCCTGCAAAGTTTGATGCCGAAGGTAAAGAAATTTTAGAACAAATTAAAGCAACAGAGGCAAAAACAATGCCTCTTATTGCAGAAATTTTAAATAAAAGAGCACAAGGTGATTTAGAAGGAGCAAATGCACTCCTTATTAATCAAGCGCGCGATGCTTTTCAAGAGTGGTTAGGAATCATTAATGCCTTCATTTTTCATCAAGAGGAAAAAAATCATATTTTAGCCGACTATGCAAGAGAAGAAATTAAATCTTATTTAAACATCACGCTTTGGCTATCTTTCATTGCTTTTTTAGTCGCCATTGGTGCATCTGTTTATACCACATTCCTTATTGTCTCCTCGCTTGGTGATGAACCAAAAAGAGTTATCAAAATGGTTTCCAACATTGCAAACGGGAATTTAAATGCGCCTATTAAAACAAAATTTAAAGAAAGTATGCTTGCATCTCTTGCAGAAATGCAAGAAAAATTACGCATCATCGTTAAAGAAGTCATTCACTCTTCAGAAGAACTTAATATGCGTTCCAATGAACTTGCTCACATCTCTGAAGAATTTAAGATTGCCTCACACAATAGAGCAGAAAATGCAGAAGGTTCTGTGGCACAAATTGTTGCGCATATCAAAGAAATCGTTGGAGCTGTTAATGGCATTTCTAATATTGCTAAACAAACCGAAGAAAATTCTGGCTACACAACAGAACTCTCTACCAAAGGTAGAGAAGCGATGCAAATCACAATAACTGCTATAAAGAAGGTTACAACAACTGTTACTTCATCTTCTGAGCATATCCGTATGCTACAAAAAAATTCACAAGACATTAGCGGAAGCGCAGAACTCATCAAAGAAATCACAGACCAAACAAATCTCTTAGCTCTTAATGCTGCCATTGAAGCAGCAAGAGCAGGAGAAGCTGGACGCGGATTTGCTGTTGTTTCTGATGAAATTAGAAAACTAGCAGAACGCACAGGTGTTGCTACTTCTGAAATTTCAAAAATGATTGAAATCATCCAAAGCGAAACACAAACTGCTGTTGAAGCTATCCAAAACGCTGTCCCACAAGTAGAAAATGGTATGCAACTCGCCAATGAAGCAAGTGAAATTTTAGATCAAATCAATGCGCAAGCAACAGATTCTTTAAATAAAGCAAAAGAAGTTACAAAAGCAACAGATGAACAAGCAAGGAATATGGAACATCTTGTTGCTGAATTTGATAGTATGGCTAAAGATTCCAAAGCAACAGCGGAATCAATAACCCATACCGCAGATGCGGCACAATCTCTAAAAAATCTTGCAGATGTTCTAAAGCAACATATTAGTTTCTTTAAAATCTAATCTTTTTAGAATCCATAGCAAATAAAAGGGATTCTAAAACTTTAAAAATGTATAATTCCGCAATTTTTTTCAAGGAAGGTTTTTGTCTAAAATTGCTTTAATCTTACTAGCTGCTGGTGAAAGCAGGCGTTTTAAGGACTCCATACAAGATTCAACACAAAATCATCTTAACCAAAACGCCGTTACAAAATTGCCCAAAAAGCAATGGATACGCATAGGAGAGATTCCACTTTGGCTAAAAGTAGCAAAAGAATTGCAAGCTGTTTATCCCTTTTGTGATTCTGTTTTAAGTGCCACAGAGTTTGAGATTCCTTATATGCAAAAATATTTAGATTCTTTTAATTTGCATTTTAAATTATCTCGTGGTGGAACAACACGCCAAGAATCCTTAAAAAATGCCATTGACACTTTAGATTCTACAATAGAATTTGTTTTTGTTAGCGATGTTGCACGCTGCAACATTCCTGCGCTTTTAAGCACTAGAATTTTACAAAAAATTGATGCATACGATTGTGTTGTGCCTTATTTAAATATCCAAGACACCATTGCTTATGATGATTCTGTCTTGGAATACTTAAAAAGAGAGCATTTAAAAATTATCCAAACTCCACAGCTTAGTAGGCTATCTATGTTAAAAAAAGCCTTCAAGCAAGGAGATTTTACTGATGAAAGTAGCGGTATTTATGCTATTGGTGGAAATATTGGTTTTGTAAAGGGTGAACAAACTGCTAGAAAACTAACCTTTTTACAAGATTTAGAATATTTCAAACTCCCCTACCCTAGCAATCAAACTTTAGTTGGTATGGGTGGTGATATCCACGCACTTACAAGCGGAGATGGCATTGTTTTAGGAGGAATCCCTATTGCTTGCCCTTACAAGCTCCTTGCACATAGTGATGGTGATGTATGTTTACACGCCTTATGTGATGCAATTTTAGGTGCAATTGGGGCAGGAGATATTGGCGAATGGTTTCCAGATAGCGATTCTAATTACAAAGGAGCGGATTCTAAAAAGTTATTGGAAAAAGTTGTGGATTTTGTTTATAGTGTTGGCTACTCTCTTAAACAAGCCGATGTTACAATTTTTGCCCAAAAACCAAAACTCTCACCTTTTAAAAATGCTATGGAATCGCAAATCGCACAATTGCTTGGAATCCCAAAATTTAAAGTCAATGTCAAGGCTACCACTACGGAAAAACTAGGTTTTGTAGGGAGAGAAGAAGGAGTCTTTGTGCAAGCAAATGTTGCGCTTGAATATTTTAATTGGAAAAACTTATTATGATAAAGGGAATTTATGAAAATTTTAATCATTGAAAATGAAATCTATCTAGCACAGAGTATTACAACAAAACTTAGTCAATTTGGTTTTGTTTGCGAGATTGTTTCAAGCATTGATGAAGCACTGAAATTTGAAAGTATGGATATTATTCTGCTCTCTTCTAATATTCCCGGACAAAACTTCTATCCTGTCATTGAAAAATTTAAATCTTCCATTATTATTATGATGATTCCTTATATCAATGATGATACCGTTACAAATCCCTTAAAATCGGGAACTAGCGATTATATTGTTAAGCCTTTTATGATGGATGAATTAATCCGTAAAATTGACCACTACATTGAATTTTACCAACTGCAAAAAGAAATCACTTTCTACCGAGATTATTTTTGCAATTCTCTTTTAATGCCCGCATACACGATTAACACCAAAGTTTCATTCCCGCTTATTATTAAAAGCGTTTCACAAAAAGCCATTGATATGTGTGTTGTTAATTATGCCATTCATAAAAAATTTACCATTAATTTTATCTCACTTTATAAGGATGCAACACATTACAAAGGAATCCTAAAAAACGCTCCAAAAACACAACTTACCTATGTTGTAGGCTTTGAAACATTGCCTAAAGAAGAGAAAGAAGAGTGCGTTAAAGCGTTAAAAAATATTCCCGTAATGCTTTCTTGCTTAGGTGGCGATGTCAGTGGCTTTAAAAACATTTTTGAAATTAACATCAAAGAAATTGCATACGGATTCCAAGATGATGTGATAAGCGTTGATGAATACATTAAAACAATGATTTTAAAGTTTGAAGATCGCTACCCAGATACTGAGCTTAGCAAACGCTTAGGAATGTCTCGCAAAAGTTTATGGGAGAAAAGAAAAAAATATGGAATCACAAAAAAGAAATAATTCCCAAAAAAAGGTTAAAGCGTTCACAAATGCCTTATTTGTAGATAAGGAAGCTGTTTTTGCTCTGCTTTTATGCCAAGAAGGGCTATTAGCACCCGTATCACATCTAATGGATAAAGAAGAAATGCAAGAAGTAGATGCAACAGGGCTTTATAAAGGGCAAAGCTTTCCCTTTTCTTTCATTTTAGCACCTTCTGGAAAACGCAATGCTGCCATATTGAAAAACGCAGAAAAAGGAAGCACTCTTACGCTTGTGTGTGAAGGCAATGTGTGCGGAGAACTCATTGTGGATTCCGTCTTTAAAATTAATAAAAAACAACGCCTCTTTAAGATTATGAGCGGGGATATTTACTCACAAAAAGCCCAAGACATTTATCGCCGTTTAGGAAATTACGCAGTCTGTGGTGTATATCGTTTATTTTTAGAAAATGCACAATTTGACTTTATGCGACACATCAGCAAACAAACAATCCTGCATACCAAAAAAAATCTCCAAGCTGAAAGTGCTACGGCAATGGTATTAGACGCCTCCCCTGTAACGCGCATCCATGAGCGTATTTTTCGCTTTGTTTTAGATGAAAGTGATTTGCTTGTGCTTATCCTTTTACGCCATCAAAATGAAGGATTGCTAGATTTTCACATTCGCAAAACCTGCCTGCAAAATGTGATTGATAACTATCTGCCAACAAATCGTATTTTGATTTTTCCATTAGATGATATTTATCTTTTTGCAGGAGCGCAGGGCATTATTCTTGATGCAATTCTAGCCCAAAATTTAGGTTGTGATAGAATCGTTATTGGTGAAAACTACCCCAACTTGACTATTTATTACGATAAACAAAAAATTTATTCCATCTTTGATACAATAAAAGACATTAAAATTAATGTGAAACTCTTACACGAGTTTGTGTATTGTAGCCAATGCAATACGATTGTAAGCCTTAAAACCTGTCCGCACGGCAACCATCACCATATCCATTACCATTCTGGCTTTTTGCAAGAAATCTTACAAGCTGGATTGATTCCACCAACAATTCTTATGCGCAAAGAAGTTTCTGCTAAGATTTTAAGCTATCTCTATCCTAAACGCTTTTATCCGCTTTTAAAGCAATTTGGAGCAATGTTTGCAAACAATGGAATGATTGAAGAGCAAGACGATGAAGATTTTTACTTAAAGCTTATTGATCTTTATCAAACTCACTCGCTAAAATAGGAATCCAAAATGCAATCTGATAATTTTTTTAAAACCTTCTCTAGCACAAAAGATTTTTTGCAAAAAATGTTTTTAACCTTATTTTTTAGCGGATTATCCCCCATTGCTCCCGGAAGCATTGGTGCGCTTGTAGCATTGCCCTTAGGGTTTTTGATTAGCTACTACATTGCACCTAGCACACTACTTCTTAGCGCACTTTTGATTGCTGCTATTGCGATTAAAACCATTAATGCTTACGAACAACAAGGCTTACCACACGATTGCAAGCAAATTGTAATTGATGAGCTAGCTGGCGTTTGGATTAGTATTGCAATGATTGGGCATAGTCTTTTTGGGCTTTTTTTGTCTTATGTTTTATTTAGAATCTTTGATATTTGGAAGCCTTCTGTAATCGGAAAAATTGATAAAAAAGTTAAAGGTGGTTTAGGTGTAATGGGAGATGATTTGCTTGCTGGATTTTTCGCAGGGCTTTTAGGGCTTATCATCATAGGAGCAATGCAAAAGGTAGAATCCCTAACGCCGATTTTAGAGTTTAGCTTCTAGTGTTAAGCTCATTTTGGATATAGGAAATATAGCCATTTAGCATTTGTGGGGCTACATAATGTTTTGCTTGTGCGACATTTTCTTTCTTTAAGCCTTTTAATTTTACCCTTTTATGCACATACAAAAAGCTATTCTGCCAATACCACCACGCAATTCTTTCATCACACCAAAACTTAGGACGCAAAATATCATAGCAATCATAACCTCTTGCTAGAAACTTATCTGCCCAATATTGTGGTGGTTGGCAATTTATATGGTGCGTTCCGGGTTGAAAGGGAATCGCAGCAGAAAATAAAACAATATCGCTTAAGCTCGTTAATAAATCAATAAAATTTTCCGCATAAAGCATATCAATATGTTCAGCAACTTCTAAGGATTGCGCAAGAGTAAATGGCTTAATTCCTTCAATTATGCTAATATTATTGGGGGGGGGCAAAATGTGAAGTAATTTGTTTTAGAAGATTTGCACAAGGTTGCGTAAGATTAACTTCAGCATAAGAGCTAAGTGGAATCCAATAGTATTTTTCATCTACACTATTCCCATCAATCCCTGCAATTTGAATCTTAGGGTTTAAATCCTTCCACGCTTTTAGCCAAGTCCCAACACCACAACCTACATCAATCACGCTTTTAAGATTAGGTAAAACACCTTTTAAATACTCTAGTATAAAGGTTGCTGATTGATAGCTTAATTGCGCTTGTTGTTTATAAAAATCTGCGTTGTAGATAGATTCTATTGTTTCTTTTTTCATTCCTAGCTATTCTTTTATTTAATCATAAACTTACGCAATGTCTCTTCAACCTCTACAGGATTGGATTTAGAAATAAATTCATCAGCATTAAGCGAGCGTGCCATATCTTCATTACTGCTTCCGCTCATAGAAGAATTAACAATAACTGGGATTTTTGAAGTTAGTGGGCTTGCCTTGATTTGCTTAATAACTTCAAAACCACTTGCTTCTGGCATTTCTAAGTCTGTAATGATAATCCCAATTTTAGAAATATCTGCATCAGCACCAAAGACATAGTCAAGCAATTTTTGTCCGTTTGTAAAAATTTTGTAACTCACTCCTAATTTATTCAAAATGTTCTGCATTGTCTTAATAACACTTGGAGAATCATCAGCTAATAAGACTTCCTTATCTGTTACGATTTGCCTAATGCTATTCATCTCAGTATTTTTTTCATCTTCAATCCAAGGAAACACATCTACAAGCATTTTTTCAATATCCACAACCTGCACTAAACGCCCATCAAAATAACGCGTCCTGCTCACAAGCTTACTATTTAGCCCAGAATTTCCAATCCCAGCACTCTGCTCAATTTCTGTCCATTTTTTATTTAAAATTCTATCTGCCTCATAAATTCTAACACCAACCGTCCATCTAGAAAATTCGCAAATCATAATCACTTCATCTTCACCGGGTTCTCTTTTAACGCCATAACCTTCTAAATCCTTCCCCCTTTCTTTAGCATCGTAATAAAACCATTTGCGCAAGTCAATCAATGGAATCGTAAGCTCTCTAATAGTAATAAGCCCTTCAATCAGAGAGCTTCCTTCGTGTGAAACAACGGTAACCTCTCCACGATACTTTACAACTTCACGGATTTTAAATACATTCACAGCATACAAATCTTTATCTTTTTCAAGTCTAAAACATAACAATTGTAATTCATTGTTTCTGTAGAGATTGGTTATTTGATCAACATTAGATAAATTAGACATTTTAAAACCTCAAATCTTAAAAATTTCCGCTGATTATAGCATAAAAATACACACCTTTTAAATGCTTTTATAATATTCTCTAAATGGCGCACATTTTTCAAACAATTCCGCCTGTGTTCCGCTTGCTAAAATCTTACCCTGAGAGAAAAAATAAATCCTTTTTGCCAAAGAAATGGTAGAAAATCTATGCGCAACAATAATCACAATTCTATCCTCTAACAATGCGCTTAATGCTTCCCTAAACTCCTCTTCTGTTTTATTATCCAATGCACTTGTTGCTTCATCTAAGATTAAAATTTCAGGATTCTTATAAAGTGCGCGTGCAATGGCAATTCTTTGCCTTTGCCCACCGCTTAAATTCACACCAAACTCATCAAGCTCTGTGTGGATTCCATTAGGGAGCGTTTGCACATAATCAAAAATCCTAGCTTGCTTTAGCGCAAGTGCAATGCGCACTTCATCAATCTCGCTTCCATAAGCAATATTACGCGCAATGGAATCGTTAAAAATAAAAATCCTCTGTGTAACAATTGCAATTTTAGAACGCAAGGAATTTTGCGTAAAATGCTTAATATTTTCGCCATTAACCAAAACTTCTCCATTGTCTGCATCATATAATCGCAAAAGCAAATTCACAAGTGAGCTTTTGCCCCCTCCACTATTTCCAACAAATGCAATACTCTCCCCCCTCTTTACTTCTAGGCTAATGTTGCTTAATGCTTGTTTTTGTCCATAATACAAATCCACATTGTTAAAACTAATCGTTGCAATGGGGGCTTGTAGCTCTTTTTTGCCATCTTGTATTTTTGGATTCCTATCTAGCATTTCAAAAATTCTATCCCCTGCTGCAAAAGCAATTTGAATCTTGCTATAAAGACTGCTTAATCGTTTAAAAGGAGTATAAAGCAAAAAGAGTGCAGTTGTAAAAGAAAAAAATTCTCCTGTGGTTAATTCTCCGTTAATGACTTTATATCCGCCTACAAAAATTACAGCAGCAATAGCGATTGCACCTAGTGTTTCCATTAAAGGTGAAGTTAGCTCTGAAATCCGCACAGACTTCATTGATAGTTTAAAAAGTTCTTGATTATGGCTTGCAAACTGCTCGTGCTCTATCTTTTCTCCCGAGCTTGCCTTGATTAATTCCATATTATTAAAAATCTCAATGAGCTTAGAGGATAAATCAGCATTTTTTTCTTGCAATTTTTTAGAAGTTTTACGCATTTTTCTAGCAATTAATGCGATAGGATAAAGCGCAAGTGGCATTACAATAAGCCCATAAAACGCAAGTTCTGCGCTTTGATACACCACAACAAACACAAGCCCAAAGATTGTTAAACCTTCTCTAATGCCTTCTATGAAGTAATTTGACACAGCCCCCTGCACCGCTGCAATATCGCTTGTTATGCGTGAGATTAACTCACCATTGCGATAACGATTAAAAAATCCCATTTCAAAAGTTAGCATCTTATCAAGCAAAATATTTTTTAACCGCTTGACAATATCTTGCCCTATATAATTCATATAATAAGATTGAATGTAGATTCCAAGTCCTTTTGAAAAATACGCCAAAACAACTAAAAAAGGCAAGATTTGAAGCATATTAGCATCTTTTGCTAAAAAAATATCATCTAGCACGGGTTTTACTAAATATGCACTTGCTGCTGTTGCTAAAGAAACCAAAAGTGTCCCTACAATTGCATAGAAAAAATAAAGTTTATAATCTTTAATGTAAGGCAACAAACGCTCAAAAAATCGCTTCAACTCTACCCCTTATGGAATCTAAAAAATAATTGTGTCGTGATTAACCTTTGGCACACTTCTAATTGGCGAGTCATCAGTATAATAAAACTGCTCACCATCTATGTTTTGAGAACGCACCCCCTGTGGAATCTTAAATTTGCGCTCTAATCCTGGATCAATCTCTAAAATGTTACTAAAGAAATAAGAAAACGCTGGAGCCGGCGCAACACCGCCTGTTTCACTATAACCCATAGGCGTATTATCATCCTTTCCATACCAGACAATCACTTCTATGCTTGGAGAAAATCCACAAAACCACGCATCTATATTGTCATTTGTTGTGCCAGTTTTTCCAGCAAGCTCAATTCCATCTACCTTAGCACGCCTTCCTGTTCCCACATTAACAACATCGCGCAAAATATCAAGGATTAAAAAGCTCTGCTCTTCTTTAGAGAGTTCATATTCATTGGGCGTAAAATATGCCACATTTCCTTTAGTATCCACAATGTAATCCATTAACATTGGATCAATCACCTTTCCATAATTAGAAAACACCATAAAATTTCTAGCCATTTCAAGCGGAGATGCCCCAAAACTCCCCAATGAAATAGTTAAATCTTTAGGCACATTACTAAAACCATATTTCAAAACATCACTATAAATTCTATCAAATCCCACCTCTTCTACAAGGTTAATTGTTGCAAGATTTAAAGATTTTGTTAAAGCTGTCTTTAAAGACACGAATCCACTCAAAGAGCTTCCATAATTTTTAGGTTGCCATTTTTTACGCTCTTTTCCGTCTTTATATTCATAAGTTCTAGCAATATCTGGAATCTGATAATTTTGCGCCACACCTGAATTTATGGCACTTAAATACAAAAAGGGCTTGACACTACTTCCAATTTGACGCTTACTCTGTGTAGCGCGCGAAAAATTACTCTTTGCATAATCCACGCCACCAACAAGAGCTAAAATCTTCCCGCTTTGATTCTCTAACACCACAAAGGCACCATTTAACTTTTCTTTTAAACTTTCATCTTTCTTGTGTCTTGATAGAATCTGCTCATAACCAAAATACAATGCCTCCTGCGCAAGTTCTTGGTAATCTAAATCAATGTTTAAATAAATTTTATACCCAGCCGTTTTTAAATCCGTTAGTCTAGCAAGCTGACGCTGCACTTCATCTACCACATAGGGAGCAACATTTTGCGTGAGTGTATCATCATAAACCCTTGGACGCTCACTGCTTCCCTCATCAAACTCTTCTTTTGAAATCCAACCTAGCTCATACATTCTTTGTAGGACATTATTTGCTCTACCTAGTGCAAACTCATAATTTTTTGTAGGATCATAAAAGCTAGGTGCGCGCGGTAAAGAAACAAGTATTGCTATCTCTTTAAGAGATAGTGCTTGCATTTCTTTTCTAAAATATCCAAGAGATGCAGTTTTTACTCCATAAAATCCGTGTCCAAAATAAGTATGGTTTAAGTAACGCTCCAAAATCTCTTCTTTACTAAGAATCGTTTCAAGCCGTATTGCAAGCAAAACTTCTTTTATTTTTCTTTCAATGGTTTTTTCACGCGTTAAGACAATGTTTTTAATGAGTTGCTGTGTAATTGTGCTTCCACCTTCTGCATAGCGCGCATTTTGAATATTTTTAAGCATTGCACGCATAATTGCATCTACATTGATTCCATAATGCTCAAAAAATAAAGTGTCTTCAATGGCTAGCAATGCTTCAACAAGGCGTGGCGGAATCTCTTCAAAAGTCGCATAAAAACGAAATTCCTTATCAAATAAATTTGCTACCAAACGCTTTTGTCTGTCAAAAATCTGTGTGGCAACAGGCGGTTTATAATGCACAATCTTATCTGTATCATTGCGAATTTCTACATACACTTGCATAACAAAAATAATAATTCCAATTGCAATAATAATTCCAATACCACCAAGTATTCTTAAAAAGCTTTTCAAAAATTCCCTTTTAATCAATAAAATCTTAGGATTCTAACACAGAATCAATAAATGTTACGCCATTTTTGCTTTTTTGCTAATGGATAACACAATGCCCACCATAATACTTGTTGCAAGAATTGAGCTCCCTCCGTAACTTAAAAATGGCACTGCAATCCCTTTAATAGGAATCAATCCAGAGATTCCAAAAGCATTAATTAAAAAAGAAAATCCCAAAATGACTGCCACACCAGAACAAAATAAATAATACACATTATTGGCACAACGATTTGCAATTTTCAAGATTCTAAAAATAAGGGCTACAAAAAGCAAGCTAATGCAAAATAATCCCAAAAATCCAATCTCTTCTGTAATTCCTGCTAAAATCACATCCGTATGCACCTCGCTTAAAAACCCAAGCTTAATTAATCCATTGCCTAAACCTTCCCCTAAGATTCCACCATTGACAATCGCATTTAAAGAATGTTGAATCTGATAAGGTTCAGGTAAATTTTCTACACGCAAGGAATTTGCAATAGATTGTGGAAAAATAGACAGAATCAAATCCTGTGCCCCTGCCCACCAAGTCTTAATCCTAGCAATCCTATGCGTGCTTGTAATAATCACAACAATAAAAAGGGCAAAAGCTGCACTTAAAAGATATAAAAATAATTTAAAAGATGAACCTGCAAAAATCATCATAATTGCCAAAGTTGTGCCTAAAAGCACGATTTGTCCTAAGTCATTTTGTAAAATTGCAATTAAATACACAGCGATTAAAAAAACTACAACATAGGGTAGAAATGTAATAAATTCCTCTTTTAAGCTTTTTTGTTCTAAAAGCGAGAATTTACGCGAAAAGCTCCACGCAAGAAAGGCTACAAATCCGATTTTAAAAAATTCCACAGGCGCAAGTGAGAAAAAAGGCAATCTTATCCAACGCTTTGCTCCACCAGCACTTGTTGCTAAGGATTCTGGTAAAAAGTGCATAATAAACATCACAAAGATTCCGCCAAAAAATAAAATAAACCCAAAGCGCAACACAAAATTATCTGCATTGCAGCGCGAAATTCCCCACATCAAAAGCACACCCAACACCCCCGCAATGCTTTGACGCAGCATAAAATGAAACTCACCATAATCATAATACAAAATTGCAAAAGACGAGAGAGAATAGGAAAACAAAATGCTAATTGTGATTAAACTCACACTAATAATAAACAAGGGACGATCAACCATTTTCACCCTCTAATTTTCTAAACACCATAATACACAAGCAAGAATCCTCCAAAAGTTAGAATCCCAAATAAGATCAAGGCTAACACAAATGCTTTTCTACCGCATTCTAATAACTTCTTAAAATCCACTTGAAGCCCTAAAGCACTCATTGCCATAACTAGCGAAAAATTAGAGAGAAATCTTAAGACTTCCACAATCTTCTCTGGCAACTGCACAAAAGAATGCACAATAACAACACCTAAAAACCAAAATGCAAACCAAGGAATGTGCAATCTTTTGCAATTTCCCTCTTTCTCTTGCATAAAAAAATAAGGCACAATAAGCAAAACCGCCACTAGCAAAATCACACGAATCATTTTGACAATCAATGCGATTTCTTGTGTTTGGTGAGAAATTGCTCCTCCAGCACCCACAACATTTGCCAACTCGTGCAATGTAAGTCCGATAAAATAACCCATTTCAGCCTGTGAAAAAGGTAAAATCCCAACTGCATAAACTAAGGGATACAAAAACATTCCCAAAAGTCCAAAAAGCACAACCATCCCAACAGCAATCACGCCCTTATAAGGCTTAGATTTAATAGACGATTCTAAAGCCAAAACCGCTGCCGCTCCACAAATCGCACTCCCACCACTGACTAAAATTGCAATCTCTCTATCAAGCTTTAAAAACTTCACACCAACAACATATCCAAGCACCAAAATTACCCCCACCACAACAATACTTAAAAGGATTCCATTTAATCCCACAGACACAATACTGCTAAGCGTAACATTAAAACCAAAAAGAATAATCCCAAGCCTTAAAAGCTTTTTAGCACTAAAGACAACAGCCTTTTCACAGCTATTTTGTGCAACTCTAAACAAAGGCGCAGCCAAAATTCCAAGAAGCACACTTAAAATCAAAGGCGATAAATGCAAGCTTTGCACCACAGGCAATGCACTCACATAATAACTTGCAAAAGACACTAACAAAACAAGCACAAAGCCGTTAGTATAATCCTTATAAAATTGCTTTTTTAACAAAAATTTCTGTGTTTTTTGAGCTTGCACAATCTCGCCTAAATATTGGAATCTAAAAGCACAAAGTGTAGCAAAGTTTTTATAAATTTTCTAAGCTTCTAAAATGCTTGCGATGATTTCAGGCTTGTTTGCGCTCATAAAATGGAATCTTTTTTGCAACACACTTAATCCTTGGAACAATTCTTTACTTTTTTGCAAGCCCACTTCTTTTTCATCGCCTTGTCTTTGCGCTACTTCTAGTGCATCAAGCCAAGTTTTTGGCACAAAAACTCCGGGCAATTTGTTGTGCAAAAATAATGCAGTTTTATAAGAAAGAATTGGAAAAAAGCCAAACATAAGCACGCATTGTGCACCCTGTTCTAAATTAATCTTAGCGCACCACTCTAAAAGCTCTTCTGCAACACCAATATCATAAATAGGTTGCGTAAAAATCATTAGCGCACCATTTTGAATCTTTTCACGCATTTTACGATAAAGACCTTCTTTACTTTTTGTATAGGAATTTAACACACAAAAGGGATAAATCCTTTTGGCATTACCTCCTAAACTCTTGCCATTAATGTCTTTATTAGCATTTAAAGCAGCAATAATTTTTAATAAAAGCCTACTATTCCCTTCAAAAACACCCTTAGCTTGCGGTTGATTACCAAGCCTTAAGGGATCTCCTGTTAAAGCCAAAATAAGGCGCAAGTCAAGACTATTCATTCCAATCAACTCACTTTGCAATGCAAGCGTATTTTTATCGCGCATAGAAATTGTAGCAATGCTTGGAATTCCAAATGCATTTTGTAGCTTCAAACTTGCCAAAATAGGACTATGCCTTAACTTCCCTAAAGGAGAATCTGTGCACACAAAAGCATCCAATGCGTTAAGAAAAGAATGACTCTTAAGCGCATCAAACAAATCTTCTAACAAAAAACTAGCAGGGGCTGAAAATTCATAGGTGTAACACTTGTCTGCACTTTGAAGATTATTAATAAAAGACTCTATTTTCTGACCATCAAAACTTTGCATAAAATTGACTCTCTATTTTTAAATTGTATGGTAAAGATTTTAGCAAATAAATATAAATACAAGTTGAATTTTAACTTTTAAAATCTCCGCAATAACTCCAAAAAACACTTCTGCAAGGCTTCCACTTCGCTAATTTTTACTCTTTCATTAAGCGAGTGGATTCTATCATTACACACGCCACATTCTACAACGCCCACTCCAAACTCCGCAAAATAGCGCGCATCGCTTGTGCCACCGCTTGTGCTTAAAATTGGCGCAAAGCCATTTTGCGCCTCCAACACTTCTACCATTTTTGTCACAATTTTATTCTTTGTATCTGTCAAAAAAGGCTTAGAACTCTGTTTTAATTCCAAAGAATGTGGAATCTTTTTTAAAAGATTTTCTAAATACCCTTGCAAATCCTCTAAACTTGTGGCTGTGGAGTTGCGCACATTAAACATAATCTTTAAAGCATTTGGCGTTACATTAACAACTTCCATTCCCCCGCGTATATCAGTAATCACAATTTTACTAGGCTCA
Source organism: Helicobacter sp. (assembly GCF_022770205.1). Taxonomy (GTDB): domain Bacteria; phylum Campylobacterota; class Campylobacteria; order Campylobacterales; family Helicobacteraceae; genus Helicobacter_D. The sequence continues at coordinate 67,429 of NZ_JALEIK010000019.1, read as the reverse complement.
AATTCCGTGCTTCCTTTATCTAAATCAAATCCCGCAATCTTGCTTAACACAGGTGCAATTAACTCCACAGGATTAATGCATTTGCTAGGATATGCTGCGTGTCCTTGCTTGCCTTGTATGATTAACTTTCCATTAATGGAGCCACGCCTACCAACTTTTATCATATCGCCAAATTTTTCCACACAAGTAGGCTCTGCAACCACTGCAACACAGGGCAATAAATCAAGCTTTTTAAGCGCATTTAATGCGTGCTTTGTGCCAAAAACCGCCTCGCCTTCCTCATCGCTTGTTAAAAGCACAGATAAGATTCCATTAAACCTAGCCCCAGAATCAACAAACTCCTTTATCGCACTTATAAAAGCCGCCACTCCCCCTTTCATATCCTGTGCCCCACGCCCATAAATAAAACCATCTTTCTCCAGCGGCACAAAAGGCTCACTCTCCCAACCCTCTCCAGGCGGCACAACATCAATGTGCCCTGCAAAGCATAAATGCGTGGATTTTGTGCGTTTGGATTCTAACTTTTTGGATTCCACATTCTCGCCTTTCACTTCACGCTCACAAAAATCCTTATACAAAAACACATTTTTCACACCATTTTTGTGAAACTCTAACACCTTAAATTCTTGTAAAATCCCACGAATAAACGCATAAATCCCACATTCTTTTGGCGTAATGCTAGGGTAAGTAATCAGTTGTTTTAAAACTTCTATGGCTTGCATCTTAATCCTTTATATCATCTTAAAGTTTAGTTACATTTTTACTTCTTTGCGTTTGATTTTCTTTTCTCTATTTTGTGCGTTAGCTTGAAGTTCTGCGTGTTGGTTTTTTATTTCAAATGGCCAGTCTGCTCCTTGTTCTTGTACATTCCACTCTGGGTGTTCGCTTTCCACACTTAAATAATCTTCCACACAACACTGCTCTGTAAATTTATAAGAAATGGAAACATTTTTGACTTTTTTTAAGCCAAACAACCCTTTGACTTCTTTTTCAAAATTCTCTTGGTATATCATATAAAATTCTATTTTTTTACCCTGTAAAATCGTATGATAGAGAAAATACCACACGCCAAAACTTCTAATGCTTGGACGCCCTTTTACTCCGCCGTCTCTATAAATTTCTAAAGTGCTTTTGATTCCCCCTATTGCTTGGCTTCCACCAATTTTTTTAATCTCGCCATCTACTACGATGAGATACACTCTGGCTACATTTTCGCTTAAAATTTTTTGTGGCATTGCCTTGCCATTTTCATCTTTTAAATCTTTTAAGTAATTAAAATTAAGCTTTGTGCTACCGCTTACAAATTCCACATCAGCGATTTTAAATGCCGTTTTGACTTGCTCTATTTTCATTTTACTCCTTTATAATACTTTGTTTGCTATTACTTATTTTTATTGTTTTAATAAATTTAATTCTAACTTATAATATAAATCTACATCTTTAATCAATAAATATATAGAGTTATTGTCTAGTTTTTCAAGCCATAAGATAAGTTCGTTTATGGTAATAATCTCTTCAATAGCCTTGTTATATCGTTCTTGTATCACTTTCATACCTTGAGATTTTTGAGAAATATATTTTTTAAAATCTTGCAAAATTTTATCTTTAGAATCCTTTGTTTTAATTACAAAAGTGATAGGAAAATGTAAAACCTTATCAATATCTAATAGATATTTATCATAATGATTAACTTCGGTAACTTGAAAAAATCGTCCTAATGGACGCATAACAAAATCAATCCCTCCATCATTTGCATTTGTTCGTCCTGTTTTGTATAACTCCAAATATTGCTCTTTTATGGAATTTAGAGTTTTTCCAATATAAATTTTTTCATTCTTATAATGATTTTTAAGAATTGCATAGGAAATAATCTCAAAGATTCTTGCTTCACAATCTTCTTGTAGTAGATTTTTTATAGTTTCTTTTTTGTGTAAATTGTCTTCGCTCTGTAAAAGGGATTCTAAAAGTGATATTAGAGCAGAATCTTTTTCTTGTAGCTGTTTAATATAGGACTCTATTATCTCTAAGGCAATATGTGAAATATCTATATCATTAACATATAAATATTGTATATGTAAAAAATATTTCCCATTATTTATAATAATTAAATCATTATCATTTTCTCTTACAATCTTATTTTTAAATTCTCCATTAACCCTTGAATTTAAAGCGTGATTTTGTAATTTTTCTCCCCCATACAAAGAACGATAAAATTTAAAAAGTTTTGTATATTCATACCCCTCAAATACCTTATATGTTTCTTTATTTTTGTAAAAATCCTGTTTATAAAAATATAAAATTGCATATACCGCGTAGAGATTGGCTAGGCTTCTCCTTGCTTTTGTATTGCTATAGATAGCTGAAGTTTTAAGGTTGAGATATTGCAATAATGGGCTTTTCTCATAAAATTTTATAAAATCCGCCCCAAAACTTCGTAACAAAATATCCCGTATAAAATCTTTCATAGTGTGTCTCCTACCACATTTTTAAACAAATATTGATTTATCAAATGGTCTTTTTTGCTTTTATTGGTTGTTTTTCTTACTTTTATTTTTTCTAAACTTTCATTGTTGTAGCTTTGTGTAATATTGCATCTCCTAAGTCCTATTTTAAAAAAATCTTCATTATTGTCTATACCTATTGTTTTGCGCCCTAAGTCCAAAGCAACCTTACAAGTAGTAAAACTTCCTGCAAATGGGTCTAGCACAATATCACCCTTATTGCTTGAGGTTAAAACAATGCGTTTTAGTAAAGATTCTGGTTTTTGCGTGGGGTGATTTTCATACTCATTCATTTTGTATCGCACACGATTAAAATACCACACATTGCTTGGAATCTTAAGGCTATTATAAGGCTTTGGCGGTGTTTTACGATAATCTATTAAGCCTCTTTTTGCTCCAGTTTTAGCTTCTACTAAAATATCGCTTGTGTTAAAAACATAAGGCGAATTTTTGCTGTGCGTTATCATTAAAATTGGCTCATAGCTTGAGCTAAATTTATTTTTTGGTTGCACCCCAGCAGAATCATAGCTCCAAACAAGGCGGTTAATCACAAAAAATTTTTCACTTACATAACAATCTAAAAAAGGCATAAATTGCGTTGAGCTCATAAAATACATCGTCCCATTTGGCTTTAGAATTCGCATACAAGAATCAATCCAAATTTTGCACCATTCTAAATAATCACTTGCACTTTTAAAACTATCCCTTGAGATTCCAAAATCCTTACCAATACCATAAGGTGGGTCAGCAAATATTAAATCTATACTTTGTGATTTTATATCATCTAAAATTTTCAAGCTATCGCCCAAAAGTGCGATGACATTATCATTGTATTGATATGTGGTTTTTAAGGTTTTAAATGCCGTTTTGACTTGCTCTATTTTCATTTCACTCCTTTATAATCAAAAGTTCGTGGCTTTGTTTGGTGTTGTCTGTATCGCCTCGCATTACACGATTTTTACCTATTCTTGTTTCGCCTTGTCCCATTGTGTATTGCCATTTTGGTTCTAAGATTTTAAAATCCTTATAAGCTTCTCGCACAAACTTACAATCATTATAACTTAAAATAAACTTGCCTTTATGGCTTTTAAGACATTCGCTCAAAAGCTCGTGATGAAAGCTATTGTGATGAATAGGGAAATTTCGCATAGGATAAATCCCTTTAAACATTTTAGAATCCCCTTCCAAAAAATACGGCGGGTCGCAATAAAAAAAATCAGTGGGATATTTTTCAAATACCACTTCAAAACTTGACATTTCTACTTTGAGATTGCCTGTTTTAAAATCTCTAATTTTTTCTAAGGCTTTAAAATAGCGACTTTTATCCTCATAGATTTTACTCATCCAGCCTAAAAATCCAGGTCCATAGCTTAGATTAAAATTAAAATAATAATCCCTTGCAAGAGTTAGAGAATCTAACTCTATCTTGGGCTTATTGTTAGGATTTTTATGTCTTTCATTCCAAAATAAACTCAGCTCGTTTTTGATTTTTGCATAATTTTCTTTTGTGGGTTCTAGCTTTAAAAGCTCATTATAAAGTGCGTTAGAATCCTTACATAAAACTTGCCAAAAATTCACCAAAATATCAAATATATCAAAAGCTAAAACTTCAATATCAAGCTCTAAAGCTGCTGCTACTTCCACGCTCCCACCGCCAATAAATGGGCTAATAAGTCTCTTTATATCATTAGGAATTTGCTCTAAAATTAATCCCACCGCTAAAGACTTGCCTCCACCATAACGCAAAGGGCTTTTTGTGTAGCGTTTATAAGTAAGATTTTTGCTTTTGAGCTTTTGTAGAAACAAAGCTTTAGTGAAAGAGGTTGAATATTCTTCCGTAAAAACATCATAATAAAATAAATCTTGCTGTGTCATAAAGCTACCTCAATTCCCCAAACTTTCTTGCATTTTAATCCTTTATCTCAATTTCTGTGATTTTAGATTCTAACTCTAGGCTTTTATGTAGCGTTTGGATTATCTTTTGAAAATATATGTAATCTATGGCTTCTCCTTTGTGAGATTTTAGGTATTTATCTAGCACAGCATAGCCACCGATTTTATACTCCCATACACTACAATCCACATTATCAAAATACAAATCATTATTAATAAAAAGCCTTTTAGATTCCATCATATAATGGGATTTTTCTATGATTTGACTCTCTTTCTTACTTATCTTTCTTAGGCAACCTATACTAAAATCTAGCGCATTGTCTTGTAATAAATGCAAGGTTATAAGGCTATTTCCAAGCGTGCTTAGGGCTAAAAATTTCTCTTTAGATTTTACAAAAGGAATCTTTGGGAAATCGATTTTTAAAAAGTCTAAATATTTCTCTCTATACTCTTTATGGAATAAAATCGCATAGATATAACCTAGAATTTGCTCTGGGGTAAAATGCTCTTTATAGTGTTTGTCTATAAATTTTCTAAATTCTACGCTTAAATTTTCTTGTTTTTTCAAATCATATAAAGGGAAAATATTGCTCCCACTTCCTACCAAATGCAAATCTATCAAGCCATTTGCGATAAAAATATTATCCAGCCCATTTGCACCACATCTTCTATAACACACCAAGCCCACATTCTCAAAATCTTGTAAAAACTTCTCTGAAACAATAGGAACAGGCCACCCTACAAACCCCCTAGATTTAGCACTATAAAACATATATCTCATATCAAAAGGGCGATAATGGATTTTTTGAATCTTACTTTTATCATTATTATTAAGCACATCTTGTCTAGCCCACTCATAACGCCAATCCCTTACATCAGGTGGCAATTTGTATTTTTTATAGAATATATGCTTTTCTAAATTAATAATATCTTGCATTGCTTCCCACATTTTTTCTTTGGTTTTTTGGATACACAAATTATCTCTTTTGGTTACAACGCCCGTATTTGAAACCCTAAAAATATCCTTCACACTCCATTCCTTTTTCATCTTCGCATTAAAAGGGATGAAGTTATAAAAGGGGCTTTGTGGTTTTAAAATTTGCCATTTTACAGATTCTATGTGATTGCTAGAGAGAAAGCCATATTTCTCTTTACGCTTGCCATAGACATCATAGTGATGGAGTTTTGCAAAATTATTGGAATCCTTTTTTGTTTTAATAAAAATATTAATGCTAACCCCTTGCTGAATATCAAAAACATTATCATCCTTAGTGCCACTTGGCGTGGTTTCAGCCTTGCGCGCATTGCCGTGTAAGTTTAGGATATAGATTTTATCAAAAGTCTTTAGCAAATAATAGCGCATCCCGCGAAATGTGGGATTATCTAAAAAGCTATTATTAGAGATAAAAGCAAAGACACCACTGCCTTGTCTTTGAATCTTACTCTCAGCAAAACGGATAAACTTCACATAATCATCAAGTAGCCATTTAGAAGTTTTCTCCCCTTTAATATTATGCTTTTCTAAAAGTTCTTCTAAGCTTTTTAGCCTCCCATTTTCTAGGATTCCTGTAAAGTTGTGTTCTTCTAAGAGTTTTTCAAGTTTATAGGGATTATCTTTAAGTTTGCGACATTTTAAGATTTCTTTAAAGGTTGAAAGAATGCAAGCATTACTTTTGTGCCAAGCTTTAAGAGCTTCTGGTTCTTGTGGCATTTTTATTTTAGCGTCAAAATATGCTTTCATCTTATCAAGCTGGGTTGCACTAAGTGTAGCTAGGCTTGGCTCTAGCCCATAAGTGGAGCGCACCTCATCTTCATATAAGCCTTTATTTGCGCTAGCTCCGCTATAAGGTGGATTTCCTGTAATGATTAAAATCTCTTTATTTTTAATGGTCTGTGCTTTTTCAAATTCTTTAGTTAGCTCTTCAAAAAGCGGAAGGGGCTTTTGTCTATTATCATTAAAGTAGAGCGTATTTGTAAGCGTGATATTTAGGCTATCACATCCCTTGTCATTGCTTTTTAATTCTATCCCAAACTCCTCTTTTAGCACTTGAGAGATTTTTAAATGCGCGATGGTATAAGGTGCGATTAAAAATTCAAAGCCATAAAATCGCTCCAAAAGTGGCTTTAGCATAAAGCTAGGCGTGGATTTATCGCTAGTTTCTAGTGCTTTTCTAAAGGCTTCTAGTAAAAATGTCCCTGTGCCTGTGGCGAAGTCTAAAAGCGTGATACTCTCATCAGTAATCGCTGACTTTAAGCCTTGCTTGTTAAAATCTTTTTGTAAAATTAAATCAATAGAATCTATGATAAATCTAACTACAGGGGCTGGCGTATAATACACGCCCCTTAACTCTCTTAGCGTGGAATCATAATTTGCTAAAAAGTCCTCATACAAGTGCAAATAAGGGTCTTTATACATAAATTCGCCTAGTAAATCCTTTTGTGAAACCTTATTTAAATCTTGGATAATCGCCCTAATATCAATGTGATTAATAATCGCAATCATCTCTTCTAAAAGCCATTTGATAGAATCTAGCTCATTTAACTCGCGCAAAAACTTGCTCATCGCTTGGATTAAGGGGAAGGATTTAGGGATGAAATTATAAGCATTGTCTAAAGTAATTTTTACTTCTGTGTTGTTATTAAGCCTTGCTAGAAAAAGACTATAAGTTAGCGTTTGTGCAAAACTATCTGCAAAAATGATAAACTTTAAATCCCTATAAAGCGACTCTCTAAAAGCATTTAAAAGCACTTGGATAGAAGCATTAATTTCATTTTCTATCATCTCATCTTTTAAAATCCTAGTTCTTTGCGCTAGGGCTTTTGTGAAATCTTTTGCCGTGTTTAGGGGGTTAGGATTTTGTGAAAAAAAGAGTGTAAAAAGATTGTTTAACTCTTTTGCTTTTAATTCCATATCATAAAGCTTAGGGTTTTTCACTAGAGCTTGAAGTTCTAAAAGCTCACAAATCCTGCATTCTTGCTTGATACTTATCACTCCATTTTCATCTTGGTGCAAAAGACAGAATCGTAAATAATCTGTCAAAATTATATTAGAGCTTAAGAGAAAATATTTTTGAATCTGTTTGCTTTGTGCGATTTTTTCTAAATCTGCATTGACGCGCTTTGTCTCAATATAACCAAGTGTTAAAGAATCCTTTGTGATTAAAAAATCTGGCGCACCCCTGCCTTCTTTGTCATTATTTGGCTCGTGGATTGAATTAATTTTTTTATCATATTGCTTGGCAACACTTTCTAAAAGCTCAAACAAATGCGGGCGAAAAGTTTGTTCCCTATCGCCTTCTTGCATCTCTTTGATTTTAAATAAATAAGCGTTTAATCTCTCCTGCATCTTAATCCTTTATCGCAATCAAAGTTGCAAAATTTACCCAGCAAAAAAGCATTTGGATATGACTAAAACCTGCATTTTTAAGCATTATTTTATTCTCATCTTCACTATAAGGAATCAGCACATTCTCTAAGGCTTCACGCTTCTTGTTGACCTCAAACTCACTATATCCGCGCTTTTTCTTACTCTCTAAATAATACTGAATCATCTTAAAATCTAGCGTTTTATTCTCACAAATTACCTTTTCAGAAAGAATAAACACTCCCTTAGCATTGAGTGCATTAAAGATTTTTTGCACCAACTTTTCACGCTCTAAAGGACGGATAAACTGCAAGGTGTAATTTGCAATCACCACATCGCATTTGGGAAATTCCTCTTGTAAAATATCTCCACAAATCAAATGCGCCTGCACCCCATAAGCGTCTAACTTCCTTTGCGCATACTCTAGCATACTTGGTGCATTATCCATTCCATAAAGATTTAAAGGAATCTTAGCTTTTGAAGCAATTTCTAAAAGCATAGCCCCCGTAGAAGTCCCAAGATCTAAAATTACGGAATCCTTTTTTGCATACTCTAGCGCAAAATCCGCACTTAAAGCTAAAACTTCTTTATAATAAGGAATGCTACGACTTAGCATATCGTCAAATACGCCCGCCACATTTGCGTCAAACTCAAATTGTTTGTGTATCTCTTGTGTAAAAACCTTATCCACTGCGCTCTACCTTTAAGATTCTATAAGCCTCGCTAATATCATAATAAATCTGCTCTTTTAAAGATTCTAAATCCTTAAACTTACGATTATTGCGGATTTTTTTTACAAAATAAAATCCCGCTTCCTTCTCTTTAACCTCCACTTTCACACCTAATAAATGTCCCTCTATTGAAAATGATTTATCTGTGCTTAGACGATTTCCTAAAAAAATCACAGCAGGACATTGTTTAGATTCCATATTATGTTCCCCAAGCTGAATAAACCCCGCATACACTCCCTCTTGTGGGAGCAAAAAACCATCATTTTGGAGATTAATTGTTGCGTGTAATTTTCTTTTGCCAAGCCCCTGCCCTTTGATAATCTCACCCCTAATCCCATAAAATCTCCCCAAAAGCTTACTTGCTTGCTTCACATTCCCATTAAGCAATAACTCTTTGATAAGCCCACTATGCACGGAAAGCTTTTTATAAAACACCTCTTTAACAACAACAACCTCGCCTTTAAAATATTGGGATAAATCAAAAGGGTAATAAAATCTATCCTTGCCAAACCTAAAATCATATCCCACTACAATGCGCTTAAGATTTGGCAACACACTTGTCAAAAAATCCACAAATTCCTTATCATTCTTATTGCGCACAATCTCTAAATCAATGTGAAAAATCGGATATTCCACATAAAAAGAGCGGTATTTCTTAGGCAACAACACCCCCTCTTCTTGCTCAATACATAAAATCGCACCCTTTTCATCCAACTCTTTAAATAACGCTTGATGCCCTAAGTGCAAACCATCAAACTTCCCTAACGCAAGGCTTGTAATACTCTTTGCAAGCTTAGAGTTTTTGGCAAGCGATAAAAAACTCAACATTCCCTTCCTTTCCTGTAATTTCTGATTCTCCACATTTTAAAATTTCAAATCCTCTGCTTCTTAGCATTTCTAACATTCCTTCTAATGCTGCTTGCACCGCCATTTTATCTTGCACCACACCCTTTTTATTGCGCTTAACTCCCCTGCCTACTTCAAATTGTGGTTTAAAAAGTAAAATCACTTTATCTTTTGATAGCGCAATGATGGAATCTAAAATTTCTTTTAATCCGATAAAAGACACATCACACACCACAATATCAAATCTCTTTTTATGCGCTGCTGCAAACTCCCTAATGTCTGTGTTTTCATAGCTTTTTACACGCTTATCCTCTCTTAAAGAAGAGTGCAACTGATTGCTTCCTACATCTACACACACCACAGATTCCACGCCCTTCTCTAAAAGCACTTCACAAAATCCCCCTGTGCTTGCACCTATGTCTAATGCGTTTTTACCCTTAAAATCAAAAATAGGATTTGCCCTTAAAAAACAATGCAACTTCTCTCCTGCACGGCTTACAAACATTTTAGATTCCAACTTTGTGATTTTATCTTTTAATCCCAGCACATAAGCATTTTTCACACAAGGGATTCCATTGACACACACCCTACCCTTTTTAATTAAAGCGTGTGCTTTATTGCGCGTTGGTGCGATTTTAAGCTTCACACAAGCCAAATCTAAGCGCAAATTTGTAAGCTCTAAAATTTGCATTAGCGTTTATCCTTTAACGCTTCTTTATTTAAAGGCTTAAAGCCAAAGTTAAGAGAATTCTCTCCAAATTCCTTATGGCGCAAAAAAAGTTGCAAGGAATTTTGCGTGCGTTTATCCTGTGGCATAAACTCTACTAAATAATACTCCCCCCAAGGTGTCGCACTCTTGCGCATTAAGCCCTCCATTTGCTCTTTTTGAAGTGGCGTAATTTTTATTGGAGTTTCCCCATTGTCAAGCGTTAAATGGAATCCATTTTCAAAAAACCCCCTAGGATTCTCTACCCCGTGCTGAAAACTTTGATAAACATCCACAAAAAACACTTCACCTTTTTCTTGCGGATATTTTTCCCCATTAAAAGCATTTAAATGCGTGGCAATTAGCACCACTTGCACTCTATCTTGTGTGATTAATTCTGTCTTTCTTGTGGCTTGAATATAAGCTTCTTCTTGCTTTTGTGGAACAACCACAGACTTCACACTCTCACAGCCTAAAAAACACAGCAAAATCGCACTAAAAATGATTCCCTTTAGCATTGAACTCCAATTTGATAATAAGTAAAACCAAGCTCCTTAAGACGCTTTGGATTGTATTGATTGCGTCCATCAAAAATTATAGGTAGCTGCAAACGCTCTTTAATCTCTAAAAAATCCGGACTTCTAAACTCTTTCCACTCTGTTACCAACACCATTGCCACACAACCATTTAACGCATCGTATTTATTGCTAGCATAAGCAACATTTAACATTCCTTTAAGATAAAACTTTTGTGCTTCCTCCATAGCTTTAGGATCATACACGCTAACTTCCGCCCCACGCTCTAAAAGCTCTTGAATTAACACAAGCGAAGTTGCCTCACGCATATCATCTGTTCCGGGCTTAAAACTAAGCCCCCACACTCCAATACGCTTACCCTTTAAACTCTCCCCAAAATGCTGAAGGATTTTTTCCCCCAAAACCCTTTTTTGTTTCTCATTAACTTGCGCTGTGGCTTGCAACATTTTAGCTTCCACGCCATTATCTTGTGCGATTTTTTCTAACGCCTTAACATCTTTTGGAAAGCAACTCCCCCCATATCCACAGCCTGGATAAATAAAGCTATATCCAATGCGTTTATCACTTCCAATTCCAATCCTTACTTGATTCACATCAGCTCCTACAACTTCACAAATCCTTGCAATCTCATTAATAAAGCTAATCTTTGTCGCAAGCATAGCATTTGCCGCATATTTTGTCATCTCCGCACTTTTAATATCCATTACAATTAATCTATCATAACTCCGCAAAAATGGCGCATACACTTCCTTTAAAATCTCTTTTACCCACCCTTCTTCTATGCCAATCACCACCCTATCAGGTCTTAAAAAATTATTAATCGCATCGCCTTCTTTTAAAAACTCCGGATTGCTAGCCACACTAAAGGGAATTGCGACTTTGCGTTTTTGTAATTGCTCTTGTATCATCGCCTTAATCTTATATGCAGTGCCAACAGGTGCTGTGGATTTATTCACAATTAGCATTTTAGATTCCATTGTTTTGCCAATTTCTCTTGCTGCTTGTAACACATATTGCAAATCCGCACTTCCATCTTCTCCCATAGGTGTCCCAACAGCAATAAACACAATTTCAGCTTTTTGTAAAGCTTCCTTTAAAGAAGTCGTAAAGCGTAAATTTCCAACTCCCTTATTTCTCTCCACAATCTCTTGTAATCCGGGTTCAAAAATAGGAATCTCTCCTGCATTTAAACGCTCAATTTTAGATTCCATAATATCCACACAAGTTACAGCATTCCCCATATCCGCTAAACACGCACCACTCACTAGCCCAACATAACCCGTCCCAATCATTGCTATATTCATCACACAACCCTAATTTTTTTTGCAATTCTAACATATTCTCTAAACACAGAAAACAAAGCAAACTTAAAGAGAAATTAATCTATAATGTTGCTATTTTGTAATAAGGTTCAAAATGGCGCGACATTTACTAGAAACCAAGGATTTTAACAAAGAAGAAGTAGAGAAAATCTTAGAATTAGCCCAAAGCTATTTGGATTCCAAAAACACATTCAACGACAAAAATACACTTGCTGGACATACCATTATCACAATATTTTTTGAAAACTCCACACGCACACTCTCAAGCTTTGAAGTTGCCACCAAACGCTTAGGTGGCAATGTTGTGCGCCTAGATGTCTCAAAAAGCTCTACGGCAAAGGGAGAAACACTTTTTGATACTGCGACTAACTTAAATGCGATGCAACCAAGTGCAATTATTATGCGACACAAGAATTCTGGCGTGCCAAACATTCTTGCTAAATATGTTACCTGCTCCATCATAAATGGTGGTGATGGAGCGCACGCTCACCCCACACAAGCACTTTTAGACTTGCTAACTTTACGCAAACATTTAGGCAATGTTGAAGGTAAGAAAATTGCCATTGTAGGCGACATTCGCAACTCACGCGTGGCAAATAGCAACATTGAACTCTTAGGGCGTTTTGGAATGGAAGTGATTTTAGTTGGACCTCCGCATTTTATCCCAAAAACTAAATTGCGCCATTGTTTGCTTTTAAAGGAAGTGATTGACTCCGTAGATGCTGTTATGAGTTTGCGCACACAAACTGAACGGCACAATTATCCTATTTATTCAAGCTTAAAGGATTATGCAAGCGATTATTGCATCACAAAAGAGCTTTTTGGAAATCGTAATCTTATTTTGCTCCACCCCGGACCTGTGCATCGCAACATTGACATTAGCGATTCTATGCTAAAAGACCCTCGTTGCAAAGTTTTAGAACAAGTTACACACGGCGTTGCTATTAGGATGGCGGTTTTAGAAACACTCATCACCCATACCCAAAATCAGATTCCAAAAAACTTCCCTTACTTCTAGGGTTTGTTTGTAGGATTTGCTTAAAAGTTTTATTTAAAAGATGGAATCCAAAATCATTTTAGAGTTATTTGCACTCTTTTGTATCGGTTTTATCGGTGCTTTAACGCCCGGACCTGATATTTTATTTACCCTTAGAAACACTCTAAATTATGGAGCAAAAGCTGGCTTTTTAAGCTTATTTGGAATCTTTTTAGGATGGATTAGCTTTTTAAGCCTTGTGTATTTTGGGCTGACACATTTGCTAAATGGAGTGCTTATACAAGGGATTTTAAACGCAATAGGTGGAATCTATTTGTGCTACATTGCTTATTTGCTTCTTAAACCAAAGCCTATAAAATCAAAGCGTGCACAAGATTCCAAAATCCCCTTAACACAGCCCACACAGGCAGCTCAATCCCTTTATCGCTTAATTTTAAAAGGATATTTACTAAATCTCTCAAACCCTAAGGCAATTTTGTTTTTTGGACTAATCATCACACCCTTTACACAACACCACTTAACCCTAAGCCTATCTGTGTTGCTCTCAAGCCTATTAAGTGCCTTTGTGTTAGTGATTGTGCTAGCGGTGTTTTTTAGAAAATTTGTTAAAGATTCTTTGTTTGATAGAATAGATAAAATTTGTGGAATCGTCTTTTTATGCTTTGGATTTTTTTTGTTTTTAGCAAGTTATCGCAATTTTATAAACCTATAAGAAAATAGCATAAAATCTTGACAAGACAAGGCTTTTAGATTAAAATTCCGCTACTTCATTACAAAATGATTGACTTGCCAAACCCTACAAAACCTCTTTCGTATTTAAGTTTTTGCAAGGAATCTTTAAATCTTTCTTAAGGTAAAATATGAGCGAACAAACCCCAAACAGAAAAGAATATAAAATGCGCACGCATACGCCTGTTGAAGGACATACCATTGAAGAATTGCGTGCCAAATCCATCAATAAACTTGCTGAAATCGCTATCTCTCTTGGGATTGAAAATCCTCAAGAATTTTTGCGCCAAGATTTGATTTTTGAAATCTTAAAAACGCAGGTGAGCAAAGGCGGTTTTATCCTTTTTACAGGGATTTTAGAAATCACAAGTGAAGGCTATGGATTTTTAAGAGCAATTGATGAAAATTTCTCTGGCTCACAAAATGATGCCTATGTTAGTAGCACGCAAATCCGCCGTTTTGCGCTAAGAAATGGAGACATTGTAACAGGACAGGTTAGAAGCCCAAAGGACCAAGAAAGATATTACGCACTTTTAAAAGTAGAAGCAATCAATTATCAATCCCCAGAAGAGATGAAAAGCCGTCCGCTTTTTGATAATCTTACCCCTTTATTCCCAACAGAGCAAATTAAACTAGAATACAATAGCTTTAAAATCACGGGAAGAATGCTAGATTTATTTGCGCCCATTGGCAAGGGACAGCGCGCTTTAATCGTAGCACCACCAAGAACAGGTAAAACAGAGCTAATGAAAGAGCTAGCCTATGGAATTACTAAAAATCACCCTGAGATTAAACTCATTGTTTTGCTTGTTGATGAACGCCCAGAAGAAGTTACAGATATGGAGCGAAGCGTTAAGGGTGAAGTGTATAGCTCCACTTTTGATATGCCCGCAAGCAACCACACGCGCGTAGCTGAACTTGTGGTAGAAAAGGCAAAGAGAATGGTAGAGATGGGGAAGGATGTTGTGATTTTATTAGATTCCATCACACGCCTTGCAAGAGCTTATAATACCGCTACTCCAAGCAGTGGAAAAGTGCTAAGTGGGGGGGTTGATGCAAATGCACTGCATAAACCAAAACGCTTTTTTGGAGCAGCAAGAAATATTGAACAAGGTGGGAGTTTAACAATCATCGCCACAGCCCTTATTGAAACAGGCTCAAGAATGGATGAAGTAATTTTTGAAGAGTTTAAAGGCACAGGAAATAGCGAAATCGTGCTTGCTAGGAATATTGCAGAGCGCAGAATCTATCCTGCAATGGATATTTTAAAAAGTGGCACGCGCAAAGAAGAATTGCTTTTAGGACAGGATAAACTCCAAAAAGTCTGGGTGTTGCGCAATGCAATCCATCAAATGAATAATGAAATTGACGCTCTGACATTCCTTTACTCACAAATGCAAAAGAGTAAGGATAATGAAGAATTTTTAAATATGATGAATGATAGCGCAAAAGACTAAAACAACTCCGCAAAAAATCGGTGTTTTTGATAGCGGAGCGGGTGGAATTAGCGTTTTAAAAAACCTTGTAGAATCCCATAATTTTAAAGAAATCCTTTATTATGGCGACACAGCGCGCGTGCCTTATGGAATAAAAAGCAAAGAAACCATTAAGCAATACTCCCTAGAAGCCCTTGAATTTTTTGCTCCCTTCAAACTTGATTTACTAATCGTTGCTTGCAACACCGCTAGTGCGTATGGATTAAGCGCGATGCAAGAAGTTGCCCCCTATCCTGTTATTGGCGTGATTGAGCCAGGAATCCTAGCCTTGCAAAACGCAATCCAAGATAAAAACGCAAAGATTCTAATCCTAGGCACAAAGGCTACCATCTCTAGCAATCTTTATAGCACACTCCTTAAAGAAAAGGGCTATTCTAACACCTTTGGGCTTGCCACAAGCCTTTTTGTGCCGCTTGTGGAGGAAGGAATCTTTGAAGGCGCGATTTTGGATTCCACCATTGCGCATTATTTAAAGCAATATCCAAGCACCCCTGATGCAATCATTTTAGGTTGCACGCATTTTCCACTCCTTGCAAATTCTCTTGCAAACTTCTATTCTAACAAGCCCTTGCTCATCCACTCAGGTGAGGCGATTATGGAGTATTTGCAGCGTTTTTACACCTTGCAATCTTTTAAAGAAACTCCAAGGCTCAAGTTTTATGCAAGCGATTGTGTAGAAAACTTAGAAAAAATCGCTAGTCTTTGGCTTAAAAAATGATTTTATATTTCCATCTCAAAATCCCAATCTGATACAGATTACCTTTTACCTAATCACTCATAACCACTTCCAATTGTGCAATATTACTTTTTAGTTTTATAGGGGCATTTTGCGCGAAGCACAAAGAGAGAAAAAATGCAAATCCACAACAATTTCAATATTGCAACTCTTTGACTTTTTGTAAAAATTGCGCCAAATCTTCCTTTTTACCCTCCACTTTTAAACGCACGCCATCACTTAAAAACTCTTTTTTAACAATTTGGATTCCAACTTTTTTAGCCAAATACTCTACTTGCGTAAAAAGGGCGAAATCTATTGTAATTTGCGCATTTTCCTTTGGAATATACAAAGCAAGCCTATTAGAATCTCTTGCTGCTAATACCGCATCCTTTGCACCTTGTGTGTAAGCACGCACAAGCCCACCTGTGCCTAAAAGCGTGCCGCCAAAATAACGAAGGGTTAGCAACCCACACTCTATTAGCTTAAAACCTCGCAAAACCTTAAGCGTTGGCATTCCTGAAGTTCCTTTTGGTTCGCCATCGTCGCTAAAATTCTCTTCAATCTGCCCTTCAGCATTAAAAAAGCGCGAAGCAGTTACAAAATGCACCGCCTTTGGATGCTTTTGTCGCATTTTTAGATTCCAACTTTCCACTTCCATTTTTGGAATCACAAAGGAGATAAAAGTAGAACCCTTCACTGCAAAGCTAGATTCCACAATCTCTAAAGGATAATGTAAATCTTTCATTAATGATTGCGCTTAAGCTCCCCATTTGCATAAGCGATAATCTTTTGATGGAGGAAATCTAATCCTACAATATCACAAATTGCCCCCTTTGCAATCGCTTGTTTTGGCATTCCAAACACAACACAACTTGCCTCATCTTGCGCAATGGTATAAGCAGCATTATCATAAAGCTCTTTAATGCCAATGCTACCATCATCCCCCATCCCCGTCATAATAATCGCTAAAGCAGCCTTACCAGCGACATTATTCAAGCTTCTAAACATCACATCAACACTAGGACAATGGCGAGAAATTCTAATCCCTTCTTGTGGTTTTGCATAATAATCATTTGCATATCTATCAAGCAGCATATGTGCACCACCGGGTGCTAAATATGCACAAGAATTGCGCAAAACCATTGTTTGTCGCACTTCAAAAACATCAAGTTCAGAGTTTCTATTTAAACGATTTGCAAAAGAAGTAGAGAATCCATCAGGAATGTGTTGTGTGATGATAATAGGAGGTAAATTGCGTGGGAGTTGCTTTAAAATCTTAGCAATCGCATCCACTCCCCCAGTGCTTGCGCCAATGGCTATAATGCGTTTTCCTTCGCCCTTATAAGGCGTAGATTTTAGCAATTTATCCGGATGATGTTTTGCATTCACATTTGCTTTTAGCACACTAATCAGCCACCTTTAAAAAGATATTTTGCCCTAACCGCTCAACTTTTGGAGCAAGCCCTAAAATGCTTTCACTATGCCCTAAATACAGCGTCCCGCCAATTTTTAAATGTGAAAAGAGTTTTTGCAAAATCTGCTCTTGGTCTTCAATTTTAAAATAAATTAACACATTGCGACAAAAAACAATGTCAAATTCTCTTGCTCCAAAAGGATAGGAAGGCGAACAAAGATTACACTGCTTAAAATTTAGAATTTTTTTAAGATTATACTTTGCATTCATACTAATTTCACGCTCACTAAGCTCCTTAATCTCAAAATAATCTTTTAACTCTATCCAAGTTGGCAAAGGATTTAAGCGTGTATTCACAATATAATTTCCAGCTTTAGCCACTTCAAGCACAGAAGTGTCAATGTCAATAGCTTGCACACTCACTTGTGTTTGAGATTGATAAATCTCTTTAGCAAAAAGCAAAGTTGATGCAATAGAATAAGGCTCTTCCCCCGTAGAACTTGCAGAACAAAACACTTTAAAAGGCTCACTATCTTGCAAACGCTGAGGCAAAATTCTATCGATCATATCCTTAAAATGGAATCCTTCCCGAAAAAAATCCGTTTTATTTGTTGTGAATGCGTTAATAAAATCTTGCTTAAATTGTCCGCGTTTAAGTGCCGTGAAAAACACGGAATAATCCTGAATATCCAAATCTCTTGATAATTTATCAAGGCGATTTCTAATAGTAGCATCCTTGTTTTGTGGCATATGAATTCCAGCGATTTCATAAATCAGCTCTCTAGCTTGATTAATATCTTCTTGATTAATAATTGGTAGCATATTCTTTTCTTTCCTTTTTATAAATTTCTTTCCAAATTTGAGGCGTTAGTTTATCTTGCACCTGCCCTATTGCTTGATACTGCGCATAATAATCCTCTACAAAAGCGCAAACACTAGAATCCTTTGGCTTATAATTCCCTTTGGAATCTTTTTGCGCATAATCTTCTAAAAATTCCTTTGCGTCAGATTTATTGAGATACACAGCAATGAGTTTATCATAGACTTCTAAATAGTTTTTCTCTAAGGCTTCTAATGTGATTGGATTAAAAGCAAGCTCTAAAGCAATGCAATCAAAATTCCCTTTATAACGCAAAACTTTAGAGTCAAAAAGCACTTGCAAATGGATAAGCCCTTCACAATAATAAGGCAACACTTCACCCTCTTCCATCCAAGCAATCAAGCTTACAGCACGCGAAATCGTATTATAAACTAACTCTTTTAGAAGGGACTTATGCCGCCTTGTAAAATAATAAGCCAAACCACCCATTGTTGCTTTAAACTCTTCAATATTTTTAAACTGCCCACTAACATTCATCTGCAATTCACTATCTAAATCCACCCATAAAATATGTCCAAACTCGTGCCCTATGGTAGAAATCTCATAAACTTTATACCAATCTTGCTCCCTAAAATACAACAACTCTCTATTAAAATCCAAAAACTCTTTAGGGAAAGTCTTAGAAGAAAGTAGCATAAAAGGCTTTGCTAGAGATAACTCACGCACACGATCAGGAAAATAAAAAATCTTTTTGCCATATTTTGCGCTGACTTTTTCATCATTTGGCACAACTTGCGCACTAAAAAGTCCGTTTAACTCCGCTCCGTAAAATAGCAAGGGCATTCCACCATAGCTTTGCGTTTTTTTAAGTGCTTCTTGCACACAACAATCAATAGAATCCTTAAATTCTGATGGTTGAAATTTTACGCTATATTGCGTATAAAACTCTAGCATTGCCTCTTTTGAAATCTTAAAATCTGCATTTGCACTAGGCTCTAACAAATCCACACCATTGTAAATTCTAGCAATCCTCAAATCCCACTCTGGCGCAACAGCCTTTCTAAAATGATCCTCATAATACTCTAAAGGATGTCCAATTTGCAAAGGCGTAGAAATTTGCATCCAAGCCTTATCCACAAGCCTCCAAGATTCCAACAATAGGCTAGTATCCCTTTGCATTAGCGCACTCTGAAGTGTCTTTAAATACGCAATATACGCTTCTTTTTGCTCTAAGGGCTCACAAACTTCACTAACTCTCTCTAGCGATTCCAAACCCTGCACAAAGGCTTGGTTGATTGCTTCAAATTCTTTTTGAAAAAACTCCGCATAAGCCACTGCTTGGTAGATAGAATCCCTAAACACAGGCACAGAATAGCTTCTATCGCTAAATTCTCCTTGAGTGCTAAATCCCCCTTCACTTATAAAATCTTTTTGACAGCACTCAATGCTAGAGTCCAACGCCTTTAAAATTGCATCAAAATCGCCTTTAAAATGCGCATTTAAATCTTTATTAATCCCTAAAATCAACTCTTTTTGCCACACAAAGAAAAAGGCATTAAAAGCGATTCCAACTTTATGCACAAATTCTAAAAGCACACGCAAAAAGGGCGTTAAAAGCGCATTATCTTTTACAAACTTTAACAATTCTTTGTGTTTTTGTAGATAAAAATCGCGCGTGATTTCTAAAAGCATCATACGCAATTCCAAACTTTCTTGCTCGCTTATATTTAGTTTTTGCAGCACATTCAATAGCGCACCTTCTTTTAACCCCACAATGCGCTCTATACAAGCAAAGCGTGTTTCTCTACTATCTGGAATCCTTTCAAAAACAGGACGCAAAAACCCATTAACAACTTTGGATTCCATATTTTCATACAATACATTTATAAGTTGATTTTGGGATGCCAAATATTTATAAAGCGTAACTATATCGCTTAAAATCTTTTTCTGCATTGCATTATTTTTGTGCATTTTTATGTGCTTTTATGGCTTCATAAGCAACATTAATTTCTTGGAGCTTTTGTGTGTATTTTTCAACAATAGACTCATCTAAACCCTTATGGTGCAAAATATCAGGGTGATACTCCCTAACAAGCTTCTTATAAGCACTCTTAATATCCTCCATAGAATCCCCTTCATTAACACCTAAAATAGCATAAGACTCCTGCAAGCTTTTCTGCTGCATTTTATTTGCATAAAACTTCTCAAACGCATCATAAAGCGCATTAAAATCAGCATTTTCAATCTCTAAATATGCCGCCACATCTAAAATCATCTCCCGCTCATTTTCGCCTAGCTCCCCATCAGCATATGCAAGTGATAGCATATATTCTACAAGCTTTAAGCGGCTTTTATATTGCCCTTTAGTGCGTTCAGCATAACGCATTGTGAGTTCTTCAACGCTTTGTGTTGTGTTTTTAAAAATGCGATGCAAAATTTCTAAAAGCTCGTCTTTTTGATACATTGCACTTTGTAGTAACAGCGCATCGCTAATATCAAGAATAGTGTTTTCCATTAGTTCAGATTCTAGCTCACACACTTTTCCATCGCTTTGTGCAAGCTTTGCTAGCAATCCAACAATCAACCCATACTCACTCTCTCTAATTTTATATTCACGGCTTAACTCTTGGGGCTGTGGTTGATTTTTATAAGGATTTTGGTATTGATTAAATTCTTGTGCATCGCCTTGCGTATCAATCTGTGGGCGCTTATATGGATTCCTTAAATAATCCTTAAAATTAATAAATGCAATAGCTATAATAACAATTGTAATAAGCAGCAAAATCTCCATCATTTGCCCTACTTCCTATAAAAGCTCTTGAATTTATTAAAAATTCCATCCGATGCTAGAAAGCCCAACTCTCTTAGCTTTGCCCTAATTGCGTTTAACTCACTCTCCTTAGCCTCCACTTCCACAATCTGCGTTGTAATATTCACGCGTAAGCTTGGATATTGCCCTAAAAGCGCATCATTAATCTTTTTTACACAACCTTCACATTTGATATTTTGGCATTGAATTTTTTGCATTTTGGATTCCTAAGCTATTTCTATACATTACACATTGTGGTGGGCCCTATAGGACTTGAACCTATGACCAATCGGTTATGAGCCGAGTGCTCTAACCAGCTGAGCTAAGGGCCCTTTTTGAAAAAGAACTATGATTATACACAAATTTATACCTAAAGGCAAGCAAGTTTTCAAGAATAGCAAAGAGGATAACAAAAGTGATAAAACTGCTTCCACCATAGCTAAAAAGAGGCAGCGGAATCCCAACTACAGGAGCTAAACCAATCGTCATAGCAATATTCACACCCGAGTAAATAAAAACAAGCAATCCCACACAATAAGACACAACTTTTAAAAAATAATCTTTCTCATTGATATGACTCATTGAAAAAATATGAAAAATCAATGCACCATAGAGAATAAATAATCCAATCACGCCCACAAAACCAAACCTTTCTGCAAAATAAGGAAAGATAAAATCACTTGTCGCAATGGGTAAAAACTTATAGGCTGCTTGTGTAGCTTCTTTCTTTTCCTTGCCATAGATTCCACCAGAACCAATGGCAATAATGGATTGCTTCACTTGATAATCCGGTTCTTTTAACACAAAATCCATAATACGCTTTTTTTGATAATCGTGGAGATTTGCATACAAAATCGGCGATAAAAACATCACGCCTGCAAGCAAAGTTAGCCAAATTTTATAATTCACACCAATTAAAAATAACATTCCAAAACTCATAAGCAAAAGCACCAACGCCGTCCCTAAATCTGGCTGTTTTAGCACAAGCACAAAGGGTAATAAAACATAAAAACAAAGCTTTAGAAAATCTAAGAATTTATAACCATTTTTCTTTGGAGGATTTTTACTAATTAGATATGCCATCATTAAAATAAGTGCCGGTTTCATCGTTTCTGAAGGCTGAAAGGTAAAATGCACAAAAGGAATCTCAAGCCATCTTTGCGCTCCCAAACGCGTGTCTCCAAAAAATTCTACTGCCACAAGCAATAAAATATTCACCCAATAAAATCCAATAATAAGCCACGACATTTTACGCACAGGAATCAAAAACACAACTACAAAAATAAATAATCCCACAAAAATATAAATGAATACTTTATTTCCCAAAAACACATTGTTTTCATTAATTAAATACCAAGAAAGTAAAACAATGGGCGTGATTAGTAAAGGAAGAGTGAAATCAAAATATGCTAAAATTTTGCGATTAAACCCAAACACAAATCAACCTTAAGAATCCTAAAAATGTCCTAGAATTTTAACATAAAGAATCCCCGATGCAAAAAGATTTTAACCAAAATCTACAAATTTTAAACACTTTTACAATCACAGAGGAAAACCATAAAATCCGTGCAGATATTTTTCTCTCTTATACCCTAAACATCTCACGCTCTAAGGCACAAAATCTCATCAATAAAAAAGCAATCCTTTTAAACTCCAAACCCTTAAAAAAATATGGAATCGCACTAAATACCAATGACACTTTAACGCTAATCCCCCAAACAAACACAAAAAAGGATTCCAACTCTACGGCTCTTAATATCCCTATTTTATACGAGGATTCCAACCTTTTAATCCTAAACAAACCCGCAAATCTCCTTGTGCATAGAACCAATGAAAACGACACGCAATTTACCCTTGTAGATTATCTCAAGCAAAAGGGCTTTGCGCTTTCAAACTTAGGCGACTCCTACCGCTTAGGAATCGTGCATAGACTTGATAAAAACACGAGCGGCGCAATAGTCATTGCCAAAAACAACGCCACACACGCACATCTAAGCGCGCAAATTCAATCTAGGAAAATGGGGCGTTACTATCTTTGCATAATTAACCAGCCCTTAAGGGAATCACAAATCCTGCAATCCCCCATAACACGCCACCCAAAACATCGCTTAAAATACATTACTGCCCCAAATAACCCTAATGCAAAAACCGCAAAAACCGCCCTTTTTACAATTCCAACGCTTTTAGATTCCAACTTTTTAAAAACAGAAAATCCACAAAAAGAGATTCCAACTTTAATAGGTGCAAAGCTTTTTACAGGTAGAACCCACCAAATCCGCGTGCATTTAAGTGCAATCAATCGCCACATTTTAGGTGATAGCTTCTATGGTTATGGGGGTAATTACACAGGCAGAATCCTACTTCACGCCCATTTTTTACATCTCTTACACCCCAAAACGCATAAACCCTTAGAGCTTTACGCACCAATCCCTAGTGATATGCAAGATTTTATCCACGCGCATTTTAATGTGTCAGCCTATTACAATATTAAAAATCCAAAACTTCTTGAAATTCCGCTTGCAAAAATTTATCAACAGCAATTTAGTCCAATTTAATGCAAATTTTTTCCATTTTTATGTTAGAATTAGCGACTCTAATTCAAGCTTATAGGAATCTATTTATATGCACAGGAATCTTCTTTTAAAGACTTTAAGCGGAATCTTAAGCGCGTTATTTTTGCTTGGCGGTTGCACTAGTGCAGTTTTTAACACAAATCCAGCCCTTAATAACAACATCAATCCCCCAAGCGGTATCCGCACTTTAAGCGATGTGAACACCATTGCATTTGAATGGAAACTAGTCCAAGACCCAAGCGTAATGGGATACCACATTTATCGTAAAGAAGCAAATGAGCAAGACTTCAAAAGAATCGCCACGCTAGATTCTCGTTTTAACACACACTATGCAGATAATAATCTAAAAGCTAACACCCAATACATCTACCATTTCACCACTTTTGATAAAGACTACAATATTTCTTCATATTCACCCCCTGTGAGTGCTACAACGCTTTCTATTGCAGCAGTTACCTATGTAGAAGCCATTAGTAACTATCCGCGCAAAGTCAAAGTTATTTGGAGTCCGCACCAAGATCCACGGGTTATAGGCTATGTGATTCAACGCAAAGATAAAAATGACCAATGGAAAGAAATAGGCAATGTAAAAAGCCGCTTACTTGTAGAGTTTTTAGACACAAATTTAGAAGATGAAACAACTTATACTTATCAAGTTTTAGCCTATAATGCAAAAAACTCTCTCTCTATTCCTTCACCAATAGTCAGTGCCACAACAAAACCAAAGCCAACACCCATCACTAATTTTCACGCCACACTAGACCAACCAAAACAAATAACACTCCGTTGGGATTTACACCCAAACCAAGAAGTTACCTCCTATAAGATTCTACGCTCCGGCTTTATCTCTAGCGTATTTAGCACCATTGCTACACTCCCTAGCAACACAAATGTCTATCAAGATTCCATTAAAAAAGATGGCAAGCATTACCAATACAAAATCATCGCCACCGATAAAAATGGAATTGACAGCCTTGAGAGTGGACCAATTGCAGGAACAACACTTCCCATCCCAAGCACACCAAACATTACTTATGCGCGCATTGAAAATGGTTCTGTGATTATTAGATGGACACCAACAGATAATCGCACAAAAGAATACATTGTATATAAAAAGGATTCCCTTATTTTCGGAGAAACACTCCGTTATAACAAAGTCTTAACTCCAGAATTTATAGACAGAGAAATTAAAGCGGGAGAAAAATACTATTACCGCGTGAGTGCCATTGATGAGAATGGTTTAGAATCAAAGCCTTCTGAAGAAGTTGCACTCTCATTACCAAAATAAATATGCCACATTTCAAAACCCAAAAGCTAATCCTCCCAAACCTTCCCTATAAAGCATTAGATACTAATGGAGCATACGAGTTTTTAGAGCTTTTTACCTCTAAAAATCATCCAAATTTTTCCCTTTTGCAAATCCGCTTCACTCCCAAAAATAGCACGCAAACCAAAGAATTTTTCCTAGAAATTAAAAACAATCAAAAAGAAACTCTTATGCGCTTTGATAAATACTCACGCATTGCACCCATTGAAATCATCAAAAACGCCCTTGAAATCCTTATGCAAATGCAAGACTCCCTTCTTACACACAATCTAAACCGCCACACAATTACCCCAGAATTTAAACTCCCTTTCATTAAAGAAATCAACGATTTTTTAGACTTTCACGCTCTGTTTTTAAGCACTTGCCAAAAATCCAAATGCAACTTTAAAGAAATTTGGCTAGAAATTGGCTTTGGAAGTGGCAGACATTTACTCCATAACGCAAAAAATCACCCAAACACCTTGCACATTGGACTTGAAATCCACCACCCTTCCTTAGAACAAGTTGCGCGACAAATTGGAATCCAAAATTTAGAAAATATCCTTATTCTAGCCTTTGATGCACGGATTTTCTTAGAATTACTTCCTTCCAACACACTCCATAAAATTTTCGTGCATTTTCCAATGCCTTGGGAAAAAAAGCCCCATCGCAGAATCTTTAGCCAATCCTTTGTTGCACAATGCGCTAGAGTCTTAAAACCAAATGGGCATTTGCAACTACGCACCGATAGCTTAGAATACTTCGCTTTTGCAAAAGATTTAACGGAGCGTTTTAAAGATTCCTTTAGAATACAAACACACAAGAACGCACAAGAAGCAATCATTAGCAAATACGAAGCAAGATGGCTAAGGGAGCA
This sequence comes from Helicobacter sp., assembly GCF_022770205.1. Classification (GTDB taxonomy): domain Bacteria; phylum Campylobacterota; class Campylobacteria; order Campylobacterales; family Helicobacteraceae; genus Helicobacter_D. Next base: position 41,791 of record NZ_JALEIK010000019.1, on the reverse strand, counting down.
AAAAGATATTTACAATCTTGAATGCTATGCACTTCAAACTTCCAAAAACCAAAGGCTAGACTTTGATTTTACATTTGATTCCGCACTTTTACCTAGCAATCTTAACCTTAAAAAAATGCGCCAAAACGATTATTTTTTAAACCTTGAAGACTTATTTTTAGGCAACAAAAACAATCTTTTAAGAATAGCCTTTGGGGATTTTAACCACCCAGAAACACGCTATGTTTTACAAGATTCCAACTTGCATTATTTTAAGAATAATCCCTTACCCACAGCAATAAACCACAAAGCGCACAATCTCTTAAATGCGTGCATTACCAAAGATTTCAAGGAATCCCTATGAATCCCATCATCCAAGCCAATGGTATGAATCTAGGCTATAAAAGCGAGATTATTATTAAAAATGCAAGTTTTAACATTTATCCTAAGGAATTTGTTTTTGTTAGCGGTCCAAGTGGGAGCGGAAAAAGCACCCTATTGCGCTCCATATACGGAGATTTGCCTTTAAAAAGCGGTTCGCTTGAAGTGTGTAGCGTAGAAATGTTTAAAGCAACCAAAAAAAACATAGAGATTTTGCGTCGCCACTTAGGAATCATCTTTCAAGATTACAAACTCATTAAAGATTTCAATGTAGAAAAAAATGTAATGCTGCCTATGATTATAGGTGGCTTCACTAAGGAATCCTGCCAAACCCAAACCGATAGACTCTTAGCACACATTAAGCTTTCACACAAAGGCAATAAATACCCAATGGAACTAAGCGGTGGCGAGCAACAGCGTGTTGCAATGGCGCGTGCTTTAGCACATAATCCGCTTTTAATTTTAGCAGATGAGCCCACAGGGAACCTAGACGACTACTCCTCTGAAGTCATATGGAATCTTTTAAGGGGCGTTAATGTGCAATTAGGAATCACCGTAGTTGTTGTAACACACAGAATCCCCGAAACACTAGGGATTAATTACAGGCATCTCCACATTGAAGAGGGAGTGATTTATGAACTCTCTTAAAAATCACTTAAGCTTAATCATTCCACTTATTGCCTTGCTTTTTGCATTAGAGAGCATTTTATTAGTCAATCGCACACTTAACGATTATGAAAGCAAGCTTGGAGAAAATTATGCAATCATTCTAGCAAGCAAAGAGGAATTATCTCTACAATCTTTGCGCAATAAAATCACAGAAGCCCAAACTCTAAGCCCAATTGATGCGCAAATTGTCTTAGAACGCCTAAAAAATAATATTAGCCAAGCAAATTTAATCCTGCTTAAAAACTCCCTGCCACATTTTTATTCTCTAACGCTTAATACCTACCCTAGTGATGCGCGCCTAATTGCTATCCAAAAAACATTAGAAGGTTTTGATGGCATCATACGCATTGAAACCTTCACCAAAAGCCACAATCAAATCTACCAACTTCTCCTTATCATCAATGGTAGCATTATGATTTTCTCAAGCCTTATCGCGCTCATTAGCCTGCTTTTAATGTTTAAGCAAATTGAAATTTGGAAATTTGAGCATTTAGAACGGATGGAGATAATGACGCTCTTTGGTGCGCCCTTATGGATGCGCTCACAAGTGCTATTCCGCTTAGCTTGCATAGACACAATTCTTGCAACTTTAATCGTTACCATAGGGCTATTTTATATCTCACAAAACGCATCATTGCGCATCTTTTTTCAAGAGCTAGGATTAAATCCAGAGATTTTCTCTCCCGTTTTAGATTCCATTGTTTTGCTCCTTACAGGACTTACACTCTCTTTAATCTCTGTGTGGATTGTAAGCTTACAGCAAAAAGATTAGTAGGATATTTATGCGCGCTTTTCTTATCTTATTTTTCTCTCTAGCACTCCTAAATGCTCAAACAGACATTCACAAAAAAATTTCACAAAACCAAACAGCACTAGAGAGTAAAAAGAAAAAGGAAGAGCAAATCAATGCTAAACTTCAAGAACTAGGCGAGGCAATCAATAAACAAGAAAAAGAAAGCAAGGATTTAGAACAAAGCATTCTTTTAAGCGAAGAGAATATTGCCAAAAACCAAAAAGAATACGACAGCAAACAAGCACGCATCAAAGATTTAACAAATAGCCAAGATTCCTTATTGCAAACGCGCAAAAAAATAGAATCAGAAATTACTAATCTCATCATAAAAGACATCTCTTTTATCATTTTATTAAACGACTTCCAGCCAGAATCCATTCAAGACTTAATCACAGAAGAAAGCTTTAAAACTCTAAGCGATGCTACAAAATCACATTTAAAAGAGTTAAGCATAAAGCAGAGCGAAACCATCGCCACCTTACAAAATCTCCAAAACGAAATTGCCACGCTAAAACACTTCATTGACACAGAAAACAAAAAACGCAACGCATTAAAAGCACTTCAAAACAAGCAAACAGCACTCATTGCAAACTACCAAAAAGAAATCACAAAATACAACAACGAACTCCAAACAATCACTAAAGAGCGCGAGGCGTTGCAAGATATTTTAGTCAATCTTAACATTCTAAAAAGCCAAGAAGAGCGCAAAAAGCGTGAAGCCCTAGCACAAGCCGCGCAAGCACAAAAGACAGAACAAGAAGAAAAGCAAAAGTTGGAATCCAAAACCGCCAGCACAAGCGATAAAACTAAAAATCCGATTCCAACTCCAGAAGCAAAATCTCCCGAAGGATTTGATGTGCGTCAAGTAGCAAGCTCCTACTACGCTATTAGCACCACTAAATATAAAGGCGCAAAAACAATTGCCCCCCTTGATAATTTTTCCATTGAAAAGCGTTTTGGACCTTATTTTGATCCTGTGTATAAAATAAAGGTTTTTAACGAATCCGTTACACTTACACCAAAAGGAGATGACAAGGTTAAAAGTGTGCTAGATGGTAAAGTTGTCTTTGCAAAAGACACGCCCATTTTAAAGCGTGTTGTCATCATTGAGCACAAAAACAATATGCACACCATTTACGCCCAACTTGACAAAATCGCTCCTACAATAAAACCCGGACGCGCAGTCAAAAAAGGCTACACCATAGGGCGTGTAGAAAATGCTTTAAAATTTGAAGTTACACTAAAAGACAAGCACATTGATCCCCTTGATTTAATCAGCACAAAAAATATCTAAACTTCATAATTTTCCGCTCCATCCCTTATGCTTTCAATAAAATATCCGATATTACTATAAAGCTATAAAGCTTGTAGGCTTGTAAATTTTGCAAGGAGATAATATGAATGTAAATGAAAGTGGAATGAATGTTGCTAGAGGGCAAAGTAATGCTTTGCATTCTCAAGGAACACAAGCTCCCACAAGGACAGAAACAATCCAAAATGCAATAGAGGATTCAAATAAAGAGCAGCAAATCCAAGAACAAAGAGAAAAGCTCAATGAGCTTGCACAGCAGTTAAACAAAGAATTAAACCCTCTAAACACGAACATTACATTTGGCTTTAATGAAGACATTGAAGGCTTATACATAACAGTGAGTGAAAGAGATACAAACCGCGTAATTAGAAAGATTCCAAGCGATGAAGCAATGGAATTAATGGCAAAAATGAAAGAAGTCGTTGGAATCATATTTAGCAAACAAGCATAAAGCAAGGAGATGATTATGGCTTTAGGAACTATGTCTGTATTAGGGATTGGAAGTAACCTAAGCTGGGACAACATTAACCAGATGAAAGACAACGAAGTGAAATGGAGAGTGCAGCCCATCACTAAAAAAATGGAAACAAACCTAGAAAAGCAAAAAGAGCTAACCGCTCTAAAAACACTAATGACTTCCTTAAATAGCGACTTTAAAAAACTCTCCGACTTTAGCACCTACCAAAAGCGTAGCACAAGCGTTGAAGGCAATGGCGTAAAAGCAACTGCTGGAGAAGGTTTAGCACTCCAAGACATTAAAGTCAATGTCAGCCAACTTGCACAAAACGATGTCAATCAAGTAGGATTGCAATACGCCTCAAGAGATAGTATTTTTACCAATAAAAACACTTCCATTGATTTTTATCACAATGGCACAAATTATAGCATTCCCATAAAAGCAGGCACAACACTCTCTGATGTCGCACAAAGCATTACAGACGCAACAAATGGCGCAGTTGCAGGCATCATTATGAAAACAGGGGGCGATGACCCTTATCGCCTTATGATTCAAAGTAAAGATTCTGGTAAAAACAATAAAATTCTTTTTGGAAGCACACTTGAAAGCGCCGCAACTCCGGGAGGACAAATCACAGAAGGAACACTTAAAGTAACAATTGGCGGACAAACTATTGAAGTAGCATTAAAAGATATTGGCAGTAAAATCGGCAATGAAGCAAAAGACAATGCAAAGCTTATTTTAGACAAAATCAATGAAAAAGTTGCAAGCAATCAAGATTTAAAAAAGAAAGTGGATAGTGGCGAAATCACCATTGATTTAAGCAGCAGTGGCAAAGGTTTATTGTTTAATGACGCAACAGGCGCACCTATTAAAGTAGAAACAAATGGAGTAAAAGTAAAAGTTGCAGAAGGAACAACTGAACAAGAATCCGACTTAGGCTTTGCTAAAAAAGAGTCAGACAAAAAAGATTTAGTAACAGGAAGCAAAAGTGTTGCAAGTGGGCAACTTAGTGGCAAAATCACTATTAATGACAAGGAAATTGATTTAAGTGGAATTAATGGGGATAGCACAAAAAATGCTGAAGAAGTGATGAAAAAAATCAATGACACTTTTACAAACCAAGAAGTTACAGCCACGATTAAAGATGGCAAACTGATTTTAAACAGCAAGGATGACAAAGAAATTAAAATAAGTGCGGAAGGTGGGAAAAATGAAGTTTTAGATTCCATAGGTTTGCGCTCTGGAACATTCACTTCCACAAAAGAGTTTTTAAAAGAGATGAACATCACAAACATCCAAAAAGGACAGAATGCAGAATTTACCTACAATGGAATCAAAATTGAACGCGATAAAAACAAAATTGACGATGTTGTCTCTGGATTATCCCTAGAGCTAACAGCAATCACTGAAAAGAATAAAGATGTGATTGTGCGCGTTTCACGCGATGACAAAGAAATCTCTAAGATAATGGAGGAATTTGTTAAAAACTATAATGAAATGTATAACAAAATCCAAGAGCTTGTCAAATACGACGAGGATACAGAAATCTCCGGAGTCTTCAATGGCAATAGTGAAATGCGTAGCATTGTAAGGCAGCTAAATGGTATCATCAATGCAAATGATGTCAATGGAAAAAACCTATTCCAATTTGGCATTAGTATGAACACAAGCACAGATAAAAATGGAAAAATCACAAGCAACGGAACGCTCAAATTTGATAAAGAAAAATTTGAAAAAGCATATAAAGAGGATCCTGAAGCTGCGATTTCATTTTTCAGAAGCACAACAAGCAGTGTCAATGGCGAAAGCAAAGAAGTAGATGGAATCTTTACAAAACTACGCAAAGTAATGGACGATCTCATCACAGGAGAAAAAGCTACTCTAAATGTGCTAGAAAAAAGCTTAAAAGACGAGCATAAAAAGCTTGATAAAGATAAGAAATCCACACAAGAATCCATTGACACACGCTATGAAACTATGGCTTCTAAGTGGTCAGCTTATGATCAACTCATTGCAAAAACGCAAAAGAAATCAGAAGTGGTTTCACAAATGATTCAAGCATCTATGAAATAAAGGCTAGACAATGAAGGGAAATTTAGCTTATAACTCTTATCAACAAAACTCCGTTGCAGTGGAATCCCCAGCAAGGCTTGTAGAAATGCTTTATGAAGGGATTTTACGCTTCTCCTCTATGGCAAAGCGTTGCATTGATTCACAAGATATTGAGAAAAAAATTTATTACATCAATCGCACCACAGATATTTTTGTAGAGCTATTAAACTCGCTAGACTATGAAAAAGGCGGGCAAGTTGCGCATTATTTAACAGGGCTTTACACACATCAAATTAAACTTTTAACACAGGCAAATATGGAAAATAGCAAAGAGAAAATTGATATTGTGATTAAAGTAACAAAGGGCTTGTTAGAGGCTTGGAGGGAGGTAAACCATGAATTGGCTTAACGAATTAAAAGTTGCATATCTCAATAAAAACGATAACAAAATAAACGAATTGTTAGATAATTTACCAACGCTAAAAACCCGTGATGAAATGTTTGAAGCACTAGCAATTATGGAACAAATCACAGAATACGCAAAAGAGCAAAAAGAACGACTAGGCATAGAAATGCGAAAACTTAAACAAACTAAGAATTTTCTTCCTAAAGAAGAAAAAGTTTCACGGCTTAATTTATCTTTTTAAAGTTTTGAGTTAAAATTTCTCTTTTTTTGGAGAGATTTTTATGCAGTGGAAGCCAATTGATATTGAAGATAAAGAATTGCTAACTAGCTTCTTTACTTCACACCCCATTTTAGTTTCAGACTTAACTTTTACCAATCTTTATCTCTGGCATTATGCAAGACATATTAGCTATGCTATTTTAAACGATTGCCTTGTTATTAAAACGCAATATCCCGATGAAAACCCCTTTATTTTCTATCCCATCCACAAAAACAATAATTTAGATTCCAAAAAACAGACACTGCTACAAATAATGGAATCCTGTAAGGGAAAGGGTTTAAAGTTTTCTATACACTCCCTAAGTCAAACAGATAAAGAAGAGCTAGAAAAGCTTATGCCAGATACATTTGATTTTATTTACAGAGAAGACAGAAGCGATTATATTTACTCTATCCCAGAGCTTATTGCACTCAAGGGTAAAAAATACCATAAGAAGAAAACGCATTTAAACCGCTTTACAGAACGCTACGCCTTTAGCTATGAAGCATTAAGCATACAAAATGTTTATGAGTTAATCAGCACTTATCAAGCTTGGTTTGGCAAAATCAGCGATGGCGCAAGCGATGGTTTGCGCAATGAATATGTAGGCATTATAGAGTCTTTAAAAGAATTTGAAAATCTTGACTTTCAAGGTGGAATCTTGCGCGTAGATGAGCAAATCATTGCCTTTAGCTTTGGTGAACCACTCAATCAAGACACAATTGTTATCCACATAGAAAAAGCAAATATTGAATTCCAAGGCGCATATCAAGCAATCAATAGAGAATTTTTAGCAAACGCTTGGAGTGATTATAAGCTTGTTAATCGTGAAGAAGATCTAGGAATAGAAGGCTTAAGAAAGGCAAAGCAATCTTACCAACCTCTATATTTACAGCACAAATTTGACGCAATCTTAAAATCAATCTAACCTATCCTCTTTAACTGCCACAAAAACCACAGCGTGCAAAGTCCTCCTTGCGCGTTCTGCAAATGCGCTTTCTTGCGCACCACAAACATCACTGCAAACAAGATAATGCCTATGTCCAATTTTCATAATCTGACTCATTTTTTTGAAGTTTTTAAAATCAATGTTATCGTTTTGCAAAAACTCATCAAAGCTAAAATCACTCTTTGAAGTTGCTAAAATATTCTTATTATCATCAAACACAACACTAAACATTTCACTCTCTTCTGAAACAATTTCAGATTTTTTAGGTAAGACTTGATTTAAAAAATCCTGAATCTTAGCAAAATCAAGCACAAACACAAGTCCACCAACTAAACGATGCATAGAATCTTTAAGATAGTAATACATTAAAAGCGTTGATTGATCGCCATACAAAAATGTTGGTTCAAAATTAGAAACAACAACCTCATTTAAACCTGTTTGCCCATAAAAATTGACTTTCTTTCTAGTAAGAGTCCCATCATCAAGTCCGTTTAATAAAATTGTGCCATCTTTATCAAAAAGAACCACATTATAAAAATAAGAAAAATCCTGCTCTAAAGAAGCCAAATGCGCTTTAATGCTAGAATCCACAACCCCTTCTTGACCCGCCTTACTAAGATACTCTACAAACTCTGCATTACTGCTAATTTGTTCCACATCTCTCATTGCTTTTGTAAAAAGCCTATCCGCAGCAAACACAAGATACTTGGAATAATACTCTACAATATTAAAAAGCGCATTATAAATCCCTTTTTGTAGCTCACCTGTGGATTGAATACATAGGGTATTCATCTCTTCACTTAAGATTCTAATGTTATTTAAAATCGGATTTAACGCATAAGAATGGCTTTTTGATGCAATGATTTCACCATTAATCACTACATCACCAAGCTCTTCATTAATGTTTTCACCCTCAGCAATCACACGATCAAGCTCCTCAGTAACAAGCAAGGAATCCTCCAAAAGACAATCATCTATATCCCTATTAATTTGGCGTTTTGCATCAAATGCAACATACAAAGGCACGATTCTACAAACATTGTAATGTTTCATTACACTCTCTAAATGCTCCAATCCGCTCACTTTGCTAATAGCTACCATACAAGTTTTAGAACGACTCTCCAAAAATATATGTTCTTCATACTTGCTTAATGTTAAAAGCTGTCCGATAGGAAATGTGCGCACATTATCTGAAAACATAATATTTTCTTTCTCATTCATCACAACAAAATTTGCTTGTGGTAAACGATAAGGAAACTGCTCTAAAATCCTTTTTACTTTATCTTGGATATTTACCACAAACACAACTGCGATACTAGCAACAGATTCCCTGCTTGCACGCAATGGAATCACAAAAAACAACTCTAAACTCTCCTCTTGTGCATCCCCAGCAGTGCGATAAAAATCCACTTTTTGGCAATATTCTGCATAAGATTCCACTTTACTACCATCTAATACGCTTTGAAGCTTAGTTCTTGCATTGCTCTCTTGACCACCAGCATATTTTAAATGCTTCAACAAGATTCCATCATTTTTAAAAAGAAAAATATCCTTATAAGATTCTTGAGATTTTTTACCAAAATCTTGTAAAATCTCTAATACTTTTTCCAAATGCTCTTGAGATTTTTCTTTCTCCAATGCGTCCATAAAATCTATTCCACAATTTCGCAGATTTGCATCTTTAGAAAGTTCTAAAATGCTCTCGTGGCAGCCTTTAATAAAAACTCCAATCATATCACCAATTAATCTTGCAGAAGCCAATGCCTCCTCATACACATTATGAAAATTCTGCTCCATAATTGTATGGATTAACTCATCTTGAAGATTTTCAAATTTTTCTTGAGTTTTTTCCATATAATCAAACAAATTTTCAGCAATATCAAGAGAACTGATTTTTCCCGTTAGAGTTGTTTTGCTCAATAAAGTATTTAACGATGAAAACTGCGATTGATAGCGTTGCACCATAGGAATATAATTATTTAGAATATTGATAACAGATTGCTCCATTTATTATCCTTGACTTGTTAATAAAATTTAGCAATTATAGCAACATAATCTGAAAATAATACCAATTTTTACTAAGACTTGACTTTTATTTTATAAAAACATTTAAAACGCAACACAAAATTAAAAGATAGAGATTTGTAGCATAACTCCAAAGGGATAAAATTTCTTTGGAGTAACAATATTAAAGCGTGTAGTCTTGTAAAAGATTAAAATTTAAGTAACGATAAATTTGCGCTTCCTTACCTTCAATCTTTTTAGGAATTAATTCTAAATATTCTTGCTTACTTGGAATCTTACCAAGCAATGCACAAGCTGCTGCAAGCTCCGCACTCCCTAAATACACTTGCGCACCTTTTCCCATACGATTATCAAAATTGCGCGTAGAAGTTGAAAAAACAACAGCATTATCTCTAACGCGCGCTTGATTTCCCATACACAAACTGCAACCCGGAGTTTCAATCCTAGCTCCAGCACCTCCAAAAAGCGAGTAATACCCCTCATCTGTAAGTTGCTTTGCATCCATTTTAGTAGGCGGTGCTACCCAAAGCGTTGTCGGCACCATTCCCTCACCACGTAATACTTCACCAAGTGCGCGATAATGTCCAATATTTGTCATACAGCTTCCTACAAACACTTCATCAACTTTATGTGGGCGTTTAGAATCGCTTAAGATTTCACTGAGTGTCGCCACATCATCAGGATCATTTGGACACGCTAAAATCGGCTCTGTAACTTCATTAAGGTTAATTTCAATAATAGCCGCATACTCTGCGTTAGAATCAGCCTTTAACAACACAGGATTATCAATCCACTCTTGCATTTTTTGCGCCCTTCTTTTAAGCGTTTTTACATCTTGATACCCCGCTGCAATCATTGCATTAATCAGTGTAATATTGGACTTTAAATACTCAATAATAGGTTCTTTATTAAGCGCAACACTACACGCCGCCGCACTTCTCTCCGCACTTGCATCACTAAGCTCAAAGGCTTGCTCCACTTTCAAATCCGGCAATCCCTCAATCTCTAAAATCCTACCGCTAAAAATATTCTTTTTACCCTTTTTCTCAACCGTTAGCAAACCCTGCTTAATCGCATAATATGGAATCGCATTAACTAAATCCCTAAGTGTAATACCCGGTTGCAACTCTCCACTAAAACGCACAAGCACAGATTCTGGCATATCAAGCGGCATAGAGCCTGTAACTGCTGCAAAGGCAACTAAACCACTTCCTGCTGGAAAACTAATTCCAATGGGAAATCTTGTGTGTGAATCCCCACCTGTTCCTACCGTATCAGGCAACACCATACGATTTAGCCACGAGTGAATCACGCCATCTCCAGGACGCAACGCAACACCCCCACGACTACTCATAAATTGTGGCAAAGTTGCGTGCAATTTCACATCAGCAGGCTTTGGATAAGCAGCAGTGTGGCAGAAGCTTTGTAGCACAAAATCTGCACTAAAACCAAGTGAAGCAAGCTCTTTAACTTCATCTCTAGTCATCGCCCCTGTGGTATCTTGACTTCCTACCGTGCTAACAAGTGGCTCACAATAAGTCCCGGGCAAAATCCCCTCCACTCCACAAGCACGCCCTACCATTTTTTGCGCCAAGCTAAAGCCCTTTACGCTAGAGTTTGGTTGTGCAGGTTTGGCAAAAATATCCTCTTTTGACATTCCAAGTGCCTCTCTAGCCTTTTGTGTAAGCCCACGCCCAATAATTAAATTAATACGCCCACCAGCACGGATTTCATCAGCAATTGTTGTTGGCTTTAAATCAAACTTAGAAACAACTGCGCTATTTTTGTGAATCTCCCCTTTAAAAGGATAAATCTCAATCACATCGCCTTCATTTAGCTCCGTTACAGGTGCGACAATGGGCAAACAGCCACTATCCTCACAAGTGTTAAAAAAAATCGGTGCAATCACTCCACCAATCACTAATCCACCGGCTTTTTTGTTTGGAATATACGGAATCTCACGCCCCATATGCCACACAAGAGAATTACAAGCTGACTTCCTAGAACTTCCCGTCCCTACAACATCACCCACATACACTAGCGGATAACCCTTTTGCTTAAGCTTTTCAATTCTTTCAAAAGCGTTTTGTGTCCTAGCTTTTAGCATTGCTTGTGCGTGCAGTGGAATATCACTCCTAGTAAAAGCATCTCCTGCTGGACTTAAATCATCTGTATTTGTTTCCCCATCAATCTTAAAAACAACTGCTGTAATTTTCTCCTCTAGCGCAGGCTTGCTTAAAAACCACTCCGCATTCGCCCAAGACTCTAGCACTTCCTTAGCATACGCATTATTTTTTGCCATTTCAACCACTACATTAAACGCATCATACACAAGTAAAGTGTGCTTCAAGGCTTCAGCAGCAGCCTTTGCAAGCATAGAATCGCTTGACTTTAATGCCCTAATCAAAGGATTAATGTTATACCCACCAAGCATTGTGCCAAGTAGCTTGATTGCTTCTACACTTGAGATTCCATTAATCTTTTCTTTACCTTCAACTATGGAATCCAAAAATTCCGCTTTCACTTGTGCTGCTTCATCAACGCCGGGGCTAACACGATTTGTCAATAAATCCACAAGCTCTTGTGTTCTTTCCCCTTTTCTTAAAAGCGCAATCACCTCTAGCGTTTGCTCCTTAGTTAATGGCAAAGGCGGAATATTCTGCTCTGCGCGCTCTTGCGCTTGTTTATCGTATTCCTCAAAGAAATTCATTGACTTACTCCTTAAGCAAATATTATTAAGTTTTCTCAAATGATACAAAAATTTCTACCCAATTTTCACAAATTAAAGTAAATATTTTTTAATCCTTTCTAAAAATGTGTAAATTTGTATTATTTTTATATTTCCTTAAAGGTTGCTTTAGGTTTTTAAATTTATTTTAAGTTTTAATATTTTAAAAAGCCCTTCATCATCTTTTAGAAATAATAAGCAAAAAGGAGTCATTTTATGAAAGTTATCCATTCCATCACAGAAGCTATTGGTAATACTCCACTTCTAAGACTAAAGAAGCTCTCTGAAGAATGCGGAGCAAACATTTACGCTAAATGCGAGTTCTTTAATCCTACAAGCTCTGTAAAAGATAGAATTGCACTAAGTATGATTGAAGATGCTTTGCAAAATGGGACAATCAATTGTGACACAACCTTAATTGAACCGACAAGCGGAAATACAGGAGTTGGGCTTGCTGCAGTCTGTGCCGCAAAAGGAATCAAACTGATTCTTACAATGCCAGAATCTATGAGTATAGAACGCCGTCGCCTTATGGCAGCACTTGGTGCAGAGCTTGTCTTAACGCCCAAGGAAAAAGGAATGAAAGGCGCAGTAGAAAAAGCCACAGAACTTCAAGCAAATACACCAAATTCCATTATCTTACAACAATTTCAAAACCCTTCAAACCCTAAAGTGCATAAAGAACACACTGCGCTTGAAATCTTAGATGCACTAGAAAATCAAGTGGATATTTTCATCTCAGCAGTTGGCACAGGTGGCACACTAAGTGGAGTTGGCTCTGTTTTAAAACAACGCAATCCAAATGCAAAAATCATTGCAGTAGAACCCATAAATTCTGCTGTGCTAAGCGGTGAAGCACCCGGACCACATAAAATACAAGGAATCGGAGCAGGATTTATTCCAGAAATACTAGACACAAATTTAATTGATACAATTTTAAAAGTTGATGTGGAATGGGCTTATAAAGAAGCGCGCGAAATTGCTAAAAATGAAGGCGTCCTAGTTGGAATCTCAAGCGGTGCAAATCTATGGGCAGCGCGCGAAATTGCTAAAAACAATCCGGGCAAAAACATCGTTACCATTCTTTGTGATACAGGCGAACGCTACCTAAGCACTGAACTTTATACAGAATAATTTATAAAATATGGAATCCAAAATGTGGTTTTTCATTTTAGATTCCAACTTTCAAAATTTTTACACAAAGAAAAGGAGTATTTATGCGAAGCAAATGGGTAGAATCCCGCAAAAATGACACAATAAAAACGCAGTTGCATTATGCAAAAAAGGGCATCATCACACAAGAGATGGAATATGTAGCAAACATAGAACATTTAAGTCCAGAAAATATACGCAAGGAAGTTGCTAAAGGACGATTAATCCTACCTGCAAACATCAACCACACAAACTTAGAACCAATGGGAATTGGAATCGCAACGCGCACAAAAATCAATGCAAACATCGGCAGCTCCGCACTTGCTAGCTCCATTGATGAAGAAGTGCAAAAAACGCTTGTTTCCATTAAATACGGCGCAGATACAATTATGGATTTAAGCACAGGAGGAGATTTGGATTCCATTAGAGAAGCTGTTATTAAGCATTCTAGCGTGCCAATAGGAACAGTGCCAATTTATCAAATCCTACACGATGTGAAAAACGACATTAACGCTCTTACCATTGATAAAATGCTTGAAGTTATGGAGCGTCAAGCAAAGCAGGGGGTTAGCTACTTTACAATCCATTGTGGATTTTTGCTAGAGCATATGCCGCGCCTTGCAAAGCGTAAAATGGGAATTGTTAGTCGTGGCGGAAGCTTAATGGCAGCTTGGATGATGCACTACCATAAACAGAATCCTTTTTATGAAGCCTTTGATGATATTTTGGCAATTTGCCAAAAATATGATGTGTCTTTAAGCCTTGGAGATTCCTTGCGACCAGGCTGTTTAGCGGATTCTAGCGATGCAGCGCAACTAGGAGAACTTAAAGTGCTAGGCGAACTCACACTTAGGGCTTGGGAAAAAGATGTGCAAGTAATGATTGAAGGTCCAGGACATGTGCCATTAAACGAAATTGAACGCAATGTGGAGTTACAAAAAGAACTCTGCTACGAAGCACCCTTTTATGTGTTAGGACCACTTGTTACAGACATAGCCGCTGGATATGATCACATCGCTTCTGCTATGGGAGCAGCAATTGCTGCTTGGAAGGGCGTTGCTATGCTATGTTATGTCACTCCAAAAGAACATTTAGGGTTGCCAAACGCAAAAGATGTGCGTGAAGGAATTATTGCCTATAAAATCGCGGCACACGCTGCTGATATTGCAAGGGGTAGAATCAATGCAAGAGTAAGGGATGATGCAATGAGTAATGCACGCTACAATTTTGATTGGAATAAACAATTTGAACTTGCCCTAGACCCTGAGAGAGCGCGTGAATACCACGATGAAAGCCTGCCACAAGAAGTTTTCAAAGAAGCGAAATTTTGCTCAATGTGTGGTCCTAAGTTTTGTAGCTACAAAATTTCACAAGATATTATAGAAAATACACAAGAAAAGGAAGCCGTATGAATCAAGAGCAGCTCATTAATCTTTTAAAAGAAGTGATTTACCCGAATTTTGAAAAAGACATTGTAACTTTTAATTTTGTTAAAGAAACACTCACACAAGGAGATTCCGTAGCAATCCGCTTAGAGATTCCATCAGCTTCAAGTGAAGTTGCAGATAAATTACGCGAAACCATTACACAAAAGCTAAATGCGCAAGGAATCACAAAAATCAATCTTGATATTAAACAGCCAAAACCCCAAGCGCAAACACAAAAGCCACAAGGCACGAAAAATCTAGCTCCACAGATTAAAAACTTCATAATGATAAGCAGCGGAAAAGGGGGCGTTGGTAAATCCACAACAAGCGTAAATCTCGCAATCGCCCTAGCACAACAAGGCAAAAAAGTAGGCTTGCTTGACGCAGATATTTATGGACCAAATGTGCCTAGAATGCTAGGTTTGCAAAAAGATAAACCAAAAATAGATGAAAAACTTAAAAAACTCATTCCTTTGCAAGCTTATGGAGTTGAAATGATTTCAATGGGGGTGCTCTATGATGAAGGACAGAGTCTAATTTGGCGCGGACCTATGATTATCCGCGCAATTGAGCAAATGTTGAGTGATGTTTTATGGAATGATTTAGATGTAATGGTAATTGATATGCCCCCAGGCACAGGTGATGCACAACTCACTCTTGCACAAAGCGTTCCTGTAACAGCAGGTGTTGCTGTATCCACACCACAAAAAGTCGCCCTTGATGATGGCGCAAGGGCTTTAGATATGTTTACAAAGCTTAAGATTCCGCTTGCTGGAATTGTAGAGAATATGAGCGGATTTATCTGTCCGGGTTGTAATGAAGAATATGATATTTTTGGAAAAGGCACAACAAGCGAAGTTGCAAATGCATTTAACACACAGGTGCTAGCACAGATTCCTATTGAGCCTATTGTGCGTGAAGGTGGCGATAACGGCAAGCCTATTGTGTATTTTAAACCAGAATCTAAATCAGCAAAAGAATATTTAAAGGCTGCAAAATTACTATGGGAATTTATTGAAGAAGTTAATGCTAAAAAGCTTGCTGATAATGCTGCAATTCAACCTATCAATACAGGTAAATCCGCCTGTTCCTCTTAACGCTCTATTAAGGGAATTTATCTCCCTTAAATATGGAATCTAAATTTCTGTATTAAAAGTTCTGCAATGGCTTTTTCTAGCATTGTGTAAATTTCCTCAAACCCATCTAAGTCCTTATAATAATAAGGATCTGGTATGTCTTTGCCTTGTAAGCCAAAATCTCCCATTAGCGCAAGTTTCTCTTTAGGAAATCCTAAACGCTTTAAATCCGCATAATTTTGCCCATCCATTGCCACCACTAAATCAAATTCTAAATCACTATACGCATTCACTTTTCTACCACGCAAAGCAGAAATATCAATGCCGTGCCTTTTGCCAATTATAATAGAACGCTCACAAGGCGGCTCATTAATATGCCAACCACTTGTCCCAGCAGAATCAATTTTAAGATTTAAACCCTTTTTACTAGCCAACTCCCTTGCGATTCCTTCTGCTAAAGGTGAGCGGCAAATATTTCCTAAACAAACAAAAAGAATAGATTGTATCACACCTATATTTCTATCCATTTCTTTGCATTTCTATCCATTTCTCTGCAATTCTAATAGCATTTGTTGCTGCTCCCACGCGGATTTGATCTGCCACGCACCAAAGATGCAAAATGCGCTTATCATAGTTATCCACACGGATTCTACCCACATAAGTTTCATCGGTATCTGTGGCAATCATAGGCATTGGATATTGTTTTTCTTGCGGATTGTCTAGTAGCACTACGGATTCCGCATTTTTAAGCACTTCTTGCGCCGCTTCTTTGCTTATTTTTTGCTTAAATTTAATCGTAATTGCTTCGCTATGACTACGCAAAATGGGCACACGCACACAAGTTGCACTCACTGCAAAATCACTATGCATAATTTTATTGGTTTCATTCACCATTTTCATCTCTTCTTTTGTATAGTCATTTTCTAAAAAGACATCAATTTGTGGAATCAAATTGAGCGCAATTCTGTGTGGAAATGCCTTTGGTTCACAAGCATCAAGGCTAAAGTCAAAAAATTTCTGCATTTGTAGCACAAGCTCTTCCATACCCTTTTTCCCAGCACCTGATACTGCTTGATAAGTGCTAACATCTACGCGTTCAATCCGAAATTTCTTATGCAAGGGTGCTAAAACTTGCACCATTTGGATTGTAGAGCAATTTGGATTTGCAATGATTCCTGTTTTTTTCCATAATGCAATATCGTTTGGATTAACTTCTGGCACGACTAAAGGCACATCTTTTTGCATTCTAAAATGGCTTGTGTTATCGATCACCACTGCCCCAGCTTTTGCCGCACTTGGTGCAAACTCTGCACTCACGCTTCCACCTGCTGAAAAAAATGCAATTGCAATTTCTTCTTCGCTAAACACTGAATGCGTAAGCTCCTTTACTTTATAAGTTTCCCCCTTAAAACGCATCTCCCTACCAACGCTCCTAGCACTAGCCAATGGCACGAGCTTATTAAGCGGCAAATCACGCTCTTCTAAGATTCTAAAAATCTCTTCCCCCACAGCACCTGTGGCACCTACAACTGCAATATTATTTTTTTTCATTCTCATCCCTTACAACTTGATACTATAACGCTCAATTTTATTTAACAATACATCTTTTGTAAAGCCCAATAATTCTGCTGCACCATCCACATCAGAATCGCAATTCTTTAAAGCTTCATAAATGAGCTCTTCTTCTAAATTTGCAATTTTTTTCTTACCACCACTCTCTCTTGAACTTAAGAATAAATCTTCTGGCATAATCACACCATCTTCGCATAAAATCGCCGCCCTCTCTATCACAGAAAGCAATTCCCTAATATTACCCGGCCAAGAATAAGCAAGCAGCTGTTCCTTTGCCCCATCGCCCCATTGTTTCATTCCGATTCCATATTGCACATCCACTTGTGCTAGTTTCCACTCACAAAGCGGAATAATCTCTTCTGTGCGCTCACGCAATGGGGGAATATTTACAGGAATTGTTTGCAATCTGAAAAATAAATCCTCTCTAAACTCCCCCTTTTTAATTTTTTTTTCAATATCCGCATTTGTTGCCGCAATAAAGCGAATGTCTATTTTAATGGGCTTACTACTTCCAAGCCGCACCACTTCCTTTTCTTGCAGCACACGCAAAAGCTTTGCTTGAAGTCCCATAGGCATCTCACCAATTTCATCTAAAAAAATACTTCCACCATTTGCTGCTTCAAACTTTCCAATCCTTCCTTCTGTTGCATCTGTAAAAGCCCCTTTTTCATAGCCAAAAAGTTCAGATTCCAATAAGTTTTCCGGGATTGCTGCCATATTTAACGCAATAAAAGGTGCGCTAGCCCTTAAAGAATTTGCGTGGACAAAATTTGCAAACAACTCCTTTCCCACTCCACTCTCCCCTAGCAAAAGCACCGAAGCATCAGTTTTAGCGGCTTTGTTAGCAAGCTTTAATACACCTTCAAGTGCTGGTGAGCTTGCAATAAACTGCTTGTTCTCTGCCATATTTTGTGGCTTTGCCTTGACTTTTGTTAGGACTTCTTTTGCTTTTTTTGCTCTGTGGATTGCTTCTACAAGCGTTTCAATTTCAAAAGGTTTGGTTAAAAAATCCTTAACGCCAAGACGAATGGAATCAATCGCCTTATTTAAAGTCGCATTGCCTGTAATGATTAACGCCTCATAACGCCCATTTAGCGTGCGCAAAAATTCTATTCCATCCATCTGTGGCATATTAATATCAGTAATCACTAAATCAAAGGAATCATCAAGTTTTTTTAGCGCATCCTTTGCACTTTTAAAGCTCACCACTTCAAATTCTTCATATTCCCCTAGTGCAATTTCTAGGGATTTACGCATATTAATATCATCTTCAACAACGGCTAATTTCATCTCTCCTCCTTTGCGCTCTTAAAATCTTCCGCTTTTTTTTCTTTAATGAGTGCATAAATCGTTGCGATTCCATTTTCATAGTCAATCTTAATGCGCGAAGGTGGAATCGCAAGCAAAGTTAAAGATTTACCCTGTAAATTTTGCACTTCACTGCGATCCTCTAAGCGCACACCCCAATGAAAAAAGCATTCCAAAATCTCTCCTTTATGGGTATAAATAAATTCCTTCTCATTCTTTGCATCGTGTGCAATCTCACATTTTCTATAAGGACTTCGGACTTTATCTAACATTTTAGCACTTACCATTGCGGGAGAAAAATTGTATTTTTCATTTAAAATGATTCCATTTTTAATTGCAACTCTATAAGAAAACAAATATTCTAAAGCCTCCAAAGATAGACTACAAAATACAATTCCCCATAGAATCCTAAGCATCACTCCAACAATCCAGACTCATTCTCATCAGCTTGCTCTTCTTCTTTAGGACACCTTGCGATAGATACCACCTTATCATCATCTACATTAACGATAATCACGCCACTTGTCGCACGCCCTGCTTTGCGAATGCTTTGCATATCCACGCGAATCATCTTACCGCTACTTGTTAGCACCATTAAATCCATATTTTCATCCACATTTACAATCCCTACAAGCTTACCTGTTTTTGGCGTAAGCTTCATTGCTATCACGCCTTTGCCTCCACGCTTTGTAATGCGATATTCATTGACTTCTGTGCGTTTTCCAATCCCTTTTTCACTCACACTTAAAATCTCTTCATTTGCATCAGCAATCACTGCTGCACCAATCACATAATCCTTTGGCATTTTAAATTTAATCGCTGTTACACCGCGCGCAGCACGCCCAATCTCACGCACATCATCCACGCCAAAGCGCACGCACATTCCTTCATAAGTTACCACTAAAATTTCTTTAATGTTAGAACTAATAATTTTTGCAGTAACTAGTGCGTCATTTTCATCCAAGTTAATCGCTCTAACGCCCAAACTTCTAATGTTTTTAAACTCACTTAAATTTGTGCGTTTAATGATTCCATTTTTTGTAAAGAATGCAAGCGATTTATCAGAATTAAAATCTTTTGTCGTGATTGTTGCCATAATCTTTTCATCAGGGGAGAGATTAATAAGATTGACAACTGCCTTACCAATTGCCGTCCTACTTGCTTCTGGTATCTTATACACCTTTAGCCAATACAACTGCCCCTTATCTGTGATAAATAAAATCGTATCGTGTGTATCTGAGACAAAAAAGCTTTCAATAAAGTCATCATCGTGCGTATTTGCTGAAATCTTACCCTTGCCGCCACGATTTTGCTTTTCATAAGTGCGCACCGGCACACGCTTCACATAACCCCTATGGCTCATTGTTACTACCACAGGTTCATTTGGGATTAAATCCTCCACATCAATGCTTTCATAATCCTCTTCAATAATTGTTAAACGCTTGGTAGAAAACTTCTCTTTAATCTCTAGCAACTCCTCTTTTATGATTCCATTTAGCAAACTCTCACTTTTTAAAACCGCACTTAAATGCTCAATCTCTTTTAACAACGCTTGGTATTCATTTTCAATTTTATCCCTCTCCAAGCCTGTTAAGCGTTGTAAGCGCATATCCAAAATTGCCTGTGCTTGTATCTCACTTAGGCTAAATTGCGTCATTAAGCCTTCTTTTGCAACTTTTGCATCACTACTTGCGCGAATTAGCGCAACGATTGCGTCAATATTTTCTAAGGCAATTCTTAAGCCTTCTAAAATATGCGCCCTAGCCTTTGCCTTTTCTAGCTCAAAAATGGTGCGGCGAATCACCACGCTTTTACGATGCGATAGGAATAAATCTAACAATTCTAAAAGTGTGAAAACCTTTGGTTCTTTATTATAAATTGCAAGTAAAATGATTCCAAATGTGCTCTCTATCGGCGTAGATTTAAAGAGATGATTTAGCACAATTTCACTCATTGCCTCACGCTTAAGTTCAATCACAACCCTAATCCCTTCTCTATCAGACTCATCGCGCACTTCAGCGATTCCCTCAATCGCCTTTTCTTTTGCAAGTTCGGCAATTTGCTCCACTAAACGCGCTTTATTAACTTGGTAAGGAATCTCATCAATCACAATAATATCTTTTGTTTTTGTTTTTTCAATATGCGTTTTTGCACGGATTTTAATGCGTCCTCTACCACTTGCATAAGCCTCACGGATTCCACCTTTGCCATAAATGATTCCACCTGTTGGGAAGTCTGGACCTTCAATGTGTTGCAAAATCTCATCTAAACTTGCTTTTGGATTGTCAATTAAATGCACAAGCGCATCAATAATTTCATCAGTTCTGTGTGGCGGAATGTTTGTTGCCATACCAACAGCAATTCCATTAGAGCCATTAATCAGTAAGTTTGGCAAGCGACTAGGCAGAATATCTGGCTCTTCTAAAGTATCATCATAATTTGGGAGAAAATCCACCGTGTCCTTATCAATATCACGCAAAACTTCCTCAGCCGCCTGTGTCATTCTAGCTTCTGTGTAACGCATAGCAGCAGCACTATCCCCATCAATGCTACCAAAGTTTCCTTGCCCATC
Organism: Helicobacter sp.; assembly: GCF_022770205.1. Classification (GTDB taxonomy): domain Bacteria; phylum Campylobacterota; class Campylobacteria; order Campylobacterales; family Helicobacteraceae; genus Helicobacter_D. The sequence continues at coordinate 20,671 of NZ_JALEIK010000019.1, read as the reverse complement.
AACAAGTTCTAAGCGCATAGAAAAATCTTGTGCCATCCTAACAAGCGCATCATAAACCGCCGTATCGCCGTGTGGATGGTATTTACCAATCACATCACCCACAATCCTAGCACTCTTTTTATACGCCACGCGCGAAGTTACACCAAGCTCATACATCGCATATAAAATCCGCCTATGCACAGGCTTTAACCCATCTCTTGCATCAGGCAATGCACGCCCAATAATGACGCTCATAGAATAATCAAGATAACTCTCTTTAATGGAATCTTCAATATTAACATTTTGAATGTCTTGATTTAAATTTAGCAAGTCAGACATTTATTCCCTTTTTAAAAAACTACTAAGGCGCAATTCTACTTAAAATTGGCTTTAATCTTGCTAAGGCGTGCTTTGCAAATCTAAGGGTGTATTGCAAAAAACATTAAAATCCTGCCTCCCCTTTAACACAGAAGTTTCCCGCTCTACTTCACACAAAAAGCCTAAAATCTCTCTATGTGTGAGGATTCCAACAGAATGCGTTTTGGATTCCTTTATTTTAAGCCCTAAAAATTCATTTTCTACAAACAAGGGCATTCCGCGCAATTTCTCTTTCTCTTTTTGTGATAATTCTAAAAAATCCCCAAACACAATCTTTTCTCTTAAAAATTGCGACCAATCGTGTTCTTTAAAATACGAAATTTCCAAGCGTTCATCCAAAGGCAAATCAATAGGCAATAAAAGAAGATTAAAATAGTTTTTTCCAAAACTCAATTCCCTAAAATTTGGCTCTGGCAAAACATTGCAATAAATATCTGTAAATCTCTCTGCTACAAGCACAGCCAAGTCTAAATTATCATTTACGGCTAAAATTCTAGCGTGCGACAAACAAGCAATAGGCTGCCCAAGTGCTTCTGTATGGTAGAGCGTAATATCCTTTGCTCTTTTACCTTCAAATACAATGCTAGCACTTGTTAGCACAAGCCCATCGTTGATAATTAGTCCATAGCCTTCATTGTATTGCTGGACACTCTTATTTGGCACATCAAACTCCGCAATAACTTTCACACCATATTGCAACCAATCTGGGTATTTTGCATTTGCACTAAGAAACACAAGCATTATTCCTAAAATTATCTTTGCCATTGGAATCCTTTTTTGGATTTTTTAAACCTTAAAATACTACAATAAAAGCCTTGATTTTACACAAAGGTTTTAAAATATGGAATTAAAAGCATTCAATCTCAAAAAAGAAGAATTAGAAAAATTACAATACGCACTCATCTACACAGAAAAAGGCAATATGAAAATCAAACTTTTCCCAGATGATGCCCCCAACACCGTGGCAAACTTCGCACATCTAGCACAAAGCGGCTTTTATAATGGCTTAATCTTTCATCGTGTAATTCCAGGATTCGTCGCACAAGGAGGATGCCCTGAAGGCAGTGGCAGGGGCGGACCGGGATATAAAATTGCTTGCGAGTTAGACAACAATCCACACAAGCACATAAAAGGCACACTCTCAATGGCACACGCTGGAAGAGATACAGGAGGAAGCCAATTTTTTATCTGTTTTGCACCCCAGCCCCATTTAGATGGTGAGCACACAATATTTGGGCAAATTGAAGATGAAGAAAGTCTAAAGGTTTTGGATTCTCTCAAACAAAATGATAAAATCCTAAAAATTATTGCTTAGAGTTTTTATGCAAGAAACAATTGATTTAATTGCAAAATATGGCTATGTGATTTTATTTCTATATTCGCTTGGTGGCGGATTTATCGCTCTTGTTGGTGCAAGCGTGTTAAGCTTTACTGGGAAAATGGACTTAAGCCTTAGCATTCTAGTAGCAGTGATTGCAAACTTTCTAGGGGATTGGCTACTTTTTTATCTTTCGCGCTACCAAAAAACTATGATGCGCCCTTATCTTACAAAACATCGGCGCAAACTTGCCTTAGTGCATATTCTAATGCGCAAATACGGCTCAATCATCATTGTGATGAAAAAATACATCTATGGCTTAAAAACACTTGTCCCACTTGCTATTGCTCTAACGCCCTACTCTTTAGCTAAATTTAATCTTTACAACGCCATTGGTGCAATCATTTGGGGAGTTAGCATTGGACTTTTAGGCTATTTTTCAGGCGGAATCCTAATTAAAAGCTTTGAAATGCTAGGGGAATATCCATTCCTTGCGCCGCTATTTATCGCTGTGTTATTAGGTAGTCTGTGGCTTTGGCTAAAACAAGCAACCAAAAAATAAGGAATCCAAAATGCACCCTATTCAAACATTAATCAAAGAACGCGTGCTAATCCTAGATGGCGCAATGGGAACAGAGATTCAAAAGCATACCATACAATCTTGGGAAACTAACACAAAGGGTGAAAAACTAGATGGCTGTTCAGAAGCCCTTAATCTCTTTGCGCCAAATGTGATTCAAAGCATTCATACAAGCTACTTGCAAGCTGGTGCAAATATTCTAAAAGCAAATACTTTTGGCGTGATGCCTTGGGTGCTTGCAGAATATGATTTACAAGAGAAATGCAAGGAGATTGCAAAAGTTGGAATCACATTAGCAAAGGAGTGCATAAAAGCGCATAAGCCCTTAGAAAATCAAAAGGACGCACTCTTTATCGCCGCTTCTTTAGGACCAGGAACAAAACTTCCAAGCCTAGGACATATCGATTATGACACAATGTTTAGCGGCTATTGTGTTTGTGTGGAAGGCTTTAAAGAAGCTAAAGCAGATATTATTTTGCTAGAAACCGCACAAGATCCTTTACAGATTAAAGCCGCTTTACACGCTTGCCAAGCTATTGCACCAGAGATTCCAATAATGGTTTCAGTTACCATTGAAACTACCGGAACAATGCTAATAGGCACAGATATTACAACGCTTTTTTACATTTTAGAACCCTTTAATCTTCTCTCTTTAGGAATTAATTGTGGCTTAGGACCAGACTTAGCACGCAAGCATTTACAAGATTTAAGTGTAGTTTGTAAATTTCCCATTTCCATCCACACCAATGCAGGATTGCCAGAAAATAGGGGCGGAATCACATATTATCCTATGCAAGCTGAAGAGTTTAGTGCCATAGAGCAAGGCTTTTTAGAAATAGAAGGAGTTGCGCTTTTAGGTGGCTGCTGTGGAACAACGCCAGAGCATATTAAAATGCTTGTGCAAAAAACAGCCAACCATAAACCACTTCCGCCCAAAAACTCTGTAACGCCTTGTATCACTTCACTTTTTGACTACAAAGAATTAAAGCAAAGCCCCGCCCCCTTGCTAATAGGCGAACGCTCTAATGCCACAGGTTCTAAAGCCTTTAGAGAATTGTTGCTCAAAGAAGATTATGAAGGGGCTTTAAGTGTGGGCAATGCACAAGTGCGAAGTGGCACACATTGCCTAGATCTTAGCGTAGCCTTTGCAGGGCGCAATGAAGAAAAGGATATGCAAGCATTAATTCCACTTTATGCAACAAAAATCACTCTCCCTTTAATGCCTGATTCTACACAAGTAAATGCACTAGAGATTGCACTAAAACACATCGGCGGACGCCCCATTATCAATTCAGCAAACCTAGAAGATGGAATCGGAAAATTTGATAAAGTCGCAAGTTTAGCCAAAAAATTTGGCACAGCCCTTGTGTGCTTAACCATTGATGAACAAGGAATGTGTAAAACTTATGCAAGAAAAATTGAATGCGCTAAAAGAATGATGGAACGTGCTAAAAGCGTGCATAACCTAAGAGAAGAAGACATCATTTTTGACCCATTAACCTTTACCATAGGAAGTGGCGATGCGGAGTATTTTACCGCCGGAATTGAAACGCTAGAAACCATTAAAACCTTAAGTGAGATTTTCCCAAAGGCTGGAACAACGCTAGGGCTATCTAATATCTCTTTTGGACTTAGCCAAGAAGGCAGAATCCGTCTTAATTCCGTCTTTTTGCACCACGCCATTAAACAAGGACTCACTTCAGCAATTGCAAATGTGGCACACATTATCCCCTATGCGCGCCTAGATGAAACAGATATTAAAATTTGTGAAGATTTGATTTTTAACCACACACAAACTAGCGATCCCTTGTATGCCTTCATTAAACATTTTGAAAACAAAGGCGCAATGGAACTTCAAAGCACAGAAGAGGACGGCACATTGCCCCTAGAAGATAGAATCCAAAAATACCTAATCAATGGTGATTTAAACGCAATGCAAAATCTCTTACCCCTAGCAAAGGATTCCATTAACCCAGAAATTATCATTAATGAAATTTTAATTGATGCAATGAAAATCGTAGGAGAACGCTTTGGCAATGGAGAAATGCAACTCCCCTTTGTTTTACAAAGTGCAGAAGTGATGAAAAAAAGCGTGGATTATCTCAATGCCTTTTTACCCAAAAAGCAAAGCACACACAAAACAACCATCGTCTTAGGCACGGTAAAAGGCGATGTGCACGATGTGGGCAAGAATCTTGTGGATATTATCCTAACAAACAATGGCTTTAGCGTGATTAACATAGGGATCAAAGCAGAGTTAGAGAAGTTTTTAGAAGTGCTAGAGAATCAAAAGGTGGATTGTATTGGTATGAGCGGACTTTTAGTAAAATCCACACTTGTGATGAAAGAAAACTTAGAAGAGCTAAAAAGGCGCGGCATTACGATTCCTATAATGCTAGGTGGAGCGGCACTTAATCGCAATTTTGTTGAGGAATATTGTCGTCCAAACTATGATGGTATTATTTTTTATTGTAAAGACGCCTTTGATAGCGTTGCAGCAATGCAGATTATCCAAAGTGGCGATTTTAGCGATTTAACACTCCCTAGTGATAAGGCAGGCAAAACACAAGAAAAACAAGCAAGGCAAGAAGCAAGGCTTGCAAAAAAGCTAGAACAAAACTTGCAAAAAGATTCCGCCCCAAAGCCCACAAAATGCGAGCTAGAGTTTGATTATATCCCACACACTCCTCCCTTTTTTGGCGCAACTTCACTAGAGCTTACCTTAAGCGAACTAGATTCCGTCTTTAGCTACATTGACAAAGACTTGCTTTTTAAGCACCGCTGGGGGTATAGCAAGCTTAAAAAAGAGGAATATTTGGAGTTAAAAACAAAAACACTAGAGCCCACCTTTCAAGCCTTAAAGCAAGAATTTATAGAAAAACAACTCTTTAAGCCCATAGTGCTTTATGGGTATTTTCACACACGCACCAAAGAGCCTAAAAACCTAGAAGATGGCTTGATTTTAGAGTTAAGCGCAAATGCAGATTTTAGCGATATGGAATCTTTTTTATTTCCACGCAGTAGCAAAAAGCCCTATTTATGCTTAAGCGATTATTTTAACCCAAAGGGAGATGTTTGCGCCTTGCATTTGGTTTCTAGCGGGCATAACTTCGCCCCTTATGAAGAAGCACTTTATAAAGACGGAGAGTATCACAAGTATTATTTAGCACACGCTTTGGGAATGGACTTAGCAGAAGCTTTAGCAGACTTTATCCACGCAAGAGTGCGTCAAGAGTTGAATTTAGATTCCAAAAGCGGACAACGCTATTCCTTTGGCTATCCCGCTTGCCCTGATTTATCTTTAAGTCTTGGACTTTTCAAACTTTTAAATCCAGAATCTTTTGGGATTACACTGAGTGAAACCTACCAAATGACTCCAGAAGCGACAACTTCAGCACTGATTGTGCCTTATAAAGATGCAAAATACTTTGCGATTTAACCAAAGATTCCTTTAAGCGAGCTAGGATCAAAGTTTTCAAAATCAAAGCTTTGACCATTTGGTGCACTAAATGGCAAGCTTGCCTTTTCAATCAATCCGCTAATTTGCCCCATTTTATCACTAATTTCTTGGTGCTTGTTTGCAAGATTTTCCCCCAAATCCCCTTCCATTTGGCTAGGAAGTGGCAAGGATAACGACACGCTCTCCCCTGCTAGAGAGATTGTAAGCTCTTTTCCAAAAAGTGCTTCTCCCTTAAATTGAGCCGCCTTTGCGCTTGTATCAAGGGCATTTAAATCACTTCCGCTGCTTTTGATTTGATTACTTAGCGCATTAAGCGTAATATCAGCAATTTGCATTGCACCTACCATTTCATTTGCACCTTTAACCCCATCAGTAAATTTGCGAATCTCTAATGCGTTTTGAGAGAGATTAGGAAGTTCTTGCGCTTCTTGCGTAGCTTGAGAAGCGACTTGTTCTTGTGTGGTTTTGGATTCCACATTTGCAGTTACATCTGCCTGTGGCTTTTGATAAACGCTCCCTAATCCGTAGGGATTTACTTTTGATAGCATCACAACTCCTTTTAAGATTTTCTAGGAATTATAAGCACTTTCTATTCCACTTTTTGTAGTCTAACTCTCCTGCACCATAGTAACCACTTTTTCTAAAATATGTCTTCCTATGGGAATTGCAGAAGTTGCTGCTGGACTTGGAGCATTACAAACATTAACACTTCTTTTTGTATTTACAAATAAAAAGTCTTCTATCAACTCTCCATCATTACTTACAGCCTGTGCCCTAACTCCTGAGGGATATGGAGTTAAGTCCTCTAAAGTCAAAGAGGGACAATATTTTTGCACTAAGGACAAATAACCCTTTTTATAAAAAGAGTTTTTGAACTCACTTAAACCTATTTTAAAGTTTTTAGCAATTACTCTTCTAATTCCCTTATGCATCAACATTTGTCCAATATCACTAAGGCTAATATCGCTTTTTTTATAACCTTCCCTTTTAAGAGCCAACACAGCATTAGGACCAACTGTAACACTGCCATCAATCATTCTTGTCAAATGCACTCCTAAAAAAGGCACTGCAGGATCTGGAATAGGATAAATCAAATGTTTGACAATAGCATTGTGTTTAGAGTTTAATTGAAAATATTCTCCCCTAAAAGGACAAATCACAAAAGGCAACTCAACATCTAACATTTTTACAATTTTATCAGAATGTAATCCGCAACAAGTGATCAAATAATTACTCTCAAAAACACCTTTTTTTGTTTGGATTTTCATTCCTCTTAAATGCTCGGTTAAAGATACCACTTCGCAATCATAAAAAACCTCTCCCCCTTTTTCCTTAAATTTTCTTGCCATAGCATTTGTAACTTCCACATAACTCACTATGGCACTTGTAGGAAAAAATATTCCCCCTAAACCAGTAATGTTAGATTCTTTATCTTTAAGCTCTTTAGCATCAAGCTTATATCTCTCAAGCCCATTCTCTTTAGTTCTTTCCCAAAGAGCATCCATTCTTTGCATTTCAAGATCATTCGTAGCCACAAGCAACTTTCCACACTCATCATATTTTATACCATTTTCTTGACAAAAAGCCTTAGTTACTCTATTTCCTTCATAGCAAAAATTTGCCTTTAGAGTGCCCGGAGTGTAATACACTCCAGCGTGAATGACTCCACTATTATGCCCGGTTTGGTGCAAAGCACTAGAATGCTCTTTTTCCAAAAGTGCAATTTTGCTATCTGGATATTTCTCAATCAGTTGCATAGCCACTGAATGCCCTAAAATGCCCCCTCCAACTACCACAAAATCATAAATCAATTTTTATCCTTTAAAAATTTTTAAAATGTTTATAACGGCTAAAAGGGTTAGTAGTAAAAGAAAAATATCCTCTTTGACGCATAAGTTCTCTTCTTAAATCAGGATGTGGCTGGAATTTATCACGCCCGTGCAGCCAAAAAAGATTATTGATTAATAAAAACTGCCCCACTGGAACTGGAAAAGATAATTTTGCCTTTGAATTCTCCAAAGAATCACCCAAATCCGCTAAATACACCCCTTCTTCATAGTCTTTAGGTTGTGCAAATTGATCAATATAAAGCATCACAGGTTTGGCGTGGCTATCCGCCTCAAAAACAGGATGATACACATCCTCAGTAACATTTTTGCTTGGCGGAGCTGACCAACGCATTACTCTTTTTGCAAGATGATGGTTATAAAACTTATCAAGCTCTTCCCAATCATCAAGGTGTAAAAGCTGTGAATCTCCCCCCTGCATATTTTGCTCATCAATCTTATACATCAAAACATAATCTGTTATTTCATTAACAAAAGTTCCATCACTATGAAGCTCAAGAGGTTTTTGTGGTTGTCTTAAATAGCTATCAGAATTATCTGTATTTACAACTGCCCATCTTGCATAAAACTTACCAGTCATTGAATCAAAATTTGAACAGCCAATTAAATGCACAAAAGCAGTCGCAATTTTTACCATTTCATCACCCTGCTCCACTTTATCTACTCCCAAAGGATTAACAAGCAAAGCTCCAGTCTCCCTATCGCTAAGTGCTTGCTCCAAAAATGGCTTAAGTTGATTCTCACAAAGATTATCTAAAATTTGTGCGATTCTAAAGCGTAAAAAAGCTTTATATTCCAAAGCCTGCACAGGATATATTGCTGTTTGCTTAAGAAATTCTTGTACAACTTTCTTGTCAAAAACAACTTGCAAAAGTCGCTTAGAATATTTCGTAGGTTCCACACTAAAAGTTTTTGTTGTCAAGTTTTTCATAATTTCTCCTTAAAAATAAAATGTTTTAATTCTAATTATAACCCAATGGTACAAACGCTCTTATGAAGCTCCCATAAGGCTTTGCATTCCTAAAAATTTTAATAAATACTCTGTTGCTTGTGTTAAAACTCCATAATGTTGCAAAATAGAGCCAAAAGTAGCTGCTAAATACACAATAATAATGAAAAATTTAACAATCCAACTCGTAAGAAATTTAGAACACACATAATCTGTTTTTTGCTCATTAAGTTTCCTTGCCTTATGTAAAATCAACATAGGAAACAAACTCAAAACTAAAGCTCCTACCACACCGGGATAATACAAAGCTTGATCCACGCTCTCAATCACACCCAAAAGCACAAGTGCTAAGGGAGGAATCACCACAAAAAGCAAAATAAAAAAACGATTCTTTAAGTTATTCTCTGCATCTGCATTAATATGGTTGGCAATATTTGTTAAAAACATACCCCCTAATGCCCAATAAGAAGTTAAAATGGCGCATAAGGCAAAAATATTAGCGACATAATAAGCCCATTCCCCAATAGCTTTTCCCCAAGAAAGAGTAACAACATCAGAAACATTTTGCAAACCTTCTATTGCTATAGCTGATAAAGGGATAAGGGTAAGCATACCAAAAGTAATGATATTTCCTAAAATAATAGCCTTAGGCAGTTTTTCAGGAGTATGCGCAAACCCTCTAGACATTTCAGGAACAATATATTGCGAAGAATACACAAAAACAACAACATTAAAAATCGGCACGCTTGCAACAATATAATTCTCACCAAGCTCTAAAAGATGGCCAAAATCTGTCTGTTGCTTAAAAAATGTAAAAATAACTAATGTGCAAAGGATTCCAAACATTATGCCAACAATCTGCTTCTCACCCCTACCAATCGCTTTTAGTCCAAGCCAAAGCACCAAAGAAGCAGGGATAAAAAACAAAATGCTGCCAAGATAATTTGGAATCCCTAGCAATTCATTTAAAATCCTTCCACTTGCCTTTTCATAAGCCATCAATGCACCAATAGAAGTTACAGCCACAGATAAAAACATTATCCACTTTGCAGGAGTTCCTAAATACTTCACACACAAACCTGTAAGCTGTAACTTCTCTTTGGTTCTCATATTTGCTTCTGCAATATAAAGCATCGTTACAGTGGATAAAAGACCTGCCACAATTAGCCAAAACAAAAGAGGCAAAAAACCAGCACTTTTAGAAGTGTGTGCTATGGATAAAATCCCTATACCAATATTTGTTCCAACTAGCATAGCCACACCTTCAAAAAACGTGAGTCTTTTATTGATAGGATGCCCTTTAAGTTCGGCAAAAAACTCTTCTCTAGCGTCTTTTAATTGCACTACTATCCTTTAAATTTAACTCTTAATAAAATAATATAGGCAAAAAAAGCAATAAAAAATGTGATGGTTGCATACCAATTCGCTCCCCAAGATGAATGATAAATTAACACACCAGCAATGCTTGATACAAACCAAGCAATTAGACCGCTAAACTCTAAAGCAGGCAACTTATCTGAACGCACTTCAGGTATGGTACCAAAATACTCCTCTCTTTTTGGATGGAGTATATGCGCTAAAGCAATCGCAACCCACGCAACAACAAAAATTCCCTGATAAGCTAAAGCCTGTAAAAGATAAGCAAACACATCAATAAGCATTAATAAAAATACAACGATACCAACAATCACTGCCCACACATATTTTGAAAAATCAAGCTTTAAAGTCTCTTGGAAAAAGGCTTGCATATTTGTCGTTGCAAGGAAAAAATTTGCAGTATTAATCCGCGTCTGTGTAATCCATACAAAAATTAAACCTAAAAAGCCCATTAAATCAATAAACGCAACTGCCGCTGCTGTTTCAGATAAAGCACCAGTTTCAGCAGGAACAATGCTTACCAAATAAATCCCAACAAGTGCCGCTAAAACAAAGGACACAAGATAAAAAGGGATTCCAAATGTAATCACAGAATGAAATGTGGAATCCTCTTTTTTACCAAAGCGTGCAAAATCAAAAGTGAACATCATCAGTATCCAAACACCCATATAATAAACTGCTGTATTCCACCAACCATACTCAGGGATCTCTTCAGGACCCATACTCAGCCAAGCATCATTATAGCCATATTCCATAGTTGCATAAACAACAGCACCCAGCAATCCTAAAAGATAAAGCGGAAGCAAAATACCATTAAATTTATCAAGCCAATGTTGCACAGAGCCAAAAATAAGTGGCACACTATATAAAACTACAATCAAAGCACCTATCCAATAAGCAACAGAAGGAAATTGATGGTTAAAAGCTGCTGCTATAACAGAACCTTCAAATACAGCATAATAAATAGCAGTTGCAAAGAAAATAAGAGTCGCTAAAGCTGCTCCTGTATGCCCAAATAAAACTCTTGAAAATAATGCGACAGAAAGCCCTGTTTTAATAGCATAACGCGAAATGATGCCGTTTAAAATTGCATAAGCCACCACAGTAATTAACAAACCAATGATAGCATTCTTTGTACCATAAGCTTGCGCCATAGCAACACCTACAACTATGTAGAACATCGCACTACACACCCCCCACCAAGCCATCATTAAAGAAAATCTTGAAGATTTCTGATTTTCACCAATGATGTGCGTTGACTCATCTGTCGTATGCTCATGCAACAAACCGTGATCTTGATTATTCTTCATCACTGCCATTCTCTATCCTTTTGTTTAAGATTAAAATTCTTTATTTAATCACTTAAGCTCATACACACATATTTAAGTTCTAAATAATCATCAATACCATATTTTGAACCTTCCCTGCCCAATCCGCTTTGTTTAACGCCTCCAAAAGGAGCAACTTCAGTGGATATAATGCCTGTATTAATTCCTACAATTCCATATTCCAAAGCTTCACTAACACGCCATTGTCTTGCTGCATTGTTGGTATAAAAATACGCTGCTAAACCAAACTCCGTATCATTTGCCATTGCAACCACCTCCTCTTCTGTTTCAAACTTAAATAAAGGAGCTAATGGACCAAAAGTCTCTTCACAAGCAACCAACATATTTTGAGTAACCCCTGTTAAAATAGTTGGCTCAAAAAAACTATGCCCCAAGTCGCTAGCCTTCCCTCCAACAAGCACTTCAGCACCTTTAGAAATTGCATCACTAATATGCTCTTTAACTTTCTGTACTGCCTTGTTGTCAATCAAAGGTCCTTGTGTTGTGTCCTTTTCTAACCCATCTCCAAGTTTTAAAGACTCAACTTTTTTCTTTAATGCCACACTCACTTTTTCATAGACACTACTTTGCACATAAATCCTGTTTGCACACACGCAAGTCTGCCCACTATTTCTAAATTTTGACATTAAGATTCCATCTACTGCCTTATCAATATCCGCATCATCAAAAACAATAAAAGGTGCATTCCCTCCAAGCTCTAAAGAAAGTTTTTTAATGGTAGGCGCACTTTGTTGCATCAATAAACGCCCAACTTCCGTAGAACCTGTAAAGGTGATTTTACGCACAATATCACTCTCACATAAAACTTTTGAAATCATACGCGAATCTCCTGTAACCACCTGTAAAACATCACTTGGAACACCCGCTTTTAAAGCTAAAACAAGCATAGCATAAGCACTTAGAGGAGTTTGCGTAGCAGGCTTAACAAGCATTGTGCAACCACAAGCTAATGCAGGAGCAACCTTTCTAGTAATCATCGCACAAGGAAAATTCCAAGGGGTTATTGCACCGCAAACACCAATAGGCTGTTTTAAAGCAAGAATTTTTTGATTTTTTGCCACAGGCTGAATAATATCCCCATCAACTCTACGACACTCCTCGGCAAACCATCGCAAAAAATTCGCTCCATAAACAATTTCCCCTCTAGCTTCATTTAAAGGCTTTCCCATCTCCTTTGTTAAAATCACTGCTAAATCTTCCTTGTGTTCTAACATCAAGTGATACCATTTAAGCAAAATATCAGCCCTTTCTAAAGCTAACATAGAAGCCCATTTCTTTTGAGCTTTTTCTGACTGGACAATCATTTCTTGTAAAGCATCGTAAGAAACATTTTTCACATAAGCAATCTCTTGAGAAGTTGCAGGATTGCACACGGGAATGTAATCCTCATTTTTTGTTTGGCTAACAAAACTATGGTTTAAAAGTTCAAAATTCATTGCACAGCCTTTTTAATAGATTCACAAACAATTTCCAATGCTTTATCAAATTGTTCTTGCGGAATCGTTAAAGGATATAAGAATCTAATAACATTCCCATAAGAACCACAAGTCAAAAGCAGTAAATTCCTATCCATCGCTTCTTTTTGGATAGCCTTAGCCAAATCTGCACTAGGCTCACCATTTCTAAAAAACTCTACACCCACCATAGAGCCAAGCCCTCTAATCTCAGCAATCTCTTGAATATTCTCCTCAGTCTTTAAACGCTTTAATCTAGTTTTTAGCTGATTACCCAATGTCTCAGCTTTCTGATTTAAATGCTCTTCCTCAATGATTTTCAACACTTCTAACGCAGCCGTTGTTGCAAGAGGACTTCCCGCATAAGTTCCTCCCATTCCACCGGGATTTTGTGCATCCATAATCCCTTCTTTACCAACAATACCAGAAATAGGAAATCCTCCACCTAAACTCTTAGCCATACAGATAATATCCGCACTCACACCAAAATGCTCCATTGCAAAAGTTTTTCCTGTTCTAGCAAAACCTGTTTGCACTTCATCAGCGATTAAAACAATGTTATGCGTATCGCAAAATTCTCTTAATGCTTGAACAAAATCCTTAGGAGCAGGATTAAACCCCCCCTCTCCTTGCACAGGCTCAAAAATAATCGCCGCAACATCATAAGGAGAAATGGAGCTTTTACAAATATGCTCTAAACTTTTAATTGCATCTTGCGTGCTTACATTATGGAGAGCATTAGGATAAAGAGCGTGATACACCCCGGGCATTCCAATCCCAATCTCTGCTTTATAAGGGACAACTTTACCTGTCATACTCACAGCCATAGATGTGCGTCCATGAAAAGACCCACCAAAAGCTATCACTCCATAGCGTTTCGTATATGCCTTTGCCACTTTAATCGCATTTTCTGTTGCCTCGCCACCTGTGGTAAAAAAGCAAGTCTTTTTCTTCCCATCAATAGGTGCAAGCTGATTAATCTTTTCTGCTAATTCCACATAACTTTCATAAGGACTAACCTGATAGGCAGTATGCGTAAATTTATCCAATTGCTTCTTCACTGCCTCTATTACTCTTGGATGCCTATGCCCCACATTTAAAACAGCAATACCAGAAGCAAAATCTATAATCTCCCTGCCATCTGTGCTTTTTAGTGTAGCATTATTTGCTTCCTCCACGAACCAATCACAAGCAATACCTATCGCCTTTGGTGTCGCTGCAATCCTTCTTTGCGTTAAACTTTCCATCAAGTTCTCCTTAGTCTCTTAAAATTTTCAAATATCGTATAACTTTTTCTATATAAAAATTATTAAAAAGTTTTAAAATAAGTGCTTACCTCAGGGAATAAAACTTAAGAAACGCCGATAATATAGGCGTTATTATCCTTCATTTTGATTGTTTGCATCACATTCTTGTGTGTTACTTTTTAGCTCATTTATGTTTAGAAATATAAATTTGTAACAGAGAAAAATCACCAAAGGCCACAACAAAATTAAAAAAAATGTATAAACCATAAACTCTCCTTAATAAGAATGGTCGTCTAAATCATCAGCAGAAAGTTTTTTAGAATCCATAACTCTCCAAACATACACAATATACCAAAGAACAAAAGGCACAAATAAGCTCACATATCCCATAACACTAAGCGTGTAATAACTAGAGCTTGCATTAGCAATTGTAAGTGAGCTTTGTAAATCCGTTGTTGAAGGATAAAATGCGCTATTCCCTAAGCCCACATTTAAGAAAACTGACATTACACTAAGCACCACGCCAACACCTAGTAGAAAAATCCCTTTTGTGCATTTTAGACTTCCATAGATTCCACCAAGCACTAGCACAACTCCTACAAGCAACATCGCCAAAAGAATAGGATTATCCCAAAAATTCTGCAAATACACATAAGGCTGCAAACTCACAACCCCAGCACTATCTACAAAAAACCCATCTTTTAAGCAAATCCAAGCAAGGAATCCTAAAAAGAAGGGCAAAAATAAAAGTGTATTCATTAACATATCTTTTCTAGCTCTCTCTACAATTTGCGCATTATCAATCGCATTTACAAAATAACTCTCTGCTAGAATTCTGCTTAAAAACACAAGTGCAATTCCTAAAAGATAGTTAAAAGGGTTAGCAAGCTGCTCTAAGCCCCTAAAAGCACCCTTCCATTCTACAAAACGATTTTCATCTAACACAAATTCTGAACCTGCAAAAAATGTGCTAACTGCCACACCAATCAAAAACACACCCAAAATTCCATTGATTTTTAAAAAAATCTCATAAGTTCTACTCCCTAAAAAATTGCCTTCTTTTTTTCTGTATTCATAACTCACAGCCTGCAAAATAAAACAAAATAAAATCGCAAGCCAAACCCAATAAGCCCCTCCAAAACTCGTGCTATAAAACAGCGGAAACGCCGCAAATGCAGCTCCACCAAAAACTACAAGCGTCGTAAAACCAAGCTCCCATTTTCTCCCTAAACAATTAATTAAAAGCGTTTTTTCTTCTGCATTGCTTGATAGTTTATCCATCAATCCCTGCCCGCCTTGCACAAAAAACATAAATACAAGCAATCCACCAAGCAAACTTAAGATAATCCACCAATACACCTGCAAGCTAGCGTGTTCTAATCCAAAAAACATCCATCCTCCTTTATTAATGGGCAAAGCCTTTTTTGATTTGTTTTGTCATAATCCCAAGCTCTGCAATCAGCAAAGCGGTAAATAACACAAGAAAAATAAAGAATGAAATTTGCACATCAATGTGTGAAAGCTTTGTTGCAGCAATATGCACTGGCATTAAATCTTGAATCGCCCAAGGTTGTCTGCCAACTTCCGCAACAATCCAACCTGCTTCTGCTGCAACATAACCTAGCGGAATCGCTATCACACAAAGCCAAAGAATTTTTCTAAATCTCTCTATGCGATTTGCCATTGCAAGATATAACACAACAATAAATAAGATAAAGAAAAAACTTCCAAGTGCTACCATTAAATGGAAGCTATAAAAGGTTAAAGCAACAGGGGGCACTGCTTGTTCTTTATTCTCCAAATATCCATAGCCAAAGTTATGCATATTTGCTTGTAAAATTGCGCGTGATTCTTGCATTAAAGCCGTGTTATTCTCCGCCTTTGCCGCCTTATAATCTTTCAATGCTTGCACGGCTAATTGTCCACTTTGAATCCTAGCATCCATTGGTGGAATCCCTTTTTCTTCATTTCCATAAAGCAAATCATCAATCCCTGCAATAAAGCCTTCTGTATCCCTTTGCCCTAGAATTGAAAGTGCATAAGGAATCGTAAAGTCAAATAAAAACACATTCTCATCATCACCGGGCTTTTTGTTAGGGTTTAAGATTCCAAACGCCACAAGCCCCGCTCTGTGTTCTCCTTCATAAATCCCTTCCATTGCTGCAAGCTTCATCGGCTGTTTTTGCGTCACTTGATAAGCACTCTCATCGCCACTAAAGAATAAGAAAATAGAAGTCAAAAGCCCAAAAGAAGCCCCCACAACCAAACTTTTTTTCGCCTCCATAAAATGCCTACCCCTTAGCAAATACCAAGCACTAATTCCCATTACAAAAAGGGCAGAAATCACATATCCGCTAGCAATTGTGTGCAAAAATTTAGACACCGCCACAGGAGAGAGTGCCACCTCTAAAAAGCTTGTCATTTCATTTCTTGCAGTATCCGGATTAAATAGCGTGCCAACAGGATATTGCATCCAACCATTTGCCACTAGAATCCAAAATGCACTGATATTACTTCCAATTGCCACAAGCCAAGTAGAGATTAAATGGAATCTTTTTGAAACGCGATTCCAACCAAAGAACATCACAGCAAAAAATGTTGCCTCTAAGAAAAAAGCAAAAATCCCTTCAACAGCTAGCGGTGCACCAAAAATATCTCCCACAAACCAACTATAATTTGCCCAATTTGTGCCAAACTCAAACTCCATAATAATGCCCGTTGCCACACCAATAGCAAAGTTAATCCCAAAAAGTGTGAGCCAAAACTTAGTAATTCTTTTCCACTCTTCATCACCCGTTTTAACATAAATGCTTTCCATAATCGCAATGATAAAAGAAAGCCCAAGCGTTAAAGGCACAAATAAAAAATGATAAATCGCAGTGAGTGCAAACTGCGCCCTGCTCCAATCCACACTTAATTCCATTTTACTCCTTTGTAAGATTTTCTAAAACAAAATCACTCTTTGCTTCTTGTGTCTCAAAATTTCGCAATGAAGTGTCATAAATAAAGACTTTAAGCACAGCAAACATCACAAAAAGTTTAATGAAAATTACAAGCCACAAGGTTTTACCAAGCTGCATATTTCTAAACCCATCCCTATAAAACAACACAATATTTTTAAGCAAATTCATAATTTTCCTTATCAAAAACAGCGATTTTAGGTAAATATAACTTGTTAAACGCTTAATAATAAATTTTGGTTAAATTTTATTTGACTTTTTATAGAAATTTGTCAAAAATAAAATTCCGATTCCAACTCCATAAACCACAAAAATAAACAATGCACACTCCGCCATTGTTCCAAACTTCAATGTTGGAATGAGATACCAACCATCTGCATACAAAGCAACAAACCACTCTTGCATAGGCGATAGCATTTGGATTCTATTTAGCATAGGCAAATCCATTCCACAAAAGCCACTAGGAGCAAAAAGAGTTGGAATCCAAACATCAAGCGGAAGATTAAAATCAAATTTTGGATTAAGCGAACAGCCTTTTAATCCAAAAACAAAAGTTTCACTCTGCAATGCGTTTTGGATTCCCTTTAGCATAAATGCCGCTAAAACTCCCCTAGCAAGCGCATAAGCACAAATGAAAATCCCAAAAAGCCCAAAAATACTTCTAGGAGAAAGCGCAATCACACAGCAACCAAGTCCTAGCACAATAAAGGCATAGCGGATATACACGCATTGCTCACAAGGCTGCAAAAACAAATATTCTTGCAACACAAAATGCGAAAACGCCACAATTAAAAACGCAAAAACAGCAAATGCAATCCAAACACAACGCTTTTGACTAAAACTTAAAATTTCCAAAAAACTCTTAGGATTCTGCATTCACTCACCTTTGATTTAAAGATTCCTAGATTGCTTAGGTTTATAAAGATTAATAAGATAAATCGCAAAAATTGCAATGCACCCACCTATTAGCGTTAAAACACTTGGAATCTCTCCTAAAATTAAAAAGCTAGTCACTAGTGCAAACACAGGCACTAAAAGCGGGTAAGAGCTTGCCTTTTGTGCGCCAACTTGTGCAATTCCCATATAATAAATGCTTGTTCCAATAGCAGTTGAAAGCACAGCAATGATTAAAAGCATACACCAAAAGCGCAAATCAAAGCTAAAAATCTCTAGCATTGCAGATTGCATCAAAAAAATAGGAGAAAACAACACCGCACTAAAAAGCGTAATGTAAAAATTTATTGCAACAGGATGGATTCTAACACGCTGGCACACCAATGTTAAAATTGCCCAATCCAACGCACACAGCACAAAAAAGACATTAAATTTGCTAAAAAGTGTCTGTAAATTTCCTAAATCTAATAAGCAAATTCCAGCCA
Organism: Helicobacter sp.; assembly: GCF_022770205.1. Taxonomy (GTDB): domain Bacteria; phylum Campylobacterota; class Campylobacteria; order Campylobacterales; family Helicobacteraceae; genus Helicobacter_D. Next base: position 2,394 of record NZ_JALEIK010000019.1, on the reverse strand, counting down.
ACACGCCTAAAATTAATCCTAAAATCTCATTACCTCGCATCACTTTGCTGCTATCTTTTTGGGTTTTATAAAGCCAAAAGGTTAAAACATACACAAACACAGGGGTCATCGTTGTTACAAGCACACCACCCTTTCCTGCGCTACCATAATTTAATCCCACAAAAAACATTAAGGAATATAAACAATTTAACACCGTAGCAATGAGTAAAAATTTAAATGCCTTACCATCAATTTTAAGTGGAATCCTAAGGGCAATCACAAGGGGAATAGAAGCTAAAAGCGCAAAAAAGAAACGCCAAAATGTAATCACATCTGCACCAGTATAACCTACAAGAACCTTACTACTAGGCCAAGATGCTCCCCAAAACAACATCGCACAAACCAATAAAATAGAAAACACAACACTTTTAGACATCATTTCTCTTTTAAAGTCCAAAATAAAGGCGCATTATAGCAAATTGCCACCTAATTCTTAGCAATCCAAACCCTTAAACGCATTCCCAAAAATGCTAAAAAATGACAAAATTATGTTTTACAAACTTCTTGAAAGGATAAAAATGGAACTCACGCATTTAGATACACGCCAAAACCCAAAAATGGTAGATATTTCCACAAAGGATTCCACACAAAGAGAGGCAATTGCTAGTGGTAAAATCACAATGAACAAAGAAGCATTTAATGCGATTAAAGAACAAAATGTCAAAAAAGGAGCAGTGCTGCAAACTGCAATCATCGCTGCAATTATGGGCTCAAAACGCACTTCAGAGCTAATTCCTATGTGCCATCCGCTTTTTTTAAGCAGTGTGAAATGCAATATTACAGAGCTTGAAAGCGAAAATGCCTTTGTTTTAGAAGTGTGTGCTAAAACCTTTGGACAAACAGGCGTAGAAATGGAAGCGTTAATGGGCGTAAATATCGGACTTCTCACCATTTATGATATGGTAAAATCCCTTGATAAAACAATGGTTTTAAGCGAAATTTGCCTCTTAGAAAAAAAGGGAGGTAAAAATGGGAATTTTATGCGCAAAAACACTTAAAAGTGCAAATTTTTGTAACATAAAACTTAAAAATTACTTATAAATTATAATTTTTGTATGTCTATAAGCCAAATTTTACTATTATCAGAAACTCAAAGATTACAAAATTAGGAGTGTTTAATGAAAAAGAATATTATTTTCTTTGAAGCAGTTGGCGGAAGCGATAAAGGACCTGATGGATACAGAAGGGACACAATGCCTATGGTAAATGCGCTAAAGGACAAAGGCTGGAATGCAGAAGTTGTGTTTTTTAGCGATGATATTTTGCGCAATGAAAACGAACGCAATAAAATCTATCAGCGCGTAAGAGATACCGCAGATGGCTATGTTTCACGCGTGAATCCGGGAAATCTAAAAGAAGAAAAACTTTACTTTGAAGTATTGCGCAAACTTTGTGCTGATGGACTTGTGGGTATGCCTCACCCTGATGCAATGATTGGCTATGGCGCAAAAGATGCTTTAACAAAGCTTGCAGACACTCCACTTGTGCCAGATGACACCTATGCGTATTATGATATTGAAACTTTTAAAAAAACTTTCCCAAAAAGCCTAGCAAAGGGTGAGAGAGTGTTAAAGCAAAATCGTGGCTCCACAGGGGAAGGGATTTGGCGCGTGCGATTAGCAGAAGGTGCTTATAACACTTGTGATTCCTTGCCCCTTGATACAAAAATCATTTGCACAGAAGCCAAGGATAATCATAGCGAGGAACGCAAACTTGGAGAGTTTATGGATTTTTGTGAGCAATATATCATTGGCGATAATGGAATGCTTGTAGATATGACTTTCCTTCCGCGCATTAAAGAAGGAGAAATTAGAATCCTAATGCTTTATAAAACTCCTGTGTATGTCGTGCATAAAAAGCCTGCTGAAGGTGGCGATGCCTTTTCTGCAACTCTTTTTAGCGGTGCAAAATACCGCTATGATGAGCCAAAAGACTGGCAAGAGCTTGTAGATTGGTTCTTAGGGCAGCTTCCTTCTATTAAATCTAAGCTTGGAAACTATGATTTACCCTTAATTTGGACAGCAGATTTTATTTTAGACACTGATGAAAATGGCAAAGACCGCTACATTTTAGGTGAAATTAATTGCTCTTGCGTTGGCTTTACAAGCCCTGTGGAATATATGGCAAAAATCGCTGTAATGGTAGGCGATAATATCATTGATATTGTCAGTGAGAAAAAGGCATAACCCTAACAAAGGTGGGCAATTACGCCCACCCTACACACTAATCTCTAAACTTGTTTTTATTGCAGAATCCGTATAACCTGATGCATTAGAATACTTTGCATCTACACTTTTAGTAATATCTTGCACAATGCTAATAATATCATCTTCAAAGCTAGGATTATTCTCTAGG
>NZ_JALEIK010000012.1 GCF_022770205.1 Helicobacter sp. | reverse complement strand
GCTACAAGATTCCAATAATAACCCTTGCATTAGTGCAAAGCTTCTTGATGCAAAGAGCGCACCTGCTACAACACCAAAAGGTGTCCAATTTTTAGAAATCTCCACACAAACCCCAGGCAATGCAAGCGGTGATACTTGTGCGAAACTCATTGAAAATATTGGCTTAAATTCCACATTGAAGATTCCACTTCTTAGCAACTCTATCATCTTTTAAAATGCTAAGAAATGCCTTTACTTTATTAGAAATTATCCTAACACTCTTGCTAGTTGGAATACTTTTGAGCATTGGGATTCCGCATTTTGCAAATTACACTAAAAATGCTTGTGTAAAAAATTTCAACTTCAAATGTTAAATTTACGCTTGGAGTTAAAGGCGCAGCTTCAAACAAGGCAAACAATAAATTGGGATTCTCTATACAGCCATTTAGATTTCACTTCTAAAGACTGCCATTTTAGCAAGCAAAAAGATGGCTTTGTTATCCATCATTATGGAGCTAATGCCTTTTTTAGACTCAAAGATTCTATGTTGGAGTGTCAATATTCTAAATCCTCCCGCTTGCACAATGGTGAATCAATGTGCGATATTTTTTAAAACTTGCAATATAATAATGCTTTTGTTTTAGGGATCTAAATGGAAGAATTTATCGTTAGTTTTGATGTATATATGCTTTTATTGCTCTTTTTTGCGGCATTTGTAGCGGGTTTTATTGATTCTATTTCTGGAGGTGGCGGAATGATAACAATCCCTGCGCTTTTGCTTGCAGGAATTTCCCCTCTTCAAGTCTTAGCAACAAATAAGCTTCAAAGCTCCTTTGGTAGCTTTTCTGCAACCTTACAATTCTATAAAAAAGGTTACATCAACTTAAAATCTGGGATTCCTTTTGCAAGCATTGCCTTTATTTTTTCTGCAATAGGCACAATGAGTGTGCAGTTTATCCAATTAGAATTTCTCTCTAAGATTTTGCCCTTTTTTGTGCTAATTTTTGGATTGTATTTTTTATTTTCTCCCAATATTCAAGAGATAGAAAAAACAGAGAAAATAAATAAAGCATATTTAAGCTTTGCAATTGCTGCTGTTGGGTTTTATGATGGTTTTTTTGGTCCGGGCACAGGTTCATTTTTTATGCTCGCATTAATCATCATTGGAGGGCTTGGCGTAACACAGAGTTTAGGACAAGCAAAACTTTATAACTTCTCAACAAATCTCGCTTCCTTAATCTTTTTTGCATTTGGCGGACATATTCTATGGGGTATTGGACTGCTTATGGCTTTAGGGCAGTTTATTGGTGCAAACCTTGGCTCTAGAATGGCTATTCGCTATGGAATCCGCATTATTAAACCCCTTGTTGTTGGAATCTCCTTTCTAATGGCAACTAAACTACTCTATGAACAATTTTAAGGAAAACTATGGAGATTTATCTACAAGGACTGCTAATTGCACTATCACTATTTGCAACTATCGGTGCGCAAAATATGTTTGTTATCAAACAAGGAATCTTAAAAAATCACATTTTTTTTGTGTGTATAACTTGCATTATTTGTGATATTGTGCTTGTAAGTTTAGGAATTTTTGGAGTTGGGGAATTTCTAGCAAAAAACAAGATTTTTACGATTTTACTTGGAGTTGCTGGAACACTTTTTGTCTTAAGCTATGGAATTCTATCTTTGCGCTCTGCTTTTAAAGCAAACCAACGCCTAGAATTAAACGCACAAGGAAACAAAACAAGCCTTGTAAAAGTAATCACCCAAACACTTGCCATAACGCTTCTAAACCCTCATGTGTATTTAGACACAATTCTTATTTTAGGTGCGATTGCTCTGCCCTTTAGCGCAGATGAAAAGCTCTTGCTAAGTGGTGGAATCATTAGTGCATCTTGCCTTTGGTTCTTAGGTCTTGGATTTGCAGCACATAAAGCAAGTGTGCTTTTTAAGAATCCAAAATCTTGGGTGATTCTAAATTCCTTCACTGCCTTTGTGATGTTTATAATTGCATATATGCTAGCAAATTTTACTTGGGAAGAGTTGCAAGTGTTTTTTAGATAACTTTAAAGTTTTTATCATTGTATTAGGATTTGTAGCTAAATTAGATTTTAATTCTATTTTTTTAATATTAATATTTTTGATAAAAATCAAAAAACTTAGAATCTAACATCGCATTTTCTAGGCTTCTTTGTGAGAAAAGAAACCTCCCATCACACACAAAGCCAAGCTCCTGCCAATCTGTGTTATTTAGCTTATCACATAAATTTTGCAAAGTTATAGAACTGCTAAGTTTTCTCACACACTACTATCCATTCTTCATTCATCGTGCTAGATAGGATTCCAGCTTTATTTGTAGGAGAGTTTTTAAGTGGCATAGCTTTATTAGAAATCTTGCGTTTTATGGTAGTCAAATGCTTAAAGCCATTGTTGCAAAAAACTTCGGCGATAAACTTGTCTGTTGGAAGTTGTATTTTTTTAACCTGACGATTACCCACTACAAAAAAGACTTTAGCACCGATATTTAAGGCGTTTATTAAATTCACAATACTTTGTTCCAAATCTACATAAAAACTTGAAACTTCTAAAGCTCTTTTGCGATCAATTTTAGCAATTTCTTGTATATATTCCTGCATTACTCCCTTATTATAAAACTCTTTTGATTTTTTACCGCCTAAAAGCTGTGAGTCAAGTTTCCTTGCATTTTGAAAGCCCATATATTCATTGATAAAAGTGCTAAATTGTCCATAAGCTACTGTTGTCTTAGAATCACCATAGGGCGGACTGGTAAGAATAGTGTCAAACTTTTAGCGGTATTTGTAAAACTTGAGTTTGTAATATTATGCGTAATATTTTTTATTTTATGTTGATAAAAAGATAAATAATCATCAATAAGAGAATCCAGCTTTTCTTTAAAGATTTTATGCGTGTTGGGCTTGTAATTTTCATAATCTTTCATTCTAAAAAGTTTAAATTCATTATTTCTTGTATAGCTTGCTTCTCTTAAAGTTTCACTAAAAGCAAGTAAAAATAAGTTTTTTATATTCCATTCTTTAGTATTGTTTAAATGATGAAAAATAAGGGCTAAATCCACCTGCGCTTGTTTCTCTATCCAAAAATCAATGTTTGTAATATTAGCTTTCTTAATTTCCACAATTTTTACTATGTTTTCAAAAAGGATTGCTAAAGGATTTAAATCAAAGCCCACAAAATGCTTTATACCATACTCTAAACCACTTATAAAACTACTGCCACTTCCACAATATGGGTCTAAAAGAGCTGTTTTCTTTGCCTTAAACTCTTTTAATAATTCATAGCCAATTTGTGGGAGCATAGTCGCTGGATATTTGTGTAAATTAGGATACATTGACGCATAGCTTTGCCCTAAAAAATCATATTTTGGATTGTATATAGCTTTGATGGATTCTTGTATTGCAAGGCTTAATGAAATCCCCTGTTTGTATATTTTTCCCTATAAAAGCACAATCAAAAAATTTAAACATACCTCTATGTTGTGGATTATTGATTTCATTATAGAAATTAACGGCAGCAAAGCATACTAAAGGTTGAATGGGTGGGTTATAGCTAATATTGTATTTTTCTTTAATGCCAGATTCTGTATTGGCAATTTCCATTAAAAGTTTCCATTTGTATGTTTGACCAGCTCTTTCTCTTAGAGAAGTTTTAAGAGAAAGAATAAGGCAACTTGCTAAATTTTGTTTAGAATCTAGCCTATAAATTACTAAATCTACATCTGGTTTTTGTGTTTCTTCGCCAACCTTTATATAAAATAGTTCTTTAAAATGTGGGATTTGTGATATTTTGTTGGTAATAAAAATATCCTTATCAACATTTCCACTTTCTTTATTTTTTAAAAATACCCAAACAATAAGGTTTGAAAAGGCACTTCCTGCTATGCTTTTTCTTGCTTGGCTTATATCTTTAATTTCATTTCTATTAACACGCTCTTTTAATAGCTTTTCAACTGCTTCTTTAGAATCTAGCAAATATCCATAGAGATTGTTAAAAACTTCCTGTAAATTAAGCTTATTATTTTTTAAATCTTTTATTATGGATTCAAGCATAGGCTGCATATAGTATTTGTTTTCTATCTCTTGCAATGTTTTTATTTCAATTTTATTTAGCATTTTTATTTCTTTGTTACTTTAAGCTTTTGCTATCCATTTCTCGTATTTTACCCACTTACAACTCCGTTTTTAACACCGCGCCATTTGCGGCGTTGCTTACAAGCAGGGCGTAGCGTTTAAGCCATTTGCTTGTTATCTCTTTTTTGATTGGCTTCCATTTAGCGCGGCGTGCTTCTAAAGTTTTAGAATCCACTTTCAATTCCAAACTCCCACGCGAGACAGAAATCTCTATTTCATCACCATCTTCAATCAGTGC
>NZ_JALEIK010000033.1 GCF_022770205.1 Helicobacter sp. | reverse complement strand
AAAGCCTGTTGCGCGGATGTTTTTATTGCTTGCATCGCCGTCTAATTGGTTTTTATTTTGTAAAATCAGTGTTTCACCTTGCACAATTGCTTCTACACCGGTTTTATCCTTCAAATTATTAATCGCTCTTTGTGCAGCAAGCAAATGGCTAGTGCCATCTGCTGGATTGTTTGTCCAAGTGATTGTTTGTTCATTAATTGTAACCGTTGTTGTAATCGCACCCTGTGCTAAATTTCCGCCAAGCAATAAAGGGCGTGATGTAGCAGTTTGGTAGCTTATCCACACTCCCTGCTCCTCTTGTAAGCGCATCGCCTCTCCTGCGTCATTAAACATCACTCCCATATCTTGTGGAATCTCATGTTGCCTATCTTTTGTGTCATAGATACGCTCTAAACCGCCTGCAAAATTGTTTGCATTCGTGCTATCTAAAGGGCTTGGGCAATCAATGTTTTGTGTTTTATACCCACTTGTTAGATTAATATTCCCCGTAACAACGCTTGTCTTTTTTGCTGGAATTGTTAATCTAGGATCAATTGTGATATTTCCAACAGGACCTGTGGAATCCACACGATTTAAAGAGCCTGTTCCACACGCACAATTCAGCATAGAGAGATCTCTTACCCAGCCTTGCACGATAAATCCACTAGTATTGACAAGATTTCCCACTGCATCAAACATAAACGCACCATCTCTAGTATACATATTTGTATAACCACCATTATTGCTTACTACAAACATCCCTTGTCCGCTTAATGCTAAATCACCTTTTCTGTCTGTGTTTTGTAAAGAGCCTTGTGAAAACACTTTTGTTGTTGTTTCAATCCCTGTTCCTAAACCCACAGAAAAATCATTCACCCCACCATAGCCTGCATAAGGAATCGTAGCAGAACGCCTCGTTTGACTAACCATTGTAGAAAAATCTGCCCTTGAATATTTAAAACCATTTGTATTGACATTTGCAATATTATTTGATTCCACATCTAATGCAATTTGATGCGCTTGCATACCACTAACGCCTGACCATAAAGATCTTAACATTTGCAATCCTTTAAAGACAAAGTATTTTGCAAAATATCAAGCAATTACCATTCCAACTTCTAGGGCTAGCTTCCCTTGCCTTCTTCACTCTTACAAGTTACAAATCTTATAAAGCGTGCAAAAAGGCACTTGCAAGCAAATGCTTAACTTTGTGCGCGGATTATCAAACTCTTAGGCAAACAAAACTTCTCCACAAACTCTTTTTCTCTCTCTCTATGCTCTCCACTATCTACTTCGTGGTCAAAGCCTAGCAAATGCAACACTCCGTGGATAAACAGCAAGGCAATTTCACTCTCTAAACTATGCCCTAACTCTTGTGCGATTTTGGTTGCAAATTCTACTGAGATGACAACACTTCCTAAAAGCGGTGAAAACTCTAGCGGGAAGGATAACACATCTGTGGGCTTATCAATCCCCCTAAATTCTAAATTTAATGCTTGCATTTTTGCATTCTCCACAAGTAAGAGTTCGCATTGCTTATCTTTTAACCCTAAGTCTTTTAAAATCTCTAAAAAGATAGAATCCAAAAATGCTAAAAAGTTGGAATCTAATTTGATTTTAGTCTGATTATCTATATCAATCAATTTCTATTCCCACAGGACAATGATCACTCCCTAAAATCTCAGGGTAAATGCTAGCACTCTTAAGCCTAGAATCCAACGCCTTAGAACATAAAAAATAATCAATCCGCCACCCCGTGTTATTAGCCCTTGCTTTTCCCATATAGCTCCACCAAGTGTAAGCACCCTCCTTGTCAGGATAAAAATACCGATAAGTGTCTGTAAAGCCAGAATCTAAAAGCACACGCATTTTTTCCCTCTCTTCATCGGTAAAGCCTGCATTTCTGCGGTTTGTTTTAGGATTTTTTAAATCAATCTCTTTGTGTGCGACATTTAAATCCCCACACACAATCACAGGCTTTTTAGATTCCAACTTTTTCAAAAACACCCTAAAATCCTCTTCCCATTCCATTCTGTATTCTAAGCGTTCTAGCTCCCTTTTAGAGTTTGGCGTATAAACATTAACTAGATAAAAGCCCTCAAACTCCGCTGTGATGATTCTCCCTTCTTTATCGTGGTGAGCAATTCCCATACCATAACCCACACTCAAAGGCTCTTGCTTGCTAAAAATCGCCACGCCAGAGTAGCCCTTTTTCTCTGCACTATTCCAATATTCATAATAACCGCTAAAGTCAAATTCCGCCTGCTCTTTGTGCATTTTGGATTCTTGGATACAAAACACATCTGCATTTATCGCATTAAAAAACTCCATAAATCCCTTATTCATACACGCCCTTAGTCCATTAACATTCCAAGAAATTAATCGCATTTTACTCCTTTATTGTGGATGTTTTACACTTCCTTTATAAAAGGGAGTGCAAGCCTTAGCCTCACCTAAAACAGGTTCTGTAATCACCTCTGCTCCCTTTTTTAACTTTTTAAAAATGGAATTTGCTAGATTAACTGCTGTTTTAAGAGTTGTTTGTGTAACTTCAATTTTTGGATCATCTAGTGTTCCTTGAATTGTTTGAGAATATTTTGCGCAATTTTTCGCATCTAAGAGTCCGATTGTAAAGTTTTCAAAGGCATTATTGTTAAGATTAATCGCTCCAATGGCTGCTAGTCTAGTTTTATCTGTTGCAAAGGCTACATCTTGTGCATATGCCACACCATTTTCAAGTGCAAATTTTGCTATCAGTTCTTTAATCACACTCTTAGTATCCACTAATGTATTTAACCCTAACATTCCTACATTACCCCCCTTTGTTGCAGCAATACCAAGCGGACCTGCTAGCACAAATGCACCCACATCAAGTAAATTGACACTATTTGCATTTTCATAACCCCTAGCAAGCGCATCAATATCAAGGCTATAAATTTCTAAATCCCTTGTATGCACTTCCGCACTTCCCTTTAAATGCTTAATCATACTCTTTGCATCGCTCCCTTGAAGGTTCAAATCCGCATTTACATTTGCGATTCCACCTTTAATTAACTTGCCATTGCCCATAAAAGTTGCTAATTTTTTAATGTCTAAATCTTTACCGCTAAGCAGTAATTTTTCATTCTTTAATGCCACATCAAAATTTCCAAAATCTCTATTTTGGAGAATCAAACTTGGCTTATTGTCTGTTAAGCCCACGCTTCCACTTAGTGTTAATGCACCCTTTAGCGTCATTTCAACGGGATTAATGTTTGCAATCTCAGGTGTGCTTAGGCTAAAATCTGTAAAATACGCATTATTTTTAAAGTCCATTGTTGCATTTTTAAACATTGCTTGAATGTGCTCTCCATAAAGATTGAGCATAGCAGTGCCACCACCATCTTTAAACGCTCCACCACTCTTTAAGGTAAAAGTTAAATCCTTTTTAAACTCCATACCGCTTAAGGCATTTAAAGTCTTCTTTGCTAGCGTGATTTGCGGAGAATCTAAACTAAAATCCCCATCAAAATTAGAATCCTTAAAGTTTTTTAAATCCACTTTTGCATTGATTGCCCCTTGCACATCGTATCCTAAAAGTTTTGCAAGCTTTTCTAAATTGAGTGCTTTAATATCCGCTTGCACATTTTTTAAGATATGATTTTGCAACTTAGCATTCATAAGCATTTGAGAGTCAAACAAATCACTTTTCACTTGCAGCTTTAAATCCTTCGCATTCCCACTAAATTCCGCACTTAGCGCATTATTTTTGCCAACTTCTAAATTTTGATAACGCAAACTTGCAAGCGTGCTTTTTGCATCGCCTTTTAGCACATAGCTTAGCGGAGAAAGCGTGATTTTATCCATAAGTGCATTTAAACTTAAACTCCCATCTAACGCATAATCCTTCACATTTCCATAACTTCCTGCTAGATTAACAAGTTCATTTAAGCTTAAATCCTTTGCATTTAGCCTTATGCTTTGTGGCGTGTAATGTGGCATTACAATATGCGCTAAAATAGGATTTGTCAGAACATTTAGAGCTAGAGTTGCTTCTTGATGCGTAATTTTTCTTAGATTAATGTTTGCCAATAGCGGAGTTTTTAGCATAAAATCCCCAAAGCCGATGTTTTGTGTGCGCATTTGAATCTCTCCATTGCTTGAAAAATCCGCAATGCTTACTCTTAAGTTTTTAGATTCCACATTTAAATAACTAGAGCTTACAAGCAATGTAGCAATAATGCTATCATTCTTTGCAACACCATCCATTGCAAATTGGATGGAATCCTCTGGTAGCACAAGCCCATAAGCTTTTTGTAAAAGTGTAACATTAGGCACAATCGCACTTGAAGCAATACTAAATCCCCCACTTGGTGCTTGCAAATCTGAAAGATCCATATCTGCTTTTAATAAGATTCTACCTTTTGCATATTGTGGTTGATTAAAAAACACAAGCAAGGATTCCACATTAATCCCCTCTTTGCTATCCAAAAATAGGCGTTTAGGCTTAAAATTCTCCAAACGCACATCTGCAAAAATCGCACTCTTAAACGCATTAATATTTGCTTTAATCCCTAAATGATTCGCTTGCTTAATAACATCTCCATCAATGCTAACACTGCCATTTAAACGCATCCCTAAAAGCTTCTCATAAGGAGCTAAATCTTTAAGAATTGCTTGGATTTTTGCACTTGTATTAAGCGTGAAAAGTGAATAATCCCCATTGATTGCAATTTTAGAATTTTGCTGATCTGTCATTGCAAAAGCATAGGAGCGAAAACCTAAATTAAAATGTGTAAATTCTAATCCCACAGGAGCTTTTTCATTCACAATTTGTGTGATTTTATCTTTTAAAAACGCATTTCCACTGCTAGAAAATAACCAAAATACCGCACCAACAACGATTGCTAAGATTCCAACAATGCCCACTGCAAAAATTGTTAAAACTTTTTTCATCACCACTCCTATCTAACGCCAAATAAAGCGGAATTCTAACAAATTATTTCCAAAACAATATGCAATATATAAAATTTTTATCCTTTAGTCTTTTATAAAAACTACCGATATATAATGCGTCAATTCTTTTATGACAAAGAATGATAAATCATAAGAAAGGAGTCTGTTATGATTTCAGGTATTGACAGCAGTGCGTTAGCTACAGGTGGAAACTTAAATGTTCTTAAAAAAGCTATGGATAGCGAAGAAGCAATTATGAGCTCAATCCTAAGCGGAATGGAAGGTGCGCAAGGTAACTTACAAACACAGCAAGCTCCAAGCCAATCAACACAAGCTCCAAGCCAAAACACAAATGCTTTAGACATTATGGCATAAGCTTAAAGCACTTTTGTGCTTTAAGCAATGTTGAGCACTTGGTATTCTAACTTCTATTGATGATACAGCAAAATTTTTCAACATCCCTTGTGAATACGCTTATGCGCTTTGCGACACAGCGTTATTTACACTTACACCCAAGCCCCCTTACAAAACTCCCACTTCCAGATCCTAAAAAAGTGCAGGATAAAAGCTATCTTTTATATATGCACATTCCCTTTTGTGCGACACTTTGCACATATTGCTCTTTTAATCGCTTCTTATTCCAAGAGGACAAGGCAAAACGCTATTTTGAAAACTTACGCAAAGAAATGCAAATGGTAAAGGAGCTAGGCTATGACTTTAATGCTATCTATGTAGGAGGTGGAACAACTTCAATAATGCCTGATGAGCTTTGTAAAACACTAGATTTAGCAAAATCCCTTTTTAGCATCAAAGAAGTTTCTTGCGAATCAGACCCTAACCATTTACAAAAAGAAACACTAGAATTCTTTAAAGGCAGAGTGGATAGACTCTCCGTTGGCGTGCAAAGCTTTGATGATGGAATCTTACGCAAAATTGGGCGTTATGAGAAATTTGGTAGCGGTGAAGAAACTTACAAAAAGCTAGAAAACGCTAGGGGGATTCTACCAATTTTAAATGTGGATTTAATCTTTAATTTTCCAAACCAAACGCAAGAAATGCTAACAAAAGATTTAGAACGGATAAAAGCATTAAAACCCAACCAGCTCACAACCTATCCGCTAATGTCCTCCCCCTCTGTCAAAAGCATCTTAAAACGCTCCATAGGCGAGGTATGCTTAAAAAATGAAGCTTCCCTTTATCAGCTAATCCTAGAAACTTTACAAAACGATTTTACGCCCCTTTCAAGTTGGGCATTTTCACACAAAGGCAGTGCAATCTTTGATGAATATGTCGTAGATAATGATGAATATGTAGGGATTGGCTCAGGCTCTTTTAGCTTTCTAAAAGGAGTGCTTTATACCAACACATTTTCTCTCAAAGAATACGCACAAAAAATCCAAAGCGGGCAAATGGGCGTAGCAAGGGAACGCAAATACTCTAAAAAAGCACAATTACAATACCGATTAATGGTAGAACTCTTTGGTGGAAAGGCAAGCGCAAAACGCTTTAAAGAGCATTACAATGCAAACTTAGAATGGGATTTGTTGAAAGAAATCGCCTTTTTGCGACTAAGCGGCAATATCTACAAACAAGGGCAGGATTATTATCCTACTCAACAGGGCAAATACCTCTTTTTATCAATGATGAAAGAATTTTACATCGGAATGGACAGAGTAAGAGAGGAATCCCGCGCAATGCTAAAAGAAGAAGATATGTAAATGCTCTACTCACAAAATTGATTCAAAATCCCAACAACTTCACGCACCTCCCTATCTGTCATCACTGGGCTTATAGGGATAGACAAAACTTCATTATGGATTTTTTCTGTAAGCGGTAATTCTAACGCATTCCATTCTTTATAAGCAAGCTGTTTATGGGGTGGAATTGGATAGTGGATTAAGGTTTGGATTCCATTTTGCGTTAAATACTCTTGCAATCTCTTACGCTCTTGCGTTCTTATTACAAAGAGATGCCAAGCGTGAGAAGTTTGTGCAAATGTCTCCCAGTTTGTAATTGGAAGTGTGATTTGTGGATTCTTAATGTTTTGCAAATAAAGTTGCGCAATCTCTTTGCGCCTTAGATTATCACTATCAAGCCCTTTAAGTTTTATGCGTAAAAACCCAGCTTGCATCTCATCAAGCCTAGAATTTAGCCCCTTATAGAGATTTTCATATTTTTTAAAAGAGCCATAATTTGCTAAGGAGCGGATTTTATCAGCTAATTCCCTATCATTAGTCGTAACCGCTCCACCATCACCAAGTGCGCCTAAATTCTTGCCCGGATAAAAAGAAAATCCACTAGCATCCCCTAAACCCCCAACTCTCTTTCCTTGATACATCGCTCCGTGTGCTTGTGCAGAATCCTCTATAATTTTTAGGCGATACTTCTTAGCAAGCTCCCAAATTTTCTCCATATCCACCGCACGCCCATACAAATGCACCACCAAAATCGCCTTTGTCTTTGAAGTAATATGCGACTCTATGCACCGAGCATCAATGTTATAAGTCTGCAAATCTGGCTCTACAAGCACAGGCGTGCAACCATTATCAGAAATCGCTAAAATGCTAGCAATATAAGTGTTTGCAGGGACTATAATCTCATCCCCTACACCAAAACCATACGCCTTAATAATAAGCCTTAGCGCGTCTAATCCATTAGCGCACCCCACACAATATTCCACTCCGCAATACTCTGCAAACTCTTTTTCAAACTCCGCATTTTGCCTACCTTGTAAATACCAACCACTTGCGCACACTTCCTTAAAAACGCTATCAAAAGAGCTTTGAAACCTTGCATTAATCTTTTGTAAATCTAAAAACTGCACCATTTAACCACCTTGTGCTACACAAAATTGTGCTAAATGTAGCAAATTAGCAAAGGTAAAGGCGTATCTTTTATGCAAAATCTCTTGTGCGCCTTTTTGGTTATAAAACTGCATTATCTTATGATAGCCCCAGATTTTTCTAATTTGATGCTGTGAGCATAACGCCATAGCTCCCCAAAAAAAAGGCAAAGTATCCACATAAGGTTTTACCCCCGTTTGCGCTATCTCTTTGGCAAAAGTTGCTTCTAAAAGCGGAATGTCATCATAAGTTAAAAATTCATCCAAAAGGGCGTGTGTTTCTAGCATTTCACGCATACCTGTTATTTGACTAGGAGAACTTAGCTGTGAGCCATTTTGCATAGGCACTTTATAGCGCACAATCCTTTTGTCTAAAACCCCTATTTCCCCTAGCTTCATCAGTCTAATATGCATTTGATAATCCTGAAAATTAACCATACTCGCAGGCAAAGGGAAAATTACTTTAGCGTATTGGCGCTTCATAGACATTCCAGGCGATGTCAGACAATTCCACATTAAAAAAGTGTAATAAATAAACTCACTTTTACTTCTATTTTGCATATTCACATAGCCATCCATTAGCTCTTCAATCACATTATTATTCTCATCAACAGGGATTAAAGGCGTGTATAATGCCGCATAATCATTCTTTTGGTGTGCGTTATAAACCATCTCTAGCGCGTCTAGCTCAAAAGAATCATCTCCCGCACAAAAGAGTAAAATATCAGATTTTGAACGCTTAAATGCAGCATTTAACGCAGCGTTCACACCGCGATTAAAATCGTGCTTAATTAGCTTTATGCGCTTATCCTTGTATTTTAAAATCTCTTTAGTTGTATTATCGCTGCTACAATCATCTACAATCAACACTTCAAAGTCATTAAAACCCTGATTAAGCGTTGATTCTATAAATCTCCCTATGTATTTTTCGTGGTTAAAAGTTGGTGCTAAGATTGAAATTTGTGGCATATTATCCTCATATCTACTCAATTAAAGACTAATTTTACCAAAAAATACCAGAAACTCCACAGATAGTTCATTATGCAATAGCCAATAAATTATTAAAACATATTTTTATCCTATTGATACCTAGAATACTTTTTCTTAATTATTTTATAATCAACTTCGGTTAGCTCAAAATAGTAGTCCAAATCACTTTCGCTTATAACTTTTGCTCCAAATCTTCTATGAAAAGCCAAAACACTAACATTTTTCTTTCTTACATCAAAATGTGCTTTTGGAAATCCAAGCGTATAAAAACCAAAATCATAAACACACAACAGAGATTCTATTGCATAATTTGCAGAAACATTATCTTTCATAATCCAACTCCCCCAACAAAAAGAATCTTCTCTCAAATCATAAAGTCGTACTAGCCCAACATTATCATCTTGTTTTGATTGTATAATAAAATAAAATTCATTCCTTTTTCTCTCGCGCGCTTTGTATTTCTTTATCCATTCTATTTGCGCTTTCACTCCATTTTTTATACCTGATAAAAATCTCGCCCTATTTGAATTTTGACGCATAGCATAGATAAATTCCGCATCATAGAGTTCCACCAAGCGCATATTAATATGTTTCCCTTCTATACCAGAACATTTGATTTTTTCTAAAATTTTACTCATTTCCAATACGCACCCTCTTAAATCTCTCACTCATCTCTAAAGATTCCACAATGCTTACTTTACTTGGAATCTTAAAGGGGGCGAGTTTGTCTTTGCAGAAAGTGCGGATATATTTTTTGAGTGTTAAGTTTTGTGTTGTTTGCGTTGCATTTTCTAAAGAAACTGCTTCCGCAGTGTTGCTATCTGTGTTTTTACTAGAATCTAGGTTTGCAGATTCTGTGGCGTCGGCTACACATTCCTTGTTTTTGCTATTTTGAGATACTAGCTCACGCTCAGTATAACAATGACTAGAATCTAACTTTTTGCTATTTTGCACCCACTCATAATGATTAGAATCCAACACCTCCTTTACACTTACACTTTGCCCTGTAATCGCATTAGATTCTCCATATACGACACAATCACTTATAAATGGAATCTGTAGCAATACCCCTTCAACTTCTTGTGGGATAACTTTCTCTCCACCTACATTAATTACTTCCTTTGCCCTGCCTATGATTTTTATATACTCTTCATTATTAATAATCTTTGTTTCTACCAAATCCCCTGTTGCAAAGTAGCCTTCATTATCAAACACACTATTATCACTATTAAGATAGCCTAGTGCGTTTGTGTGGGATTTGATAAAAAGCTCGTTATTGACAATCTTATAGTCCATATTATCAAGGCGGATAAAATTATCCTTTGTTGTAGTCTGCGTGATACCTATCTCACTTGCCCCAAATGTTTGATGAAATCGCACTTTTGGAAAAGCATTTTTAAGCTTTGCTAAAAGAGAATCTGACATTTTTTC